>SEFA01000177.1 GCA_004210455.1 Rubrivivax sp. | reverse complement strand
TTGAACTGACCCCAAGAAGTTGGACAGTTAAGAAGCTAGGCGCCCAAGGCCTGAGCTCGGTATGCCACCGGGCTCAGGCCTTTCAGCTTGAGCTTGATACGGTGGTGGTTGTAGTAGTGGATGTAGCGACGCAGCCCTTGTCGTAGCTGCTGGACATTGTCGAACTCGTTGAGATGGAAGAACTCCGATTTCAAGGTCCCGAAGAAGCTCTCCATGGCTGCGTTGTCCAGACAGTTGCCCTTGCGGGACATGCTTTGCTTCAGACCCCGGTCGGCCAGCCGCTGTCGATACGCTGCCATCTGGTACTGCCAACCCTGATCCGAGTGAAGCAGTGGAGCTTGCTGGCCTGTGAGCCGTGACAGCGCGTTCTTGAGCATGTTCCCCACCAGCGGGAAGAGCGGTCGTTCGTTCATCTCATAGGCCACGATCTCTCCGTTGAACAGGTCCATCACTGGCGACAGGTACAGCTTTTTGCCACGGACATTGAACTCGGTCACATCGGTCACCCATTTTTCGTTGGGTCGTGCCGCGTGAAATTCGCGGTTGAGCAGGTTGGGCGTCGAGGCCATTTCACCGCGGTAGGAGCGATACCTCTTGGGCCGCACCAGCGACTTCAAACCCAGACTTCGCATCAGGCGCTGCACCGTCTTGTGATTGACCGCCTGTCCGCGTAGACCCAACTCGGTCGTGATGCGCCGATAGCCGTAGCGGCCCTTGTGACGCGCGTACACCGCGTGGATGCTGGCCTTCAGGCCGGCATGTTTGTCGCCAGTCGCAAGCGCCTTGGCCTGGTAGTAGAACGTGCTGCGCGACAGGTCCGCCACCTGCAGCAGCATGCGCAAAGGATGGTGCTGCCTCAGCTCGAGGACGGCTTGCGCCCTTTGGGCGCTGCCGGCGGTCTGGCTCGAACCAAGGCATCGAGTTTTTTTAGGTAGGCCACCTCCGTGCGCAGGAGCTCGTTCTCCTCGCGCAACTCTTCCAGCGTGCGCTGGTCATCCGCCTTCGCGGGTGCTGCCGGTGCAGCCTTTGGCTTGGGGGGCTTCATGGGAGGGCGACCTCGAGGTTTGGGGTGAAGCGCTTGCGCGCCGCCCTCATCGTACTGGCGTCGCCACTTGGCCACGACCGCCCCCCCGCCCCGCAAATCAAAGAGCGCGGCGGCTTGTCGATTCGACAATTCCCGGCGCTCAGCTTGGCGAAGCACCTTGAGCTTGAACTCCGCGCTGAAGTAGTCGCTGTGCTTCTTGCGCACACCATCCAGGCCATGCTCGCGGAAGTGCTCTACCCAGCGACGAACAACCGTCGCATTGATTCCAAACAGCTTGGCCAACGCCGCGTAGCCCAGCCCTGCGGCTTGGTACTTCTGAACCACTTCGAGCTTCAAGCTCTCGCTGTACTTCGCCATGAAAAACACCCCATCGGTTGGATTGATGTCCAACCTTTGGGGTGCAGTTCA
>SEFA01000079.1 GCA_004210455.1 Rubrivivax sp. | reverse complement strand
CCCCTGCGCGGGCCCTTCGTCGGCAAGCTGCCGCTGCGCCACGACGCGCTGCACGACACGCCGTTCTGGGCGCTCGCCGGCATGACGGTGCGGCGCATGACGACCGAGGCGGTGCACATCCCCAGCCTCGGCGAAGAGATCGAGGTCGACGTGGTGGCCCACTCGCCGCCCGCGCCGTTCCAGGGCCCCAGCGTCTGGGATGAACGCCGCTCGCTGGGATGGCTGTTCATCGCGGCCGCCGTCGCGGTCGTGGCGCTGTGGCTGTCCGCGTGGAACCTGGCGCGCGTGCCCGCCGTCGCGTTCGCGCTGCCGCTCGAGGGCTGGCTGGCCCGGATGCCGACCGCCCTCCAGCCGGCGGTGGAGTTCGCGCGCCAGCAGCTGCAGCTGTTGACCTGCTGCGGCGGCTGGCCCGCGCCGGACTGGCTCCGCCATGACCGTGCCGCAGTCATCGTGGGCATGGCCTTCGACTTCGTGTTCCTGCTCGCGGCGGCCTATCTGCTGTCGCGCCTGGCCTCGCGGGTGTTCACGTGGATGGCGGGCTGGCGCAAGCCGGGCGAGTCCCGCTCGCGGTGGCTGCTGGCCGTCGGCTGGCTGCCGGCGGTCGCCGTCGGCGCTGACGCGCTCGAGAACCTCGCGACGCTCGCCGCCATCGCGATCCAGCTGATCGGTATGCCGAGCGTCGCCGGGCTCACGCTCTACCTGATGAGCCTGTTCTCGCTCGTGAAGGTGATCGCCTGGCCGCTGGCCATCGTCCTCTTCGGCGGCGGACGCCTGCTGCTCGCGGTGCTGCCGATCAGGACGGTCGGCAAGGTCGGGCGCCAGGCCTGACCCTCAGGGACCCTCAGAGCCCGTCGATGATCTTGTCCTGGGCCTGCTGCTGCAGCGAGGGTCCCTTGGGCCCGAGCAGCTCGCGCGCATTGGGAATGCCGGAGCTGGCCGCCGCCGCGGGGGCCGCCGGCGCCTTGTAGACGGTGATCGTGCCGCCCTTGACCTGGTGCTCGGTGCTGCCTTCCGGGCAGGCCTCGTTGGTGTAGAGCACGCTGCCGTTGACCACGCAGCGGCGCGGCGCGCCCGTCGGCACCTTGGATTTCGGACCGCCCGAGGTCACGGGCGGCGGCTCCGTGTCGAACGGGTTCTTCGGCACCTCGACCTTGTCGGCCTGGCGCTGCACCTCGCGGGCGGCATCGCGCAGGAACGGGATCTCGTCGCGCTTCTTCCAGCCGACGACGCCCAGGACGGCGATGACGATGAGCAGCAATACAACTCGCATGACTTCTTCTCCCTGATCCGCCGGCCCGATGTGTTTCGAAATGATGCGGCGCGGCGGGTGGGCATGATAGCGACGACCTGTCACCTCGGCGCAACCTTGCGCAACGAACATGACACGCATCACGACCTCGATCGCTGTCATGTCCCTTCTTTCCACGCCCTGCTTCCGTTATTTCACGGCCTTCTTCCGCCTGACGCCCGTGCTGCTCGCGACCGTTGCCCTGACCGCCTGCGGCGGCGGCAGCGACGACGACGCCGGCGATCCGCTCAACGGCAACGTCACCGTCTCCAGCCTGCGCCTGATCGGGCAGCAGGTGCTGCCGCGCCGGATGGACTACGCGGGCACCGTCGTCGGCGGACTGTCGGGCGTCGACTACGACCCCAAGACCGACACCTACGTGTTCATCAGCGACGACCGCACGACGACCGACTCCGCCGGCGCGCCGCGCCTCTACACGGCCAGGCTGAGCTTCGACGCCGCCGCGTTCAGCGCCGTGACCTTCACCGGCACGGTGACGATGAAGCAGCCCGACGGCAGCGTCTATCCGAAGGTGCCGGACGCGAAGGTCGCGGACCCGGAGTCGGTCCGCATCGATCCGGTGACCGGCCACTGGGTCTGGCTCAGCGAGGGCGACCGCACGCTGACCAGCGCCCCGCCGCGCGTGATCAATCCCTTCCTCCGCGAGATCACGCCGCAGGGCAACCACGTGCGCGAGTACACCCTGCCCGCGATGTTCCAGATGAGCGCGCAGGAGACCGGCCCGCGCGGCAACCTGGTCTTCGAAGGCCTGACCTTCTCGCCGAGCGGCGAGTCGGCGTGGGTGCTGATGGAAGGCGCGCTGATCCAGGACGGCGCCGCGCCGACGCCGACGACGGGCAGCGCCTCGCGACTGACGCGCTTCGACCGGGTCAGCGGCGTGGCCAACGCGCAGTACGTCTATCCGATCGAGAGGGTGCAGGCGACGCCGCAGCCGGTGGACCAGTTCACCGTCAACGGCCCCACCGAGATCCTGGCGCTGTCCGCGACGCGTTTCCTGGTGCTGGAGCGCAGCTTCTCGGTCGGCGTGGTGGGCAATCAGGTCCGGCTCTACGAGATCGACACCGCCGCCGCGACCAACGTGCTGACGGCCTCCTCGCTGACCGGCGCGACGCCCGTGACGAAGAAGCTGGTGCTGGACTTCGAGACGCTGAAGACGCCGCTCGGGGGCATCGCCAACCTCGAAGGCATGACCTTCGGGCCGAAGCTGGCCAACGGCAAGCGCAGCCTGGTCGTCGTCGCGGACGACAATTTCCCGGCCGCCGACTCGGCGACGGATCGGAATCAGGTGCTGGTGTTCGAGATCCAGCCTTGAGACGGACTGCGCGTTACGGCGGACGCCCGTAACGCGCCTTTCGCCGTCGTGGTCAGGCATCCGCCCCTAAGGTCCGGGATGAACGCCGTGCAGCCCGCGCGGACCGATTCCAAAGACTCCAGAGAGGCTCCTTCGATGCCAGACACCCCACACGCCGCGATCCCACCGGCCACGCGGACGGCGATCCGTTTGACGGCGCTCGCCACCGCCGCACTCACGCTGTTCGCGGCGCAGGCCGCGTCCGGCACAGCTCCCGACACAGCGCCCGACGCCGCCGCCCTCCGCGCGGCGGTCGACGCGGCGGTCCGACCGATGATGGCGAAGAACGACATCCCCGGCATGGCCGTCGGCGTGACAGTCGGCGGGAAGTCCTTCGTCTTCAACTACGGCGTGTCCTCGAAGCAGTCCGGCAAGCCGGTCGACGACAGGACGCTGTTCGAGGTCGGCTCCGTCAGCAAGACTTTCAACGCGACCTTGGGCGCGAAGGCGCTGGTGGAAGGCAAGCTGAAGCTGTCCGACCATCCCGGCCGCCACCTCCCCGCGCTGAAGGGCCATCCGATCGATCGCGCGACGCTGCTGAACCTCGCCACCTACACAGCGGGCGGCCTGACGCTGCAGGTGCCGGAGGCGGTCACGGACGAGGCCTCGCTGATGCGCTACCTCCAGCAGTGGAAGCCCGATTTCGCGCCGGGTGAGAAGCGTCGGTATTCGAATCCGAGCATCGGCCTCTTCGGCCGCGCCGCCGCCGCGGCGATGGGGCGTGATTACGCGGACGCGGTCGAATCGGACCTGCTGCCCAAGCTCGGCCTGCGCGAGACCTACCTGCGCGTGCCGGCGTCGGCCATGGCCGACTACGCCACGGGCTACGACAAGGACGATCGACAGGCCGGCGCCCCGGACCGGGCAGTGCGTGTCTCGCCGGGCGCGTTCGACGCCGAGTCCTACGGCATCAAGACGACGGCGGCGGACCTGGTGCGCTTCATGCAGGTGAACATCGATCCGGCCGGCCTGGACGCGACGACCCGCCAGGCCGTCGAAGCCACGCACGTCGGTCACTTCCAGGCCGACGGCATGACGCAGGGACTGGGCTGGGAGCAGTACCCGTGGCCGGTGTCGCTGGCCGAGCTGCAGGCGGGCAACGCGCTCGGGCGCGTGACGACGGCGGTCCAGCCGCTGGCGCACACCCCGGCCGGACCGCGGCTGTTCAACAAGACCGGCTCGACGCGCGGCTTCGGCGCCTACGTCGTCTTCGTGCCGACTCAGCGCATCGGCGTCGTGCTGCTGGGCAACCGGAGCTGGCCGATCACGGAGCGCGTGAATGCGGCCTACGCGATCCTCGGTCAGCTGCAAGCGGGCAAAGCCCGCTGAGCCCGGCGCCGAGTGGACCTGACGAGGACGTCGAGTGAGCCTGGACTCATCGCGACGGCGAAGGCGCCGAAGCGCCCTTCCCCGCCGCGCGCACGGCCGCGAGCTCGCGGGTGAGCCAGGTCTTGCTCTCCACCGGCGCCGCGCCGCCGCAGCGGACCAGATAGGGCTTGCCGCTCATGCTGCTCTTGGAGGCGCCGCGTTCGATGAACTGCTCGGCGGTCTTCACCAGGTTCTTGTCCTCGAGATAGCTCAGCTTGCGTTCGAGGTGGGACTTCGCCTCGGCGGCGGAATGCCAGTCGCCGTTGCGGTTGAACTCGCACGACGAGGCCGTCAGCTTGCCAAGCAGCGCCGTGACCTCGGCCTTCGCGCCGGGAGGCAGCGGATCGGCCCAGGCGCTCATCGGCACGGCCAGGCTCGCGGAGAAAGCGACGGCGAGGAAGATCGGGGACAGTGATGGGCGCATGAGCAGGGGCTGTCAGGAAGTCGATGCGGGATCCGCCATGTTGCCATGGGGTGGCGCGCGCCGCAGGACGCGACAATGCCGGCTTTGCTTCCGGGCGGCGCCCTGCCGCGTCGCATGCCAGCCTCGTCCAGGTCCTCGCCCCACGGCTCGTTGCCGGCACTGCCGCCGATGCTCGACGACGTGCTTGGGCGGACGATCCGCCGGTTCCGGGCGCCCGCGATGCCGGCGACATTCGAGGAGGCCCGCGCAACCGGCGCGGCGACCGCGATCGCCGTGGCCATCGAACGTGCGCGGGAAGCGCTCGCTGCGGGCGATACGCCGCAGGAGGACGTCCAGTCGGTCTTCCTGTCCGCCCTCGCCCAGCTCATGCGCGAGGCGATGCGCGGCGATCTCGCCTTCCAGGCGATGGTGCTGCGCCATCGCTCCGCCGTCGTGCGCGAGTACGCTTCGCTGAGCGCGCATGCCGAGCGCGACCGACGCGCGGTCCGCGCCGCCGTCAACGCACTCGCCCATCCCGCGAAGACGCGGCGACGCCCGCCGGGGCCGATGCGCGATGCGCTTCTGGCGCTCCACGCCGCCGCGGAGGCCGGCGACTGGGCGCGCGCGTCCGGGCTCCTCGGTCCATTGCACGATGATGCCGACGGGCGTAATGGCGTCGACGTGCGTGAGAGCGTCGGCGTGCGTGATGGCGTCGGCGTGCGTGATGGCGTCGGCGTGCGTGATGGCATCGACGTGCGTGATGGCGTCGACGGGCGTGATGGCGTCGACGGGCGCGAAGATCCGGCGTTCCATCGCGGCATCGAGCGCCTGATCGATGAGCCCGCGCTGACGCGCCTGCGTCGCCTCGACGACCTGGCCTCGGACGCGCTGGTGGCGCAATATCGCGAGCTGTCGGAGCGGCGAGGTCCGCCAGCGGGCAGCGAGCAGGCCGCCGCGCGAGGAGCCGGCGCGCAGCAGCGCGGCGATGCCGTGGAGGCCTTGGCCGTCGAAGCGCTGGACGCGCTGGTCGAGCGCATGAACGCGCAAGCCGGCGAGGCGCGCTATCGGCTCGCGGCATCGCTGCGCGTACCGCCGTCCTTCCCGGGCGATGCGGCGCGCGCGAAGAGCGAATGGGACGTGGCGCTGCTGCGCCGCCACAGCGTCGGCGAGGACTGGGATCTCTGCCTGCTCGTGGAGGCCAAGGCCTCGCCCGACGCCGCGACGACCGACCTTCCGCGTCTGCTGCGCGGGCTGCGCCTGCTGTCGCAGGCCGATGTCGACACGACTTATGTCTTCACCTCGGCCGACGGCGAGGTCCGCCTGCGCGGCATGTCGCTGAACGCGTTGCCCACCGAGGAAGGTGATCTCGCGCGCGCCGTGCTCTATTGCTGCGACGGTGCCGACGATCGCGCGCCGCGTCTGCTGAACGCCGCGAGCCGCATGCAGCTGTTGTCCGCCGAGGCCAGCCTCGATGTCGCCGCGCTGCTGGAAGACGGCGCGCCGGTCGATCCTTCGCTGCTGCTCCCGGTCTGGCGGCTGCTGCTGGAAGCACCGGCTTTTACCTCGGTGCTGCGCCAGTACGTGACGCTGCGCGCCGTGCGGGAGCTGATGGTCCATCCCGAGGACCTGGCCGCCGCGGTTCAAGGCGACGGTGGCCGCTGACGACGTTGACGACGTTGACGACACTGACTACGCGGGCGCGCCTGACCCCGAAGACATCGCCCGCACCTCCGACGTCTCGCTGCCCCGCACCCCGGCGACGACGCTCATGCGGAGTTCTTCGGACTCCCCGGGCATGCGGATGCCGTCGAGCAGGCGGGCGAAGGTTTCCATCTCCTCGAAACTGGGAGGCCAGTCCGTGGAGAACAAGGCCATGTGCTCGTCGATCAGCTGGTTGGCGAAGACCTGACCGTTCGCCGGAGGCAGATAGCGCCCCCTGTCGGACTTGGATGAGGCGAGCTGATGGACCAACCACTCCGATCCGAAGGCCTCGTGCAACGCGCCCAGCGCAACGAGCTGCGGCGCCGCGATGCGTCGATTCGGCTCCGCGCGCCGTATGGACCCGCGCGACGCAGCGTCGTCGCCCCTTGTCGCGAAACGACGCAGCCGCGCCTTGAGGTCGTCGAGCAGCGAGCGATCGCGTTCCTCCCCCTGCTGCAGCATCTCGAAATAGCGCAGCTTGTTGCCGAAGCGCTTGACGGCGCGCGGCGTGTGGGCGGACTCGCGCACCAGCTCGGTCCAGACCTTGAGCGCATCGCGGAAGTCCTTCGAGTCCGTGGCTTCACGGTGCCGCCGGCTCGCCGCGCGCAGGAGCAGCAGCCCTGCCGTCGCGGCGCCGACGACCAGCACACCGGCCACGATCCAGGCGTCGGCGTGGCTGCTCGCGCCGGGCTGCACGAGGACCCTCGCCTCCGACTGCGCGGGCGATCGCCCCCACGCGCGCGTGGGATCGGATGCCGTGAGGCCCGGAGTCGGCACCCAAACCGCGCTCGCGGCGCTCGTCGCCGCAGCGTCGGCGATGGGCGCCGAATCCGGACCCGCAGACGCGCGTGCCAGGTCTTGCGCCCCGGCTATCGACGGCGCGGCCGGTCGCAGCAGCACCCCCAGGCTCGCGCCGCCCGCGATCGCACCGGCGAGCGCCAGCCACATCGCATGGCGACGAAGCCCCTGCATCGCCTCGCGTGACCACGACGGCGGAGCCGTTGTCGCCGGATCGTCGGCCAGCAGCCGCCACGCTTCGTACGACTGCGCGGTAGGCACCTTGATCTCCAGGTTGATCAGCTTCTGCAGGTAGTTGGCCGCGTAGGCGCGACGCTGCTCACGCGCGGCCTGCTCGGGATTGGCGTCCGGGGCCGAGGCGCTCGCCAGCTCCTTGGCGATGCGCTCGAACGCGATCGCCAGCGCCGCCTGCACCTTGTCGGTCGCCATGCCGAAGAGCACGAAGCACTGCCCCGACGAGGTCAGGAAGTTCACCGCCTCCATGATCTCCAGCACGGCCTCGGGCCGGCAGCGGTCGAGATCGTCGATCACGACGACCACGCGCTCGGGCAGGGCGCGCGAGACCTCGCCGAACTGCTCGGCGAAGCGCGTGCGGAAGCTGTTCTGCTCGGCGGCGAGCCTGGGCTTCATGCCCTGGATCCCGCCCGCCAGCAGCGCCGCGGGGTCCGCGCCGAAGGCCGTCAGCGCCTTGCGCAAGGCGGCCAGCGTGGTGCCCGCGACCGTCAGCAGCGCCAGCCATTCCGCCCAGGGCCATGGCGCAGCGTCCTGCGCGGTGAGCGACACGGCACTCGAGGTGGCACCCGACGCAGCGCTCTTCGCCGGTTCCTGTCCCGCGAGCGAGGCCAAGGTCTGACCGACCCGCCGCAGCATCTGCGCCTCCGCCGCGGGATCGTTGATCCCCGCATGCAGGGTCGCAAGCAGCGCGACCGCCGCGGACAGCAACACCGTGAACACCCAATGCTTGCGCGAGCGCATCCACAAGAGGCGCAGTCGGAAGCCGATGCCGTCGAGGCTTAGCCACGGCGGCAATGCCTGCTTGCTGAGCGCGCCCAGCAGCGCGGCGAAGAGGTGATCCTCCTTCTGGTGGTGCCAGGCGTTGAACCAGATCGGCCGCGAGCCATGCTTGCGCAGGTCCGCGCAGACGAGGCCCATCAGCGAGCTCTTGCCCGAGCCCCAGTCGCCAGTGATGGCGAGCGTCAACGGTGGCTCGGTCGCGGGGTTGCGCAGGAAACGGGAGATGCCCGCGGCAAGTGGCCCGAAGTTGAGTCGGTCCTGCTTCGGATCGGTCAAGGCCGCATCGGTGGCGGGCGTGTCGGCCATGCCGGCCACCACCCGCCGCGCCCGGGTGAAGAGCCGCCACGCCCGCAGGAACATCGGCACCGACAGCATCAGGGCGAGCCAGTACCAGGGCGCCGGATAGCGGGCGTAGACGCGTGGATCGTTCCAGGTCTTGCCGCCGTCGGTCGTGGTCAGCAAGAGCGCGGCGTCGCCGACGGCCCAGCCGCGTCGGCCGTCGGCGCCGATGTAACCCGCACGCAGGCCCCAGGGCAGCGGCATCGGCGGCTGCAGCGATTGGCGCGCACGCGCCATCGCCGTTTGCGCATCTGGCGAGGTGATCGTTCCGGGTCCCCATGTCACGCCGCCATCGGCGGTCTGGATCACACGCCCGCCATCACGTTCCTCCGCCCAGGCCTTCATGCCGTCGGCGCTGGCGTGCAGCAGCGCCAGAGGCACGGCGTAGCCCGTCGACTGCTGCGTCCAGGTACGGCCGCGGTCTTCGCTCCTCAGCACCGCACCGCTCGCGCCGACGATCCAGCCGCGTCGGCCATCGTCCGAGAAATCGATGCTCGTCAGCGCCTCCAGCGCGCCCCTCGTCTCGATCGGCTGAGGTTGCGGTTGCGGTTCCGGTTGCTGCCGCTGCCGCTGCTGCTGCTGCTGCAGCTGCTGCTGCTGCTGCTGCTGCTGCTGCGATGCTCCCTCCGCTGCGGAGATCGGATCGTCGGTGACATCGGGCAGACGAAGGAACGCGTGGCGCTCTACAGGGAAACGCCACCAGTCCCAGAGACCTCGATCGGCCCGGGTGACCGCCAGCGGCGAATCGACTGGCCCCGGCGGCTGCCACAGCGCCGCGGCGGAACTGAGCGCACACCAGGCCAGTCCGCTCCATAGCCATCCCCACGGCCGGACGCGCTCGCCGTGGCGATCCGTGTCGGTCGAGCCGGCGGGAGGAGCTTGCATGGTGGGGAGCGAGTGGGCGACGTCGCCCGTATATCGCGCGCGACGGGCCTGCGCATCATCCGTTCGGATGACGCCGGGCGCTCGGCCATGCACGCCTGCCACCCCTTGACGATTTCATTTACAGCTGTAATCATTCATCCGATTACACGCGTAAACGACATCGCATGCCCGACGACCTCCCCGCCATCACCGCCGCCGAAGCCGAGGTCATGGAAGTGCTCTGGCGCTCCTCGCCGCTGTCGGCCGAGGACATCGCCGCCGCGCTCGCCGACCGGCAGGACTGGCAGCTCGCCACGGTGAAGACGTTGTTGAACCGGCTGCTGAAGAAAGAGGCCCTCGTCGCCGAGCGCGACGGCCGGCGCTTCCTCTACGCGCCGCGTTTCCCGCGCACCGACTGGGCGCACAGCGAGAGCCTCTCGCTGCTCGACCGCCTCTTCGGCGGCAGCCTCGCGCCGCTGGTGTCGCATTTCTCCACCCGCCGCCAGCTCAAGGCCAGCGACGTCAAGGCGCTCAAGCAGCTGATCGACGACCACGAGCAGCGGGCCGCGAAGCCGCGCAAGTCCCGCAAGGGAGACGCCGCCGATGAGTGACGCCCTGCTCCATGCGCTGCTCCGGCAGAGCGTGCTCATTGCCGTGGTCGCGATCGCCTTGCTGACCTTGCGCCGTCCGCTGGCGCGCCACTTCAGCCCTGGGCTGGCCTATGCGGCCTGGACTGTGCTGCCGGCACTGCTGCTGGTCGACCTTCTGCCCACGAGCCGCGCGGTGCCGACCTTCGCGCCGGGCCAGATCCGCATGATCGTCGCACCGCCGGCGGAACCGGTGACCGCGACGACCGGTTCGCCGCTCGCCTCCTCGACGCTCTGGCTATCGCTCTGGGCCGTGGGCGCGTTGATCATCGTCGCGCGCATGGTCTGGCTGCAGCGCCGATTCGGCGCGACGCTGACGCACGCTCCACACGCCCGTCACTGGATCGGCGAACAAGGCCCGGCGCTGGTCGGCCTCTGGCCGGCCCGGCTGGTCCTGCCGCCGGATTTCGAGCAACGTTTCGACGCCCGCCAACGCCCGCTGGTGCTGGCCCACGAGGACGTCCATCGCCGCCGCTTCGACAACCACTGGAACGCCCTCGCCGCCGCGCTCTGCGCGCTGCACTGGTTCAACCCGCTGGCGTGGCTGGCGCTGCGCGCGATGCGCGCGGACCAGGAGGTGTCCTGCGACCAGGCCGTGATGCGACGCTTCCCGGGCCGCGAGGCCGATTACGGCCGCGCCCTGCTGCGGGCCCAGCAATCCCCCTCGCCGCTCCATCCGTGGTCCGCCTGGCGTTCGTCCCACCCGCTGGTCGACAGGGTCGCCATGCTGCGTCACCCGCCAAGGCCCCTCTTCCGACGCCTGCTTGGCGCGACGCTCCTGGCCACCCTGGCGCTGGGCGCGGCGAACGCCGTGCATGCGACCAAGCCCAGGCCCGCGAACATCCCGCCGGGCGAAGCCCGCATCAGCCTGGACATCGCCGTGGAAGTCACCACCGGCACGAAGGCCGCGAGCGACAAGCGCAAGTCGAGCATGCGGCTCATCGTCCGTGAAGGCGAGCAGGCGATGGTGTTGATGGGCGGCACGCCCGACAAGCCCACACCGGATCAGGTCAAGCTCGTTCTCACCGCGCGCCGGCAGCCGCCGGGCAGCCTGCTGGGCGATCTCTTCGTGACCGTCGTGGCCAGCCAGGGCGGACGCCCGCTGTATGAGAACGAGGCGGTGATGGCCAACGCACAGCCTTCCCATCTGAATGTCGCGCCCGCGGACGGGTCCATGCCGATCATCGACCTGCGGATCACGCCGACGTTGCAGGACTGAACGGCGGCCTCCGACCGCGCGCCTCAATACCCCACCAACCCCTCGAAGCCCCACGACATGCACCTCGTTGCGACCCGCCCTCACCTCGCGCAGCGCGTGCCCGCCGTGCTCGTTGCCCTGCTCATGGCTGTGACCGCCACCAGCGCCAAGGCGTCGACAGAAACGGCATCATCAGCCTCATCAGCCTCATCAGCCTCATCAGCCTCATCAGCCTCATCAGCCTCATCAGCCTCATCAGCCTCATCAGCTTCGGCTGCATCGACCGCATCCTCGTCAGGCGCCGACGCTCTGCCGATCGTCGGTCGAGAAGGCGTGACGGCGACGTTGTGGTTCCAGTCTGCGGTCGAGCGTCGGGCTGCCACGCTCGCGGTATACCGCGCCGCGACCGACCGCCTTCCCGCCGCTCGCCGGGCCACGCGCGAGACCGCATCGCTCGAGCAGGCCTCGCAAGGCGGCTTCATGCACAAGCCGCCGGCGATCGTGCTGGACGTCGACGAGACGGTGGTCGACAACTCGCCGTACGAGGCATGGCGCATCCGCGCCGGCAAGCCGTATGACAGCGCGTCGTGGGCCGACTGGGTCGCGTCCGCGCAGGCCAAGGCGATCCCGGGTGCTCCGGAGTTCATCGCCCGGGCCGGGGCGCTGGGATTCCGCGTCGTCTTCATCACCAACCGGACCTGCCCCGCCGACGGCCCCTTCGGCCCCGACGGCCTTCACGCGGCCTGCCCGCAGAAGGCGCAGACGCTTGCGAATCTGGCGCGCGTGCTCGGGCGCGCCGTCGCGCCTGGCGACCTGATGCTGCGTGGCGATCGCGCCGACTGGGCCGATTCCGACAAGAGCGCCCGACGCCTCGCGGTGGCGAGCACGCATCGCATCGCGATGCTCGTCGGCGACGACCTCAACGATTTCGTGCCGCGCGCGAAGTACGACGAGCAGGCCCAGGAGAAGCGTTGGGGTCGTTCGTGGGTGCCGATCCCCAATCCGACTTATGGATCGTGGGGAGACCCGCTGACGCTGCGTCAACGCTACGAAGCGCTGACACCGTGGAGCGGTCCGGCCGACGCGCCTTCCACCCATTGATCGAAAGAGTCGCCATGCTCGCCGCCCGTCCCCATGCCCATTCCCATTCCCATTCCCATTCCCGCTCGCGCCGCCTGTTCGGCGCCTCCAGCCTCGCCGTGCTGGCGCTTGGCGCCGTCGGCGCCATCGGCCCCGTGCTGGCGATGAACGCGGTCATGCCCGATCTCGCCGTCGATCCCGTCGCGCTGGAACTGTCGATCCAGCTCAACCGCCGCAGCAACGGCGTGGTCCAGGAGCAGAAGCTGTCGACGATGCGCCTGGTCACCGACAGCGGCAAGAAGTCCCTCGTCGTCATCGGCGGCAAGCCCGACCAGCCGACGCCGGACCAGGTGCGCGTCGAGCTCGCGGCCCGGCGCCGCGACGGCAAGCGTGTCTACATCGACCTCGACGTGCGGGAAGGCGGACGGCCCCTGTTGAAGACCACGCTGCTGCTCGAGGACGGCGTCGAGGGCGGCGCGCACTCGACGCCCGAAGATGGGAACAAGACCGAGGTCGTGGTCCGCCTGCGGACGCTGCCGCTCGGGGATGTGCCGGGCTACAAGCCCAGGCAGTGAGCGGTCGCGCCGCCCTGCGAGGGGCGGCGCTCACCACGCGAATCGACGCGTCTCAATACCCGGCCGCCAACCCCGTGTTGCGCCGCGGATCGTTCGCGCCGTAGAAGCGGTTGTTGCCGACCGGCTTCCCGTTCAACGACGGCGCGCCGACGATGATCGCCGCCAGGTGGTTCGCCGGATGCGGCGCACCCAGCTTGTGGCCCATGCCCTCCAGCAGCTTGCGCGTGTCCGGCGAGAACGCGTACGGCTCGACGTTGGTCACGTCCGGCAGCCACTGCTGATGGAAGCGGGGCGCGTCCACCGCCTCCTGCACGTTCATGTCGAAGTCGATCGCGTTGAGCATGGTCTGCAGCACCGCCGTGATGATGCGGCTGCCGCCCGGCGTCCCGACCACCATCACCGGCTTGCCGTCCTTGGTCACGATCGTCGGGCTCATCGACGACAGCGGCCGCTTTCCGGGTGCGATGGCATTCGCCTCGCCCTGCACCAGGCCGTACATGTTGGGTACGCCGACCTTGGAGGTGAAGTCGTCCATCTCGTTGTTGAGCAGCACGCCGGTCTTCGCCGCCGTGACCTTGGCGCCGAACCAGTCGTTCAGCGTGTAGGTCACCGACACCGCGTTGCCCCATTTGTCCGCGATCGAGTAGTGCGTCGTGTTGCTGCCCTCATGCGGCGCGACGCCGGGCTTGATGTCCATGGACACGCCCGCCTTCGCCGGATCGATCGCCGCGCGGATCTTCGCCGCGTAGTTCTTGTCGAGCAGCCGCTGCAGCGGGTTCTTCACGAAGTCCGGATCGCCCAGCGTGCTGTTGCGATCGACGTAGGCATGGCGCATCGCCTCGATCTGGTAATGCGCGCCCTGCGCCGATCCCCAGCCGAGCTGGCGCAGCGGATAGCCCTCGAGGATGTTCAGCATCTCGCAGATGATCACGCCACCCGAACTTGGCGGCGGCGCGGAGACGACGTGATAGCCGCGGTAGTCGCATTCCACCGGCGGCAGCTCGCGCGTCCGGTACTGGTCCAGGTCGGCCTGCGTCAGGATGCCCTTGCCCGCCTGGCTGGACTCGACCAGCGCCTTCGCCACCCAGCCCTTGTAGAAGCCGTCCGTGCCCTTGGCGCCGATCTCGCGCAAGGTCTTCGCGAGGTCCTTCTGCACCAGCTTGTCGCCGGCCTGGAAGGGCTTGCCCTTGTTCAGGAAGATCGCGCCCGAAGCCGCGTCGGCCTCGAAGTCCTTGGTGGCCGTCTGGAACATGTCCACGTCGCCCTGGTCCAGCGCGAAGCCGCGGTCCGCCAGCGCGATCGCCGGCGCGATCAGCGCGGGACGCTTCATCTTGCCGTACTTCTCCCGCGCGTACTCCATGCCCGAGACCGTGCCCGGCACGCCCACCGCGAGGTGTCCGTGCGTGCTCAGGCCCTTGACGACGTTGCCGTCCTTGTCGAGGTACATGTTGGCCGTCGCGGCCAGCGGCGCCTTCTCGCGGAAGTCGAGGAAGGTCTTGCGGCCATCGGCCAGTTGGATGGTCATGAACCCGCCGCCGCCGAGGTTGCCCGCGGCCGGGTACACGACCGCGAGCGCGTAGCCCACCGCCACCGCGGCGTCGACGGCATTGCCGCCGTCCTTCAGCACATCGACGCCGACCCGCGTCGCGAGGTGCTGCGCGGTCACCACCATGCCGTTCTGCGCGGCCACCGGCGCGGCCGAGGCGGCCAGCGACGGCGCCATCGGCGCAAAGGACAGGAACGCGGTCACCGCCGCGGCACCGTAGAGCAAACGGAAAGTCTTCATGAACCTGATTCCTCAAGAGATGCGACGGGGCATTCGACACCCGGGAGGTGTCGCCCGCAATCCCAAGCAGCGTCAGGTCGTTACTGGAGAGGGTCTTTCAGGGCGCCGGGCACCGGCAGTGCGACGATGTCGATGCCCTCGTCCGCCAGCTCGCGCGC
Source organism: Rubrivivax sp. (assembly GCA_004210455.1). Taxonomy (GTDB): domain Bacteria; phylum Pseudomonadota; class Gammaproteobacteria; order Burkholderiales; family Burkholderiaceae_C; genus Roseateles. The sequence goes on along the minus strand of SEFA01000079.1, from coordinate 12,811 downwards.
CTCGTCCGGCGTGGCGCGGCCGCGGATGCCGCGCTCCTCCGCTTCGCCGTAATGGATGCGGCGCGCCTCGCTGGCGAAACGGTCGCCGACGTCCTCGGTCTTGGCCATCAGCGTGCGCACCGCCTGCAGCACCTGCTTCTGCAATTCGATCGCGATCGGAGGGACGCCGTCCGATGGGGTCAGGCCTGAGGGCACCTTCGCCGCGACATCCGTCGCGCGCGCCTTTGCAGTTTCAGCCGCTTCGGCCGCCTCCGCCGCCTTCGCGGCCTTTGCCGCCCTCGGCTCCGAGAGATTCAGACGCGGCGCGCTCGGCATCCGTCGCACCGCCGTGTTGTCGCACAGCGGGCAGCTCAGCAGTCCCCGCTCCTGTTGCGATTCGAAATCGGTGGCGGAGGCGAACCAGCCCTCGAAGGCATGGCCGGCCTCGCACGCCAGGTTCAGTACCAGCATGATGGACCGATGCTAGCGGCTGGAGGCCTCGTCCGCCGCCATCCATGCCAATGGCCATGCGCCGGCCCGCCAGCGCTGCAGCCACTGCAGCCCGATCAAGGTCTTGGCGTCGGTGATGCGGCCGTCGAAGGCCATGCGGTCGAGTTCGTCCTCGGCCACCGGCAACAGGTCGAGGAACTCCTCGTCGTCCAGCCGCCGCTCGCCGGCGATCAGGCCGCGGGCGAAGAAGATCTCGATGCGCTCGTCCGAGTAGGCGATCGCGTTGTGCAGCACGCCGGCATAGGCCCATTCGCGCGCCTGGTAGCCGGTCTCCTCGACCAGCTCGCGCATCGCGCAGCGCAGCGGGGTCTCGTCCGGATCCAGCTTGCCGGCGGGAAACTCCAGCACCACGCGACCGATCGGATAGCGGTACTGCCGTTCCAGCAGCACGCGGCCGTCGTCGAAGAGCGGCACGATCACTGCGGCGCCGGGGTGGCGGATGTATTCGCGCGTCGCCTCCCGGCCGTTGGGCAGCGCGATGAGATCGCGCTTCACCTGAAGGAAATTGCCCCGCAGGATCCAGTCGGATGACAGCGGGACCTCGCGCAGGTGCTCGTCAGCATCGGGCGCCGGCGGGATGCCGATCACGCCGTGGCCGTCGGGCTGCTTGGCCTCAGGCAGCTTCTTCGTCATCGAACTCTCTCACCTTGGCCCGCGAGCGACGCAGGTAGCGCCACACGAAACCCGGGAAACCCAAGGTGACGAACATCGCCAGCGCGGCGGCGTAGAACTCCCAGCCCTGCGGGAAACGCTGGCCCTGCGTGGACTCCAGGCCGAAGCCCACGGCCAGCGTGGCCAGCCCGAGCAGGAAAAGCTCCAGCAGGCGCCAGCCGCCGGCCTTGGGATCGCGGCGCGGCCCCACCAGCAGGATGCGTGAACTCACATACGGCAGGTTGGCCGCGATGAGCGCGACCACCAGCACCATCCAGACCGAAGCGCCTTGATCCATGGTCGAGTGCTCTGTGGGTGTCCGACGTCGCCGGCGATCAGTGCGCCAGCGCGCGCGTGATCGCCTGGCTGCACAGCGCCAGCAGGCCGCTCGGGAACACGCCGAGCAGCAGCACCGCGGCGCCGTTCAGCGACATCACCACGCGGGCGTCGACCGGCGCGCTCACGGGGCTGTGGTCGGCCGGCTCGTCGAAGAACATGACCTTCACGACCCGCAGGTAGTAGAAGGCGCCGACCAGCGACAGCAGCACCGCGATCACGGCCATCCAGAGGTAGAGCGACTGGCCCGTCGTGACCATCGCCTGCAGCACGGCCAGCTTGCCGTAGAAGCCCACCATCGGCGGGATGCCGGCCAGCGAGAACATGTAGATCGCCATCACCAGCGCGTACCACGGGCTGCGCTTGAACAGGCCGGCCAGGTCGCTGATCTGCTCGGACTCGAAGCCCTGGCGCGCCAGCAGCATGATCAGGCCGAAGCTGCCCAGCGTCGTCAGCACGTAGGTGATCGCGTAGAAGATCGACGAGCTGTAGGCGTTGAGCGCGTGCACGTCGGGCGTCTTGTTCACCACGCCGGAGGCCAGGCCCAGCACCACGAAGCCCATCTGCGAGATCGTCGAGTACGCCAGCATCCGCTTGAGGTTGCTCTGCGCGATCGCGGCCAGGTTGCCCACGACCAGGGAGGCCACGGCCATCACCAGCATCATCTGCTGCCAGTCGTTGGCCAGCGTGAGCATGCCTTCCACCAGCAGACGCAGCGTCATGCCCAGCGCAGCCAGCTTGGGCGCGCCGCCGATCAGCAGGGTCGCGGCCGTCGGCGCGCCTTGATAGACGTCCGGCACCCACATGTGGAACGGCGCGGCGCCCAGCTTGAATCCCAGGCCGGCGACGACGAAGACCACGCCCAGCACCAGCACGCCCTGGTTGACCGTGCCGCTCGAGATGACCTCGTACACGCGCGGGATCGACAACGAGCCGGTCGCGCCGTACATCATCGACAGGCCGTACAGCAGGAAGCCCGAGGCCAGCGCACCCAGCACGAAGTACTTCATGGCGGCTTCAGTCGAGATCGTGTGATCGCGACGCAGCGCCGTCAGCGCGTACAGCGACAGGCTCATCAGCTCCAGACCCAGATAGGTCGTGAGGAAGTTGTTCGCCGCCACCATCACGTTGACGCCCAGCAGCACCAGCAGGCTCAGCGTGAACAGCTCGCCCTTGAGGATGTCGCGCGACTCCGCGTACGGACGCGCGTAGACCAGCGTGATGATCAGCGCGAAGGCGCTGACGCCGCTCAGCAGGTGGCTCAACGGGTCGATGACCAGCATGCCTTGCATCGCTTCGATGCGGGCGTCGCCCATCGCGGCGAAGTGCATCACGCCGACGACCGCCAGGCTGAGCTGCGTCAGCCAGTAGGTCGTCGCGCGGCGCGGATCGGTGACGAACAGGTCCACCAGCGCGACCACGCAGGCCAGCACCAGCAACAGGATTTCGGGATAGACCGCGACCCAGTTCATGTCGTTCATTGTGTTGGGCCCTTATTGGATCTTGGACACCGCGACGTGCTTGAGCAGCGCGTCGACGGATTGATGCATCACGTCGGTGAACGGCTTCGGGTACACGCCCATGTAGAGCGTCGCGATCGCCAGTACGCCCAGCATCAGGAACTCACGGCCGTTGATGTCGGTCAGGTTTCGCACGTTGTCGTTGGTCACCGCGCCGAAGTAGACGCGCTTGATCATCCACAGCGTGTAGGCCGCGCCGAAGATCAGCGCCGTGGCCGCCAGCAGGCCGATCCAGAAGTTGTGGCCGACGGCGCCCAGGATCACCATCCATTCGCCCACGAAACCGGCCGTCGCCGGCAGGCCGCAGTTGGCCATGCCGAAGAACACCGCCAGCGCCGCGAACTTGGGCATGGTGTTGACGACGCCGCCGTAGTCGGCGATCTCACGCGAATGCACGCGGTCGTACAGGACGCCGATGCACAAGAACATCGCGCCCGACACGAAGCCGTGCGAGATCATCTGCACCAGGCCGCCGGCGATGCCCAGCTCGTTGAAGATGAAGAAGCCCAGGGTCACGAAGCCCATGTGGGCGACCGACGAGTAGGCCACCAGCTTCTTCATGTCGCGCTGGACCATGGCCACCAGGCCGATGTAGATCACGCCGATCAGCGACAGTCCGATGATGAACCAGTCGTAGTGATGCGCGGCGTCAGGCGCGATCGGCAGCGAGAAGCGCAGGAAGCCGTAGGCGCCCAGCTTCAGCATGATGGCCGCCAGGACCACCGAGCCGCCCGTCGGGGCTTCCACGTGGGCGTCCGGCAGCCACGTGTGCACCGGCCACATCGGCACCTTCACCGCGAAGGCCGCGAAGAAGGCGAAGAACAGCAGTGTCTGCGCCGACATCGGCAGCGGCAGCTTGTGCCACTGCAGGATCTCGAAGCTGCCCGACTGGCTGTACAGGTACAGCAGCGCGATCAGCATCAGCAGCGAGCCGGCCAGCGTGTACAGGAAGAACTTGAAGGCCGCGTAGACGCGACGAGGTCCGCCCCAGACGCCGATGATGATGTACATCGGGATCAGCGTGGCCTCGAAGAACACGTAGAACAGCATGCCGTCGAGCGCGCAGAACACGCCGATCATCAGGCCCGACAGGATCAGGAAGGCGCCCATGTACTGGTGCACCCGCGTGTCGATCACTTCCCAGGCCGCGATCACCACGATGATCGAGATGAAGGCCGTCAGCGGCACGAACCACATCGAGATGCCGTCCACACCCAGGTGGTAGTGGATGTTGAAGCGCGGGATCCAGGACGCCACTTCGACGAACTGCATCTGCGCCGTCGAGGTGTCGAAACCGCTGATCAGCGGCAGCGTCACCAGGAAGGACAGCACCGCGCCGACCAGCGCCATCCAGCGCACCGCGCCGGCGTTGTTGTCGCGACCGAGCGCGAGCAGCAGGCCACCGCAGACGATGGGCAGCCAAATGGAGAGACTTAGCAACATTCTTATTCTCCGCCCGCGTCAGAGGCCGAACAGGGCCTTGAATTGGGGCCCCATGTAAGGCCACAGCTGCCAGGTCATCAGACCGACGACACCCAGGATCATCACCAGCGCGTACCAGTAGAGGTGGCCGGTCTGGACCAGCCGCACCAGGCCGGCGAAACCGCCCACCGTGCGCGCCGAACCGTTGATGAGCACGCCGTCGATGACGGCCTGGTCCCCGGCCTTCCACAGGCCGGATCCGAGCGCGCGCGCGCCGCGGGCCAGGACGTTCTCGTTGAACCAGTCCATGTAGTACTTGTTCTCGAGGATGGTCACGATCGGGCGGAAGATCCGCGCGAACGCCGCCGGGATGGCCGGACTGATCATGTAGAACCAGAAGGCCACCGCCACGCCGGCGGCCGCCAGCCACAGGGGCAGCGTGCCCACGCTGTGCTGCGCCATCGCGAACGCGCCGTGGAACTCCTCGCCCAGCTCGGTCATCGCGTGATGGACCTCGTGGTTCACGAAGATCGCATCCTTGAAGAAGTCGCCGTGCAGCATCGGCTTGATCGTGAAGAAACCGATCAGCACCGACGGGATCGCCAGCAGCACCAGCGGCACCGTCACGACCCACTTCGACTCATGCGGCGTGTGGTCATGGGCGTCGCCATGGTGGTCGTCATGATCATCGTGATGATCGTGCTCACCCGGGAACGGCTTGTGGTGGAAGTTCTCCTTGCCGTGGAAGACCAGGAAGTACATCCGGAAGCTGTAGAACGCCGTCACGAAGACGCCGGCCACCACCGCGAAGTAGGCGAAGCCCGCGCCCGGCAGGTGCGACGCGTGCACCGCCTCGATGATGGAGTCCTTCGAGTAGAAACCCGAGAAGAACGGCGTGCCGATCAGCGCCAGCGAACCCAGCAGCGAGGTGATCCAGGTCACCTTCATGTACTTCCAGAGGCCGCCCATGTTGCGGATGTCCTGGTCGTGGTGCATGCCGATGATCACGGAGCCCGCGCCCAGGAACAGCAGCGCCTTGAAGAACGCGTGCGTCATCAGGTGGAACACCGCGACCGAGTAGGCCGAGGCGCCCAGCGCCACCGTCATGTAGCCCAGCTGCGAGAGCGTCGAATACGCGACGACGCGCTTGATGTCGTTCTGGATGATGCCCAGGAAGCCCATGAACAGCGCCGTGATGGCACCGATCACCAGCACGAAGTTCAGCGCCGTGTCGGACAGTTCGAACAGCGGGCTGAAGCGCGACACCATGAAGATGCCGGCCGTCACCATGGTCGCCGCGTGGATCAGCGCCGAGATCGGGGTCGGACCTTCCATCGAGTCCGGCAGCCAGACGTGCAGCGGAAACTGCGCCGACTTGCCCATCGCGCCGATGAACAGGCAGATGCAGGCCACGCTCAGCATCATCCACGGCTCGGTGCCGAAGGGATTGGCGAAGCCGATCTTGGCGAGTTCCGCCGACTTGGCGAAGGTCTCGGTGTAGTTCAGCGAGCCGCCGTAGGCGACCAGCAGGCCGATGCCCAGGATGAAGCCGAAGTCACCCACCCGGTTGACCAGGAAGGCCTTCATGTTGGCGAAGATCGCCGTGGGCTTGGTGTACCAGAAGCCGATCAGCAGGTAGGAGACCAGGCCCACCGCTTCCCAGCCGAAGAACAGCTGCAGCATGTTGTTGGACATCACCAGCATCAGCATGCTGAAGGTGAACAACGAGATGTAGCTGAAGAAGCGCTGGTAGCCGGGGTCTTCCTCCATGTAGCCGATGGTGTAGATGTGCACCATCAGCGAGACGAAGGTCACCACGCACATCATCATCGCGGACAGGCCGTCGATCATGAAGCCGACTTCCATCTTCAGGCCGCCCAGCACCATCCATTCGTAGACGGTCTGGTTGAAGCGCGCGCCGTCGAGCACGGCGTTGAGCGTCATCACGGAGATGACCAGCGCCACCAGCACGCCGAGGATGGTCACCGTGTGGGCGCCGCGGCGGCCCACCTGCTTGCCGAACAGGCCCGCCACGATGGCGCCGGCGAGCGGGGCCAGGGGCACCGCCAGCAGCATGTTCTGAGAGAGTGTTGCAGACATTGTTTTTCTCGCTTCCCTCGTCAGCCCTTGAGGGCGTCCAGCTCTTCCACGTCGATGCTGCTGCGGTTGCGGAACAGCACGACCAGGATCGCCAGGCCGATCGCCGATTCAGCGGCCGCCACGGTGAGGATGAAGAACACGAACACCTGGCCGGCCATGTCGCCCAGGTAGTGCGAGAAGGCCACGAAGTTCATGTTGACCGCCAGCAGCATCAGCTCGATGGCCATCAGCAGCACGATCAGGTTCTTGCGGTTCAGGAAGATGCCGATCACCGACAGCGCGAACAGGAACGCGCCCAGGATCAGGAAATGGTTGAGGCTCAGCACGCCCATCACACGGCTCCTTCGTTCTTGTCAGCCGCCGGCACGGACGGGGCTTCGACGGTCGGGGCGACCTTGACGATGCGCAGGCGGTCCGCCTTCTTCACGCGCACCTGCTGCGACGGATCCTGGTGGCGCGAGTCCTTGCGGCCGCGCAGCGTCAGCGCGATCGCCGCGATGATCCCCACCAGCAGCAGCACCGCGGCGATCTGCACCGGGAACAGGTAGTTGGTGTAGATCTCGATGCCCAGCAGCTTGGTGTTGCCCAGCTGCGCCATGTTGGGAATCTCCGGGGCGTTCTCGACGCCGCGGAAGCCGCCCATCAGCACGGCCGCGATCTCCAGCGCGATCACCGCGCCGACGAGGCTGGCCACCGGCAGGTGCTTCCAGATGCTCTCGCGCACGGCGGTGGACTCGAAGTCCAGCATCATCACGACGAACAGGAACAGCACCATCACGGCGCCGATGTAGACCAGCACCAGCGTGATGGCCAGGAACTCCGCCTTCAGCAGCATCCACAGACAGGAGGCGCTGAAGAAGGACAGGATCAGGAACAGGGCCGAGTGCACGGTGCTCTTGGCCGTGATGACACGGACCCCTGAGACCAGCAGTACGAACGAGAAAACGTAGAAGAGCGCGGTAGTGATATCCATGCGATGTCCTGCAAGCAGGCCGCCGGTCGCGGTCCTCTCCCCTCCCCTTGCGGCGAGGTGAAGCAGACCGCCGGACCGGTCAGCGGTACTTGGCGTCGGCCTCCTTGCTGGCTGCGATCTGCGGCTCGTACCGGTCCCCCACCGCCAGGAGCATCTCCTTGGTGAAGTACAGGTCGCCGCGCTTCTCGCCGTGGTACTCGAAGATGTCGGTCTCGACGATGGAATCGACCGGGCAGCTCTCTTCGCAGAAGCCGCAGAAGATGCACTTGGTCAGGTCGATGTCGTAGCGCGTCGTGCGGCGCGAGCCGTCCTCGCGCACGTCGGATTCGATCGTGATCGCCATGGCGGGGCACACGGCCTCGCACAGCTTGCAGGCGATGCAGCGCTCTTCACCGTTCTCGTAGCGGCGCAGCGCGTGCAGACCGCGGAAGCGAGGAGACAGCGGGGTCTTCTCTTCCGGGAACTGCACCGTGATGTTCTTCGAGAGGAAATGCCGGCCGGTGAGGGCCATGCCCTTCAGCAGCTCGGTGAGCATGAAGCTCTTGACTAGGTCCTTGATCACAGCAATTACCTCGGATTACTTCCAGATGTTGAACGGCGACTGGATCCACAGACCCACCACGACGAGCCACACCAGGGTGACCGGGATGAAGATCTTCCAGCCCAGACGCATGATCTGGTCATAGCGATAGCGCGGGAAGGTCGCGCGCACCCACAGGAAGCAGGTCACGACGAAGAAGGTCTTCAGGAACAGCCAGACCCAGTTCCACAGACCCATGGTCTGCTGGATGAAGGCCGGCGTCTCCATGCCGAACAGGCTCCAGGACACCGGGGCCGACCAGCCGCCCAGGAACATCAGCACCGCGAGGGCCGACACCAGGATCATGTTGGCGTACTCGGCCAGGAAGAACATCGCGAACGACATGCCCGAGTACTCGATCATGTGACCGGCGACGATTTCCGATTCGCCTTCGACGACGTCGAAGGGGTGCCGGTTCGTCTCGGCCAGGCCGGAGATGAAGTACACCAGGAAGATCGGCAGCAGCGGCAGCCAGTTCCACGACAGGATGTTGATGCCGTGCGACGCGAACCAGCCCTGCTCCTGGCTCATCACGATCGCGCTGACGTTCATCGAGCCGGTCACCATCAGCACGACGACCAGGCAGAAGCCCATCGCGATCTCGTACGAGACCATCTGCGCCGAGGCGCGCAGCGCGCCCAGGAAGGCGTACTTCGAGTTCGAGGCCCAGCCCGCGATGATCACGCCGTAGACCTCGAGCGAGGTGATGGCCATCAGGAACAGCAGGCCGGCGTTGACGTCGGCGATGGCGACGCCCGGGCCGAAGGGCACCACCGCCCAGGCCGCCAGCGCCGGCATGATCGTCATGATCGGGCCGAGGAAGAACAGGTTCTTGTTGGCCGCGCTCGGGATGATGATCTCCTTGAAGATCAGCTTCACGGCGTCGGCGATCGGGGTCAGCAGGCCCATCGGACCCACGCGGTTCGGACCCGGACGGATCTGCGACCAGCCGATGGCCTTGCGTTCCCACAGCGTCAGGTAGGCGACGCAGCCCAGCAGCGGCAGCAGCACGGCGACGATCTTGAGCACGCTCCAGACCACCGGCCAGACCACACCTCCCAGCAGCGAGGCGCCGGCGTTATAGAAGTTTTCCATGGTCGTCTCGTCCTCAGGCCTGGGTCACGGCGATGGCGCCGGTGAACGCGCCCAGCGCGGCGGTCTCGGGGATGCCGGCGGGGATGCGCACCACGGTCGCGGGCAGCGATGCGTCCAGCCGCGCGGCCAGCACGGCCTCGCCGCCGTTCTGCGTCACGCGCACTTGAGCGCCTTTCTCGGACAGGCCGAGTTCGGTCCACAGCGCCTGCGGCAGCGACGCGACCGCCGCGTCACGGCCGTCGCGCGTCAATTGCAGCGAGGTCGCGCGGCGCACCAGGGCGTCGGTCGCGTAGATCGGCACCGTCGTCAGGCGTTCCAGGCCTTGCACCGGAGCGACCGCGGCGGATTGCGCCGACACGGTGTTGCCCAGGCGGTTCGCTAGGTCCAGCGACGAGCCCAGCGCCGCGGTGCGGACCTGCTCGGAGCTGTCGAAGTCGAAGCCCTGCAGGCTCAGCAGGTTGCCCAGCACGCGCAGGATCTTCCAGCCCGGACGGGTCTCGCCGCGGGCCTTGGCCACGCCGACGAAGCTTTGCAGGCGGCCTTCCGCGTTGACGAAGCTGCCCGAGGTCTCGGTGAACGGCGCCGTCGGCAGCAGCACGTCGGCGAACTCGACCACCGGGCCGGTCTTGAACGGGGTCAGCACGACGACCATCTCGGCCGCGTTGATCGCCTTCTTGGCGGCGGCGGCGTTGGCGCCGTCCAGCACCGGGTCGGTGTTGAGCAGCAGCAGCGCCTTGGCCGGCTGGTCGTTCAGCAGCTGGGCCGCCGTGCGACCGCCCTGCCCCGGACGCGCGTTGACGAGCTGCGCACCGACGCTGTTCGCGGCGGCCGACAGCACGCCGACGGTGGCGCCGGTCTGCTCGCCGATCCAGTTCGCCAGCGACAGCAGCGTTGCGGCCTGCGGATGCTGGATCGCGGCGTTGCCGATCAGCACGGCCTTGCGTTCGCCCGACAGCAACGTGTCGGCGATGGCCTTGGCGGCGTCCGTGGCGGTGCCTCGCGCCGGCGCGGTGACGCCCTTGGCAGCGCCGATGGCGGCGGCGACGTTGGCCAGTTCAGCGACCCAGGCGGACGGCGCGGCGGTGATCGCGGCGGCGACCGGCATCTTCCAGTCTTCGACCGAGCCGGCCAGCGACAGGACCTGCGCGCCGCGGCGAGCCGCCTGACGCAGGCGTTGCGCGAACAGCGGGTGGTCCTTGCGCAGCGAGGAGCCGACGACGAAGGCGCGGTCCAGTTGCGACAGCGACGCGATCGAGGTGCCCAGCCACAGCGCCTTGCCGTCCGCGGCGCGCAGCGCGGGGTCGACGACACGCAGCTGCGTGTCGATGTTCTCGCTGCCCAGGCCGCGCACCAGTTGCGCGAGCAGGTGCAGTTCCTCGACGGTGCTGTGCTCCGAGCCCAGCGCCGCGATGGAGGAACCGCCCTTCTCCGTCTTGACCTGCTTCAGGCCGTTGGCGACGTATTCGAGCGCGGTGGTCCAGTCGACGGACTTCCATTCGCCGCCCTGCTTGAGCATCGGCGTGGTCAGGCGTTCGTCGCCGTTCAGCGCTTCGTAGGAGAAGCGGTCGCGGTCGGCGATCCAGCACTCGTTGACGGCTTCGTTCTCCAGCGGGACGACGCGCATCACTTCGTTGTTCTTGACCTGGACGATCAGGTTGGCGCCGGTCGAATCATGCGGGCTGACGCTCTTGCGACGCGACAGTTCCCAGGTGCGGGCGCTGTAGCGGAAGGGCTTGCTGGTCAGCGCGCCGACCGGGCAGATGTCGATCATGTTGCCCGACAGCTCCGAGTCCACGGTGCGGCCGACGAAGGTCTGGATCTCGCTGTGCTCGCCGCGGTGCGCCATGCCCAGCTCCATCACGCCGGAGATCTCCTGGCCGAAGCGGACGCAGCGCGTGCAATGGATGCAGCGGCTCATCTCTTCCATCGAGATCAGCGGGCCGACGTTCTTGTGGAACACCACGCGCTTCTCTTCCGAGTAGCGCGAGGCGCTGGCGCCGTAACCGACGGCCAGATCCTGCAGCTGGCATTCACCGCCCTGGTCGCAGATGGGGCAGTCCAGCGGGTGATTGATCAGCAAAAACTCCATCACGCCCTGCTGGGCCTTGATGGCTTTCTCGCTCTTGGTGCGCACGATCATGCCCTGCGTCACCGGCGTGGCGCAGGCGGGCAGCGGCTTGGGCGCCTTCTCCACGTCCACCAGGCACATGCGGCAGTTGGCCGCGATGCTCAGCTTCTTGTGATAGCAGAAGTGCGGGATGTAGGTGCCGGCCTTCTCGGCGGCATGCATCACCATGCTGCCTTCGGGCACTTCGACCTTCTGGCCGTCGAGTTCGATTTCAACCATAGTTCTTCTCAGCGGCTCCGATCAGGCGTGCGCCGGCGACTTCGCCGTGGCGGACGGGGACGACGCGGCGGGCGCCTTGTTCTGCTGGGCCTGTTCGATCATCGCGATGAACTCGCCCTTGAAGTGCTTGAGCATCGCGCGCACCGGCATCGCCGCGGCGTCGCCCAGCGCGCAGATGGTGCGGCCCTGGATGTTGTCGGCCACGGAGTTCAGCAGGTCGATGTCCTCGACGCGGCCCTTGCCGTGGGCGATGCGCTCGATCACGCGGTGCATCCAGCCCGTGCCTTCGCGGCAGGGCGTGCACTGGCCGCAGGACTCGTGCGCGTAGAAGTAGGACAGGCGCAGCAGGCTGGTGACCATGCAGCGGGTCTCGTCCATCACGATGACGGCGCCCGAGCCCAGCATGGAGCCGTTCTTGGCGATGGAGTCATAGTCCATCGTGCACTGCATCATGACGTCGGCCGGCAGCACCGGGGCGGATGAGCCGCCGGGGATGACCGCCTTGAGCTTGCGGCCGCCGCGCACGCCGCCGGCGAGCTCGAGCAGCTTCTCGAACGAGGTGCCCAGCGGGATCTCGTAGTTGCCAGGACGCTCGACGTCGCCGGAGATCGAGAAGATCTTGGTGCCGCCGTTGTTGGGCTTGCCGACTTCGAGGTAGGCCTGGCCGCCGTTGCGGATGATCCAGGGCACCGCCGCGAAGGTCTCGGTGTTGTTGATGGTGGTCGGCTTGCCGTACAGGCCGAAGCTGGCCGGGAACGGCGGCTTGAAGCGGGGCTGGCCCTTCTTGCCTTCCAGCGATTCGAGGAGCGCCGTCTCTTCGCCGCAGATGTAGGCGCCGAAACCGTGCGAGGCATGCAGCTGGAAGCTGAAGTTGCTGCCGAGGATGTTGTTGCCCAGGAAGCCCGCCGCGCGCGCTTCTTCCAGCGCCTCTTCGAAGCGTTCGTAGGCGGTGAAGATCTCGCCGTGGATGTAGTTGTAGCCCACGGTGATGCCCATCGCGTAGGCGGCGATGATCATCCCCTCGATCACCTGGTGCGGGTTGTACAGCAGCAGGTCGCGGTCCTTGCAGGTGCCCGGCTCGCCCTCGTCCGAATTGCAGACCAGGTACTTCTGGCCCGGGAACTGGCGGGGCATGAAGCTCCACTTCAGCCCGGTGGGGAAGCCGGCGCCGCCGCGGCCGCGCAGGGCCGATTCCTTCACGGTGGCGATCACCTGGTCCTGCGTCAGGCCTTCGGCGATGATCTTGCGCAGCGCCTTGTAGCCGTCGCGCTTTTCGTAGTCGGCGATGCGCCAGTTGG
>SEFA01000078.1 GCA_004210455.1 Rubrivivax sp. | reverse complement strand
GCGAAGGGCAGGTCCAGCGGCGCGTCTGCGGCGTGGTGTCCGACGCCCCGCTGGACCTGCCCTTCGCCGCGGTCTACCTGAACGAGCCCGGGGGTCAGGTCGCCGGCCAGGTCCTGCAGGGGCCAACCGTCCGGCGGATCGAGGAGGTCGAGTCGTTCGGGGAAGGACGCCGAGCCGTCGGGCAGGCTGAAGCAGATCCGGCGCGCGACCTGCCGGACCTGCCGGCACTGGGCCTTTCGCTGACGCTGCCCGGCTGGCCCGAGACGCTCCGGCGCGGCGTGCTGCTGCCGCTGCGGGGCGCCGGCAAGGACCTCGCGGGTGTCCTGGTCCTGGGCGTCAGCCCGCGCCGCCCGCTGGACGAGGAGTACCGCGACTTCCTGAACCTGGTCGCCGGCCAGGTGTCGGCCGCGCTGGCCGACGCCTCCGCCTACGAGGCCGAGCGCCGCCGCGCGGAGTCGCTCGCCGAGCTGGACCGGGCGAAAACAGCGTTCTTCTCCAACATCAGCCACGAGTTCCGCACGCCCTTGACGCTGATGCTGGGCCCGCTCGAAGAGCTGGTGACCGCGCCTCACCTGGACGGGCCCGCCCGCGACCGGCTGGCGCTGGTGCTGCGCAATGCGTCGCGCCTGCAGCGCCTGGTGAACACGCTGCTGGACTTCTCGCGCATCGAGGCCGGCCGCGCGCAGGCACGTTACGAAGCCACCGACCTGGCGGCGCTGACGCGCGATCTCGCGAGCACCTTCCGCTCCGCGATGGAGCGCGCCGGGTTGGCCTTCGAGGTCGATTGCCCCCCGTTGTCCGCGCACGCGTACGTCGACCGCGAGATGTGGGAAAAGATCGTCCTGAACCTGCTGTCCAACGCCTTCAAGTTCACGATGCGCGGGCAGGTGACGGTGCGGCTGCGTGAGGCCGGGCTCGAAGCCGGCCAGGATCTGTCGCAGTCGCAGTCGCAGTCGCAGTCGCAGTCGCCGTCGCCGTCGCCGTCGCCGTCGCAGTCACAGTCGCAGGCCGTGCTCGAGGTGGCCGACACGGGCGCCGGGATCCCGGCGGACGAGTTGCCCAAGGTGTTCGATCGCTTCCACCGCGTCGCCGGAGCGGAGGGTCGGACGCACGAGGGCTCGGGCATCGGACTGGCCCTGGTGCAGGAACTGGTGCTGTTGCACGGCGGTCGCATCGAGGCGTCCAGCGTCCACGGCCGGGGTGCGGTGTTCCGCGTCGTGCTGCCGCTGGGACGCGAGCACCTGCCGCGCGAGCGGATCGAACGGATCGAACGGATCGACCGGACCGAACGGATCGAGCGGACCGCGAGCACGACCGCCGCGCGGGCCTATGTGGACGAGGCGTTGCGCTGGCTGCCCGCGCCAGAGCCGGCGCAAGATCCGGCGCACGCGCACGGATCCGGAACGGCGCGCGTCGATGAGTCCGGCCGTCTTGCCGCCGCCGGATGGCCCGCGGCGGACCAGCGCTTCGCCGCGACCTTCGGCGCGCGGATCGTGGTCGCCGACGACAACGCGGACATGCGCACCTATCTGCGCGACCTGCTGTCGCCGTACTACGCGGTGGAGCTGGCGGCGGACGGCCTGCAGGCGCTGGAAGCGGCGCGGCGCGTGCCGCCGGACCTGCTGCTGAGCGACGTGATGATGCCGCGTCTGGACGGCCTGGCGCTGCTGTCGGCGATCCGCGCGGACGCGCGCCTCGGCGGCGTGCCGGTGGTGCTGCTCTCCGCGCGCGCCGGCGAGGAAGCCCGCATCGAGGGCCTGGACGCCGGCGCGGACGACTACATGATCAAGCCCTTCTCGTCGCGCGAGCTGCTCGCGCGGCTGGGCGCGCTGCTGGAGCTGCGGCGCATGCGGCAGTCCGCAGAGGCGGCGTCCCGGGTGAGGACCGAGCAGTTCGAGACCCTGCTCAACGCGGCGCCGATGGGGCTGTTCCTGGTCGCGCTGGACGACGGCGTCCTGCGCGTGCGCGAGGCCAATCCGACCGCCCGCGCCACCTTCGGGCATGCGCCGGACCTGATCGGGGCGCGCTTCGATGCGCTGGTGGAGCGTCAATGGGGCCATCCGCTGTCGGACCAGGTCGTGTCGCTTTTCCTGCGCACGCTGGAAACCGGCGAGCCGTATCACACGCCGGAGTTCATCCAGGAGCGCAGCGACCTCGGCGTCACCGAGGCCTACGAGTGGCAGATCAGCCGGATCCCGCTGGCCGACGGATCGATGGGCGTGGTGTGCTACTACCGGGAGATCTCCGCGCACCTGAAGGCCCGGCGGCGGCTGGAGGCCGCGGACCGCCAGAAGGACCAGTTCCTGGCGATGCTGGCGCACGAGCTGCGCAACCCGATCGCGCCCATCCGCAGCGCGGGGGACGTGCTGTCGCGCCTGGGGCTGCCGGATGAGCGCTCGCAGAAGATGGTGGCCATCATCCGGCGGCAGGTGGAGACGCTGACGCGCCTGGTGGACGACCTGCTGGACGTGTCGCGGATCACGCAGGGCCGGGTGGAACTGCAGCTCAAGCCGGTGCTGCTGTCGGAGGTGATCGCGCAGGCCGTGGAGACGGCGGAGCCGCTGATGCGGGAGCGCCGCCACCACTTCTCGGTGACCTCGGTGACCTCGGTGACTTCGGGAACGACCGTTGCGCGGCCCCTGCGCGTGCACGGCGACCTCGCCCGGCTGGTGCAATGCGTGGCCAACGTGCTCACCAACGCGGCGAAGTACACCGATCCGGAGGGCCGCATCGATCTGACGATGAGCGAGGAGCCTGCGCTCGCGGGCGGCCCCGGCACCGCGTTGATCCGGATCAGCGACGACGGCATCGGCGTGCCGCCCGCGCTGCAGGCCACGATGTTCGACCTCTTCGTCCAGGGCGACCGCACGCTGGACCGTTCCCAGGGCGGCCTGGGCATCGGGCTGTCGCTGGTCCGGCAGCTGATCGGCATGCATGGCGGCAGCGTGTCGGTGCACAGCGACGGCGCCGGCTGCGGCGCGCGATTCGAGCTGCGCCTGCCGGTGCTGGCGACCATCCCCGCCTCCGACTGAGGCCGCGGCGCGCGCCCCTTCGCCCCTTCGCCCGGACTCACATCCCGAGCAGCTTCATGCCCTTCGTCAAGGTCTGGCGGCTCTTCCAATAGTCGCGCCAAGGATCGGTTTTCTGGAAGCTGAGCCGGTCGCGCGCGTTCGCCAGGGTCCATTGATCGCCGCGCTTCACGTCGACGAGCTCGTCCCAGTCGATCGGCATCGACACGCCCAGCCCGGGCCGCGCGCGCACGGAGAAGGCGCAGGCGGTCGTCTGCCCTTCCCCGTTGCGGAGATAGTCCGGAAAGATCTTGCCGACACGGTTCTTCGGCCCGCTCCTGGCCGAGAATTTCTTCGGAAAGGTGTCGGCCAGATGCTGGACGAGGGCCTGGCTGAAGGCTTTCGTCGTCGCGTGATCGTGCCGCCGCGCCAGCGGGACCACGACGTGCAGCCCCTTGCCGCCGCTGGTCTTCAGCCAGGCCTGCAGGCCGAGTTCCTTGAGCAGCGCGCGCGTGATGCCGGCCGCTTCCGCGACCGCCTTGAACGCAACCCCTTCGCCCGGGTCCAGGTCGATGATGAACCGGTCCGCCCGATCGAGCTTGTCGTCCTGCGCGTTCCAGGTGTGGAACTCGATGGCGTTCATCTGCGTCAGCTGCATCAGCGCGGCCGGATCGGGAAGCACGATGAGCGCATCGCCGTCGACATGCTTCTGGAAGAACAGCTGTCCCTCGATGCCGTCGGGCGCGCGCACGATCGCCACCGGCCGTCGGCCGAGATGGGGCTGCATCCAGGCCAACACGCTTTCGTAGTAGCGGACCAGGTCCATCTTCGTATGACCCGAGGACGGATCGATGACGCGCTCGGGATGCGTGATGCGAAGCTGCCCGGACGCGGACGGCGTCGATGATTCCGCCGACTTCGAAGGCTTCGAAGGCTTCGAAGGCTTCGACGGTGTCGATGACTTCGATGGCGTCGATGAGTTCGATGGCGTCGATGACGTCGATGGCCCAGGCTTGGTCACCTTGAGTTCCTCCGCGGGCTTGGGCGTTTCACGTCCGATGTCCTTGGGCGCCTTGTCCTCCCGCTCGCCCTGGAACGACGCGTGGCGCACATGGCCGTCGGGCGTCCATTCGGCGAAGGCGACCTCGACGACGAGCCTGGGCTTCACCCATCGCGCGGTGCCGCCGGTGCGACCGCCGATACGCGCCCAATGGCTGCGCGCGATGGTCGCGTCATCGAAGTGCGGCGTCTTGACCTCGATCGCGCACAGGCGCCTGTGCATCTCGCCGGCCTGCTTCAGCGACCAGCCGGTGCCGACGCGCCCGGCGTAGCGCAACTCGCCGTCCTCGTAATAGCCGAGCAGCACGCTGCCCAGCGCCTTCGCGCCGTCCGAACGGTCCGTGAACCCGACCACGACGAACTCCTGCCGCTGCTGGCACTTCAGCTTCACCCAGGCATCGCTGCGGGCGGAGACATAGCCGCTGTCGGGGCGCTTCAGGATCAGGCCTTCGAGCCGCATCTGGCAGGCGGCGGCGAGCATCTCCTCCGGCGGAACGGCGAAGTCCTCGCTGAAGCGCAGGCGCTCGCCCTCCTGGGCCACCATCAGCGCGCGCAGCACGGCGCGCCGGTCGATCAGCGGCACCTCGCGCAGGTCGTGGCCGTTGAGGAACGGGAGGTCGAACAGGAAGTAGACGATGTCCTCGTGCCGCGTGCGCTTCGGATGGCCGATCGCGTTCTGCAGCAGGTTGAAATCCGGCGAACCGTCTTCGCGCAGCACGACGATCTCCCCGTCCAGCCAGCCGTTGTCGATGTCGAGCGCCGCGATCGCCTCCGCCAGCGCGGGCAGCCGCGACGTCCAGTCGTTGCCCCCGCGCGTGACCAGGCGCACCTTGCCCTGGTCGACGCGGGCCATCAGCCGGTAACCGTCGAATTTCGCCTCGGCGATCCAGTCGCCGGCCGGGGTCGCGCCGACCAGCGTGGCGAGTTGCGGCGAGAGCTCGGCGGGCAGACGAGCCTTCTTCGCGCGGCTCAGATCCGGCGCCGTCTCTCCGCCCTCGCCGCTCGTCCCGGGCTTGCCGTTCTTTCCGTCCCTGTCGTTCTTCCGGTCCCTGTCGTTCTTCCCGTCCTTCGCGTGCTTCTCATTCCGCTCCTGCGCCAGTCCGAGCGGACGCTGGATCACGCTGTCGGGCAGTTCGACGGTGACGTCGTACTCCGCGTGCGGGCGTTCCCGGCCGTCGTGCTTCTTGATCAACAGCCACTGGTCGCGCCTGGACGCGTCGCGCGAGGTGCGGATCAGCTGCCACAGCCCGGCGAGTTTCTGCCCGTGCAGCCGGAACACCAGCTTGCCGTCGCGCAGGCCTTCGTGCGGATCGCCCTCCGGCGTCCAGGTGCCGTTGTCCCAGACGATCACCTCGCCGGCGCCGTACTGCTTCGGCGGGATGGTGCCCTCGAAGCCGCCGTAGGACAGCGGGTGGTCCTCCACATGGATCGCCATGCGGCGCTCCTTCGTGTCGTAGGACGGGCCCTTGGGAACGGCCCAGCTCATCAGCACGCCGTCGAGTTCGAGGCGGAAGTCGTAATGCAGGTGGCTGGCCCAGTGCTTCTGGACGACAAAGGAGAGCGCACGCGGGGACTTCCTCGCCGCGCCCTTCCTTCGCGTGTCGCCCGGCTCGGGTGTGATGCGGAAGTCCCGCTTCTCACGGTAGCGGGACAGCGGATCCTGGCGCGGTGCAGTCGGCATCGGACACTCCCGGCGTTGCCGCGACGCTCAGGCCGCCTTCTTCTTCGACTTGCCGCCGAGGCTGCGTCGCAGCAGCTCGGTGAGGTCGACGACATTGCCGCCCTCGCCCGCGTCCTCGGGCGCCGCTTCGAGCGGCGTGACGGTCTCGGTCTCGCCCTCGTCGACCTTGCGCGCGATCAGGCCGCGGATCGCGGCGGTGAACTCGTCGTGGTAGTCCTCCGGATGCCAGTCGTTGCTCATCTCGTCGATCAGCTGGCGGGCCATCTGCAGTTCCGCCGCCTTGAAGCCGTGGGCGGACTTGCCCTCGGCGGGCAGGTTCAGGTCGTCGCAGGGCCGGATCTCGTTGGCCCAGCGCAGCATCCCGATCATCAGCGCCGGCCCGGCGGGCAGCAGCGCGGCCAGGTGCTCCTTGCTGTGGATCACGAGCCGCGCGATCGCGATCAGGCCGGCGTCGGCCATCGCCTCGCGCAACAGCGCGTAGACCTTGCCGGACTTGCCGATCGGCTCCAGGTAGTACGGCTTCTCCAGATAGACGAAGGACACCTGCGTGGCGGGGACGAAGGTCTCGATCTCGATGGTCTGCGTGGTCGTGGGATAGGCCTTGCGGATCTCGTCGTCGGAGACCAGCACGTAGTCGCCGTTCTCCTGCTTCACGCCCTTGACGATCTGCGTCTTGTCGATGTCCTTGCCGGTGCGCTTGTTGATGCGCTTGTAGCCGACCGGGTCCATGGTCCGCTTGTCGAGCCAGTCGAAATCGACGCGCTGGTCGCGCGAGGCCGGATACAGCGAGACCGGCACGTGCAGCAGGCCGAAGCTGATCGCGCCTTTCCAGATGGCGCGGCGGGCCGCCGGGGCGTCGTCGCTGTCGCCGCGGGTCGACACCGCGTCGCCTGATTTGGCGCGGTCCTTCGTCGACGATCTGCCGGGCGATGCGCGATCGGCGTTGGACGCTCGCCGGCGGCTGGCGGCCGCCGGACTGGCGGAGCCGGTACGCGGCGCCGCCTTGCGGGCGCTCCGGGAAGACGTGGCGCTGGTTCTGCTGGGCATGGCAACCTCGACGACGGATCCGATGGAATCGACTCTTCGGCAAATCACGCGCCTGTCGCGGCGCGGCGCGCGCACCGGAAGCGGGCACCCGGCTTGCTCCGCTGCGGGGATGGACACGTCGCCCGCCTCCCGTTCGCCGATGGCTGCTGAACCTGCCGAACGCGCCGACAGGCGTTTCGCCGACAGGCGCGATGCGGGCCGGCACCTGGCGGATCGGCTGAAGGCCTACGCGCATCGCGACGACGTCACGGTGCTGGCGCTGCCGCGCGGCGGCGTGCCCGTCGCGGCGGAGATCGCCCAGGTCCTGGATGCGCCGTTGGACATCCTGGTCGTGCGCAAGCTGGGACTGCCAGGGCAGCCCGAATACGCGATGGGCGCGATCGCCTCGGGGGATGTGCGGGTGCTCAACACGCAGGTGCTGCAGCAGCTGGCGATCAGCTATTCGGCGGTCGACCTCGTGACCCGCGCGGAGACGCGCGAACTGCACCGTCGTGAGAAGCTCTATCGCGGCGACCGGCCGATGCCGCCCATCGCGGGCCGCCAGGTGATCCTGGTGGACGACGGCATGGCCACGGGCGCGTCAATGCGCGCTGGCGCCCAGGCCCTGCGCGAGATGCGACCGGCGCGCATCGTCGTCGCGGTACCCGTGTCCTCCAGGGAAACCTGCCACCTGATCTCGCAGGATGCCGACGAGGTCCTCTGCGCGCGCACGCCGGAGCGATTCCGCTCGGTCGGGCAGTGGTATGAGCGGTTCGAGCAGACGACGGATGAAGAGGTCCGGTGCTTGCTCGCGACGATCCCCCTGTCAGTTCACTCGCTGTAGCGAGTCTCGCGGCGTCATCACCGCACCGTGCGTGGGCAAGCCACGGCACCTCAACGGGACGCCTGATGTTCCGCGGGCGTTCTGGCGCCGCTCCCCTTGCTGCGTCTGAACTCCCACGGCGGCGTCGGAGCAGCCTCGCTCCACAGTCCGCGCCGCGCACGCCGGGCATCGAACTCCTCGTCCGAATACAGCGCGCGCTGCTCCACCGGCTGCTCCCGCGCGTAGGCCTTGTAGTGCCAGGCCAGCCCCGCTCTCAACTGAGCCTGGCCGACATCGACCGAACGCACGCGGACCACGCCGAGGATGCGGCCATAGCGGTCTCTCTTCTTCCAGTCCACCGCCACCTCCTGCCGGAACACCAGCGCCGAGAGATGCTGGCGCGACCGCTCCCCGAAGGCCTGGCGCTTCTCCGGCGCATCGATCCCCACCAGGCGCACGCGATGCTGCTGGCGATCGTTGTCGAGCACGGTCAGCGTGTCGCCGTCTGCAAGCCCGACGACTTCACCGCGCAGCGTCGCTGCGCCGGCGGAGCCGAGCCAGCCACACACGAGGACGGCAATCAGGCCTGCGTGCAGCGAAGAGAACGGGAGGATCTGGGAAAGGCATCTACCGGAAAGAACGGACATGACGCTGCGGATGGGCGACGGGACCCGGTTTGTAAGTCATTTCCCGACAGGCGTTTGATGGATTTACCGGCATACGCACAAATGATAAAAATGCAAAATTCATGTCACGTTGATACGCCGTGATGAGCGGTGTCCACGTCCCCGTTTTTCCTCCCTGAGCGGGGTCGACCCCGGTCGATGACGCCCGACCGCGCAAGCGGATCGGGCTACTTTTTTTGCTTGTGCGGCCGGAAGGGCAGGCTGCCGCTGACCAAGAAAATGCGAATTCTGCTGATCGACGCTTCTTCCTCGTTCCGGCAGCGGCTCCACGAGCACCTGAGGCGCGTGCCAGGTGCCGCCGTCGTGGGAGAGGCGGAGCATGAAGACCAGGCCGTCATGGCCGCGGGTCTCTGCAGGCCGGACGTCATCCTCACCGACCTGACCCTGCCCACCGGCAACGGGTTCTCGGCGATCGAGCGGCTGCGGGCCATCGGATTCCAAGGCACGGCATATGCCGTCACCTGCGGGGACGAGAGCGTGTTGGGGCCTTTGTGTCTCGCGGCGGGCATCGACGGCTACTACGACAAGATCCACGACCTGGACCGCCTGGTGCAGGCGCTGGTCGTGATCGCGGATGCGCCGACTCCGCCGACGCGCTCGACGCTCAAGATCGCCGAACTCTGACGGCCAGCGGCGACTGGCCACGCCCTTATCCTTCGCGGTCAACACATGAGGTCTGAATGCTCCGCCGAATCCTGTACGTCTCCTCGATCGCCGAAGGCATCACCGATCGGGAACTGACGCAGATCGTGGCCGTCGCGCAGATCAACAACCGGCGGCTCGACCTCACCGGGGCCCTCGCCATCGGGCCGGGGGTGTTCGCGCAGGTCCTGGAAGGGCCGGTCGCGGACGTGGAGCGCACCCTGGCCCGCATCAAGCAGGACGACCGGCACGTCGGCGTGCGGCTCCTGCTGGACGAGCCCATCGCGCTCCGGCTGTTCGACCGCTGGAGCATGCAACTCCTCATCGACGACCGGGCCGCCCAGTTGGCCATCGAGGCCAATGAAGGGCGGGCCGTCGCTCGCGCGCTGCTGGAGCAGATGCGCCTGCAATACACGGAAGACCCGTACCTCTCCCCCGCCGCGATGCGGGGCATGGCGCTGGCGTCCTGAACCGGCGGGGGCGGGCTGCGAGCGACGCGCAAGTGACGTGGCAGAGTCGGGGGTGTCAACAGTCAACGATGGTCACCGCACATGAAGCTCCTCATCACCGGACTGAACGGCACCGTGGCGCCTTGGGTCCACCGCGAAGCGCAAACGCGAGACTGGGACGTCGTGGGCTGGGACCGCAGGGCGATCGACCCGGCCAATGACGCCGCCGCCCTCGCCTTCCTGCGCGCCGAGGCGCCGGATGCGATCGTCCATCTGGCGATGGGGTCCGAGTCCTGGGCAGGGCAGTTGGCGGGCTTCGCCAGGCGACATGGCGCGGCCATGGTCTTCGTGAGCACCGCGATGGTCTTCGACGCGTCGTCGGGCGGACCTCATCGGCCGGGCGACCCGCGGACCGCCAGGGACGACTACGGGCAGTACAAGATCCGATGCGAGGACACAGTGCTGACGGCCGATCCGTCGGCGACGGTGGCCCGCATCGGGTGGCAGATCGCGGCGGATGCGGTCGGCAACAACATGCTCCGCCACCTGGATGAGCAGCACGCCCGGGATGGGCGCATCCGCGCGAGTTCCGCCTGGCGGCCGGCGTGCTCGTTCATGTCCGACACCGCGGCGGCGCTCTGCGATCTCGTCCAGGAAGGCACCGGCGGGCCCGTTCATCTGGACAGCAACGCCTTGGAGGCGCTCACCTTCGACCAACTCGTCCTGAAACTGGGAAAGAAGTTCGAGCGCGACTGGGTCGTGGAGGTGACGCAGGACTATGTGCATGACCAGCGGCTCGTGAATGAGAACGGCGGGTCGATGCTGCCGCCGTTGAGCGTGCATTTGAGTTGAACGGAGGGGCTGGCTGAGAGAGCACGCGAGGAACGTCCAGGCGAGCGCCTTGCCTCCCCTTGTGCAACGCAACGGGAGTCCCCGAACAAGCGCCCTGCCTTTCCCAAGGAGTTCCTCATGTCAGAAGAAGCCAGCTTTGCAGCACCCGCCGGCGGCCCCGCCGCTTCCAGCATCGACATCGCCGACGACAACCAGGTCCAGACCTGGGCGAAGAAGCTCGCCGTCTCGCCCGACCAGATCCGCGATGCGGTCAAGCACGTGGGCGCGAATGCCAGCGACGTCGAAGAGTTCCTGAAGGGCTCTCGCTCCACGACGAACGCGGAGCAGACCAAGAAGGCGATCTGAGCCGCGGAGACTGCCCGTGAGGGACAGTCATCCCGTGACGCCGGACGGCCGCTACTTTGTCGTGAAGGGGCGGCTGTGGCGTCGCACGAATCCGGCGCTGCCTGAGGATCAGGTGAAGGCGCGGGTGGCGCAGTTGATGGATGCGAGACGGCGGCTTGCCCGCAAGTCGTTGAGCGACGAAGAACGCGCCGCGGCGCATGCCCAAGTCGATGATGCCAAGCGAGCCCTCGGCGAACGCGGCGACGTCTGGTGGGACGACGGCGCGCCGGATCTCAATCGGCATATGGCGAAGAACACGGTGTATGCGGAGTGGTTTGGCGGTCTCTCTGAGCCTCAATGAGCGGCCGTGCAGACGGGAACGACCGTGACGGCTTGTTCGATAAGGACGAGATCGCCAAGCGCAACATGAGTGGCTGGGTCTGGCAGCTCAACCCGAACACGCCGATGCCTCATTGCCAAGTGGGACAACATTTGCCAGACGTCTGACGACCCCGACCAGGTTGCCGATTACGGCAATGTTCTGATTGAGCTTCGCATGACGCTTCAGGCGGTGAAGACCAAAGCTGTTGAAGTGTTTGGTCCGGGTGTTGCAAACTTCGACCGCACGCCCTTCTAACACCACCGCACCGGCATCGCTCGCACAGCGGCATCGGCATCGGCATCGGCATCGGCATCGGCAATGTCGCACCAATGACCGGCTAGATGCTTCAGGACATAACGTCTTGACGCTGGTACTTCCCACTCCAATTAAGGTCTTCGCACTGCGCGGTTAACCAGCGGTCGCGTCGCTCCGGCTCTTCTCAGCGTCGCTTACCTGCAGATGTTCAAAGGGCAGCCGCCACGCCCTCCACCAGCACTCTGAACCATCTCTGCGCCGGACTCGCATCACTGCGTCGATGCCAGATCAGGTGGAAAACGATCTCCGGCAATGCGACCGGAGGAGGAAATATCGCGAGCCTCCGGCCCGCCGCCGAATTGAGCGCGACGCGCTTCATGACCGTCGCCGTCATGCCTGTCCTGGCCACGACGGCCGGCACGGCGAACATCTGCGGCAACGTCAACGCCAGCACACGCTGCTTGCCCTGTTGCGCCAGCGCCTGATCGACCAGTCCATGACGCTCACCCTCCGGGGACGCGAGCACGTGAGGCAACGCGAGGTAGGTCTTCATGGTCATCCCGCGCCTGGCCGCGGGATGGTCGCTGGCGACGATCGTGACGAACTCATCACTAAGCACCGGGCGCGTGTGTATCCGCCCGTCTGCCTGCGTCGGCGGTACGCCGATGGCGGCGTCGATCTCGCCCGCGTCCAGCAGATCGACGGCTTCGTCCCGGCCGTTGAACGCGCGCACGCTCAGTGACACCCCCGGCGCCTGCTTCTCCAACGCCTGCAGCAGCGGTGGAAGCACCACGAAGG
Source organism: Rubrivivax sp. (assembly GCA_004210455.1). Classification (GTDB taxonomy): domain Bacteria; phylum Pseudomonadota; class Gammaproteobacteria; order Burkholderiales; family Burkholderiaceae_C; genus Roseateles. The sequence continues at coordinate 15,543 of SEFA01000078.1, read as the reverse complement.
CGGGGTAGTCCGACAAGCCCAGATTGAACGTCAGCGACGCCTCTCGCGGCGCGAACTCGGGCTTCCTGATCAATGTCGCCTCGATCTGCCCGAGCGCCTGCGACAAGGGCTCTGCCAAGTCCCGCGCCAGCGGCGTGGGAAGCAACCCCTGCGCGCTGCGCAAGAACAACTGATCGCCGAAGAGCTTGCGCAATCGGGACAGCGCCGCGCTCATCGCCGGCTGGCTGACCCCGACCTGCGTTGCCGCACGGGTCACGTTGCGCTCTCTCATCAGCGCGTCGAACGCCACGAGCAGGTTCAGATCGATGCCATGAAAATCCATGGCGCAAATATAGATCTATACCATTCATTTGTTGGACAGATTGCATGCTGGAAACCAGACTTCCCACATCCCAACCAGCCAATGGCAAAACCATGACCACGTCCCCAACGGACCTCTCCCATCAACTGCGCGCCGAACGCCAGGCGGTGGAGACCCTCTACCGCGCGTTCAACGAGCAGAACCCCGATCTCGTCGATGAGGCCCTCGCCCCCCACTGGGACGACATCCCTCTCGCGCCGGGCCAAGGCCCCGGCCCGGAGGGGATCAAGCCCATCATCCGCAGCTTCGCGCAGGCGTTCCCCGATGTCCGGATCACCGTCCACGACATGGTGCAGGAGCCCGGCCGGATCGGCGTCCGCGCGGAGATCACCGGCACGCATCAGGGTGAGCTGTTCGGCATCGCGCCCACCGGCAAGCAGGTCAGCTTCCGCATCCACGAGTTCCACACGCTGGCGGACAACCGCGTGACCACGACCTGGCACATGGAGGACTGGTTCGGCCTGTTCCTCCAACTCGGCCAATTCCCGCCGCAAGCCTGACCCCCCTTGGAAAGTTCCCGATGAAAGCAGCATTCATCACCACCTTCGGCGCCTCGGACGTCGTCGCGATCGGTGAACGGCCTCTGCGTGCATCCCAGGCCACCGACGTCACCGTGCGCGTGGAAGCCGCGAGCGTGAACCCGCTCGACGTGAAGATCCTGGCGGGCTACATGCAACAGGTCTTCCCGGTCGCCCTCCCCTATGTGCCGGGCTCGGACTTCAGCGGCGTCATCGAGGCCGTCGGCGACCAGGTAACGCAGGTGAAGCCCGGCGACCGCGTGTTCGGGCGCACGGCGCCCAGCGCCGGCGGCGCCTTCGCTCAACGCGTGGTCCTCTCCGCCGATGAGGTCTGCCTCATCCCGGCGCAGATGAGCGCCGAGCAGGCCGCCGCCCTGCCGTCCGTGTTCGGCACCGCGCAGCAGGCCCTCTTCGACGTCGGCCAGCTCAAGCGCGGACAGCGCGTGCTCATTCACGCCGCGGCGGGGGGCGTCGGCAGCATGGCCGTCCAGCTTGCCCATCTGGCGGGAGCCCATGTCGTCGCCACCGCGTCGAGCAGGAACGTCGATCTGGTCAGGAGCCTGGGCGCGGACGAGGTCATCGACTACCGGATGCAGGACTTCGCGAGCACACGCGACATCGACCTGGTGCTCGATCCCATCGGCGGGGACACGCTGGCCAGGTCCTGGTCCGTCCTGCGCGCAGGGGGACGCATCGCGACGCTCGTGGAGTTCGGCATCAAGCCGACCAACGGGCACGTGGGCGAAGCCGTGTTCTTCGCCAGCGCCACCCCCTTCCTGCCGCAAGCCGTCCAGCTGTTCCAGCAGGGGCAGCTGCAGATCATCACCGACGCCCTCTTCCCGCTGGACGAGGCCCGCTCGGCGCTGGAGAAGGTGGCGACCGGACATGCGCGCGGCAAGGTGCTCATCCGCATGAGCCATTGAGGCAGGGAGTCCTGTGATGGCACACGAGGAACAGGGGGTCCTGGTGACAGGCGCGGGATCGGCCATCGGCCGCGCGGTCAGCGGGCTCTGCTAGAGCGTCTTCACGGTGCCGCCGTCGATCCGATGCTCGGACCCTGAGATCGACGCGGCCCGCGGGGATGCCAGGAAGGCAATCAGGTCGGCCACCTCCTGCGGCTTGGCCGGCCGTCCCAGAGGAATGCCGCCCAGCGCATCCATGACGATCTGTTTTCCGCCTTCGTAGTCCGTCCCCGCGTCGGCGGCCAGCCGCTCCGCCAGCCTCACGGAGGCCTCCGTCTCTATCCACCCCGGCGCGACGGACAGGACACGCACCCCCTTGGGCATCACTTCCTTCGCCAGCGACTTGCTGTAGGTCGTGAGCGCGCCTTTGGCGGCGGCGTAGGCCGTCGTGGATTCAGGCAGCGGCATCACGCGCTGGATCGAGCTCACATGGACGATGACGCCCGAGCCCTGCGCCAGCATCGCGGGCAGCAGCGCGCGATCCAGGCGTACGGCGGGCATGAGATTCAAGTTGAGTTCCGCCATCCAATGCTCGTCGGTGATGGCGGCAAAACCGCCGCCGGGCGTACTCGATCCACCCAGCACGTTGATCACGATGTCGACGCCGCCCCATTGCTGGAGCACGGTCTGCGCGAGGTGCGCCACGCCGTCCGCCGTCATGAGGTCGGCACGCACATAGGTGACGCCCGCCACCGGTTGCGCCGACACGTCGCGTGCGGAGGTCGCCACCCGGGCGCCCGCCTCCACCAGCGTCTGCACGACCGCGGCGCCGAGGCCCATCGTGCCGCCCGTGACGACCGCCCGCAGGCCTTTCAGTTGGAGGTCGAAGCTCATGCGGTGATCTCCAGGCTGGCGATCAGGCCGCGCTCAAGGCGGAAGGACAGCTTGAGGTCGATCGGGCTGCCCGGGAAGCTGCCGACCGTGTGACTGCGGACCACATGGACGCCTTCGACCAGATCCACCGACAAAGGATCGTTGGTATAGGTATACAAGGTCGACGATTCGGCCTTCCATGCCTTGATCGCGTCGCGGCCGGTGTGGGTCTGCCGCTTGTCTTTCACGACGCCGTTCGGGGTGAAGCAGCGAGCGACCTCATCGGGACCTCGCGTGTCCGCCGCAAAGTACGCGGCGATGGGATCGGGGAGAGCGAGTGCTGTCATGGTGAACTCCTTGGTTGGGAAGGTTCACAGGTTGCGCCTTCGTTTGAGTTTAGAGAATGGCCTAGAATTCGAATTGGCTATGTAGAGACAAATACATAATGCGCGGGTCCGATTTTGCTGAGCTGAAAGCCTTTGCCGCTGTCGTGGAGCGCCAGAGCTTCGCGCGGGCCGCGGAGCACCTGGGACTCTCTCCCTCCGCGCTCAGCCAGACCATTCGACAGCTCGAAAGTCGCATCGGCGCCCGTCTCCTGAATCGCACGACGCGAAGCGTCGCGCCATCGGCAAGCGGCGAGCGGCTCTATGAGCGCATCGCGCCCTTGTTCCGGGAAATGGCGGCGGCCGTTGCTGAGGCCAGCGAGGCCACCGGACAGATGGGCGGCACGCTCCGCATCAATACGCTGGGGATCGCGGCACGGACGCTCATTGCGCCCCGGCTGGCGCGCTTCCATCAAGCGCACCCGGATGTGTTGCTCGACATCGTGGTCGACGACGCACTGGCCGACATCGTCACCGGCCGCTTCGACGCGGGCATCCGCGTGGGCGGACAGCTCGAGAAGGACATGGTGGCCGTCCGCCTCACGCCCGACCTTCGGATGGTCGCCGTAGCGTCTCCGGACTACCTCGCACGCCGAGGCATTCCCCACTCTCCCGCCGAGCTGCACGGCCATGACTGCGTCAACTGGCGGCTCCAGATGGACGGCAGGCACTATCGCTGGGAGTTCAAGAAGCGGAATCAGCGACTCGAGGTGGCGGTAGAGGGACCTGTCGTCACCAATCACGCGGACATCGGCGTCGCCGCCGCGCTTCACGGGCTCGGCATCGCGTATCACTTCGAGGCGGATGGCGTGGGTGAACACCTGGCGCAAGGACGGCTGGTCCAGGTCCTGGCGGACTGGTCGATCACGCGTCCGGGGCTGTTCCTCTATTACGCGAATCGGCAGCACCGCCCTGCCGCGCTCGGTGCGTTCATCGACTGCCTGCTGGATCGAGGGACGTTCGCTCAGGCGAATTGAACTGACGCCGTGCGGGCAGCGGGCGCCAGGCGCTGGCCCAGCGCCCGCTGCAGCATCCAGATCCCTCCAGCGGCCGTCACTTCGGCTGCGCCTTCGCCGCGGCCAGGATCGCGTCGCCGACCTCCGCCGTCTTCGACAGCTGCGGCACGTGACCGGCCTTCAGGCGGATCGTCGTCGCGGCGATCTTCCGGGCGTTGTCCAGCTGCAGGGCGGGCTGGATCATCAGGTCGTTGTCCGACACGATGAACCACGACGGCTTGGTGCGCCAGGCCGCGGTCGTCACCTTCTCCTCGAAGGCCTTGCCGCGGATCGGTCCCTGCGTCGCCGCGATGAGCCGTGTCTCCGCCAGGGGCACGTCCTGCGCGAAGTGCCGGGTGATGCCTTCGAAGGTCATCGAGACGAATCCCTCCTTGTCGCTGACGACGTGGGACAGCCCGCTGGGCGTCGGATACTCCTTGCTGAGGTCGACGATCGACTGCCCTTCGGACGGCGCGAACGACGCGACATAGACCAGCGACTTCACGCGCGGGTGGTTGCCGATCTCGGTGATCACCATGCCGCCCCACGAGTGCCCGACCAGCACCACCGGCCCGGTCTGGGCGTCGAGAGCGCGTCGGGTGGCGGCCACGTCGTCGGCCAGCGATGTCAGGGGGTTGTTGACGGCGACCACGTCCAGTCCTTCGGCCTGCAGCCGCGTGATGACCCCGTTCCACGAGGCGCCGTTGTCGAAGGCGCCGTGGACGAGCACCACAGTGGTCTTGCCGACCGGCGGAGCGGCCGATGCGGGCGCCATCGCGACGATGGAAGCGAAGCTCAGGGTGGCGACGAGGAACGGCAGTTGGATGGTGGGCTTCATGTGTTTCTCCTGGGAGGGTGGGCTGTAGAGATCAGGCGCCGTGGCAGCCTGTGGTCCGAACTTTCCGTTTCCCGGCTCCTTTCGCCATCGCTCCGTGGAGGGGAGATCAGGACGACGTTGGCAAGATCAGATCGACATCGCAGGAGTGGGAGCGGACTCATCCGAAAGGGGTAGACCGTCACGCGTGTTCTTTCTGGTCATCGGGGTCAGTCCTTGCCTTCATCGGCAGTCGTTACATCACCTTTCACTCGCGCCGCGATCCATCCGGCGAGTTCTTCCGTAGGTCCAGGGCTCGATGTTCGAATTCTTCGCGCCCCCATGCCTGCTGTCGTCTTCGCCTGTACCCTCGATACCCACGCCTTCGATTCGTTGATCCCCTTCGCCACGGCCCTGGCGCGTCGCGGCTACCACGTCCACTTCCTCGCCGAGGCCACCTTCCGGTTCCGCACGGAAGCCGCCGGCATCGCGTTCGAGGCGATGCGTCATGCGGAGGATGCGGACGACATCGATGACGGCGGCATCCCCTGTCGCACCGATGTCGCCAGGCGGCTGGTCGGCTTTGCGCACGGCGTGCGGCGCCATCACATCGACCGTGTCCGCGGGCAGCACACGTCATTGCAGTCGCTCCTGGAACGCCTGGCGACTCGTCACCCCGGCGAGGCCAGCGTGCTGATCCAGGACACGATGTTCCTCGGCGCCTGGCCGCTGCTGCTGGGTGCACCGGGTCACCGCCCCACCGCTGTCCTGTCGATCGGCGTCATGCCCCTGCCGGCGACGGATGCCTTCATCGCACCTTTCGGCATGGGAATGCCGCCCGACAGGAGCGAGACCGGCCGAAGACTCCACTCCGCGATGGACGCGCAGTTGCGGGAACTCTTCGCGGGCGCCCAGGCGGCGCTTGGCAGGACGCTGAAGCGTTGCGGCGCGACCCGCACGCCACCGTTCGTGCTGGACGGCATGCTGACGTTGCCGGATCGGTTCCTGCAACTGGGTGTCGCGCCGTTGGAATACGAGCGGCACGCCCCGCTGCCCAGCCTGCGCTTCATCGGCCTCCCTCCTTTGCTTCCCAGCGCAGCCTCCCTGCCCGCCTGGTGGCCCGACCTCGACACGGCGCGTCCTGTCGTCTTCCTGGCGGCAGGATTGGTCGCCGGGGGCGACCTGGATCCGCTCGTGCTCACCACGCTCTATGCGCTGCACAACGAACCCGTGCTCATCGTCGTGGCGGTGGCCTGGAACGCCCAGCGCTTCGGCCCGTTGCCGTTCAATGCGCGAGCCGCTGGGTCGCTGCCGCCAGCGGCCCTGCTGCCCTGGGTCGACGTGATGGTGAGTCACGGCGACAACGCGGACGTCCAACACGCGCTGTCGCAAGGCATCCCTGTGGTACTGGCCCCCGAGGACGAAGCGCAGCGGGAACTCGCCGCGCGCGTGGTCCACGCCGGGGCGGGTCTTCAACTGACGCCACCGATCTACGCCGAGGAGATCCTCGCCGCGGTGCTGACCGTCCTGGAGACCCTGAGCTTCCTCGCCGCGGCCCATCGGCTGCGCGAGGCGTACCACCGGCACGATGCGGTGGCGACTGTCATCGCTGCGGTCGAAGCGGCGGCCGGTCCGGGCACGGCGGCGGCCCCATGAGTTCGTCGTTCCCGGAGAGACCAGACATCGACTGCCGGGATGGCCGGCCTCTGCGCAGGCGCCTCGGTTGGCCCTGGTCGGCGATTGCCTGGTTGCTGGACGTGGACACGATCGAGGAGCTGCTTCTCCCGAACGCGCCGGACGCGCCGGACCTGCCGGACCTGCCGGACCTGCGGGACGCAGCCGACGAACCGCCCGTCGAGTCAGGGAATCGGCAATGAGGTCTTGGCCAAGCCCGCGCAGACACGCGAGCGCATCCTCCACATCGCGCGCCGGACCGTCGATCCGAAATCAGTTCACGCGCCGCCGCATCTGCCGGAGCAGCACCGCGTCGCTCGCGATCGCGGCCAGTTCCTGCAGTGTCCTTCGCTGAGCCGGATCCAGTTGGCGCGGACGGTAGTCGATGACACAGATGGAGCCCAGGGCAAAGCCGTCGGGGTCATAGACGGGCGCTCCCGCATAGAAGCGGAAGTTCGGCGCGTCCGTCACCGCAGGATTGGCGGCGAATCGATCGTCCTTGGACAGGTTCTTCACCTCGAAGACGTCCCGCTGCAGCAGGGTGTGATTGCAGAAGGCCCAGCTTCTCGGCGTCTGCGCCAGGTCCAGCCCCTCACGGGCCTTGAACCACTGTCGATCGGCGGTCAGCAGCGTCATCAGCGCCACGGGCGCCTTGAGCTCGCTGGCGGCCAGCCGGGTCACACGGTCGAAGGCCGGTTCCGGCGGTGTGTCGACGAGTCCCGAGCGCTCCAAGGCCTGAAGGCGACCGGCTTCATTCGGCAGTACCGGGAACTCCCCGTCGATGAAATCGACCGCGGCCTGGACCTTGTCCTCCGTCAACGGAATCAGCACGCCGCCCAGCGCGTCGAGGCTGGTCTTCACGGCACGCGCCGGCAGCTTCACCGTGCCTCTCCTGCCACCCGCCAACACGGCGACGAGCGCCGCCGCCTTGAACTGGTCCGACTCGGCCAACGCCTGCAGCAGACCCACCCCCGCCTCCTGGAAGGCGGACACGTCGACCACGACGGCGGCGGGCACCCGCCCGCCGACGGCGGCGGCGGCGGCCCAGGTGTCGGCGTGGAAGACGGGCGAGATGTGCGCGATCCGTCGCAGGACGGCCTCGAAGCCGGAACGGCCCGCATCGTCGGTCACCACCAGCACCGTCGCCGACGACACGTGCGCGGCGACCGCCACGGCGGCGGCGCTACCGCCCGGAAGGATCGCGTCGACGTCGCTGCGCAGCACGCGACGGTGGCCGCCGGGCGTCTTCCACGACGGCAGCTTGCCGCCTTCGATCATGAGTTGGGCGGTGCGGACCGAGATGCCGAGGAGCTTTGCTGCTTCAGTGGTGGTGAGGACGTCGTCTGCCATCTGCGCGGAGGTGCAAGCCCGAGCCGGAGGCCCAGCGCTGCACGGGGGCAGTTTACGTCGCATGAGCTCGCGCCTCGGACCCGCACGCCAATAACCCACGAATTCGGTCAAATTCGGCAAAGTTCGATGTATTTGGTATATTTGAAACCTGCGCCGATGTTCACCTTCTGGTTCGCCGCGCGCCATTCCTTCCACCCCTACCGATTGCACCCATGGCTCCGACCTCCACCGAATCCACCCGTCGCTCCCCGTCCGAAGACGCCCGCGCTGCTCGCGACGCGGGCCGCACGCCCGATCGACACTTCGACTTCATCGTGTGCGGCGCCGGCACGGCCGGTTCGGTGGTCGCCGGCCGCCTGGCCGCGAATGCGGGCGTGCGCGTCCTCCTCCTGGAGGCCGGCGGCGACGACGACTGTCCCGAGGTCATGACGCCGGGACAATGGCCGCTGAATCTCGGCTCCGAACGCGACTGGAACTTCAGCGGCGCGCCCAATCCCCACCTCAACGGCCGGGGCATCCCGTTGAACATGGGCCGCGCCCTGGGCGGCGGCTCCAGCATCAACGTCATGGTCTGGGCGCGCGGCCACATGAACGACTGGGAAGACTTCGCGCTGACCAGCGGCAACGACGCCTGGAACTACCAGTCCGTGCTGAGGATCTACCAGCGTGTCGAGGACTACTGGGGCGCTCCGGATCCGCAGCGGCGCGGTGTGTCCGGGCCCGTCCACGTGAGTCCGGCGGCCCGGCCGCAGCCTGTGGCGACCGCCCTGCTCGAGGCTGCCCGGCAGATCGGCATCCCGACTTTCGACAACCCCAACGGCGCGATGATGGAAGGTCGCGGCGGCGCGGCGATCAACGACCTGATCGTCAAGGAGGGGCGTCGCCAATCGATCTATCGCGCCTACGTCCACCCGCGGCGCGGTCAGGCGAATCTGACGGTGCTTCCCCACGCGCTCGTCAGCCGCCTGGTGTGGTCCGGCAAGCGCGTCGTCGGCGTCGACGTCGTGCGCGAGGGGCGTCTGGAACGCTTCACCGCCGACCGCGAAGTGATCCTGTCCCTGGGCGCGGTCAACACGCCCAAGGTCCTCATGCAGTCCGGCATCGGTCCCGAAGATGAGCTCGCCCGCCACGGCATCCCGCTGGTCCAGCATCTGCCCGGCGTCGGCGCGAACCATCAGGACCATGTGTCCTTCGCCGCCATCTTCGAATACGAAGAACCGCAGGAAGTCGGCCACGGCGGCTCCGAGGCGACCTTGTACTGGTCCAGCGACAGCGCGATGCGCCTGCCCGACATGTTCCATTGCCAGGTCGAGTTTCCAGTTCCCAGCGCCGAAAACGCCGGCCCGGACGTGCCGCAGCACGGCTGGACGATGTTCGCGGGGCTGGCGCACCCGCAAAGCCGTGGCCGGGTCACCCTGTCCGGTCCGGACGTGACGGACGCCCCCATCATCCAGGCCAACACCCTGTCCGCGCCCGACGACCTGCGCTGCGCGCTCGACAACCTCCGACTGGTGCGTGAGCTCGGCGCGCAGGACGCGTTCAAGGGCCTCGTCAAGCGCGAAAGCCTGCCCGGCAAGCTGTCGGGCGCGGCGCTGGAGAACTACGCCAGGAACGCCGCCGTCACCTACTGGCATCAGTCCTGCACCGCCAAGATGGGGCGCGACGACATGTCGGTGGTGGACGGTGCGCTGAAGGTCTACGGAATCGAGGGCCTGCGCATCGCCGACGCCTCCGTCATGCCGCATATCACCAGCGGGAACACCATGGCGCCTTGCGTGATCATCGGGGAACGCGCCGTCGAGGAGATCAGCGCCGCCTACGGGCTCTGACGCAAGCGGAAAGGCCTCTCCGATCATGTTCCGGTCCGCCCCTGCCGCATCCGACGGCGCCGCCGTCCTGCGCCACCTGCTCACACGCGTCGTCCAGCGGGACCGCGACGCATTCGAGCGGCTCTACCGCGCCACGTCCGCGCATCTCTTCTCCATCGCCCTGCGCGTGATGCGTGACGACGCGCGGGCCGGCGAAGTGCTGCAGGACGCCTACGTCAGCATCTGGCAGCGGGCCGACAGCTACCGGTCGGACGTCGCCTCGCCCATGACCTGGATGATCAACATCGTCCGCAACCGGGCCATCGACGCCCTGCGCGCAGGCCGGCGTGAGCGGGATTGCACCGTCGAACTGGACGACCATGCGCTGCATGTCGCCGCCGAGGCAAGCGGCGATCCGCAGGCGCTGCTGGAGCTCAGCCTGACGAAAGCCCGCATCGACCGCTGCATGCTGGTCCTGTCCGCCGCGCAGCGTCAATCGCTGGCCCTGGCCTACTACCGCGGGCTGGCGCAAACGGAGATCGCCGACGTGCTCGACGCCCCGCTGGGCACGGTGAAGAGCCGGTTGCGCGGCGGCCTGGATCAGTTGAGATCCTGCCTGAGCGTCAGCCCGCGTCAGGCGTGAGGCAGGCTTCGAAGAGGCGCAGGCCTGCTTCGAGGGCCTTGAAGCCCTCCGGGATGCCCGCCATGGCCGCGAGTTGCGCCCGGTACAACGCATCGGTGCGCGCCAGCACCGCGTCGACGGTTTTCTTGCCGCGCGGCGTCAGACGGATCAGGTAGCTTCGGCGGTCATTCGGATCGTTCATGCGTTCCGCCAGGCCCTGCGACGTCAGCTTGTCGATGCGGTAGGTCGCCGTCCCCGAGGTCACGCTGTGCATCCGCAAGATGTCGGTCGGCCGCAGCGCATAGGGTTCGCCGATCCTGCGCAGCGCCATCAGCAGCATGAACTCGTCGTACTTGATGCCCACGGCCGTGCAGTGCTCGATGAGCAGCCGGTCGATCAGCATGCCGATGCGCCGGATGCGTATGCCCAGGAGCATCGCCTCGGAGGCCTTGTCCGCCAGCTCACCGCGCCATTGGTCGATCAGCACGTCCGAGTTGCCCCACACCGCACTGGCCTCCGTGTCCTGCCGTTCAGGCAACTGCTCGGCGAGCTTGTCCAGCAGTTCGGAAACGCTCGTGCGTGGCTTGGCCAAGGTCGCCCTCTTTGGAGGTAGGTGGAAAAAAATGATCCGTTGAAAGTATATCCAAGCTCAAGTATCTTTAAAGTTAAGATAAATTTCCGCCATGGCCCGCCGCCGCCCCTGCGGAGTGCCGTTGTCCGGGGAACATCCCTCGCCGTCGCCGAGCACCACACGCCATGAGCACTCCGCCGATCCGTCCCTCGTTCTCCCCGCTGCCGCCGGACACCGGAGCCAGGGGCGTCGACGCCGGTCTGCTGCGTTTCGGCGAATTCGACATCTCCCCGGCGCGTCGAACGCTGTCGCGACATGGTGAGCCCCTGCGGCTCGGCAGCCGCTCGTTCGACCTGCTGGTCGCCCTCTGTCAGCGTCCCGGCGAAGTCCTCTCCAACCAGGACCTCATGGCGGCCGCCTGGCCGAATCGGGTGGTGGACGAAGGCGGCGTGCGGGTCCAGATCGCGGCGCTGCGCAAGGCCCTCGGCGACGGCCAGGATGGTCGGCGCTTCATCACCAATGTGCCGCTGCGCGGCTACTGCTTCGTCGCCACGGTCGACGCGGCGGGCACTGACGCGGCCGGCATTGACGTGCCGCAGCCCGCCTCCGCGGCCGGTGCATCGGCATCGGCATCGATGCCGATGAAGGCGGCACGCCCATGCGCCATGCCGTCGCTGCTGACCTCACTCGTCGGTCGGGAGAACGACATCGACGAAGTCACCCACCGCCTCGTCGCGGGTCCCTGCGTGACCATCGCCGGGCCCGGCGGCATCGGAAAGACGAGCGTTGCCCGCGCGGTCGCGGAGAAGCTCAGCCAACAGGACGGATTCGACGTGGTGTTCGTCGAGCTCGCCAGTCTGGCCGCGTCGGCGCACACCGGCATGGCCATCGCCTCGGCCCTCGGCATCAAGGCGTCCGACACGGATCCGCTCCCCGCCGTCGCGGCCACTTTGAGAAGCCAGGAACTTCTGCTTGTCGTGCTGGACAACTGCGAACATGTGGTCGACGGCGCAGCCGACACGGTCGAATACCTGCTCGCCCATGCGCCGAATGTGCGCGTGCTGTGCACCAGCAGGGAGTCGCTGCGGATCCACGGCGAGTGGGTCCACGGCCTCGGACCGCTGGCCCTGCCTCCCGGCGACCTGTCCAGCGCCGGAGACGCGCTGCGTTATCCGGCCGTGCGCCTCTTCGTTGATCGCGCGAGTGCCTCGTCCCGCGTGTTCCGCATGGAAGACCACGAGGCCAGGCAGGTTTCCGGCATCTGCCGCAGCCTGGACGGCATCCCCCTGGCGATCGAGCTGGCGGCGGCGATGGTTGACGTCGTCGGGCTCGCCGGGCTGGTCGACCGGCTGGGCAGCCGGCTCGCCCTCCTCGGACGCGGTCGGCGCACCGCGCCGGCGCGTCAGCAGACGCTGCGCGCCACGCTGGATTGGAGTTACCAGCTGCTGTCCGCCGACGAGCAGTCCATGCTGGCCGCTTTCTCCGTTTTCAAGGGCCAGTTCTCGTACGCTGCCGCGCGCGCCGTCTCCGGTCGGTCGCCGGAGGCCCTGGATGCCGGACTCGCCGGGTTGGTCAGCAAATCGCTCCTGAGTTCTGACCGGACCGGGGGCGCCATCCGCTACCACCTCCTCGAGACCACGCGCGCCTACGCAGCGGAACGCCTGGCGGCGAGCGAGATCGGACAGAGCATCGCCTGGCGACACGCGATCTTCCTGCGCGACATGCTGCGGTCGAGCGACCAGGCCGGCGAACCGGGGCAGCCGCAGACGGCTCGATGGATGTGCGAACACGCCCGCTGGATCGACGATCTGCGACTGGCGATCGACTGGACGTTCAAGCGCAAGGAGACGCGGTCGCTGGGCCTGGCGATCGTGGCCCGGGCGGCGCCGCTGTACTTCTCGCTGTCGCTGCTGGCCGAATACCGTGAGATGGCAGAGCGCGCGCTGGCGCAGATCGACGCGGCCGACGCCGCTCCCGACAGCGACGCCGAAGACGAGATGCATCTGTGCGAGGGACTGGGCCACGCGCTCTGGCACACGCGTGGGGACAGCGCCGCCATGGCCCGGTCGTTCCGGCGCGCGCTCGTCATCGCGGAACAGCGCGGGGCGACGACCTCCCGCAGACGCTGCCTCTGGGGCCTGTGGCTGGTCTGCAATGCGACCGGCGACTACGCCGGTTCGCGCGCGCTGGCGGAGCGATTCGGCGAGGTGGCCAATTCCCCCGACGCCACCCGCTCGGTCCTCTCCGCCACCGCCGACATCGATGTCACCAATGCCGTCGATGCCGGCGGCGCGGAGGCCTCCGTGCGCCTCACGCATGCCCGCATGATGGCGCTCGGCCTGCACCTGGACGGCCGACAGGATCTGGCGGCGCCCTTCGCGCAGAGAATGCTCGACGAGCCTGCCACCGTCAATCACGCGGCGGGCATCGGCTGGTTCCAGTTCGACCAACGGGTCGCCGCACTATCGGTGAGCGCGCGGATTCAATGGCTGCAGGGACGGCCGGATACCGCACTGGCCTCCGCGGCCGAAGCGGTCAGGGAAGCCGTGGCCATCGACCATGCGCTGTCGCTCTGTTATGCCATCGCCATCGGCGCCGCACCGGTGGCGTTCTGGAGCGGAGACCTGACGCTGGCCCGGGTCTGGACGGCGCTCCTGCGCCAGAGTGCGGAGGCCCGGTCTCTGCATTTCTGGCGCGCATTCGCCGACAGCTACGAGAAGCTCATGGACATCGAGGACGGCCGACTGGCACCGGACGGTGCCGGCACCCAGCCGGCCATGGACACGATGCTGCGGGAGACGCTCTGCACGGTGCAGCCCGCGCTGGCCGATGATTTCGTGCTGGCACGCGCGCGGCGAGGAGAGTCCGGGTGGTGCAACCCCGAACTGTTGCGCCTGGCCGGCGAGCGGCACTTGCAGGCCGGCAGCGCGCAGGCGGGCATCGATGCCATCAGGAAAGGCATCGACCTGGCGCGAAAGCAAGGAGCGCTGTCCTGGGAACTCCGCGGGTGCATGAGCCTGGTCCGCTGGGAAGGATCGCTGGGCGGCGCCGCTGGCCGTCAAGACGAGCTTCGGTCCGAACTCAGCACCGTGCTCGCCCGTTTCCGCGAGGGCTTCTCCACCCGCGACCTGCTTCAAGCCGCGCAATTGCTGGAACGGTCCGAGGCGGCCCCGTCGGCGATGGCCGAGGCAACCGCCCGACGTCCGGCCCACAGCGGGCGAAGGTCGGTTCTCAACGCTTAACAACGCTGAACTGGCCCCTGGGCGCCGCACCCTCCATGATTGCCTTCAAGACGAGCCCCGTGGGCCGTCCAGCCCAAATCTAGGAGTGGCCATGAACAGTTTTGAATCCTCGCAGCGCGTGCGCGTCCTGGTCCTGTACAACGAAGCGATCGTCGCCGCGGGACTGTGCGCAGCCCTGGGGCAACAGTCCGATCTGGAACTCCACGCCGGAGCGCAGGCCGATGCCAGCGGCGGTCCATTCGACGTCGTCCTGTGCGACTACGACACCGGGATCGCCCTGGCGCAAGGCAACGCGTCGCGTGCGGGGAAGACCGGCGGCGAGCCGCCGACGCTGATCCTGACTTCCCTCTCCAGCGAGAACGCCGTCGTCAAGGCGATGGCACTGGGCGTGCGGGGCTATTTGCTGCTCGGCAGTCCGTTGGAGGATCTTGTGACAGGCATCCGGGAACTGGCGCAGGGTCGGCGGCATGTGAGCCAGACCGTCGCGCACCGCCTCGTGGAGAGCCTGGGGAGGGAAGCCCTGACGGCGCGGGAGAGCGAAATATTGCAACTGCTCGGCCGGGGACTGAACAACAAGTCGATCGCTCGCGAGATGGCGATCTCGGTCGGGACGGTGAAGACGCACGTCAAGGCGATCATGGCCAAGCTGGATGCGCACAGCCGCATGCACGCCGTGACTGTGGCGGCCCATCGCGGGTTGATCGCCCTGGCCCAGGTGCCGTCCCCGGTCGCGCCGACGAGTGACGCGCGCCAGGTGGCGAGGCCTCTTTCGCAGTCAGTGGCGAGCCTGCCTGCGCAGCGTGCAGCCCGCTGAATTGTTGCGGTAGGGACAATTTCCTGTTCCGCGGCCCACCGTTGATGCTCGGCGCCTGCATCGTTACGCTGTCATATCGATAGACGTGCTCGGATCAACCGCCGGGCCATGGACGTATGCAGCAGTTCGACTTTGATCTCTTCGTGATCGGCGCGGGTTCCGGCGGCGCCCGCGCCGCCCGGGTCGCGGCCCACCATGGCGCACGCGTCGGCATCGCCGAGGGCGCCAACTTCGGCGGCACCTGCGTCAACCGCGGTTGCGTGCCCAAGAAGCTGATGGTCTACGCGAGCCGCATCCCCGATGCGATCCGGTCCGCCGAAGCCTTCGGCTGGAACGCGCCGGCGGCGAGCTTCGACTGGAACGCGTTGATCAATCACAAGGACGCCGAGATCAACCGGCTGGAGAACGTCTATGAGCGCAACCTCCAGGGCGCGGGCGTTCAGACCTTCCCGGAACACGCCGCGCTGCTGGACGCCCACACCGTGCGCCTGCGCAGCAGCGGCCAGGTCGTGACGGCCGAGCGCATCCTCATCGCCACCGGCGCGGCTGCTCCGTGAGATGGAAGAGCTCGTCGGACGTGATCGCCAGCTCGACGCCGGGGAAGTCGGGGCGGGCG
>SEFA01000145.1 GCA_004210455.1 Rubrivivax sp. | reverse complement strand
CTTCTGGTGCATCTTCCGACACGCCCTCGGGCGCGCCCGCCCGCCCCCCGTCGGCGGAAGCCCCGATGGGTGCATCAGCGCACGCGCCGTCGCCGGCCGAGAGCCTGGGCGTACGTCCGAAGCGCTCCCGGCGTCCCCCCAAACCCAGCCTTTTCGTGGCGGTTGCCGGTGCCGTCGCGGAGAACGACGAGGCCGTCCAGGAAGGCCGTCGCCGCGAGCGCCGCGCGATCGCGCGCCGCTTGCAGGACGCCGGTTTCGACGAGGCCTGGAGCCACTGGCCCTGGTTGCTGACGGCGGTCGCCGTGCCGCTGGTCTCCGCGCTGCTGCGCGGCGCGCCGGGCACGGGGCTGGTGGTCTGGGTCTTCGGCGTGATCGCGCTGGCCGTGGGGTGCGTCTTCACCGCGAGAACCCTCTCGCGACGCGGGTCCCGGAGCGACAGCAGCCGCATGGCCTTCTCCGACCGCGAGGGACGGCGACTCCTCTACCTGCAGGCGGCGGGCTGCCTGGGGCTGCTCAGCCTGCATCCGTGGCTGGCCGAATCGCCGGGCGCGCGCGGCCTGCTCACCGGCCCGCTGCTGGCGGCCACCGCGGCGGTCGTCGGCGTCCTGCTCGCGCCCATGGGACGCTGGGCCGCGGTGATCGCGGTGCTGCCGGCCTCCGAAGGCCTGGCGCGGCTCTTTGATCCGAGCGCGCGCGCCGGTGCGGGCCCGGTGTGGTTCCTCGCCGCGGCGGTGGTCGGCGGTCTGGCCCTGCTCGAACACCATCGCTGGCAGCGCGCCAAGCGCCTGCTGATGGAGCAGGACCTGCAGGTCAGCACGCTCGAACAGGACCGCGACGGCGCGATCCGAGCCGACCAGGAAAAGAGCCGTTTCC
This sequence comes from Rubrivivax sp., assembly GCA_004210455.1. Lineage (GTDB taxonomy): Bacteria > Pseudomonadota > Gammaproteobacteria > Burkholderiales > Burkholderiaceae_C > Roseateles. The sequence continues at coordinate 6,304 of SEFA01000145.1, read as the reverse complement.
TCGCCATCGCCAGCCACGACCTGCGCCAGCCCGTGCATGCGCTCGGGCTCTTCGCCGCGAGCCTGGAGCGACGCCTGCAGGGCACCGAGGAAGAGCCGCTGATCCGCAACGTCATGCGCTCGATCGAGGGGCTGGAACGGTCCTTCAACGCGATGCTCGACATCTCCCGGCTGGACGCCGGCACGGTCGAGCCCAACCTCCAGCACTTCACCCTGCGCGACCTGTTCCGGCGTCTGCACATGCACTACGCGGGGCAGGCGGAGGCGGCGGGACTGGGGCTGCGCTTCTCACCCGGCGGCAAGTCCGTCACCAGCGATCCGCAGTTGCTCGAGCGCATCCTGGGCAACCTGATCCAGAACGCGATCAAGTACACGGAGGAGGGCGGTGTCGTGGTGGTCGCGCGGTCGACCGCCACCCACCTCAACCTCGAGGTCTGGGACACCGGCATCGGCATCAAGTCCAGCGACCTCCCGCGCATCTTCGCGGAGTTCTACCAGGTGGGCCAGAGCGAGCGCAGCCGCACCCAGGGCCTCGGCATGGGCCTGGCCATCGTCAAGCGCCTGGCGCACCTGCTGGGCTACCGGCTGATGGTCGCGTCGCGGCCGGGCCGTGGGACCATGTTCCGGCTCAGCATCCCGCTGGGCGGCCTGCCGGAGATCCCCGAGTTCACGACGGCGGCCGACACCGTCCCCATGCCGGTGATGGAGCCGCGCTCCGTGCTGGTCATCGACGACGAGGAGCCGATCCGTATCGGCCTGCAGCTGCTGCTGGAGGAGTGGGGCTACGAGTCCATCATCGCGGCGACCGCGGCTGAGGCGGCCGAGGCGGTGCGCACGCGCGCCGAGCCGCCGGACCTCATCCTGTCCGACCTGCATCTCGGCGACGGACCGGACGGCATTGCCGCGATCCGGTCCGTCCGTGAGCTCTGTCGCATGGAGGTCCCGGCGATTCTCGTCACCGGCGACACCAGCCGCGAGGAACTCCGCCGAGCCACCGAAAGCGGTCACACCGTGCTCTTCAAGCCCCTGCAGCCGCGCAAGCTCTTCAACGCCTTGCGCGGCATGGTCTCCTGAACCGAAGTCAGCGAGCGTCGAGGTCAGCGAGCGTGAGTGGGGCCGGAATGGGGCTTGGGGTTCGCGGACGCGAGGCCCCATGCCCCGTGGAGAGCCCGCGCTTGGCCGACCGGGGGCGCCCACCGCGCGAGGGGTGCCCCATCGCGCCTACAGTATCGGCCTCTTCACGCCGCTCAAGATGACCACTCTCTCCACCACCCCGATGCCTCGCCGCCTGACCTTGGCCGCCTGGGCGCTGCGCATCCAGTTTTTCGTCTCGGGTGCCTTGTTCGCCACCTGGGGCGTCCATGTGCCGACGGTGAAGGCGCATTACGGCCTGGGCGAGCAATCTCTGGCGATCGCGATGCTGGCGGCGGGTGTGGGCGCGTTGCTGGCGCTGTCGCAGGCGGGTCGAGTCGTGGCGCGCTTCGGCCCGCGCGGTGTGGCGGGATTGACCGGCGTGCTCTGCGCGGCCGGTGTATCGCTGCTGATGGTTCCGAGCGTGTACCTCGGTCTTGTTCTGGTGTTGATGCTCTTCGGTGCCACGGCGAGTCTTTTCGATGTTGCCATCAATGCTGAAGCGACAGAGATCGAGCACCTGGCCGGTCGGCCGCTGATGAGCGGATTTCATGCGATGTTCAGCCTGGGCGGCATGGTCGGGGCCGGGGTCGGCAGCCTGCTGCCGCTGCTGGGCTGGACGCCGCAGACCCATCTGCTGATGGCTTGCGGCACGGGCATGGTGATGATCCTTGGCGCCTGCGCGGCGATGCTGAAGATGAAGACCGATGCCGGTGAATCTCAACCGCTGAGCCTGCCGCGCGGCGTGCTCGCGCTCATCGGCACGCTGGCCGCGCTGGGTCTGATCGCAGAGGGCGCCATGTACGACTGGAGCGTGCTCTTCATGAAGCAGGAGCGTGCCAGCGACGCGAGTCTGTCGGCGCTCGGTTACGCGAGCTTCAGCCTGGCGATGGCGCTGGGTCGCTTCGGCGGCGACTGGGTGCGGGCGCGGGTCGCGCCGGTGCCGCTCATGATCGCGAGCGGAATGCTCGCGGCCGCCGGCATGGCCACTGCGCTGCTGGTGCCGATTGCGGCCGCCGGCCTGCTCGGTTTCGCGCTGGTCGGTCTGGGCCTGTCCAACGTCGTCCCGGTGCTGTTCAGCGCTGCGTCCAAGGTGCCCGGCGTCAGCGCCGCGCACGGCATCGCGGCGGTCTCGTCGCTGGGCTACCTCGGCATGATGGCCGGCCCGCCGCTGATCGGCATGATCGCCGAGCACACCTCGCTCACGGCCGGACTGTCCTGCGTCGTCTTCTTCGCGCTGTTCATGGCGGCCAGCGCGCAGCGCGCATTGGGCGCACTCGGCGGCACGGGCCGCGCGACCTCGCCAGCCTCCGCGGATTGACGCCGTGTAGGCGAACGCCCGACACGCCCCTCAGGCGTTGCCCGAGGCGACGATGCGTCGTCGCCCTCGTGCCACGGAACGTCCTCATCCCTACAGTTGATCCTGACAACGGAATTCGAGCTTCCGTTGTTCATGCTTCTCTCTCGCATGGTCCGCCTTTTCCCTCTGCAGGCGGACGAACTTTCGGCCCCGGTCTCACGACCGGGGCCTTTTTCTTTTTCCGGGAACGCATGCCTAAGATGCGTCCCCATGAACAGCACGATATCGCCGCAACGGCTTCGCATCGACTGGCGCGGCCGGGCCACGGACATCGAGTACACGTGGGTCAACGACGCGAACGGCGATACCGACGCCAACGCCGACGCCGACGCACCGGTCATGGTGTTCCTGCATGAGGGCCTGGGATCGGTCGCGATGTGGCGGGACTTTCCGACGCGTCTGTGCGAAGCGATCGGCATGCGCGGGCTCGTGTACTCGAGGCCGGGTTATGGGCGCTCGACGATGCGCGCGCCGGACGATCGATGGGACGTCGACTATCTGCACCGTCAGGCGCATGAGGTGCTGCCCACGGTGCTCGCGGGTCTGGGCATCGCATCGCCGCCGTGGCTGTTCGGCCATAGCGACGGCGCCTCCATCGCGTTGCTGCACGCGGCGAAGTTCCCGACCGCCGGCGCAGTGGTCGCTGCGCCGCACATCGTCGTGGAAGAGATCTCTCTCGACGGCATTCGCAAGACGGTCGAGATCTATCGAGCCGGTCCGCTGCGCGATCGGCTGGCCCGTTTCCATGACGATCCGGATTCGCCCTTCGGCGGATGGAGCGAGACCTGGTTGAATCCGGCTTTCCGCGACTGGTCGATCGTCGAGGAGATCCGCGCGATCACCTGTCCGCTGCTGGCGATGCAAGGGGTCGACGACGAGTACGGCACGCTCGAACAGATCCGGGGCATCGCTCGCGAAGTGCCGCAGGCTCGCCTCTTCGAGATCCCCGCATGCGGCCACTCGCCGCACAAGGACAAGCCCTTCGAAGTGATCGACGAAGTCAGGACATGGTTGGGGTCAGCAACCCCATCGTCATCGCCTTGAGCGTCGCGGCGGCGCGGGTGCTGCATTCAAGCTTGCGGAACGCGCTTTCCAGATGCGTCCGCACTGTCGCGGGGCTGATGCCCAGCACCTTCGCCGCTTCCTTGTTGCTCTCGCCGATGGCGATGCGACCGAGGACTTCAGTCTCGCGTGCGGAGAGCGTGATCGTCGAGGCCGCTGTGGGGGAGGGGGCGGAGGAAGAGGCGGAAGTCGCCTTGCGACGACGTTCCGCGCCGCAGACGGCGTCCGCGGCTTCGGCGTCGAGGCGTCCTGCCGCCACCTCCACGCCCATGGCCGCGCGTGCGGCCTCGGTATCCAACGCGGGCGTTCCCGGTCGCCCGGTCCGCACGCTGACCCATGCGGCCGCGGCGGCCAGCACGCGTGCGGGCATCGGGATCGCCGCGCCCGCCGCGCTGCGGAATGCGCCGGAGCCGTCCATGCGCTCGTCGACGTAAGACGCGAGCTCCGCTTCCGCGTGCAGCGCGCTCAGGCGTCGCGCGGCGCGGCCGGTCCAGTAGGGCATCAGGCGGAGCTTCTCGCGGTCGGCCTCGCCGAGCCGGCGCCCTTCGCTCCAGATCGCGTTGGGCACCGACGCGCGGCCGATGCCGTGCAGCAGGCCTGCGCGATGGAGCCGCTCCAGCGCGGCGTCGTCGAAGCCAAGCACCGCGCCCGCTTCGCGCGCCGCGTCGGCCACACGCCGCGACAGGCCCGTCATCCACGGCAGCTTGAGGTCGATGACGTCGGCGACCAGCTCAAGCGGTGTGTCCAGCGTCGCCAGGGTCGCGTCGAGATCGTGCGAGCCGTCCTCATGGGCTCCGGCGTCCAGCGCGGTCATCCACGCCTGCGCGTTCCTGCTCACGAGGTCCACCAGCGCCTTCGGATACTTCGCGTCCGAGCGCTCGCCGATGTAGCGCAGCGCCGCCGGCACCCCGTGCACGCGCGAGAAGATCTCGAGGTCTCCCGCCAGCGACACGTGGAAGACGACGGCGGGCACCTCGTCGCCGTTCAGGCCGTCGGGCTTGCCGTGACCGTCCCAGGTCTCGAAGAGGTGGCGCATCGCGCGCTCGATGTTGCCGGGCAGGCCCAGCAGCCGGGCGATCTCGCCCGCGACCTCGCAGTGGATCAGCGCCGCCTCGCCGAGCGTGCCGGCCAGGGCCGAGGCTTCCTCGGCCGAGCCGTTGGACAGCATCGCGTCGCGTCCGCCGACATCGTCGCCCAGCGCGGCGGCGATCTCCGGCGCGTTGGCCGTGCAGCCGGACCAGCGCAGCAGCGCGACGCAGGCCGCGTGCCCCGGCGCTTGATCCGCGTCGCGGCCGGGCGCCAAGCCCTCGGCGCGCGCAGCCTCGGCGATGCGCGTGGCGAGCCAGCCGGTCCGCGTCGAATGGTCGACCGGCTGGCCCATGCTGAGGTCGCCCACGAACGCCAGCGCGCGCACGGCGTCGAGCACCGGCACGCGCGAGGCCACCGTGGCCGATGTTGCGACCGATGCGGAGGGGGAGTGAAGGGGCAGGGGAGAAGGATCAGTCACGGCGTCCCAGGGGCAAAGTCCAGCGCGCCGCGGGCACCGCGCCATGGGTGCCCGCGGACGGCGCGGACCTTACCGGGATTGACGGACGGCGTCCAGGATGACCTTGGCGACCGCTTCCGGCTGCGACTGCTGCGGCACGTGGGAGCTGTCGACCTTGGTCACCTTGGCGCCGGCGCGCGCCGCCATCGAGGCCTGCGCTTCCGGGGCGATCATGCGGTCGGCCGTCGCCAGCAGGTAGTACGAGGGCTTGTTCTTCCATGCCGCGGCGGACACGGTCTGCTCGAAGGCCTTGGCCTGGATCGGGCCCTGCGTCGCCGTCATCACGGCCGTCGTCGCGGCGGGCAGGTCCTGCGCGAAGTGGTTCTTCATGCCTTCGGTGGTCAGGCTCAGCCAGCCTTGCGCGTCGGCCTTGAAGTGGGCGACGCCGGTCGGTGTCGGGAAGCCCTTGCCCTGTTCGGCGGTGTTCTGGCCGACGTTGGGCGCGAAGGCGGCCACGTAGACCAGCGAGGCGACCTTGTCCGAGGCGCCGGCTTCGGTGATCACCGTGCCGCCCCACGAGTGGCCGACCAGCACGACCTTGCCCGGCTGCGCGTCGATCGCGCGGCGCGCGGCGGCGACGTCGTCGGCCAGCGAGCTCAGCGGGTTCTGCACCGCGGTGACCTGCACGCCCTCGCGCTGCAGCAGCGGGATGACCTTGGCCCAGTCGGAACCGTCGGCGAAGGCGCCGTGGACGATGACGACCGACGGTGGCGCGGCTGGAGCCGGCGTGGCGGCCAGCGCGGCGGTCGACAGGCCGCCCGAGGCGGCGAAAGCGGAAGCAGCGGCGGCGGCGAAGATGAGGCGGCGGGTGAAGTTCATGGTCAGGCTCCTGGTGGTTGGGTGGGTGTCGAGAGCGTTCAAGACAGGGCTCTACTGTCGCGATTCGGGTCTCCCGCCGGTATCGGACGAATGTCCGACCCCTCGGAGCCAGTGACACGGAGGTGACATCGTCTTCCGCTGCCCATCGGGATTTACACGGAGGTCGCCACAGTCCTCGGTGGGCGGTGTGAGCCTGCCGTTAAGCGCCAATCGCCCGGCGTGGGCGGGAACCGCCACCCGCGAGCGACGCGCGCGCGGAGCTGCCTCCGCCCCGCGTCCTCAATGCGGATGCGTTTGCGCGGCGTTTGCGCCCGACGCCGACGCTTCCGGCCGTCAAGTCCTGACCCCGCCGCCGTCCCCCCGTTTCCGCGCTGCATGACCCGAAAG
>SEFA01000144.1 GCA_004210455.1 Rubrivivax sp. | reverse complement strand
CACCCGCCTCGGCCGCCTCCGCCCCCGTGGTCAATTCCGACCTCGACGCGCCGATGTTCTATCAGCTGCTGATCGGCGAGATGGAGCTCCAGGGCGGCGAACCCGGCGTCGCCTTCCAGGTGCTGCTCGACGCCGCCCGCCGCAGCGGCGACGAGGAACTCTTCCGCCGTGTCGTCCAGATCGCGCTGCAGTCGCGCGCCGGCGACCAGGCCGTCATCGCCGCCCGCGCCTGGCGCGACGCCATCCCGACCTCCGTCGAAGCGCACCGCACGCAGATCCAGCTGCTGGCGCTGCTGAATCGCCCCGCCGAGATCCCACCGGTGCTGCGTTCGCTGCTCGCCATGACGCCGGCCGACGGCCGCGGCGCGCTGATCGCCGCGCTGCCCGCGCTGTTCCAGCGCGCGCCGGAACCGGTCCGCGTCCTGGAAGCCTTCGAGCCCCTGCTGCGCGAGACCGCCGCGAAGCCCGAGACCCGCTTCGCCTCGCTGCTGGTGCTGGCCGAGTTCGCCAAGAAGGCCGACCGCTACGAGACCGCGCTGATCCATGTCCGCGCGGCCGCCAAGGACTTCCCCGACCGCGAGGAACAGCTGCTGATGGCGCTGGAGCTGCTGCCGCGCCGTCCCGAGGCCGAAGCGCTGATCACCGCCGAGCTGCAGGCCAAGCCCGACAAGCAGTCGCTGCGACTGGCCTACGCCCGCGCGCTGGCCCGCGCCCAGCGTCCCGGCGACGCGGCGCGCGAGTTCCGCACGCTGACGCAGCAGTCGCCCGACGAGGCCGGCCACTGGCTGGCGCTGGGCTCGCTGGAACTGGACCTGCAGCATCCCGACGTCGCCGAGGAGGCGCTGCAGCGCTACATGAAGCTGGTCGAGAAGCCGGCCGTCTCGCCGCTGGCCGAGCGCGCGATCGCCGCCGCCGGCCTGGACAAGGGGGAGCGGGAAGCCAACCAGCAGGGTCAGTTGCTGCTCGCGCAGGCCGCCGAGATGCGCGGCGACTTCAAGACCGCCGAGAAGCGCCTGGCCGCCATCGAGGCGGCCCCGGGCAACCTGGACATCGCCTACCGGCGCGCCTCGCTGCTGGCGCGCCAGGGCAAGCTCGAGGAAGGCCGCAAGCTGCTGCACCAGCTGCCCGCCGATCGCGAGCAGGACCGCCGCGCCCGCACGCTCGCCGAGTCGCAGCTGCTGCGCGACAACAAGCAGTGGCAGGCCGCCTATGACCTGCTCGGCGCCGCGGCCCAGCAGGCGCCCGAGGACGCCGACCTGCTCTACGAGCAGTCGATGATGGCCGAGAAGCTGGGCCGCGCGCAGGAGATGGAAGCGCTGCTGCAGAAGGTGATCCAGCTCAAGCCGCAGCACTATCACGCGTACAACGCGCTGGGCTACGCGCTGGCCGATCGCAACGAACGGCTGCAGGAGGCGCGCGACCTGATCTCGAAAGCGCTGAGCTTCGCGCCGGGCGAGCCCTTCATCGTCGACAGCATGGGCTGGGTGGAGTTCAGACTGGGCCGCCTCGGCGAGGCCGAGCGGCTGCTGCGCCAGGCCTACGGCTCGCGCCCGGACCCGGAGATCGCCGCCCACCTGGGCGAGGTGCTCTGGGCCGCCGGCCAGCAGGATGAGGCGCGCCGCGTCTTCGCCGACGCCAAACGCCGCGATCCGGGCAATGAGGCGCTGCAATCGGCGATGCAACGTCTGCAGGTCCGTCCTTGATGCGTCGGCGGCGGTTCAGCGCGGGCGCGCTCGCACTCCTCGGCGTCACCGCGCTCGCCGGCTGCAGTTCGCTGTCGAAGGCGACCGGGGCGGATGGCGCCGCGCTCGCCGACGCGTCGCGGCTGACCGGCAAGTTCGGGCTCATCGTGCCGCCGGGCGCGGGCGGCCAGCGCGGGCAGAACGTCAACGCCAACTTCGAGCTGCTCGGCGATCCGCGCCGCGGCCAGCTGGAGATGAGCACCCCCATGGGCAGCCTGGTGGCGCGCGTGTCGTGGCAGCCCGGTTCGGCCTGGGTGAAGACGCCCGACGGCGACCGCGCCTATGACGACATCGACGCGTTGACGCAGGAGCTGCTCGGCGAGACGCTGCCGCTGCAGGCGCTGTTCGACTGGCTGCGCGGACGGCCCTGGCCGCAGGCGCCGTCGCGGGCCGCAGGCGAGTCGGGCTTCCAGCAGCTTGGCTGGCAGGTCGACCTGCGCCGCTTCGACGTGCAGTTGATCTCCGCCCAGCGGATGAATCCGAACGGCTCCGAACCGCTGGCCACGCTGCGCCTGAAACTCGACGCACCGGCGTCGCCCTGATGTCCCTGTCATGACTCCCTCCTCTTCCGCGACTCCGTTGAAGGCGCTCTACGACGTCCCGGCGCCGGCCAAGCTCAACCTCTTCCTGCACGTGGTTGGCAAGCGGCCCGACGGCTATCACCTGCTGCAGTCGCTGTTCGTGCTGATCGACTGGGCCGACACGCTGCACTTCGAGCGCCGCGACGACGGCGCCCTGCATCGTCACGACCGTGGCGACGCACTGCCCGAGGACGACCTGTGCCTGCGCGCCGCGCGCGCGTTGCGACAGGCCAGCGGCTGCGCCTTCGGGGCGGACATCCACATCGAGAAGCGGCTGCCGTCCGGCGCGGGCATGGGGGGCGGGTCGTCGGACGCGGCCAGCACGCTGCTGGCGCTGAACCGGCTGTGGGGCTTGAACTGGTCGCGCGAGCGGCTGCTGCCGATCGCGCTCAGGCTGGGCGCCGACGTGCCCTTCTTCGTCGGCGGCCGCAATGCCTTCGTCGAAGGCATCGGCGAGGTGCTGACCCCGATCGAGGTCCCGGCGCTGCGGCTCGCGGTCGTCAAACCGGCGGCGAGCATCGGCACCAAGGAAATTTTTTCCAGCCCGCTGTTGCAAAGGTCAGAAAGCGTGGCTATAGTAGCGGGCTTTCCTGCAGCGAATGACGGACGCAGCAAAGAGCTTCTGGAAACAGAATCTCAGAGTAACGAAGTCAATAGCTGCGGTGGACGGACCGATACGCTGAAAAGCAGTATTCGCCGCGACCACCAGACGTTGGAAATACCCGTGCAGCAGTTGTACGAAGGATGGGGCAGAAATGATCTGCAACCTCCCGCGGAATCTGTGAGCCACGAAGTATCGAAGGCGCTTGAATGGTTGCAGGCCCGCTACGAAAATTCTCGTATGACGGGCTCAGGCAGTGCAGTTTTTGCTATAGTTCGACCCTCGCTGAATGCATTGCAGATCGCAGCGGAAAAGATAGATGCAGTTTCCGGCCTGGAGAGTAATCTCAAGGCGACACCGGAAGGCGAGTTCGAAAAACTCCCCGAAGGTTGGGTCGGAAGAATGTGTCGCAGTCTGTCGGTTCACCCTTTGCGGGGCTGGGCCGAAGATTGAAGGTTGTAGGGTGCTGTTCCACGAACAGTGTCCGGTGTAGGGGAGTCGCCAAGTTGGTCAAGGCATCGGATTTTGATTCCGACATGCGAGGGTTCGAGTCCTTCCTCCCCTGCCAAATTTTCAGTTTCAATCCGGGACCCGCTGGGTTGGCCACCGGGCCATAAGTCTAAGGATGGCCCGCTGTGCTGCTCAATACCGTCCTCTTCACGGGTAACGCAAACCCGACCCTCTCCAAAGAAATCGCCACGCACCTGGGCCTCGAGCTTGGCAAGGCCGTGGTCGGTCGTTTTTCCGACGGTGAGGTGGCTGTAGAGATCCAGCAGAACGTCCGCGCCCGCGACGTGTTCATCGTCCAGCCCACCTGCGCGCCGACGAACGAGAACCTGATGGAACTGCTGATCATGGTCGATGCGATGAAGCGCGCCAGCGCGCGCCGCATCACCGCCGTGATCCCCTACTTCGGTTATGCGCGCCAGGATCGCCGTCCGCGTTCGACGCGCGTGCCGATCTCGGCCAAGGTCGTGGCCAACCTGCTGGAGACCGTCGGCGTCGAGCGCGTCCTGACGATGGACCTGCACGCGGACCAGATCCAGGGCTTCTTCGACATCCCGGTCGACAACATCTACGCCTCCCCGGTGCTGCTGTCGGACCTGAAGGCCCGCAACTACAGCGACCTGGTGGTGGTCAGCCCCGACGTCGGCGGCGTCGTGCGCGCCCGCGCGCTGGCCAAGCAGCTCGGTTGCGACCTGGCGATCATCGACAAGCGCCGTCCGTCGGCCAACGTCTCCGAAGTCATGCACGTCATCGGCGAGATCGACGGCCGCAACTGCGTGATCATGGACGACATGATCGACACGGCCGGCACGCTGGTGAAGGCGGCGGAAGTGCTGAAGGAACGCGGCGCCAGAAGCGTCTTCGCCTACTGCACCCACCCCATCCTGTCGGGCCCGGCGATCGAGCGCATCGCCGGTTCCATGCTGGACGAGGTCGTCATCACCAACACGATCCCGCTGTCGGAAACCGCCAAGGCCTGCGGCAAGATCCGCCAGCTGTCGGTCGCCTTCCTGTTCGCCGAGACCATCCGCCGCATTTCGGACGGTGAGTCGGTGACCTCCCTCTTCAGCGAGCAGAACAACAACTTCTGATCGCTTCCTGTACCGGCCGCTGTTCGCGAGGACAGCGGCCGTTTCGCGAAGGTACCTGGTCGCGGGGCCTTCACCCGGAGCGTCAATCCTGGCGCTCCGTCCATCTTGGAGATTGATATGAAATTCGTCGCTTTTGAGCGCAAGCTGCAGGGGACCGGAGCGAGCCGCCGCCTGCGTCACGCTGGCAAGGTTCCTGGCATCGTCTACGGTGCCGGCGAGCCGGCCGTCATCGAGGTCGATCACAACGCCCTGTACCACGCCATGAAGAAGGAAGCTTTCCACAGCTCCATCCTCGACATGGAAGTGGAAGGCAAGACCACGCAAGTGCTGCTGCGTGACTTCCAGATGCACCCGTACAAGCAGCAAGTGCTGCACGTGGACTTCCAGCGCGTCGACGCCACGACCCGCATCACCAAGAAGGTGCCGCTGCACTTCGTCGGTGAAGCCGAGTCGCCGGCCGTCAAGACCGACAAGGGCACCGTGAACCACGTGCTGACCCAGCTGGAAATCTCCTGCCTGGCGCAACAGCTGCCCGAGTTCATCGAAGTCGACCTGAGCGGTCTGACGATGGGTCACTCGATCCACGTGAACGACCTGAAGCTGGCCGATCACATCAAGATCGTCACGCACGGCAAGCCGAACCCGGTGGTCGCCACCCCGGTCCCGGCCGCGGCGGAAGAAGTCATCGTCGTGGCAGCCGCTCCGGCCGCCGACGACAAGAAAAAGAAGAAGAAGTAATTTCTTCCTCTCCGGACTTGCGCCTGACGAGGCGCGTGTCCGCAGTCTGGAATGCCCCCTTCCGGGGTGGCATTCCCCTGGAAGGAGGCCCCGCCTGCGGGGCAATCCCTCTGAAGAAGGCCCCGCTCGCGGGGCCTTCTGCTTTTGCGCTCGACACTGATAATCGCGCTCCATGATTCGTCTCTTTGTCGGCCTGGGCAATCCCGGCCCTGAATACGAGGACACCCGGCACAACGCGGGTTTCTGGTGGATAGACGCGCTGGCGCGCGGTCTGAAGGCCTCGCCGCAGCTGGACACGAAGTACTCGGGCCTGGTGGCCCGCGTCAACGACGCGCCGGGCGCACCGGGTCCGATCTGGCTGCTGCAGCCGATGACCTACATGAACCTCTCCGGCAAGTCGGTGGCGGCGCTCGCGCGCTTCTTCAAGATCGCGCCGGAGGAGATCCTCGCCATCCACGACGAGCTCGAGATCGCCCCCGGCGAATTCAAGCTCAAGCAGGGCGGCGGCAACGCCGGCCACAACGGGCTGAAGGACATGCAGGCCCAGCTCGGCAGCGGCAACTTCTGGCGTCTGCGCCTGGGCATCGGCCATCCGGGCCACCGGGACGAGGTCGCCGGCTACGTGCTGCGCAAGCCGCCTCTTGCGGAGCGCCAGGCGGTCGAGGACAGCATCGGCAAGTCGCTCGAGGCCTTCAAGCTGATGACCGGCGGCGACATGGCCAAGGCCGTGGCCCTGCTGCATGCCAAGCCCCCGCGGCCCAAGCCTCCCAGACCGTCCAATCTGCCGCCGAAACCCGGTGCCGACGGCGCCGCGCCGACCGCTGGCGCCCCAGTTGCCGGCACGGCAACACCTGCCCCCGCAAGTCCCGCTTCCATTCCCCCTGCCCCACCCCCGACCTCCGGAGACTGACATGTCCGCGCGCGCCGCACTGATCCTGACGACTGCTGTTCTGGTCCTCACGTGTGGCGCGGCGCACGCGCAGGACGCGCCGAAAGCGCCCCCGCAGCAGGAGAAGACTTTCGGCTTCTACCGTTGCGGCCCGGAGGGTCACGACTTGCGGGAGACGCCGTGTCCCGACGGCCAGGGTTGGCGCGCGGAACGGCCGAAGGACAAGGTCGATCCCAAGGAGACCGACGCCGCGCGCAAGCGCACGGTCGAGGAGACGCGCGAGCTCGCCGCGCGCGAGCGTGAGCGCGATCGCCAGGCGGCGAAGACGCCGCCCAAGGCCGCCGGCATCGACGGTCGCCTGCCTGGCCAGCGCGCGACGAAACCGGCCAAACCTGCGGATCCCAAGAAGCCCAAGCCCAAGGATCCGAAGAAGCCGCCGAAGAAGAAGCCCAAGGTGCCGAAGTCGCCGGACGGCGCGCTGCAGCCCAGGCCCACGACGGGTGGCGACACCACGGCGTCCGCACCTCGCTAGAATGCGCGCCGTTGGTGCTCGCGCGGACATTGCGTCCGTGCAGTTAAACGGGAATCAGGAAGCGGTCGCATCCCCGATGCGCGAACCAACCTGAGCTGTCCCCGCAACGGTAAGTGGCCGCCGGTCGCGCGCCCGGGATCCTGACGAAGGAACTCCGGGCAGCAGCCGGCACTGCCTGTTCCCATGTCCACTGGCGCGAGCGCGCTGGGAAGGACACAGGCAGCGGCCACCAGCCCGGATACCGGCCAACAGGTGGCGTCTCCTGCCGATCGCGACGCGTCCTCCGTGAGCTGCCAGCTTCCACGAGAACGACCCGACGACGAGCCGGCGACGCCGTTTCTCAGAAGCCCTGCGGGTGAGCAGGCGTCTGAATTCCGTCGTTGGTCCGTCCCTCATGCTTCCGTTCGTTTCGCGCGCGCGCACTGGTGCCCGCTCGCTGCCCGTCTTCACCCCGTTGGCGCTCTCGCTGTCGACGCTCGTGGCGCTCTCGTCCTTCTCCCCGGTCGCGTCCGCGCAATCCGCGTCCCCCGCGTCGCCATCCACCTC
>SEFA01000077.1 GCA_004210455.1 Rubrivivax sp. | reverse complement strand
ATCCGGCACGGAGGGGTCCGACTTCGGATGATCAGGGGTCGGCGGAGCGATGACGGCAGGCGGCGGCGGGCTGCTCGAGGACGAGGATCCCGCAAGACCGGCCGCGCCGCCGATGCCCAGCAGACCGAGTCCCGCCGCAAGCAGCGCGGCCGAGCGGTCGTCATGCGTCGGCTCCGGGTCGCGCGGGGTCCCGGCCGTGTCGACATCCCTGTCGGCGTCGGCGGCTCCGGCATCGACACTGGTGGCCCCAGGGGTCGCGCCTGCAGCGGCAGAAGTCTCAGGGTCCGCGGGCTCCGCCTGGGCGTCAGCGGGAACGGCTGCCGCCTGGTCGATGCGGTCGTCGTCGTCGGGATGCGGCCAGCGTCCGTGGGAACGTGGGACGAGTGCGTCAGTCGACGCTTGCGGCGCGCGAACGCCAGGCAACAATTTCTGGGAGTCGGACATCATGCACGGTGGGGAAATCAGGGTCCCACAGTCTGTCCACGGCAGTCGCCGGCCGCATCGACCTCGACTTGCGCGCTGGATATGAATCTCCCACCCAAGGCGGTAGGCCACCTACCGATATTGCTGGAAGGTGACGGCAGTCGCGCGAGGACCGCCCCGTCGATGCCTTACTCGACTGCCTTGAGCATGTCCTCGACCACCTTCTTCGCGTCACCGAAGACCATCATGGTCTTGTCCATGTAGAAGAGCTCGTTGTCCAGACCCGCATAACCCGCCGCCATCGACCGCTTGTTGACGATGATGGTTCGCGCCTTGTACGCCTCGAGGATGGGCATGCCGAAGATCGGACTGCCCTTCTGCAGCGCGGCGGGGTTCACCACGTCGTTGGCGCCGAGGATGATCGCCACGTCGGTCTGGCCGAACTCGGCGTTGATGTCCTCCATCTCGTGCACCTGGTCGTAGGGCACCTCCGCCTCCGCGAGCAGCACGTTCATGTGGCCGGGCATGCGGCCGGCGACCGGATGGATCGCGTAGCGGACCGTCACGCCCTTGTCGATCAGCTTCTGCGCGAGCTCCTTGACCGCATGCTGCGCGCGCGCCACCGCCAGGCCGTAGCCGGGGACGATGATCACGCTCTCGGCGTTGCCGAGGATGAAGGCGGCGTCGTCGGCACTGCCGCTCTTCACGTTGCGCTGCTGCGCAGTGGCGGCGGCCGCGCCGGCCTCCGCGCCGAAGCCGCCCAGGATCACGTTGAAGAACGAGCGGTTCATCGCCTTGCACATGATGTAGCTCAGGATCGCCCCCGAGCTGCCCACCAGCGAGCCCGCGATGATCAGCATGCTGTTGTTGAGCGAGAAGCCGATGCCCGCCGCCGCCCAGCCCGAGTAGCTGTTGAGCATGGACACGACCACCGGCATGTCGGCGCCGCCGATGGGGATGATCAGCAGCACGCCCAGCGCGAAGCCCAGCAGCGCGATGAGGACGAAGTCCATCGTGCTCTGCGAATGCCAGAAGCCGAAGAGGAAGAAGGCCGCGGCCAGGCCGAGGATCGCGTTCAGCCAGTGCTGGCCGGGGAAGGTGACGGGCGCGCCCTGGAACAGCCGGAACTTGTACTTGCCGCTGAGCTTGCCGAAGGCGATCACCGAGCCCGAGAAGGTCACCGCGCCGATGAAGCAGCCGAGCGCCAGTTCGATGCGGTTGCCGCCCGGGATGGGCTCGCCGCGCGGCGCGATGGCGAAGGCATGCGGCTCCACGACGGCGGCACCGGCGATGCACACGGCGGCCAGGCCGATCATGCTGTGCATGAAGGCGACCAGTTCCGGCATCTTGGTCATCTCGACGCGCTGCGCCATGATCGTGCCGATGCCGCCGCCGATGACGAGACCGCCGAGCACGTAGCCCAGGCCGAGCGTCTGTCCGCCGGCGAGCTGGAGGATCAGCGCGCCGGTCGTCAGCACGGCGATGGTCATGCCGACCATGCCGAAGACGTTGCCTCGGATCGACGTCGTCGGATGCGACAGGCCTTTCAACGCCTGGATGAAGCAGACACTGGCGATCAGGTACAGCAGGGTGACGAGATTCATTGACATCGGTCAGCCTTTCTTCGCGGGTTGGCCGACCTCGTCGCCCTTGCCTCCGGCGGGCGACCTCCGTTCCTTCTTCTTGAACATCTCCAGCATCCGCCGCGTGACGAGGAAGCCGCCGAAGACGTTCACCGCCGCCAGCGCGACGGCGAAGGTCCCCAGTCCCTTGCCGAGCGTGGTCTCCGTGAGCGCGGCGGCGAGCATCGCGCCAACGATGACGATGGCGGAAATCGCGTTGGTCACGGCCATCAGCGGCGTGTGCAGCGCGGGCGTGACGGTCCAGACGACGTGGTAGCCGACGTAGATGGCCAGCACGAAGATCGTCAGGTTGATCAGGGTGGGGGAGACGGCGTCCATGCGGAGAGCTCCTTCCAGGAAAACAGGGATCGAGAGGGGTCAGGCCTTGCGCAACACCTGGCCCTCGTGCGCGACGAGACAGGCGGTGACGATGTCGTCGTCGGCCGGCAGCGCGAAGCCGCCTTCCTTCGTCAGCACCAGCTTGAGGAAGTCCAGCAGGTTGCGCGCGTAGAGCGAGGACGAATCCGCCGCGACCAGCGCGGGCAGGTTGGTCTCGCCGACCAGCGTGACGCCGTGCTTGCGCACGGTCTGGCCGGGCTCGGTCAGCGGGCAGTTGCCGCCGGCGGGCGCGGCGATGTCGACGATCACCGAGCCGGGCTTCATCGCGCGGACCATGTCCTCGGTGACCAGCACCGGCGCCGGCCGGCCGGGGATCAGCGCGGTGGTGATGACGACATCGGCCTGCGCGACGCGCTTGGCGACCTCGACCTGCTGACGCTGCAGCCAGCCCGGCGGCATCGGACGGGCATAACCGCCGACGCCGACCGCGGCTTCGCGTTCCTCGTCGGTCTCGTAGGGCACGTCGATGAACTTGGCGCCGAGCGACTCGACCTGCTCCTTGACGGCGGGCCGCACGTCCGAGGCTTCGATCACCGCGCCCAGCCGCTTGGCCGTCGCGATCGCCTGCAGGCCGGCGACGCCGACGCCCAGAACGACCACCCGCGCCGCCTTGATCGTGCCGGCGGCGGTCATCAGCATCGGGAACAGGCGCTGGTAATGGAAGGCGCCCAGCATCACCGCCTTGTAGCCGGCGATGTTGGCCTGGCTGGACAGCACGTCCATGCTCTGCGCGCGCGAGGTCCGCGGCGCGGCCTCCAGCGCGAAGGCGGTCAGGCGGGCGGCGGCCAGACGCTCCAGGCCGTCGCGGTCGAATGGATTCAGCATGCCGACGAGCACCGCGCCGGGTTTGAACAGCAGGAGTTCCCCTGGATCGGGCGACCGCACCTTGAGCACCAGGTCGGCGCCGAAGGCGGCGGCCCGGTCGACGATCTCCGCGCCGGCGGCGGCGAACGCCTCGTCGGTGGCGCTGGCATTCAGCCCCGCGCCGCGCTCCACCCGCAGCGCATGGCCCTGCGCGACGAGCTTCTTGACGGTTTCCGGCGTCGCGGCGACGCGCGTCTCTCCCACCGCGCTTTCCTGCGGCACACCGATCAGCATCTGGAGGTCCTCCGTCCGATTCAGGGTCCGGGCGAGCTTAACCGGGTGACCGCCCTGGGCGAAGCTCGCCCGCGACAGGGGTTTTCACCAGGATGGGGCGCGTTCTCAACCCGGAGGCAACGGGTCGGCAACGTCCCCGCAATGCTGTTTCGAGTGGTGAACAGCAGTCGTCCGAAGGGGTGAAAGCGACGTTAAATAGAGGCGTCCAATGACCCCCGAAAGGAGTCACCCCATGATCAAGAAGATGGTTTTCAGCAGTGCGTTGGCAATCGCGGCCCTGGCGCCGATGGCGTCCCAGGCGGCAGACGTCGGCGTGTCGGTGAGCATCGGTGAGCCGGGCTTCTACGGCCAGATCGACATCGGCAACGTCCGGCCGCAGGTCGTGTACGAACGCCCGGTGCTGGTGCAGCGCGTCCCCGCGCCGCAACCCGCGGTCTATCTGATGGTGCCCCCGGGCCACCAGAAGAACTGGTCGCGTTACTGCGGACGCTACAACGCGTGCGGCCGCCCGGTGTACTTCGTCAAGGAGACCTGGTACCGCGACGTCTACGCGCCGCAGTACCGTCGCGAGCACACCGAGTACCGCTGGCGTCCGGACGGCCGCCGCGACTGGCGCGACGACCACGACCACGGTCACGGCCGCGGTCCCGACCGTGGCCCGGACCGGGACCATGGCCGAGGCCCGGACCACGACCATGGACGCGGTCCCGATCGCGACCGGGACGACCATGACCGCGGTCGTCGCTGATCCCCTGTCCTGATGACAAATCCCCGGCACGCCGGGGATTTTCATTTTCGGCGTTCACAATGCGGCCCGCACCCCAAGCGGTGGCCGCACCCGGCATTGGCGCCGCGGCGCGAGCCGCCCTTTCAGGAAGGACCAATGACCGAACGATTCAAGCCCAGCGTCACCGTCGCCGCCGTGATCGAACAGGACGGCCGCTACCTGCTGGTCGAAGAGCTCACCCGCGACGGTTTGCTGCTGAACAACCCCGCCGGCCACCTGGAGCAGGCGGAGTCCGCGATCGACGCCGTCGTCCGCGAAGTCCTCGAGGAAACCGCCCGGCCGTTCACGCCGGACGCCTTCCTCGGCGTCTACATGTCGCGATTCCTGCGTCCCGACCGCAACGACGACGTCACCTACGTGCGCCTGGCGTTCACCGGCCGGGTCGGCGAGCAGATCCCGGGTCGCCCGTTCGACGACCCCATCCAGCGCACGCTGTGGCTGACGCTGGACGAGATCCGCGCCAGTCAGGATCGCCATCGCAGCCCGCTGATCCTGCAGTGCATCGAGGACCACGCCGCCGGCCGGCGCCTGCCGATCGAGGCGGTGAGCGGCCATCCGTCGCTGTACGCGCCCCGGGCCTGGCCGCATTGAACGCCCCTTGAGTGACCGTTGAGCGCCCGTTGAGCGCCCTTTGAGCGCCACCGCGCTCAGAGCGTCATCGCGGCGCTGGTCGTCTGCCTGGTGTGGCGCGGCTCGCGCCGGCAGGCTTCCAGCTCGTTGACCGCGCAGCGCGCCAGCGTCATCAGCGACTCGCGCTGCCGTTCGCGCAGACGGCGCGGCAGCCGGTCCATCACGCACAGGCTGCCGACGACCTCGCCGGTCGACAGCGACAGCGGCACCGACGCGTAGAAGCGCACGTACGGCGCGCCCTGGACCAGAGGATGGTCCACGAAGCGCTGGTCGTGCCAGGTGTCGGGCACCTCCTGCAACTGGCCGTGGTGCATCACGTGCGTGCACAGGCCGCGCGCCCGCGGCATCTGCCGCAGGTGAAGGCCGGAGGTGCCGATCAGCCGCAACGCCTCGCCGTCGACCAGGCCCACCGCCGCCATGGCGCCGCCGCTGATGTCGCAGGCCAGGTCGGCCAGTTCATCGAAGGCGAGGTGGGCACGCGACGGCACCTCCAGCCCATCCACCGCGGCCTGGCGCTCGTGCTCGTCCGCGTGCAGCGGCGCGCGCCAGCCTCGCAGCATCGCCAGCACCTCGTCGGTCTGGCTGCCCTTCTCGAAGAAGCCCGAGATGCGGTGCTCCGCGCAGGCGCGCCGCATGTCTTCGTAATAGCTGTGGGTCTGCACGATCACCCGGGCGCCGACGCCCAGTTGCCGGATCGCCCGCAGCACGCGCAGGCCGCTGCCGGGCTGCAACGCCAGGTCCATCAGGACCACGTCCGGCTGCGTCCGCGTGATGACCTCGAGGGCGGTCTCCTCGCAGCCGGCCTCCCCCACCACGTGGATCTGCGGCTCCCGCGCCAGCAGCGCCTGCCATTGCGCCCGTGCGGTGATGGATCCGTCGACGATGACGATGTTCATGGTCTTGTCCTCCTGCTCCCTGTTGCATCCAGTTTCTGCCCGCGCCGGGACGCGGAGGAGTCGGCAATGGCGGTCGCGCATGTCGGCGTCGGCGCAAACCCTTGTCAGCCATCCCTGACACCCGGATGGGGGGTGGGGGACGGGGTTTTGCGACCTTTGGGACAATGCCGCCCCATGACTCCCAAGAAGCAACGCGTCGTCGTCGGCCTGTCCGGCGGCGTTGATTCCGCCGTGACCGCCTGGCTGCTGAAGCAGGCGGGCCACGAGGTCGTCGGCATCTTCATGAAGAACTGGGAAGACGACGACGACAGCGAGTACTGTTCCTCCAACATCGACTTCGTCGACGCGGCGGCGGTGGCGGACGTCATCGGCATCGAGATCGAGCACGTCAACTTCGCCGCCGAATACAAGGACCGCGTCTTCGCCGAGTTCCTCCGCGAGTACCAGGCCGGCCGCACGCCCAACCCGGACGTGCTGTGCAACGCCGAGATCAAGTTCAAGGCCTTCCTCGACCACGCGATGCGCCTGGGCGCGGAGAAGATCGCCACCGGCCATTACGCCCGGGTGCGCGAGGTCAACGGCCGCGTGCAGCTGCTCAAGGGGCTGGATCCGCTCAAGGACCAGAGCTATTTCCTGCACCGTCTGAACCAGGCGCAACTCCAGAAGACGATGTTCCCGGTCGGCGACCTGCCCAAGACCGAGGTGCGCCGCATCGCCGAGGAGATCGGCCTGCCCAACGCGAAGAAGAAGGACTCGACCGGCATCTGCTTCATCGGCGAACGCCCGTTCCGGGAGTTCCTCAACCGCTATCTCTCCCAGAAGCCCGGTCCGATCAAGGACGACCGCGGCCGCAAGGTGGGCGAGCACGTCGGCCTGTCGTTCTACACGCTGGGCCAGCGCCAGGGACTGGGCATCGGCGGCATCAAGGAGAAGGGCGCGCCGCGCGGCGGCGGCGAGCACGCGCCGTGGTTCGTCGCCCGCAAGGATCTGGACAGCAACACGCTGGTCGTCGTCCAGGGCCACGACCACCCGCTGCTGCAGAGCCGCGGCCTGGTCGCCCAGGACCTGAGCTGGACCGACGAGGCACCGGCCTTCGGCGGCTTCGGCGCCAAGACCCGCTACCGGCAGGCGGACGCTGCCTGCGCATTGACGCCGGGGGGCCCCGGTGGACCGGGCGGGCTGGCGGAAGGCAGCATCCGGCTGGACTTCCCGCAGTCGCAGTGGGCGGTGACGCCGGGCCAGAGCGCCGTGCTCTACGACGGCGACGTCTGCCTGGGCGGCGGCGTGATCGCCGAGGCGATCGCGTAACGGGCGCCCGCCCGGGTCGGTCGCACGCAATTCATCCAGCGATTCGGCGCGCTCGTCGCATGGGCGGAACCGCCCCGCGGCCGTCCCCTGACAATGCGCAGCTTCCCTGCCGGACGTCCCCTGTGGCACGCTGGCGCCCTGTCCGCCACGTCAGGCACGTCGCCTTGTCCGCCGTGCCGGCCCCGTCTGCATGCCGTTGGATCGCCCCTTGGATCGCCCCCTCGATCGTCTGCTCGCCCGCATCGCCCAGCCGGCCTTCGTGCTGCGCATCGCCGCCCTCGCGATCTGCCTGCTGGAACTGGGCTCGGCCATCTGGGGCCTGATGGGCAACCAGACGGAGCCCTACGACGGTGTCCTGGCCAGCCTCTACCGCCGCACCGGCGGCACCACGCACGACGCGCCGTTCGTGCTCACCTGTCTCGGCCTGGTGATGGTGTTCGCCTGGCACTTCTGGCGGCTGGCCCGTCAGCAGCATCTGGACCTGCCGCCGCGCAACGCCCTGTCCCGGGTGGTGCTGCTCAACCTGCTGGCGCTGCTGGTGACGCCGGGCCTGCCCTTCCTGGTCACCGTGCTGGCGGCGCTGCTGCTCAACGTGCGACGCGCCTTCAACTTCGCGCTGGCGCAGGTGGTGATCAACGTGGCCCTGTACTGGCTGCTGCCCAGCGAGGCGCAACGGCTGGAGCAGCTCCAGCCCGACATGCCCTGGTGGCTCAACAGCGTGGGGCTGTCGATGTCCATGGTGGCGCTGCACGGCATGGCCTTCGGGCTGGGGCGGCTGGCCGCGGCCGAAGGCGAACGCCGGCGCTGGTTCCAGGCGATGCTGGCCGAGAAGCAATCCGGCGAGCGCCTGCAGATCGAGCAGTTGCGCTACGCCGAGCGTCTGCACATGGCGCGCGAGCTGCACGACGTGATGGGCCACCATCTGACCGCGCTCAACCTCCACCTGCAGCTCAGCGAGGCGCTGCTCAAGCGACATGACGAGCCGGGCGCGGCGCAGGCGGTGGAGAAGGCCAAGATGGGCGCGGCGGGGCTGTTGGCCGAAGTCCGCGCCGCCGTGTCGCGCGAGCGTGAAAGCCAGCGCATCAACCTTGAGGCGGCGCTGCGCACGCTGGCGGACGGCATCGCCAGCACGCAGATCGAGCTGGCGCTGGACCCGGTCGCGCAAGACCTGACGCCGCGATGCGCGCACGCGCTGCTGCGCTGCGTGCAGGAGGCGGTGACCAACGCGGTGCGCCATGCCGGCGCGACGCACGTGCGGGTGACCCTGGAGGCCGTGGAGGCCGTGGAGGCCACCGGATCGCAGGTGCGCGTGCGGGTTGACGACAATGGCCGGGGCACGCGCAAGCTGCGCGAGGGCAACGGCCTGAAGGGCATGCAGGAGCGCATGGCCGAACTGGGCGGGACGATGCAGGTGCTGCGGCATCACCCCGGATTCCTGATCGAATTGAACTGCCCGCGGCGCGCCTGAAGCGGGCCGGCGCATCCAGGGAAGGAAACGACATGAGCGAGAACACGATCAAGCTGCTGCTGGTGGAAGACCAGCAGCTCGTGCGCGAGGGGCTGAAGGGCCTGCTGGCGCTGCACGACGACATCCGCCTGATCGGCGAGGCGTCGGACGGGGCGGAGGCGCTGGAGCTGCTGGCGCGGGAGCAGCCGGACGTGATCCTGTCGGACATGCGCATGCCGCGGCTGGACGGGATCGGGCTGATCCGGGCGCTGGCGGCCCGGGCGCTGAAGATCCCGGTGGTGCTGCTGACGACCTTCGACGACACGGCCGCCTTCGACGAGGCGGTGCGGGCCGGCGCGCGGGGATTCCTGCTGAAGGCGATCAGCCCGGACACGCTGGTGCAGGCGCTGCGCGACGTGGTCGGCGGATCGACCGCGCTGCGGCCGCTGCTGACCGAGCGCATGGAACGCGCGCCGGTGGAGCGCGCCTTCGCGGCGACCCCGGAGCCCGAGTCGCTCAGTCCGAAGGAACTCCAGGTGCTGCGCCTGGTGGCCAGCGGCCGCAGCAACACCGAGATCGCCGCGCTGCTGGGCAACAGCGAAGGGGTGATCAAGAACCACTGCTCCGCGGTGTTCGCGAAGATGGGCGTCCGGGACCGCACGCAGGCGGTCCTTCGCGCCATCGACCTCGGCTGGATCTGAGATCCGCCTCGCTTCCTCTCACTCCCTTCAGGGCCAGCCGCTTACTCCCCTCAGGCGCTGCCTCTTAAGCCCTCACCCGCAGTGCGGGAGAGGGAGTCGAGAGACCGAGCGTCGCGGACTCAGGGGGAGACCGGCGTGCGCGCCTGCCGCCAGCGTCCTCGCCAGCCTACGTGCCGCGGATCGGCCACATGCAGCACCAGCTCGGTCCCGGCGCCCGGCACGCCGTGCACCGAGAAGTCCGCGTTCATCAGCCGAGCCCGTTCCCGCATCCCGCACATGCCGTAGCGCAGCCCGCGCGCCTGCCGCGATTCCCAGTCCGGCGGCAGCCCGATGCCGTTGTCCCGCACGCTCAGGATCACCGCGTCGGCGCGATAGTCCAGGGCCAGCGTCACCTCGGTCGCCCGCGCATGGCGGTCGGCATTGACCAGTCCTTCGCGCGCGATGAGCATCAGCTCGTCCTCCACCGACGCCGGCAGTGTGCGCGGCGCACCGCTCACCGACATCCGGAACTGGCCCGGCGCACGGATGAGGTCCTGCCCGGCGCGCCTCAGGCGATCGACCAGGCCGTCAACGCCACTGTCATCGCCGCTGCCATCGCGGTCGTCATCGTGGTCGTCATCGCGGTCCGCCGCATCCTCATCATCGATGCGCTGCCGCAGTTGCCCGACGCGGTCACGCCCTTCGGCCAGCAGCGACTCGGCGCGCGTCAGGTCGCGCTCCATCTTGTGCCGCAGCGCCGCGTCGGCGACGCGCCGCACGCTGGCGTCCAGGCCCAGCAGCAAGCCCTGGAAGCCCTGCAGCAGGGTGTCGTGCAGGTCGCGGGCGATGCGTTCCCGCTCGCGGTGGCGGTCGGCCAGACGTTGACGCAGCCGGGCCTGCAACGACCTCACCCGCAGCCGGTAGCCGCCCCAGACGGCCACGATCAACGCCAGCGCCACGGCCCAGCGGAAAGCGGGATGCTGGTGGAGCATGGGCGCGATCCGGAACGACAGCACCGTGGGCTGCCGGCTCCAGAGCCCGTCCGGATTCGACGCGAGCACTTCGAAACGGTAGGCGCCGGGACCGAGGTTGGCATAGGTCGCCTCCCGCTGCGTGCCGGCGTCGCGCCAGTCGGCATCGACGCCGGTCAGCCGGAACCGGTAGCGGACCTGGTCCGCCCGGCTCAGCACCCGCGCCGCGTAACGCAGCGTCAGCGCGTTCGTCCCCTCCGGCAACTCCTGACCCTGCGCCGCCGGGTAGCTCTGTCCGCCGGCCATCAAGGCCTGCACGTCGACGCCCACCTCGCGCGAGTTGCGGGGCGTGCGCGACGGATCCAGCCAGACCACGCCCAGGTTGGTCACGAACCACAGCCGGCCGCGGGCATCCCGCACGGCGGTGGGCGTCGCCGAGGCCTGCCGCGCGATGCCCGGCAGCCCGTCGGCGGCGTCGAGCAGCTGGTAGCTCAGCGGCCGGGCCGTTTCGACGAACAGCGACGGCACCTCCGCCGCGGCCAGACGCACCAGGCCGCGCGCGCCGTTGAGCCAGAGATCCCCGTCGAAGGACTCGACGACGCCGGACACCCGCCCGAAGGCCGGATCACGATCGAGCGTGATCGTCGAGAAACGGCCCTCACGGCCGAGAGCCACGCCGTTCTCGCCGGCGACGATGAGTCCGTGCCGGGTGTTGGTCACCGTCAGGATGCGGCCGGCCCGCAGGCCTTGCTCCGGGCCGAAGCGCTGGCGCCGGCCGCGGTCGTCGATGCCCGTGAGCACGCCGTCGTGCCCGAACCAGACCGCCCCATCCGCGTCGACCGCCAGCGCGCCCGGCGGCACGCCGTCCAGTTCCGCCTCCTTGACGCGCTCCACGCCCGCCCGCGTCGCGTGGAACACGCCGACGTCGTGCAGGGACAGCCACAGCCCGCCGGTCGGATCCGCGGCCATGCTCTCCGCGGCGACCCGCAGGCTGGCGGGCAGGGGCAGATTCCAGCGTTCCCAGCGACCGCCCGGCGGCGAACGCCAGAGCGCCTCGTTGTCCCACAGCCAGAGCGATCCGTCGGTCGCGCGCACCGCCTGCGTGGCGGACCGGCGCGACAGGGGCCGCGGATCGACGCCGTTCTCGCGCACCGCGCCGCCGGGCGGATCGACGCGCCAGCTGGCGGAAGAGCTCGACAGCAGCACGCCGCTGCCGTCCGGCTGCACGCTGAAGCCGGTGGAGGCCGCGTCCTCGAGCCGCGTCACACGCTGGATGCGGTGCTGGCGCAGACTGCTCACGCCGACGTTGGTGCCGACCCAGATCTCGCCGTCGTCGCTTTCCAGCAGCGGCACGGTGATCGACGAGCCCAGCCCGTCCGCGACGGTGAACCACCGCCCGCGCGTCCAGTCGAGCTGCTCGCCCGCCGGCAGCCGGGCCGTGTCCGCGGCGTCGGTGCGGAACACGCCGCGGCCGTTCACCGTGACCCACAGGCCGCCGTCGCTGGCGAACAGCATCTGCTTGACCAGGGAGACCGGCGACCCGTCCCGTGAAGACACCACGCTGGGGGAGAACGGCGCGGCGGCGAGATCGTCGGCCCGCACCGGTCCGGGCGCTGGCGCCGTCTCCGGCAGCGACGCCCAGGCGCGCCACGATCCCGGCAACCCCAACGGCCGCACGCCGCCGCGTCCGTCCGCCAGCCAGAGCCGGTCCTGCCCGTCCTGCGTCATCACGGCGGCGCGGCCCGTCGACACGCCGGTGTACTCGAAACGCTCCGCGCCGGCGGCCAACCGGTAGAGCCGCTCGCCGGAACTGACCCAGAGCGTGCCCTGCCGGTCGCGGAACAGGTATTCGGCCCCGGGCTCCGGATACCCCTGCGCCTCGCCGACGCGGGACCAGCGGCGCCCGTCGAAACGCGCCAGGCCCTTGCCCGCCGCCGCCCACAACGCACCAGAAGCACGCACCAGTCTCAGCACGCGACCGCCCGGCAGGCCCCGGTCCGCGCCGTAGCGCACGACCCGCCCCTCGCGCAGCTGCACGATGCCGCCGTCGAACAGCCCGAGCCACAGCGAACGGTCGTCGTCGACCAGCAGCGCGTTGATGTTGAGCGCCGGCAGGGACGGATCCCCGGGCCGGTAGCGCTCGAAGCGCAGGCCGTCGAAGCGGTAGAGCCCCATGCCCGTGCCGAGCCAGAGCACGCCTTCGCGTCCGCCGCCCAGCGTCCACACATCCGGCGGCGCCCCGTCGCGCACGGTCCACGAGCGATGGGAGAAGTCCGACAAGCCGTCCCCGACCGCGTGCGCCGGCGCGCCGGCGGCGCCAAGAAGGCAGGCCGCCGCGAGGACGAGACCCGTCCAGAACCTGGTCACCGCCGGCTCACGCGACGGGCAGCGTGCGGAGGACGTAACGCCCAGGCCCAGGCCCCTGCGCCGGAGCCGGTACGGCGGGCCGCGCCGCCTGCGGGAAGGGGTCGTCGATCAGCGGCTCGTCGTCGAGCAGCCCGCGGCGCAGCGCCTCGGTGGCCGCCTGCGTGCGGCTGCGCGCACCCAGCTTCTGCAGCAGCGTCTTCACATGCGTCTTGACCGTGCCCGCCGCGACACCCAGCCGCAGGCCGATGGACTTGTTGTCCAGCCCAAGGCACAGCATGCGCAGCACGTCGCGCTCGCGCGGCGTGAGGTCGTCGCCGAGCCAGCCCTCCGCGACCGCGCCGGCCGCCGTGCGGCACAGGTAGCGCCGACCCGCGGCGACGGCGCGCGCGGCGTCGCGCAGTTCCTCCAGGGCGCAGGCGGCATGGACATAGCCCAGCGCGCCCGCGGCCATGGCCTGCCGGACCCGGCCGCCATGCACGACGGGACTGACGACCAGCCAGTGCGGCCCGGGCACGCCGCCGCCGATGTCACCCATGCCGGCGAGCCCGCCGACCCGGCCGACGGTCCGTCGGGGCGCCCCCGCCAGCGCCTGCAGCGCGCCGTCATGGTCGGCGACGACGAGCCGGATCGGCTCGACACGGCCGGACGGTCCCGCGGCGAGCGTCGGCAGCACGCCGGACTCGGCGATCAGGCCGGCATCGTCCCCGGCGTCGTGGGAGCGGAAGAACGGTGACAGCGCGGCGGCGATGCCGGCGCGCAGCAGCGGGTTGCGGTGGAGGACGATCGCGTCGAGGACGGCGTCCGGAACGGCATGGAGGCGCTCGAACAGGGACATGGACGGCTCCCGGCGGTGAAGGGGGTGAAGGGAAGCAGCGGACCGTTGAGGACAGGAACGCCGGGGAGGCTTTGAAAGCGCTTCCCAGAGAGACGCCCGATCATCGGAAGCGATGCTGCACTGCGATAGCCCCGGTCGAGTCGACAACATTTACCCGAAAGGGTATCGGCCCCCTGGAAGAGGGACGACGAGAGGGGGTCGCGCCTATGATCGCCGCCATGGTGCCCGCGTCCGAACCCATCCGCGTCCTGACGGTCGACGACCACCCGCTGATGCGGGAGGGCATCGCGGCGGTGCTGGGCGAGCAGCCGGACATGACGCCGGTCGGCGAGGCCGACAACGGCTGGCACGGTCTGCAGGCCTTCGAGCGCCTGCGCCCCGACGTGACGCTGATGGACATCCAGATGCCGGGCATGGACGGGCTGGAGGCGCTGTCGCGGCTGCGCGCGCTGAGCCCCGCGGCGCGCGTGATCGTGCTGACGACCTTCAAGTCCGACGGCCAGGCCTGGCAGGCGCTGAAGCTGGGGGCCAGCGGTTACCTGCTGAAGACGCAGTTGCGCACCGAGCTGCTGGACGCGATACGCGCCGTGCATCGCGGCAACCGCTGGATCCCCAACGAGGTCGCGCAGGAGATCGCCGCCCACGCCGGCCAGGAACAGCTGTCGGGTCGCGAGATCGACGTGCTGGAGCATATCGCGCAGGGCCGCAGCAACCGCGAGATCGGCGGCCTGCTCTCCTTGTCCGAGGACACCATCAAGGCACGGGTCAAGATGATCCTGTCCAAGCTCGACGCGCGCGACCGCACGCATGCCGTCGTGCTCGCGCTCAAGCGCGGCCTGCTGCGTCTGTAGTGCGCCTGTAGTGCGCCTGAATGCGCCAGTAATGCGCCTCTAGTCCGTCCGGTCCCGGCTGTAACGGCCGCGTCACGCGCGTCTGCCTCCGACGGGAGAGCCTCAGATGCACCATCGGCGGCTGGTTCCGAAGGGAGGCGATTCCTACGATGAGGAGATCCCCCGGAGACCCTCGATGACGATCCCTTCGATCCCCACGGACCTCAGCCGCCGCGACGTGCTCGCGCTGGGCGGTCAGCTCGCGCTCGCCGCGGCGCTGCCGCTCGCGCTGGCCGACGGCGCCGACGCCGCGACACGCGCGGCCGCTTCCACTTCTTCCAACCACACCCTGCCAGGAGCCCCCATGAGCTATGTCACCACCAAGGACGGTACCCAGATCTTCTACAAGGACTGGGGCAGCGGCCAACCGGTCGTCTTCTCGCACGGCTGGCCGCTGAGCAGCGACGCCTGGGAAGACCAGATGCTGTTCCTGGGCCAGAACGGCTTCCGCGTGATCGCGCATGACCGCCGCGGCCATGGCCGCTCCAGCCAGAGCTGGAACGGCAACGACATGGACACCTACGCCGACGACCTGGCCGCGGTGCTCGACAAGCTGGACGTCAAGAACGCCATGCTGGTCGGCCACTCGACCGGCGGCGGCGAAGTCACCCGCTACGTGGGCCGTCACGGCACCAAGCGCGTGGCCAAGGTCGTGCTGGTGGGCGCCGTGCCGCCGACGATGATGAAGTCCGCCGCATACCCGAACGGCCTGCCCAAGGACGTGTTCGACGGCATCCGCGCCGGCGTCCAGAAGGACCGCTCGCAGTTCTACAAGGACCTGACCACGCCGTTCTTCGGCGCCAACCGTCCCGGCGCGCAGGTCTCGCAAGGCATGCGCGACAGCTTCTGGCTGCAGGGCATGCAGGGCTCGCTGAAGGCGCAGTTCGACTGCATCAAGCAGTTCTCCGAAACGGACTTCACCGACGACCTCAAGAAGATCACCGTGCCCACGCTGATCATCCACGGCGACGACGACCAGATCGTGCCCATCGGCAACTCCGCCGAGCTGTCGGTGAAGCTGGCGCCCAAGGCCACGCTCAAGGTCTACAAGGGCGGCAGCCACGGCCTGGCCGCCACCGCCAAGGACCAGCTCAACGCCGACCTGCTGGCCTTCGCCAAGTCCTGATCCTTGCCTCATTCCCCGAAGGAGAGTCCCATGACCCCGACCGCCAAGGCCGCCCCCGGCGCCAAGCTGCTGAACCCCAAGGACCACACGCTGGTCCTGATCGACTTCCAGTCGCAGATGGCTTTCGCCACGCACTCGATCTCCGCCAACGAACTGCGCACCAACGCGTCGCTGGTGGCCCAGGCCGCCGCCGGTTTCGGCGTGTCGACCATCCTGACTACGGTGGCGGAGAAGAGCTTCTCCGGCCCGATGTTCGAGGAGATCACCGCGCCCTTCCCCGGCCAGAAGCTGCTGGACCGCACGTCGATGAACACCTGGGAGGA
Source organism: Rubrivivax sp. (assembly GCA_004210455.1). GTDB lineage: Bacteria > Pseudomonadota > Gammaproteobacteria > Burkholderiales > Burkholderiaceae_C > Roseateles. Next base: position 12,733 of record SEFA01000077.1, on the reverse strand, counting down.
CGCCGCGGTGATCGAGGAGATCAACCGCATCGGCAAGCCGCGCATCGTGCTGGCCGGCCTGTGGACCAGCGTGTGCATCGTCGGTCCGGCGCTGTCGGCGATCGACCAGGGCTTCGAGGTCTACGTGATCACCGACGCCTGCGGCGACGTCTCGGCCGAGGCGCATGAGCGCGCCGTCGAGCGCATGGTGCAGGCCGGCGCGCAGCCGATGACCTCGCTGCAGTACCTGCTGGAGCTGCAGCGCGACTGGGCGCGCGGCGAGACCTACGACCTCACCACCGGCATCGCGAAGAAGGTCGGCGGCTCGTACGGCATCGGCATCAACTACGCCAAGTCGATGTTCAACGCCCACGAGGGCTGATCGCCTCCCCAGGCGTCTCCTCCGACGCCTGGCCCCGGATCGGCACACCCGCAGGAAGGCGGCTCTCATGAATGCATATGTTTTGTCGGCCGCCGTCGGGTTGCTGGTCGGGGTCCTCTACGGCGTGCTCAACGTGCGATCGCCGGCGCCGCCGGTGATCGCGCTGGTGGGCCTGCTCGGCATCCTCGCCGGCGAGCAGATCCCGCCGCTGGTGCGCCACTGGCTGCAGCGCGATCCGGCGCAGCAGGTCGGCTGGCTCGAACAGAAGGTGCGTCCGCACATGTTCGGCGAGATGCCCGGCTGCGAGAAGGCCAGGTCGCCGGCGCAGACCCACACGCAGACGAAGGCCACGGAGACCCACGATGTCTGAGTCCAACACGCCCGATCTGGTGCTGTTCAACGGCCGCTTCACGACGCTGGACCGCACGCGACCGACCGCGACGGCCGTGGCGATCAAGGACGGTCGATTCCTGAGCGTCGGCGCGAACCAGGAGATCCTGGCGCTGGCCGGCGATTCGACGCGCCGCATCGACCTGAAGGGCCGCAGCGTGCTGCCGGGCCTGATCGATAACCACCTGCACATCATCCGCGGCGGCCTCAACTTCAACATGGAGCTGCGCTGGGACGGCGTGCGCAGCCTGGCCGACGCGATGGCCATGCTGAAGGCGCAGGTCGACATCACGCCCGCGCCGCAGTGGGTGCGCGTGGTGGGTGGCTTCACCGAGCACCAGTTCGCCGAGAAGCGGTTGCCGACGATCGATGAGCTCAACGCCATCGCGCCGGACACACCGGTGTTCCTGCTTCACCTCTACGACCGCGCGCTGCTGAACGGCGCCGCGCTGCGGGCCGTCGGCTACACGCGCGAGACACCCGAACCACCGGGCGGCCAGATCCTGCGTGACGCGGCCGGCAATCCGACAGGCCTGCTGCTGGCCAAGCCGAACGCGTCCATCCTCTACGCGACGCTGGCCAAAGGTCCGAAGCTGCCGCCCGAGTACCAGCTCAACAGCACGCGGCACTTCATGCGCGAGCTCAACCGGCTCGGCGTCACCGGCGCGATCGACGCCGGCGGCGGCTTCCAGAACTATCCCGAGGATTACCAGATCATCCAGAAGCTGTCCGAGGCCGGACAGCTGACGATCCGACTGGCCTACAACCTGTTCACCCAGAAGGCAGGTCAGGAGAAGGAGGACTTCCTCCATTGGGCGCAGTCGGTCACCTACAAGCAGGGGGACGACTACTTCCGGCACAACGGCGCGGGCGAGATGCTGGTGTTCTCCGCCGCCGACTTCGAGGACTTCCGCCAGCCTCGGCCGGACCTGCCCGGCCAGATGGAAGGCGAGCTCGAGGAGGTCGTGCGCATCCTGGTCCAGAACCGCTGGCCGTGGCGCATGCATGCGACCTACGACGAGACGATCTCGCGCTCGCTCGACGTCTTCGAGAAGGTCCATCGCGACACGCCGATCGACGGGCTGAACTGGTTCTTCGACCATGCGGAGACGATCTCGACGCGCTCGATGGACCGCATCGCCGCGCTGGGCGGCGGCGTGGCGGTGCAGCACCGCATGGCCTACCAGGGCGAGTACTTCGTCGAGCGCTACGGCGCGCGCGCCGCCGAGGCCACGCCGCCGGTGGCCGAGATGCTGCGCCGGGGCATGAAGGTGTCGGCGGGGACGGACGCGACGCGGGTGGCCTCGTACAACCCGTGGGTGTCGCTGTCGTGGATGGTGACGGGGCGCACCGTCGGCGGGCTGCAGATCACGCCGCAACGCAACTGCCTGGACCGCGAGGCGGCGCTGCGGATGTGGACGGAGAACGTCACCTGGTTCTCGAACGAGCAGGGCAACAAGGGCCAGATCGCGGCGGGGCAGTTGGCCGATCTGGTGGTGCCGGATCGCGACTTCTTCGGCTGCCCGGAATCGGAGATCGCCGACACGAGCGCGCTGCTGACGATGGTCGGCGGCAAGGTCGTGTGGGGCGCGGGCGAGTTCGCCGAACTCGACGACTCCGCGCCGCCGCCGGCGATGCCGGACTGGTCACCGGTGCGGCGCTTCGGCGGCTACGGCGCCTGGGGCGCCCATGGCAGCGAAGGCAAGCCGCTGCAGGCGGCGATGCAGCGCGTCGCCTGCTGCGACACGGCTTGCGGCGTGCACGGGCATGCGCATGCGAACGCGTGGGCATCGGAGATTCCGGCGTCGGACCTGCGCGGCTTCTGGGGCGCGCTGGGTTGCGCGTGCTGGGCGGTGTGATGCGCGACGCGATGCGCGTGACGAGCCAGAAGAGATGAGCGACAAGCGATGAGTGAATACCGAGCGATGAAGACTTCCGCTCCCGCCGCCCCCCGATGGGTGGAGGGAATCCTGCAATGGCCCACCTTCGGGTGCCTGCTTCGGGTGGGGTTGGCGTCGGCCTACCTCATCGGCGGGATCGACAAGGCGATGGATTTCTCCGGCGCGGTCGCGGAGCAGGCGCATTTCGGACTGCAGCCCGCGGCGCTGTGGGCGGTGCTGGCGATCGCGGTCGAGCTGATCGGCGCGGTGCTGCTGATCGTCAATCGCCAGGTGTGGCTGGCGGCCGGCGCGCTGGGCGTGCTGACGCTGGTGGCGATGCTGGTTGCCAACAACTTCTGGGACCTCAGCGGCCAGGCGCGCTTCATGGCGAAGAACGCGTTCTTCGAACACCTCGGACTGATCTGCGCGTTGGCGATGGCGGCGCGGATCGGCGTGCTTGAGCGCAAGGGGGCGGCATGACCGGCGCGAAGAAACTGCTGCTGGCGAGTCTCGCGCTGGGCTTCATCGGCGGCTATGTGGACACGGTGGGTTTCGTCGCGCTGTTCGGGCTGTTCACGGCCCACGTGACGGGGAACTTCGTGCTGATCGGCGCGGAGCTGAGCCGCGCGAGCGCCAACAGCGTGCTGCTGAAGCTGCTGGTGTTCCCGACCTTCATCGCCGCGGTGGCGCTCGCGCGTCTGGTGGCGCTGCGCTGCGAGCGGACGAAGACGGTGGCGAGCCGGCCGTTGCTGGTGATGCAGACGGTGCTGCTGCTGGTCGCGCTGGTCTGCAGCGTGCCGGCGGGGGCCGCGCTTGCGCCGGATGCGCCGTGGGCGATGGCGACGGGGCTGTTCATGACGGCCGCGATGGGCGTGCAGAACGCGGCGGGGCGTCTGGCCTGGCCGGCGCTCACGCCGACGACGGTGATGACCGGGAACGTCACGCAGGTGGTGATCGACAGCGTCGACCTGCTGCGCGGCGCGGCCGGCCCGGACGTCCGGGACCGGCTGAAGCGCTTCATCTGGCCGGTGGTGGCCTTCGCGCTCGGAGCGCTGTCGGGAGCGTTCGCGTATGCGGGGTGGAAGTTCTGGGCGCTGCTATTACCCCTGGTGATGCTCGTCGGTCTGGTCGTGATGGATGTGAGGTCGGATCACAAGGGGTGATCGCATGAGAATGGGACCACCCCATTCGACGAGCACACCATGAGCAGAGACCAGGCCCTCACCCAGGCCGCCCAGCAACTGGGCTACGACTTCGACGGCGAGATCAAGGCCGGCGGCAATTACCAGCCGCTGACCCGCGACGGCAACACGATCTACCTGAGCGGCCAGGTGCCGCGCGTGGGGAGCACGGTCGTGGTCACCGGCCGCGTCGGGACCGAAGTCGACCTGGCCCGCGCCCAACTTGCCGCGAAGATCTGCGTGATGCGCGCGCTGGTGCTGCTTCAGCGCTCGCTCGGATCGCTGGACGCGGTGCAGCAGATCCTGCGCCTCAACGTGTTCACGCAGTGCGCCGAAAACTTCACCCAGCTCAGCGAAGTGGCCGACGGTGCGTCCGAACTGCTCGTGCAGATCCTCGGCCCGGCGGGCACGCATGCGCGGACCTCGGTCGGGGTCTATGCGCTGCCGAAGGGCGCGAGCGTGGAGTTGGATCTGACGGTCGCGGTCCAGGGCTGAGTCGCCCTCTGCCAGCACCGATGAGTGGCCCCGCGCCAACAGGACACGTCCCACTCGACGCATCGTCGCGCTGCTGCAACCTGAGCATTCAAGTCATTGGCGCTTGCCAATGCCACTGGCGTTCAGCAAATTTCTCTCACTGGACGCTATCGCAAGAATCTCGCGAAGACTGAAAAATTGCAGGCTTCAGCAGGCCGCGTGTTTCAGATCTCGCTCGTTCATCGTCGAGAAGATTGCAGCGGCTTCGAAAGACATCAAGGAGCCAGCGATGAACCCGCAGCAGACCTCGTTCATGAGCCAGATCACCGCTGCGAGGCGGGAAGCTCAAGAACTGCGTCGCACCATGAAGGATGCGGCTTGCCTCGCCACACTCACCTTCCCTTCGTTGCGGCCCTCGCATGCCAAGGGTCAAAGCAGAGTCAGCGGGGAAGGGCATGAATCGCACGTCATGCGCTAAAGCGGGAAGGCTCGCAGAAATCACTGCAGCGCCTTTGACAACGCCAAAAAACGATGCCCCCGGGGGCATGCTGTAAAGCAGAGGTCACACCGGGGGCTTGCCTGCCAATGATAAGCGCATCTGACTGGCTCAGCCAAAAGGCTGAACACGTCAAATGCCCGGAGGGGCCTTGACCATTTCCGCCACGCTCCAGGCGATGAACGCCAACGCTCGCCAGGAGGTCATTGATACCCTGACGGCACCACGGCTGAGCAAGTACATGCAAGCGGCCGGCCAGAACATGGAACATGCTCTGCACCTGTACATCCTCAACGCCAAGGTGAGCGCCGCGTTGATGGTGGACCTGCACTTCTTCGAGGTCGCGCTTCGCAACAAATTTGACCGCGAGTTGTCGGCACGCCATGGCAGCACCTGGTTCACTTCGCCGACCTTCCTCGGACTTGCCGAACAGCGAATGCAGGACCACCTGCAGAAGGCGATCGGCGACGCCTCAAGGAGGGTTCCATCGGGACAGCAACTGCCTCCCGGCAAGGTGATCGCCGAACTCACATTCGGCTTCTGGCTCCAATTGACCGACCGCAAGTTTGAGCATGACTTGTGGACCCCAGCCCTGCACAAGGCCTTCGCCCCCCGGAAGGCTCCGAAGCGTGGGGTATTCAACCAGCTTCTAGAGCAGCTCCGACAGTTGCGCAACCGCGTTGCGCATCATGAGCCGATCTTTCATCTCAACGTCGGCGCCGCCCATCAGAACATTCGAACAGCCTGCGCACTGCTGTGCCCCAGTACAGCCGACCTGATGGACGGCACAAGCACCTTTCAGCACGAAGTGGCTGTGCTATCCACCTTCGTCGCCAGCCTGCAAGCAGTGGCTCTGGTCGGAGCCCAGGCGATGGTCCAGTTGGCCTCCGCCTCGAAGTGCTGAGCCCGATACATGCATAAGTAGAAAGACAAAGCCCGCCACCGAATGGTGGCGGGCTTTGCTGACAGAACGCAGTCCTGTTGTTCTTCAGAACGGGATGTCGTCATCCATATCGTCGAAGCCAGTGGCGGCCTTCGGCGCGGGGGCCGGAGCGCGAGGGGCTGCGGCGCGAGGCGCCGGTGCGCGCGGAGCATCGAAGTCGCCGCTGTCGCGACCGCTGCCGCCGCCTTGGCCGCCGCCGCTGCGCTCAGCCGAGCGCTCGCGGTTGTAACCGCCACCACCACCACCCGCATCATCGCCGTCACGGCCGCCCAGCAGCTGCATCTGCTCGGCGATGATTTCCGTGGTGTACGTGTCCTTGCCTTCCTTGTCCTGCCACTTGCGCGTCTTCAGGCGGCCTTCGACGTAGACCGGACGGCCCTTCTTCAGGTACTCGCCGGCGATTTCGGCCAGACGGTCGTAGAACACCACACGGTGCCATTCGGTCTCTTCCTGGCGCTCGCCGCCTTCACGGCTCTTCCAGTTGCGCGTGGTCGCGATGCTGACGTTGCACACCGCGCTGCCGCTCGGCGTGTAGCGCAGTTCGGGATCACGGCCCAGGTTGCCGAGAATGATGACTTTGTTGACCGAGGCCATGATGGTTGCCTTCGCTTGCGTATGGTTGGATTGTTCGAAACAGGAAATCTCGCGCCACCAATCGCCCAGATCGTGCCAATCAACGGGCTGAAAACGGTGTGCAGGGAGCGGATTATGCCGCCCGCCCCATCCCGCAGCGATTGCTCGAAAACGCCGATTTGATGCCTCGCCCCGGTCAGCAAACAACCTGAATCAGGAGGCCCCGGCTCAGCCCATCCGGCGCCGCGACTGCTTGTGCGCGTACATCCCTGCATCAGCCTGCTGCATCAGCTCTTCGAGCGCCAGCGGCTCCTCTCCCGACATCGCCGCGTCGCCCACGCTGAACGCCAGTTCGTAGCCGCGCTGCGCTCGCAGGTTGAGCGCGCCGACCTGCGTCCGGATCCGCGCCAGCGCCGGCGCCATCTGCTCGGTCGCCGTGCCGCTCAGCAGCGCCACGAATTCGTCCCCGCCGGTGCGCGCCACCACGTCCGACGCCCGCAGGCAGAAACGCAGGATGTCCGCGAAGGACTTCAGCGCCCAGTCGCCCTCCGCGTGACCGTAGCGGTCGTTCACGTGCTTGAAATGGTCCAGATCGAAGTACAGCATCGTCGCCGGCCACTGATTGCGCCGGCACAGTGCCAGAACATGCCCCGCCTGGGATTCGAAGCCGCGCCGGTTCGCCAGTCCCGTCAGTTCGTCGACCATCGCCATATACATGGCCGCGAACTGCTGTTCGACCATGTAGGCCAGGTCGCGCAGCGTCGCCTGGTCGTCGACGTCGAAACCGCGCGGCGCGCGGTCGATCAGGCACAGCGTGCCGAGCCGGTGTCCGCTCGGCGCGCGCACCGGACAGCCCGCGTAGAAACGGATCATCGGACCGCCGGTCACCAGCGGGTTGTCCGCGAACCTCGGGTCCGCATGCGTGTCGGGGATCAGCAGGATGTCGTCCGACAGGATCGCGTGACCGCAGAAGCTGACGTCGCGCGGCGTCTCCGGCACGTCCAGGCCCTGCGCCGACTTGAACCACTGCCGGTCCGCGTCCACCAGGCTCACCAGCGCGATCGGCACCTGGAACAGCCGTCTGGCCATCCGCGTCAGGCGGTCGAAACGCTCCTCGGGCGCCGTGTCCAGCACCTGCAGCACACGCAGCGTGGACAGGCGGGCGTTCTCGTCTTCGGGCAACGGCGCAGCAATCATGTCGACGTGTCTGCCTGTGCTGTGAGAGTTCGGTGTCGCTCCGCACCTTCCCGGCGCCGGATCCCGGCCCGATCAGGACCGGCGCAAGACCGGGTCGACGGCGGACCCGCCGATGTACGGGACAATCGAGAGCTCCATGAGTTCGTCCAACCATCATCCCGTCCCGCTAGCCATCCTGCAAGAGGTGTTCGGTTACAGCGCCTTTCGCGGCCAGCAGGCCTCGATCGTCGACCACGTGACCGCTGGCGGCGATGCGCTGGTCCTCATGCCCACCGGCGGCGGCAAGTCGCTCTGCTACCAGATCCCCGCGATCGCGCGCCAGCGCGCCGGCCATGGCGTCACCGTGGTCGTCAGTCCGTTGATCGCCCTGATGCACGACCAGGTCGGCGCCCTCGAGGAGGCCGGCGTCAGCGCCGCGTTCCTCAACTCCACGCAGACCCTGGAGGAGACGCAGCGCATCGAGCGCGAGATGCTCGCCGGCCGCATCACGCTGCTGTACGCGGCGCCGGAACGCGTCAACACCGCCCGCTTCATCGCGCAGATGCAGTCGCTGAACGAGCGGGGCAAGCTCAGCCTCTTCGCGATCGACGAGGCCCATTGCGTCAGCCAGTGGGGCCACGACTTCCGCAGCGAGTACCTGTCGCTCAGCCTGCTCCACGAGCGCTTCCCCGACATCCCGCGCATCGCGCTGACGGCCACCGCCGACGACATCACCCGCGCCGACATCATCGAGCGGCTGCAGCTGGAAGAAGCGCGGGTCTTCGTCGCCTCGTTCGACCGTCCCAACATCCGCTACCTGATCGTCGAGAAGGACAGCCCGCGCGAACAGCTGCTGCGCTTCATCCAGGACGAGCACGAGGACGCCGCCGGCGTCGTCTACTGCCAGAGCCGCAAGAAGGTCGACGAGACCGCCGACTGGCTGAAGTCCAAGGGCATCAACGCGCTGCCGTACCACGCCGGCATGGAGCAGGACCAGCGCCGCCGCCACCAGGACCGCTTCCTGCGCGAGGACGGCATCGTGATGGTCGCGACCATCGCCTTCGGCATGGGCATCGACAAGCCCGACGTGCGTTTCGTCGCCCACCTGGACCTGCCCAAGAACATCGAAGGCTACTACCAGGAGACCGGCCGTGCCGGCCGCGACGGCGCGCCGGCCCAGGCCTGGATGGCCTACGGGCTGGCCGACGTCGTCCAGCAGCGCCGCATGATCGACGAGAGCCCGTCCACCGACGAATTCAAGCAGGTGCAGCGCGGCAAGCTCGACGCGCTGCTCACGCTGGCCGAGGCCATCGACTGCCGCCGCGTGCGGCTGCTCACCTACTTCGGTGAGGAGAGCCGGCCCTGCGGCAACTGCGACAACTGCCTGCACCCGCCGGCGACCTGGGACGCGACCGAGGCGGCACGGATGGCGCTGTCGTGCATCTACCGTTTCCATCAGGTGACGGGTTTCAGCTTCGGTTCCGGCCACCTGATCGACGTGCTGCGCGGCAAGGAGACCGACAAGGTCAAGCAGTACCGCCACGACGAGCTGAGCACCTGGGCCGTCGGCGCGTCGCTCAGCGAGCAGCAGTGGCGGGCGGTGATCCGCCAGCTGATCGCGCTCGGCTACGCGGTGACGGAAGGCGAGTACAACACCCTCTCCCTGGGCGGTGGCGCGAAGGCCGTGCTGCGCGGCGAAGTGCAGATGCTGCTGCGCCAGCCCGCCAAGCCGGCGAAACGCAGCAAGCCCGGTCGCACCGGCGCCGCGATGGCCAGGCGCTCGGAAGCGGAGACCGACCTGGACGCGGCGGCGCAGGTGCGCTTCGACGCGCTCAAGGCCTGGCGCGCCGACGTGGCGCGCGAGCACGGGCTGCCGGCCTATGTGATCTTCCAGAACGTCACGCTCGCGGAACTGGCGCGCCAGCAGCCGCAGACGCTGGAGGAGATGTCGGGCATCAGCGGCATCGGCGCGAAGAAGCTCGAGGCCTATGGCGAGGACCTGCTGCGTTTGCTGAGTGAGGACTGAGCGAAGGCTGACCCCAAAAGGAAAGAGCCCGGCGAAGCCGGGCTCTTTCGTTGGCGGACGCTACAGCTGATCAGCCGCGGTCGCCGCCGTGACAGCGCAACCGCAGGAGCTCAGCAGAGCTGGGTCGTGCAGCCGACCTGCGCGGCCGACGCCAGGCGCTGGCCGTCGGCCGAGGTGTCGCGGCGGCCGGTGATGTAGACGGTCGGCAGCTGGGCGCGCTTGGCGGTGATGACCACCGGATCCAGCGTGATGACGGCGGCGCGTTGCTCGCGCTGTTCCTGCACGTGCAGCAGGCTGAACGCGATCGCCAGCGTCGCGCCGATGCCGAAGGCAAAGGCCTTGAAGCTCGCGCCACCGGTCATGCCGATGCGCGGGCGGCGGGTGGAACGGGTCTTGAAAGTGGTGGTGCTCATGTCGATCTCCTGGAAGGGGTTGCGTGTGTCAGTGAAGTCAGTGTCGTCATTGCGGCCCCGCTCCGCGAGGCACAAGCGACGAATGCGCGCGGCGGCGGCGTGAACTGCGCAGAATCGCGACGAATGGATGAACCGGAAGTCCCGATCGCCTGCAGGCCCCATTCCATCGATGTTCCGGGCGATCGTGCAGTCGGTGTCCGCGGACACATCGGACACCGCGGACACACAAAACGGTCATAAAAAAAGAAGCCCGCTGGTCAGGCGGGCTTCGAAATGCCGGGGGGAAGCGTGGCGTCTATCGGAGCGCAGGCAACGCGGTCATCCGCGCGGCTTGCTGGCCTGATCGGCTTGATCAGCCTGAGGTCGTCCCGGCATGGTCTGCTCGGCCCAGTGCAGGGGCAGGGTGTCGGACGGACGCGCAGCCTCGTTCACGTCCGCCAGCCACAGGGCGATGACGGCGGCGCTGGCCACGGCGGCCAGTGCGGTGAGGAAGGTCTTTGCGGTGTCGGTCATGGTGGTCCCCGGCGGTGTCTTTCCTGTCCTGGAAGGTCAACGAGGATGGACTGTGCGCCGCCGGAAATGACAAGACCATCCGGACGCGACGGATTGCCGCAATCGCGCGTCGAAATGCGGGTCAGCCGGCTGAACGGAAGTTAGGGGGGCGGTCTCAGACCTGCGCGACGCGCGACGCCCCAGCTTGGGGCGGCCAGGCGGACAGCCGCGCTTCGAGCGCCGCGGCGGCCTGCGGCCGGCAATAGAAGTAGCCCTGCTGCTGCCAGCAGCCCAGCGCCAGCAGCGCGTCGCGCTGCTCTGCGGTCTCGACGCCTTCGGCCACGACGTCGATGCCCAACGCCTCGGCCATGCCCATCATGGCGCGGACCAACGCGCGGTCGTCGGCGCTGGTGGGCAGGTCCCGGACGAAGGCCCGGTCGATCTTCAGGCGCGCCGGGCGCAGCAGCTTCAGATAGGCGAGCGAGGAATACCCCGTCCCGAAATCGTCCACCGACAGGCTGAGCCCGAGGTCCGTCAGGCGCGACAAGGTCTGCAGGACGGTTTCGGTGTCGGTGAGCAGCGAACTCTCGGTGAGCTCGATCGCCAGTTCGCCGGGGGTCACCGCATGGCGACGCATCGATTCGGCGATCCGCTCGGCGAGTCGCGGCTCGCGGAACTGCAAGGCCGACAGGTTGATCGAGATCGGTCCCGGATGCCGCCCCGCCGCCTTCCAGCGCGCCAGCTGCGCGCAGGCCTGCTCGATGGTGCTCCAGCCGAGCGCCAGGATCTGTCCCGTCTCTTCCGCCAGCTCGATGAACTGGCCCGGCATCACCAGACCGCGCTGCGGGTGCTGCCAGCGCATCAGCGCCTCCAGTCCCGACCATTCCCCGGTGCGGGCGTCGACGACGGCCTGGTAGTGCAGCAGCAGTTCGTCGCGCTCCAGCGCCAGCTTGAGTTCGCGCTCCAGCTCCATGCGCTCCACCGCGGCCGCGTCCATGTCCTGCTGGAAGAAGCTGTAGCGTGACCGGCCCATCTGCTTGGCCCGGTACATCGCCAGGTCGGCGTGCCGGACCAGCGTGTCGAAGTCGTCGCCGTCGCGCGGGAAGAGCGCGATGCCCACGCTGGCCGACACGCTCGCCACGCCCCCTTCCAGCTGCAGCGGCGCGTTCAGCGCCTCGATCAGGCGTTGCGCGGCCACCCCGACGTGTTCACTGGAATCGCGCATCAGCAGCAGGAATTCGTCGCCGCTGACGCGGCAGGCGAGGTCCGACTCACGCACCGCCTGGCGCAGCCGTTCGCTGGCCTGCAGCAGCATGCGGTCGCCGGCCGCATGGCCGAGCGAATCGTTGATCGCCTTGAAGCGGTCCAGGTCGACGAACAGCAGCGCCAGGTGCGTCTGATCCCGTCGCGCCACCGCCGCCTCGTGCAGGAAGACCTCGCGGAACAGCGTCCGGTTCGGCAGCCCGGTCAGATGGTCGTACATCGCCAGCTGATGCAGCTGCGCGTTCTTGCTTTCCATGTCCGCCAGCAGGCCCGCGATCTGCTGGCCCATCTGGTCCAGGTGCACGCCCAGCTGGCCCAGTTCATCCTTGCGGTTCCAGCGCAGGCGGGGCACGGGCTGGCGTTCGGCGATCGCGCTCGCGAGCCGCTTCAGGCGGTCGATCGGGCGCACCAGGCGCAGATAGAACACCAGCAGCACGATGACCACGCCCGCCGCGACCTGGAAGGCCACGATCAGCGCCGTCTGGCGGCGGCCTTCTTCCAGCATGCGCTCCTGCGCCGCGTCGTCGAACTGCACCCGCAGGCTGCCCAGCACCTGGCCGTCGCGCTGGATGGTCGCCGCCAGCGTGACCGTGGGCCAGCCGGGGCTGCACTTGGCGCGGACGATGTCGCGGGTGTCGGCGCGTTCCTCGCTCAATTCCACCGCGCAGACGTTCACGTCCGACAGCAGCTGATCCAGCGCCCGCTGCACCGCCGGGCTGTCCACCGTCCACAGCGGCTCGGCCAGGCCGTTCGCGGCGAGCGTCAGCACGGCCGCGCGCTGGCCTTCCAGCACCGGCTCCAGGCTGCGCCGGATGAAGGCGTCGCTGAACGCCACCAGCGCCAGCGCCGGCACGGCGATGCCGATCACTACCGCGAGCAGGATCACACTGCGCAGCGACAGCGATGGCGCTTTGAGCTTCATCAAGGAAAAACGGGCTGTAGGGGGTGGTCGATTCTGCACGTCCGGAAAATCGGCGATCCCCCGCAAAAACGGGGTCGGCAGGACGGATTTCGGGCAATCTTCCCGCTGCCAGCCGGTGTCAGCAAGGGTCGGCGCGTGATCGC
>SEFA01000176.1 GCA_004210455.1 Rubrivivax sp. | reverse complement strand
GCCTGATACAGGGCAAGGGGCCGGATGTAGGCCGCATCCTTTTCGGCCAGACGGGCCAACCGGTCGCGTTCCTGCACCGTGCCAACCACCGCGGCCTGCCAGTGCGGATGCTCCTGCAGGACGATGGGCAACTTGATCATCGCCTCCTGCTTGAGCTCGGCCGCCGAGACGTTGAACAGGATGTTGGAGCGATCCTTGGGCGTGGCGGTGAACTCCACCACCGCCGCCGGATTGATGCGCCGGCGCATCTCGTCGGACAGGTCGGTGACGGCGTTGTGCGCCTCGTCCACCAGCATCAGGGGGCGATGCAGGTGCAGCAGATTGGCGAAGGAGTATTTGACCTGTCCGCTGTCGGTTCGTTCGAGATTGGGAAGCGCCTCCAGAGCGAACCGGTCGAGGCGGCTGAAATGCGGCTCAAGGTCCTCATGGTGGGCATAGACCTTACGCTTGTTGGTGTTGGTAATCTTGAGCGTCTGAATGGTGCCGACGACGATACAGACGTTCTGGGCCAGGTCGTGCGGGCGGATCTGGGCGTGGTCGGCGATGTCGAACACCCGGACGCGCCCGTCAAAGGCGGCGTCCAGCGCCTGACGATAGGGATGCTTCGGATCGGCCAGCGCGTCGGCGGTCTGTGTCTGGATGATCTCGGACGGGACCAGCCACAGGACCAAGGGATAGTCGCCGCCGAGACCGGCGTCGCGAACGGCGGCGATGCTGTGGGCCGCTAGGACGGTCTTGCCCCCGCCGGTCGGCAGACGCAGGCAGACGTAGGGCACATCGGCCAGCCCCTTGGCCCCATTGTAGGGCCGGTAGTAGCGCCCGAGGCGCTGACGCAGGGTCGGCAGGCCGTCCGGCTGGGGCGCATTGACCACGGCCTCGAAGGCTTGGGCGTGATCGGCTTCCTGCGCGCCGGCGAGGAAGTCGGAGAGGGCCGTCAGGGCCTGTCGCTGATAGGGCTTAAGCTGCATCAGCGGCGCGCCTTCACGTCATAGGGCGTCTGTTTGAAGTCGATCGCCTCCGCCGCCAGCGTCGCCGGAGACAGGGCGCTGCGTTCGCCATAGACGGTCAGGCGGCCGTCGAAGCCGGGCGCCGCGCGATTCAACGCGTCACGGATGATCGCCAGCGTCGAGCGGGTCAGGACATTGCCGCCCGCCGGGCGCTTGTCGCCGAGGACCCCGTTGTAGAGCAGGGCGACGGCCTGGCCCTCGCGCACGCCCAGCAGGGGGCCGTCCGGCGCCCGACCCGACGCATGGCCGATTTCGGCGAACCAGATATGGGCGGCGAGGGTCGAGAAGGCGATGCCCGAGGTCAGGGCCCCGTCGTCGCCGAACACAGCCTCGCCCAGACGATAGAAGCGGAAGCCGCCGCCGCCCGTCCATTCGACAGCCTTGGAGATGCCGCCATGTTCGCCGTCGATCACCTTCTGCAAGCGCGGCGCGCAGTGGGTGACGGCGTGATCGCCGACCTCGATGCCGATGTAGCGACGGCCCATCTTGTGGGCCACGGCGGCGGTGGTGCCGGAACCCAAAAAGG
>SEFA01000076.1 GCA_004210455.1 Rubrivivax sp. | reverse complement strand
CCTCGGTCAAGCGCGGGGTCGCCTACGACCTCAAGGACGCGGCCGACTTCACCGCGCTGTCCGGCGGCAGCGTCGGCTGGTGGTACAACTGGGCGCTCCAGCCGGCGTCAAGCGTGCAGTCGCAGCCGTCGATCGCCGGCGCGCTGGAACACGTGCCGATGCTGTGGAATTTCAACTTCAACACGACGCAGGTCGTGGCGGCGTTGAAGGCGCGTCCGACGGTGAAGTACCTCCTGGTACTCAACGAACCCAACCTGACCGACCAGGCCAACCTCTCGCCCGCCGACGCTGCCGCGCAATGGCCGCGATACGAGGACGTCGCACGCCAGACCGGCGTGAAGATCGTGGGCCCGGCGATCACCTGGGGCACGATGGCCAACTTCAGCGATCCGGTCGTGTGGATGGATGCGTTCATCGCCGCCTATCGCGCCGCCAACGGCGGTCGCGACCCGCAGATCGACGCGCTGGCCTTCCACTGGTACGACTACGGCCTCAAGGACCAGTTGGACCGGCTCACAAAGTACGGCAAGCCGTTCTGGGTCACCGAGATGGCCAACTGGCATAACGGCGCCGGGCCGCACATCGACACCTCGGACAAGCAGAAGGCCCAGATGGCCGACATGGTCGCCGTCTGCGAAAACCGCAGCGACGTGGAACGTTACGCCTGGTTCACCGGTCGTTGGAACAACGACGTGCACTTCACCAGCCTGTTCGGCAACACCGGCGTGCTGACGCCGGTCGGCCAGCAGTACAAGACGCTGCCGAAGGCTTGAGTCCTCCGCTCGGGGCGGCTCGACGCGATTCAACGCGATTCAACGCGATTCAACGCGATTCAGCGCAGCGCAGCCAGCAGCGCCGCCTGCACGAGGCGGCGGCGCTCCGCCGCCTCGATGCCGCGCCCGACGGCGGGCGCGTGCATCGCCTGTACCGTCTGCACATCCAGGACCGGCACCACGGCGGCCGCCGCCAAGCGGCGCATCACCGCGGGCGGCAACCCGTCGCACGCGATCGCGCCATACAGGTGACCGAGCAGGCCCGCCATCTCTTCCAGCGCGGCGCCGTCCTCCAGCACCCGGACCGCATCCAGCACCGTGACCTGCGCGCCGAGTTCCACGGCCGCCTGCTTGAGCAGCGTCGGGCCCGGCGCAGCCTCATCCCCGCACACCATTCCCAGACGCAGGCCCAGCAAGGGCTGAGGCGTCATACGCTGATGCGGGTCGGCTGGGGGCATGTTCGGAACGAACGACGAGAGAAGCGAGGTGTGCAGCCTAGTCAGCTTCCGGAAGAAGGGGTTGATCGATGTCAACGAGCACGACGGCCAGCGCTCGCGGGCGTCCTCCGCCTGTCCGGGCTCGGCAGGTCGTTACCGAACCGTCACCGAGGGTTCACCGACTGTTGCTGATCGATGTCAAGGATTGATTCCGTGTTTGCGGGCGATTCCTAGCATCACCAGCAATCCCTTCAACCACGAGACCATCATGCACAGCGCCATCGCCCTCGCCTCCCCTCCGAGCGACCTTCCCCGCGACCGCCTGCGCGATGTCCCGGCCAGCCGGCCCCGCCAGGCGCCCGCGGCGAACTCGGCGAACGCCGTCCCCCGCGACCTCGCCAAGCCGTTGCCGCTGCCGCTCGCCGACACGATCCTCGCGGGCGCCACGCCCGGCCTGATCGCTCCGGACCTCCGCCCGTCGGCGCGCGCGCCGCTGCATCTGTCCGTCGCGGAACCGCGGGTGTTCCCCCGCGATCCGCAGCAGCGCATGCTCGAGGTGATGCGCACCATCCGCGACATCATCCAGCCCGCCGCCAAGGTGGTGCGTGCCGGCGACATGCTCTTCCGCGCGGCCCAGCCCTTCAACACGGTCTACCTGATCAATGCCGGCGCGTTCAAGCTGGTGAGCCGCAGCCTGGACGGCCGCGAGCAGATCGTCAGCCTGAAGTTCCGCGGCGACTGGCTGGGCTTCAGCGGCATCGCGCAGGGCCGTCACCCCTGCGACGCGGTGGCCATGGACACCGGCAACATCTCGATCATTCCCTACGACACGCTGCTGCAGGCCTGCGCGCGTTATCCCGAGATGATGGCCGTGGTCCACGAAGGCATGAGCGCGGAAATCACCCATGAACGCCAGTCGCTGATGTCGGTCTGCACGTTGGCCTCGCTGGCGCGGGTGGCGGAATTCCTCTGCGCCTGGGCGCGCAGCATGCATCAGCGCGGTCTGCGCGCCGATGAACTGACCCTGCGCATGACGCGTGCCGATCTCGGCAACTTCCTCGGCATGACGCTGGAGACGGTCAGCCGCTGCCTGTCCAAGCTGAACCGCGAGGGCCTGATCGTGTTCGGCGAACGCGGCCGGCGCCAGATCTCGATCCCCAACCGGGAACGGCTCGAACAGTTCGTGATCGGCGGCTCGATGTCGCGCGGGAAGCTGGCCGCGGCGGCTTGAGCCGGCCGACCCATCGACCGACCCATCGACCGACCCATCGACCGACCGATCGACCGACCGATCGGCCTGTCCGCGGCGCCTCGCGGCGCCGGCCCAGGCCTCAGCGCGCCAGCACCTTCCCGATCGCTCGCGCCAGCGCGGCCCGCTCGTAGGGCTTGGGCAGCAGGTCCCAGCCCAAGGCGCTCCCCGGCCCCGAGGCCAGCAGTTCCGCGGAGAATCCCGACATCAGCAGCACGGCGATCTCCGGCCAGGTCTGGCGGACGCGCGTCGCCAGTTCGGTGCCGCGCATGCCGGCCCCGAGCGCGATGTCGCTCAACAACAGGTGCGGCAGAGGACCGCCGGCGGCGGACTCGCCCGGATCGACGGGGTCGGTCAGTGCGCTCAGGTAGCGGAGGGCCTCCTCGGCATTGGCGCAGGCCGTGACGCTGCACTGCAGGTCGTTCAGATACCGGCGCGCGACCGCGCGCACCTCGGCGTCATCTTCCACCAACAGCACCCGCAGGCCCGGCGGCACGGCCGCGGACGCTGCCTCGTGCTCGGCCGCCTCGCGGGGCGCGACCGGCGGTTGCGGCAGGATCAGCGACAGCGTCGTGCCATGACCCGGCGTGCTGTCGATGCCGATCGCCCCGAGCGACTGGCGCGCGAAGCCGTAAACGGTGCTCAGGCCGAGACCGGTGCCCCGGCCTGCCTGCTTGGTCGTGAAGAACGGTTCGAACGCGCGCTCCTTGACCTCCTCCGGCATCCCGGTGCCGCTGTCCGACACCGCGATGCGGACATAACGCATCAAGCCGTCGCCGACCCCTGCCGGCGCCGGCGCGTCCTCGTCCTCTTCCAGCTCGCGGCGCAGTGCGGGCGGGATGGCCGCCAGAGGCTCGGCCTCGAAGACCAGGTCGCCCCCGTCGGGCATCGCGTCGCGGGCATTGATCGCGATGTTGAGCAGCGCGGACTCCAACTGCGCCGGATCGGCCTGCACGTCGGGACAGTCCGGAGCCACCTCGATGCGGATGCGGATGCGCTGGTCGAGCGTGCGGCGCAGCATGTCCGCCAGCGAGCGGATCATCGCGCCGACGTCGACGCTGGTCGGCTGCAGACGCTGACGGCGAGAGAACGCCAGCAGCTTGCCGGTCAGTTCCGCGCCGCGTCGCGACGCCCGTGTGGCCGCCGCCACCAGTTGCGGCGCGAAGCCGTCGTCGGTCACCGCGGGCAGCTCGGCCAGCACCTGCAGATTGCCCTGGATGACCGTCAGCAGATTGTTGAAATCGTGGGCGATGCCGCCCGTCAGCTGGCCGACAGCCTCCAGCCGCTGCGAGTGATGCAGCGCCTCCTCGGTCTGCGCCCGCTGCAGGCAGGTGCCCAGCAGGTTGGCCACCGATTCCAGGAAACGGACTTCCGCCTCGCCGAAGCGCCGCGGCTGGCGCGAACGCACGGCCAGGGTGCCAACGGCCCGTCCCCGATCGGACAGCGGGACCGCCAGCGACGACACCAGCCCCGCCTGCCGATACGCCCCGGGCACGGCGAAGCGTCGTTCGCTGCCGTAATCCTCCACCACGACCGGTCCGCCCTGCGCCAGCACAAAACCCTGCGGCGTGTCGGGGCGGTTGGGCACCAGGAAGCCGGCCCCTTCCTCTGCCAGCAGCCCGACGCCGCCTGCGACGCGCAAGGCGGTCCGTCCCGGTTCGAGCAG
This sequence comes from Rubrivivax sp., assembly GCA_004210455.1. Lineage (GTDB taxonomy): Bacteria > Pseudomonadota > Gammaproteobacteria > Burkholderiales > Burkholderiaceae_C > Roseateles. The sequence continues at coordinate 24,938 of SEFA01000076.1, read as the reverse complement.
GAACACCACCGCCACGTCCGCCTCCAGCGCCTGCGCCGCGATCGCCGGCACCTGGCGCAGCACCTCCCGCGGGTCGAGCGAGTCCACGGCAACCTTGCCGAGTTGTGCCAGGTGCTCGCTGTAGCGCGCCCGTTGCAGCGCCTGGCGCACCCGCGGGTACTCCGCGACGCTGCGGATCGAGGCCATGGTGTACGGCAGCCCCAGCGGCTGCAGCGGGCTCAAGGCGATCTCCACCAGCACCTCGGACCCGTCACGGCGACGCGCGACCAGCTCGGTGGCGGTGCCGCCCATCGGCCGGGCGCGCGGTGCCCCCTCGTAGGCCCGCCGGTACGCGGCATGTCCGGGGCGGATGCTGTCGGGCACCAGCATCTCGACCGAGGCCCCGATCAGTTCCTCGTTGGGATATCCCAGCAGCAGGCTCGCCGTCGGATTCGCCAGCCGGATCAGGCCCTGGTCGTCCACCAGCAGCAGTCCATCCGGCGATGCGGCGAACAACGCGCGGAACACGGCGGATTCATCGACAACGGACGAACGCTCGCTCATGGCGACGCTCAGATCGAGCGCGTCGAGGTAACCCTCGGCGCGAACAGGTAGCCGGCCCCCCGCACGGACTTGATCCACTGGCCTTCGCCGGAATCGGCGCCGAGCTTGCGACGCAGCCGCCCGACCTGCACGTCGATCGTGCGGTCGAACGGCCCGGACTCGCGTCCCCGGGTCTGCTCCAGCAGGAAGTCGCGCGACAGCACGCGGCCCGGATGCAGCAGGAAGATGTGCAGCAGGTCGAACTCGCCGGTCGTCAATGCGGCTTCCTCGCCGTCCGGCCCGGTCACGCGACGGGCGGACACGTCGACGGTCCAGCCTTCGAAATGCAGCAGCGGATGAGCCGACGCGTCGACTACCAGCGACTGTGCCGGCGGCGGAGGCGGCACGGGCGCCAGGCGACGCAGGACGGCCTTGGCGCGGGCGACGAGTTCGCGCAGGTCGAAGGGCTTGGTGACGTAGTCGTCCGCGCCGACCTCCAGTCCGACGACCTTGTCCACCGCATCGCCGCGTCCGGTGACGATCACCAGGCCGCAGCGCCAGTGCTCGCGCAGTTGACGTGCGATCACGAAGCCGTCCTCGCCCGGCAACCCCAGGTCCAGGAGCACCAGATCGGGCGTGTCCGCCGCCATCAGGTCCATCAGCGCGCGGCCGGTGTGGAGCTGCGTGGTGCGAAAGCCGTGCGAGCCGAGGTAGCCGGCCAGCAGCTGGGTGATGTCCGGCTCGTCGTCGAGGATGGCCACATGCGCCGGCGCGGGGGCCGGAGCGGGCGAGGAGAGGAGTAGATCGGGCGCGCTCATGAGCCTCGATTAGAGCGCGTCCGCGCGGATCAGCCGCTCCAGGGTGCGCGTCAGGCGATCCAGATCGATCGGCTTGACCATGTGTTCGTCGAAGCCGCTGCTCAGCGCCTTGTCGCGGTCGGACGCCTGACCGTAGCCGGTCAGGGCGATCAGGCGCGGCGCGGCCTCGCCGAGCTCGCGGTGGATCAGCGTCGCCAGCTGGTAGCCGTCGATGACCGGCATCCCGATGTCGAGCACCGCGGCATCGAAGCGCGACGCGCGCACGCGCTCCAGCGCCTCCTGCGGCAGCGTGGTCGTCACGACGTCGTAGCCGGCGTATCGCAGCGCCATGCCCAGCGTCTCGGCGGCGTCGCGGTTGTCGTCGACCACCAGCACCCGGCCCTGCACAGGCGGCAGCGTGTCCAGCGCCTCCGTGGCCGGTCCCGGCAGGGGCGGCACGGCGTGGATCTCCGCAGGCAGCGTCACGCGGAAGGTCGCGCCCTGCCCCGGACCGGCGCTGTGCACCGCCACCTGGCCGTGATGCATCTCGACCAGCTGCTTGACGATCGCCAGCCCGATGCCGAGGCCGCCCTTGGAGCGGTCCAGCGTCGTCGAGCCCTGCTCGAACAGCTCGAACACGCGCGGCAGCATGTCCGCGTCGATGCCCGCGCCGTTGTCCTGCACCTCGATCACCAGCGCATCGCCGACGGCCCGTGCCGCCACGCGGATCTCGCCGTTCGTCGGCGTGTACTTGGCGGCGTTGCTCAGCAGGTTGACGACGACCTGACGCAGCCGGGCCCGGTCGCCCATCAGGCGCAGCTCCGGCCCGACCTCGCAGGCGACCCGCAGCAGGTGATTGCGCTCCTCGAGCAGCGGGCTCACGCCCTCGATCGCATCGGTCAGCAGGAAAGGCACGTCCACGGGCTCGCGCGCGAGCTCGATCTTCCCGCGCGTGATGCGGGTGATGTCGAGCAGGTCGTCCACCAGCTTGGAGAGATGACCCACCTGCCGCTCGATGATTTCATGCTCACGCGAGAGCTGGCCCGTCTGCAGCCGGATCAGGTGGAGCGCGGTGGAGATCGGCGCCAGCGGATTGCGCAGCTCGTGCCCGAGCATGGCGAGGAATTCGTCCTTCGCGCTCGCGGCGCGCTCGCGCTCGTGGTCCAGCCGGGCCGCATGCAGCCCCGTCGATGCCAGCGTCGCGGCCGCGCGCATGAAAGCGCTCTGATGCGGCGACGGGAAATCGGGCCGGGAGGAGCCGAACCACAGGCTGCCGGCCCGCCCCGCCGGCCCCAGGTACAGCCGCACCACGCGCAGGGTGCCCAACGGCGATTCCAGCGCCGTCGCGCTGTCGGCGGTGTCGGGCATCTGCCGGCAGGCGACGATGAAATCGGTCCAGGCGTCCTGCGAGACGCGCACGCCCCCGAGCTGGAGGACCGTGGCCGGCGCGGCGTCCGGCACCAGCGGCGCATGCAGCAGGCAGACCGCCGTGCCGACGATGCGGTTCACCGCCTCGGTGGTCAGCTGGAGCACGGTGGCGGCGTCGCGCCCCACCCACAGGGCCGGCAGCGCGAGCAGGCCCATCAGGTCGCGCAGCGCCTGGTCGGCCGCGGACGGTTCTCTTTCTCGGGACATCGTGGTCATTCAGTCCGCCGGTGAGGTCCCGGCATGGGGAGCGCCACCGGAGCGGACCGTCCCCGGCGCCTGGCCGTGGCACGGCGCGCGGACAGCTCGCGCAACATCTCGGCCGGCGGCGTGAAGAACGGATTCTCTCGCAGCACGCCGCCGATCATCGTCAGCGGATGCGTCCGCAGCAGATCCATCATCGTGGCGCCGTCGAGCGGCGCGAGGTCGTAGACGCAGATCGCCAGGCGGCGGTTCGTGTCCAGCACGCCGTTGAGGCGGGCCTCGTACGAGAGCAGGTCCAGCCGGTCCATCCCTTGCCGCAGCGCCCATCCCATCTGCGCCATGACGCGGACACCGGCGAAGCCGTCCGGCTGGTGGTCCACATGGTCGCCCACATGGTCGCCCACATGGCGGCCAGACGCCGCCGTCGCCTGCGCCATGGCCGCGAGCAACGTGTCGACATCCACGCTCTCGGCGCCCGCCGGCCACGTCTGCAAGGCCAGTTGGCCGCGGTGCTCGCAGGCCACCACGTCGATACCCGCGCCGATCAGTCTCGCCCGATGTTCGTCCAGGCAGCCCGGCTCGATCAGGTGCAGGTTGCGTTCATTGTTCTGTTCAGCCTCGCGATAGAACGGCGCCAGCACCTGGCACGCATCCTCACGGCTGTCGACGAAGGCGCAGATATGGAAATGACGGGTGATCACTGCTCTCTCGCTCCGCCCGCGGCGCCTGGGCCGACGGACGTCCTCCATCCCGAGTTGCATCGGCCAGTCGACTGGCTCTTGAGAATCGATGCGTGGATGTTAGCCGTGAAGGCCGAGGGCGAGGAACAGCTCAGACGGGATGATTCACCGTCTTGAGATAGTGACGCGCGCTGCACAAGCGCCTCTGGAAATGCCAGAGGGCCATGTCGACCGCTTCCGGGCGCTGCCCGCCGACGCCGATCAGGTGCTGGCGGTACCGCAGGGTCTGCTGGCGCACGGATCGCACCCAATCGGCGCCATGGGCATGGCACGCGGCACTGCGCAGCAACTGCAACCAGCCCCCCAGCACATTGACACCGAGCGCCACCATCAAGCCCGCGAGCTGCTCCGGTGCGCCCGCGGCTTGTGGCGCGTACCGCTCATGGAGCAGCAGCAGCCGCATCATCAGCGCGGGATCCTTCGCCGCCGCCTCGGCCACCGCCTGGGGCGAGGCGCGATCGCGCAGCAGCCGCTTCAACTGGACGAGCACCTCCGCGTCGCAGCCCGGCAGTGTCAGCAGGGGCCGGGTCACAAGCGACGAGACGAACAGCCCCTGGAACTGCGTCACGCCCAGCTTGCAGAGCCGCCGGTGGGCGTCCATCGAGTCGACGCGTTTGCCGATGACCGCCAGATGACGTTCCGCCGCCTTGGCGGCCAGGGGCGCCAGTTGATCGGGTGGCGCGGACGCATCCAGCTTGATGTAGTCGGAATAGGGAGCGAAGTGCCAGCGCGGGTCCGATGGGTCGCGCAGGCCATCGATGCAGAAGCGCTGCCCGCGAGCATGCAGGCGGGCGACGCGCATCAGTAAGCGCGCATCGGCCGCGACGGCGACGGTCAGATTGATCACACCGATCCGCGCGGTCAGCACGTCGGCGACTGGGCCCATCAACGCCGATTCCCCCAGGTCCAGGAACAATGATCCGGACGTGGCAAAGCCTGCGACCGAGGCATCCAGCAGCGCGTGACTCAACGCCTTCGCCGGGAGGGATGCCTCCGACGTCGACGCGTGAGGCCAGGGCGAGTCATCGTCTGACACGCTGAGGTCGTGCCCGAAGACCCGGCCGTCCTCGCCGACGATTTCCTGGTAGTCGAAGCAGGCGAAGGGATTGTCGGCCGCGACATCCTCCGGCGCGGCCAGGCTGGCGAACCAGGCATCGCGCGCGGGTTTGGGCAGCGTCGGCCGCGATGGGTCAAATGGAATGGTGTCCGGGAACGTCATGATGGGATTCCTGTTCAGAACACCATCCCAGTGCCTGGCGACTTGACCGGATGTTTCCACCCATTTGATCGGATCGCGATTTATTTCACACGGCAACGGTTTTCAAACCGGGACCGTGAAACGGTGTACGCCGTCGAGAAATATCCAGAAATATCGAGAAACTCGTCGAGGCGCACGCCTCTCCGACGCCGTGCGGGGTGCTCTTCATCAGAAGAGCGGTAAACATGCGGGCCGGCAGAACAGTTGTCGGCAAACGGATGCCGGCAAACGGATGCCGGCAAACGAGTGTGCGCCAAGGGTTCACGCGGAGGCGCCCAGCCTGTGGCGCTCACCCGCGTGCACATCGCACGCCGCCGCACAAGCCCTGCAGGCCTGGGCACAACGTCTGCAATGCGCATGCTGATGCTTGTCGCACTCCTCGGCGCAGGCCCGGCACAGATGGGCGCACAAGGCGCAGAAGTCGCCGTGATGCGCAGACTCCCGGGAAAGCACACCAAGGGTCGTCTCGCAGAGGGCGGCGCAGTCCAGATTCAGCAGCGCGCAGGCCTCCATCAGGCGATCACCGGAGCGGATGCAGGCGTTGGCGCACTGACTCGTCGCGAGCAAGGCTTCCGCGCAGGCCTTCATGCAGGGTTCAAGGTCTTCGGTAAGCGTCGTCATGGCTGGTCCTTGTGGAGAGAGGGAACTCCCTTCTGGCAACGGTCATTCCCCACGGCATGACTAGCAGACATTTGCTAGTTTCTTTGTGCAAACAACCCATCACTGACTGTCGACGCCGAGAGGCTAACAAATAGATGTCATTGTGAGAGGACTGGACTGGAAACGAAACTGCGCAGCATTGTGAAACAGCCCGCGGGGGTTTCTCTTGAACTGCCGTCCCATTCTCCAGATCCACTCGCCAGCGAATATTCATACTGCCAGCCGATGGCAATATCTGTTCGCTTCTCTGGCATTGATCGCCCTTCCCGCCCGCGCGGAGCGTGAAATCCCCATGCCAGCGGACGCCACGACGGCCATCCCTGTCCGATCCGTCGGCGCGTCCCACGCGGCTCCGGCCTCCCCCGATGGCGATCGCTGGGGAACGGCCATGGCCGACTTCCTCGGCGGCGCCCTGTCGGCCGATCCGTCGATCGAACGCGCCAGGGCCTCGATCGCTGCCGCGGAGGACGGCGTCACCGCCGCGAAGTGGCAGTTCGGCCCGTCGCCGAGCTTCTCGCGTCAACTGGCCGCGGGGACCAAGCGGTATGTCAACGTCCTGAGCCTCCAGCAGCCGATCTACACGGGGGGCTTGCTGACCGCGAGCCTCAACTCGGCCAGGACCGCATTGCGCAGCAGCGAAATGGAACTGCGTGCAGCCCAGCTCCAGTTGAAATTGCGCATCGTGCAGACCTGGTCCGACTGGGCCAAGGTTCGCGGGCGCATCGACAGCCTGGAGGCCTTGCACGCGGAGCACCAACAACTGCTGGACATGATCCGCCGCCGCAACCAGGCCGGCGTCGCCACCAATGCCGACGCCGCGCTGGCCGCATCCCGGCTCAGCGCCGTGCAGGCCGAACTGGCACAGGCACGGCTCGAGGAGGCGCTGCAGCGCGACCGGCTGCAGCGTCTGGCACGCCGGCCAGTTGACGACCCCCTGCGCTCGGTGCTCGATGGCGAGCTCCCGCCACCGCCGACCTTGAACCAGGTGCTCGACCGCATCCAGCTGTCGCCCGAGATGGCGTTGGCCCGCGCCAACGTCGATCTGTCGCGCGATGAACTGGCCAAGGCCAAGGCCGCCCTGATGCCGACGGTGAGCCTGCGCCTGGACCGCCAGAGCGGCGCCTACAAGGACGACCACATCGGCTTCGTGTTCCAGGCCGGACTGCCTGGCGGTCTGGGGGCGCTGGCGGGCGTGAACGCGGCCCGCTCCCGCATCGCCGCGGCGGAGGCCGCCGTCGCCTCGACCGAGCAGGACCAGCTCAGCAACTATCAACTGGAGTTCACCCGGTATGCCGCCGCGGTCGCCTCATTGCGCAACGCCGCGCTGACGACCGCGACCAGCGATGAGGTCCTGGCCTCGTATCGACGCCAGTTCGAGGCCGGCAAGCGTGCCTGGCTGGACCTGTTGAACATGGTCCGCGAAGCCCACGCCACGCGGCAATCCCAGCGTGACGCCGCCATCGACGAGCGCACCGGGATGTACCGACTGAAGCTCCTGCTCGACGACGCCCCCACCCCTGGCTGAACGCGCTCCCCTTGTTTCCGCACGCCCTCCTCCCGCACTGCGCCACTCCGAGATCACCGTCATGACATGGAATCCCTTCAAGCGCCCTGCCGCCTCGCCCACACCGCCTTCGGCCGCCCTCGCGACCGCCCTGGCGCACTGGATGCGGCTGAAGGGGCATCCCGTTCCCGTCGACCTGGTGCGCCAGCGTCAGATGGCACTGGCGCTGCCAGGCGAGGACCTTTCCACGGCGCGACGGCTGGCCGGTGCGATCGATGAACGCTCACGATTCGTCCTGCTGGACGCTCCGCAACTCGCCGCGCTGCCGCTGCTGTGCCACCACGCCGAGCACGGCTGGCAGGTGATCACCGCGCGGACGCCCGAAGGGCTCTGGACCTGCGTGGGCAGCGACCACGTCCGTCGCCACCTCGTGCTGGACGATCAGGCCTGCCTGCATTCGGCCATGGACGGCCAACTCGAGCCGGCGGCGGCGCGCAGCGCGCGCGGGATGATGTTGTCGCAGATCCGCGGCCAATGGCCGATCTTCCTGGAAGCGGCGGGACTGTCGCTGGTGCTGTCGACGATCGGCATCGCCATCTCCTTCTTCTCGATGCAGGTCTACGACCGCGTCATCCCCAGCCAGGGGCACCAGACGCTCTGGGTGCTCACGCTGGGCGTGGCGTTGGCGGTGGTGATCGAGTTCCTGCTCAAGCTCGCCCGCGCGGCCTTGCTCGAACCCCAGTTGAAGCAGCTGGACGTCGGGATCTCCCGGGCCTTGATGGCGCGGCTGAACGCGGTCCGGATGGACCAGCGACCCGGCTCGGTCGGCACGCTGGCGTCGCAGGTACAGAGCTTCGAATCGATCCGCGGCATCCTGTCGGCCAGCACCCTGTTCCTGCTGTTCGACATGCCGATGGCGCTGATCTTCGCGCTGGTGATCGCGGCGATCGGTGGATTCTGGATGGCGCTGCCGGCGGTGGTGCTGTTCGGCGTGACCGTCCTGACCGGGCTGCTGCGCGCCCGTCGCATCGCACGGCTGACCGCGAGCACCCAGTCGGGAGCAAATGCCAAGACCGGGTTGCTGGTCGAAACCATCGAGGGAACCGAAGCCATCAAGGGTCTCGGCGCGACTTGGCGTTTCGAGGCCCGGTGGGCGGCGCTGTGCGAAGTGAACGCAGCCCAGAGTCTCGCGCTGAAGCACGAGAGCGACACCACCTCCTACCTGTCCGCCGCGCTGCAGCAGGCGAGCTACATCTCGCTGATCTGCGTCGGCGCGGTGCTGGCGATCGACGGACACCTGACGCAAGGCGCCATCGTGGCCTGCTCGATCCTGTCGGGTCGCGTGCTGTCGCCGCTGGCATCCATCCCGCCGCTGCTGGTGCAATTGGGCAGCGCGCGCGCGTCCATGACGGCATTGGATGCGATCTTCAGGCTGCAGGTGGACAACGAAGGCATCGATCGAGCGATCGTGCCCCAGGCCATGCACGGCGACCTGCGCTTCGAGGACGTCGAATTCGCCTACCCCGGCCAGAAGGAGCCGCTGCGCATCGGCAACCTGCACTTCCGGCCCGGCGAGAAGGTCGCGATCCTGGGCACCATCGGCGCCGGCAAGACCACCCTGCTGTCGCTCGCCTGCGGGCTGAGCAAACCCACGCGCGGCACGGTGTACCTGGACGGTGTCGACCTGCAGCAGATCCATGCGGGATGGCGCGCGACCCAGTTGGCCTACGGTCCCCAACACGCCTGGCTGTTCGCCGGCACCCTGCGCGACAACCTGCTGTTCGGATTGCCTGACGTCAGCGACGACCTGCTGGTTGCCGCGTGTCAGCGGACGGGGCTGTGGGCCATGGTCGCGCAGCATCCTCTCGGCCTGGACCGCAAGCTCTCCGAAGGCGGACGCGGTCTGTCCGGTGGACAGCGGCAACTCGTGGCGCTGACGCGCCTCGTCCTGGCCGATCGCGCCGTGTGGCTGCTCGATGAGCCGACCTCGGGCATGGACGACGGCCTGGAGCAGGCAACCGTGCGGCTGATGCGGCAGATGCTCAAGCCCGAGGCGACGCTGCTGCTGGTGACCCATCGTCTGTCGATGCTGGCGCTGGTCGATCGCGTGATCGTGCTGGCGCCCCAAGGCGTCCTGGCCGACGGCCCCCGCGACGAGGTGCTGGCGCGGCTGCAGGGCCGACCGGCCTCGGTTCCCGCTCTCGAAGCCCCCGCCCCGGTCGTCTGAGCCCACCTCGTTCCAGGACTTCCGACATCAGGAGATTCCCATGACAATCAAGACAAGTCTTCACGAGGGCCCGGCGCGGGTGCGCTGGACCGTACTCGCCACGGTGGCGGCGCTGGGTGCCGGTTTGTGGTGGGCCTCCCAGGCGCAGCTCGAGCAGGTCACTCGCGCCGCGGGCAAGGTCATGGCATCCTCTCGCACACAAGTGATCCAGGCGCCTGATGGAGGTGTGGTGGAAAAGCTGTTCGTGCACGAGGGGGATGCCGTCCGCAAGGGCGACCTGCTGGCCCAGCTGGACAACACCAAGGCCAGCGCCGCGCTGGCCGATTCCAGCGAAAAGGCCGATGCCCTGAACGCCTCGCTGGCACGCCTGCGCGCCGAGACGCTGGGGACGCCCTACCGACCCGCCGGCACCGGCTCGTTCAACGAGTTGCAGCGCCAGCTCTACGAACGGCGCAGGACGGCGCTGCAGGAGGAACTTGCGGTCCTGTCCACCTCCGCGGAGCTCGCCCGCCGCGAGGTCGAGCTCAATGAACCGCTGTACAAGGCCGGCGATATCAGTGCGGCCGAGTTCCTTCGACTCCAGCGGACCGCGAACGAGGCAGCCGGGCAGGTCACGACCCGACGCAACCGATTCCTGCAGGATTCACAGGCCGAGTTGGCCAAGACCGAGGAAGAACTCGCCAGCGTGCAGCAGATGCTGAATGACCGGCGCGGCAATCTCGAGCACACGCAATTGCGCGCACCCGTCGACGGCGTCGTCAACCTGATCACGCTGACCACAGAGGGTGCGGTGCTGCGTCCCGGTGACGAGATCATGCAGCTGCTGCCCACCGGGGACGACCTGATCATCGAAGCGCGGCTGCGCGCCGGCGACATCGGATTCATCCGCCGCGGCATGCCGGCGGTGGTCAAAGTGGACGCCTTCGACTACAGCATCTACGGCGCGCTCGACGGCAGCGTGACCTACGTCAGCCCCGACGCGCTGACGGAACGTACGCCACAGGGCGAGCAGGCCTACTACCGCACCCATATCCGCATCAGCGGGAAGCGCTTCAAGGGCGAGAAAGCGGATCGCATCGTGATCCAGCCCGGGATGACGGCCACTGCGGAAATCATCACCGGTCGTCACACCGTGCTGGACTACCTGCTCAAGCCGGTGAAGAAGACGGTCTCGGAATCGCTCGGCGAGCGCTGAGGCCGCGACGACCGCACGACGCCTGCGCAAGCCCCACTCACTTCACGTCATCCACCTTCATCGGCCATCAGCAACAACAACTCCGAACTACAGGGGAACATCACATGATCACCGTGACCATCATCGAAGACGACGCCACCGTCCTGCAACGCCTGATCGACGTCGTGTCGGCCAGCAGTGCCTGCCAGATCGTCGGCATCGGTCGCAATCGCGGCGAATCGGTGTCCGCGATCCTCGCCAACCGCGCGGACATCTACCTGGTCGACCTGGGCCTGCCCGACGTGGACGGCATCGACCTGATCAAGCTGATCAACGAGAAGTGCCCCGATGCGCACAGCATCGTGATCAGCACCTTCGGCGACGCCAAGCACGTGATGCGCAGCCTGCGCTCGGGCGCTGCGGGCTACCTGCTGAAGGAGGAGATCCAGCCCAGCCTGATCGACAAGATCATTGCCACGCACAACGGCCATGCGCCGTTGAGTCCCGCGGTGTCGCGGCTGGTGCTCGACAAGCTGGAAAGTCTCGAGACCGGCGTGAAACCCAAGGTGGACAAGGCGCAGAAGCTCAAGGAGCTCGGTCTGGGCCAACGCGAATGGAGCGTGCTGAACCTGCTGATCGAGGGTCTGCCGATCGTCGACATCGGCAGCCGGCTGTCGATTTCCCGCTTCACCGTGAATCAGCACCTGCGCTCGATCTATCGCAAGCTGAACGTCAACTCCCGTGCCATGGCCACCAGCGTGGCCCGGCTGCATGGATTGATCGACGAATGAGCCCGCGGACGACACCCGTCGTCCACCCGTCCAAGACAGAGCCGCCCTCGGGCGGCTCTGTCGTTCATGGTCGCGGTTCCGGTTGCCCTCGCGGATCCGGACCAGGAGGCAGTCCGGCGGCGCTCAAGCTGCGGTCAAGCAATGCTCAAGCAGTGCTCAAGCAGCGATCCTGCCCGGGCCGCTGGCCGATCCCGCATCGCCGCTCGTCGTGGCACGACGCTCGGGGCACTGGCAGGCGGCGGCAGGTCTTGCGGACAGGCGCATGCGCACCAATTGCTTGCAGAGCACGAAAGACGCCTGTTCGAGGTCCCCAGAGGTGCCCACCCGTCCCTCGCGACGCAGCCGCAGGCGGCCATCCGCAAGTTCGCCGCGCAGCAGCCGCGCCAGTTCATGGTCCCTCCCGTGCACGGCGGCGATGTTGAACACCCCCAGCCAGGCGATCAGGACCGCACGCGGCAGCGAGTCCAGGACATCGGCCAGCGTCTGTGCCGTCGCCACGCACTGCGGCGCGTGAATGGCCTGCACACTCAGCAATCGCGCGACGAGGGCGGGATGACGCCCCGCGAGCAACGCCAGGGACGACGCGGCGACGCCGGCGCGGGCCAGCAAGAACATCTTCCCGGCCAGCCCCGCGTCGCAGCCGGGCAGCGCGTGCACGGCGACGGTGGACGGCCTGGCAATGTCATAACCCTGGAAGTAATCTGCGCCGGCGCGGCGTGCGCGGCGCAAGGCTTCCTCGTCCTCGATCTTCTCGGCGATCACCGCCAATCCCAGTTCTTGCGCCTGGCGCACCAGCGCCGGCAGCTGATCGGAATCAATGCCGACAACATCGATCTTGGCGAACTGTACCCAGGGGGCCAGCGCCCAGCGGGGATCGTCCGCGCTCACGATGTCGTCCAGCGCGAAGCGGTAGCCGCGCCCGTGGAGATCGCGGATGCGCTGCACGAGCAACGCGTCGACCTCCACGGTCTCCAGCAGTTCGATCACACCGATGTCCGGCGTCAGGGCCTCGGCGATCGGACTCAACAGGGTACGACGGTCCATGTTGACCAGCAGGTCGCCGAGGGGATGCTCCGCGGCCGGCGCGCCGGTCAGCAGGGCGCCGTCGATCAGCGCGTTCGACAGCGCGGCGGCGGTGGCGTAAGCCCCCAGTTCGGGACCGACGGCGGCGTCGCTGGCATTCCAGCGGAACAGCAGTTCGGTGGCCACCACCCGGCCGGTCCTGTCGATGATCGGTTGGGTCGCGTAGCGCAGGTGGGAGCCGGATGCTCATTCTCCCAGCGCGGCATGGCGGAGGATTCGGCACCGCTGACGGGGGTGGAACCGGGTTCGGGCGAACGGGACATGGGCACTCCGCAAAGCGGTTGGCGACGAAGGCTTCATGCTATGAACCATGCTCCTCGCACTGAATAACAAGCACTTGTCATCCCACACGCAGAAATAACAGTTATCTGTGGGAGCACTGACTGCAACACGGGGCGAACGCGGCAGGTGCCGCGCTTGCCCTCCTGCGGCACGTCGGACGCGCAGGCGCATCGGAACCCGATCGGAACTCCGGTACGACGCGCGGGCAACTCATCCAGCGGCCCCGGAACTGCGCCGCCGCCACGCGGGATACTGTCTCGCGCCGGCAGCGGTACAGCCGCGCGGGTCGATGGGTTTTCTTACCCGGATCACAAGGAGAAGCAAGATGCAGATGCGACACACCCGACTGGCCGCGGCCGCCCTGGCGGCAGCCGTCCTGGCCGGTTGCGCGAACATGGATGAACGTCAGCGCGGCACCGCGGGCGGCGCCGCGATCGGCGCCGTGTCCGGCGCGGTCATCAGTTCCGCCACCGGCGGCAAGGCGGGCACCGGCGCGCTGATCGGCGGTGCCTTGGGCGCCGTGGCCGGCAACGTCTGGTCGCGCCACATGGAAGACAAGCGCCGCGCCATGGAGCAGGCCACGCAAGGCACCGGCGTGGAGGTGACCCGCACCGCCGACAACCAACTCAAGCTGGACGTACCGAGCGACATCTCGTTCGCGACCAACAGCGCGGCGGTCGAGCCGCGGTTGCGGCCCGTGCTGGATGCGTTCGCGAACGGCCTCAACAACAACCCGTCACCGACGGTTGTCCGCGTGGTGGGGCACACGGACAACACCGGCTCGGATGCGATCAACGATCCGTTGTCGCTGCGCCGCGCCGAAAGCGTGCGGACCTACCTGGCCGACCGGGGTGTCCGTTCCGACCGGATCGAGGCGGCCGGCCGAGGCTCGCGCGAACCGCTCGTATCCAACGACACGGCCGAGAGCCGCGCCAAGAACCGTCGCGTCGAGATCTTCCTGCGCGAGCCGCAGCAAGGGTCGGGCGGCTGATAGCAGAAACGGAAAAGGCGCCCGCAATGGGCGCCTTGTCGTTTCTGGACTGTGGCGATCAGGATGCCGACCGGGTGGGTCCGGGTCCCATGTGAGGCCCCGAACCATGCAGCGCACCGCCCTCGCCTTCCCAGGTAGTGACTTCCTCGGGCTTGGCGTGAGAGGTCTTGTGGCGCTGATCGTGGCGCCGCGCCTGCCATTGCCACAGCGCGTAACCGGCGAGGCTCGACAGGGCGAGCGGAACGAGGCGTTTCATCAACATGGTGTCGGTCCTCTTCGGTCGATCAACGGGCGGGCGCGCTGGCCTTGGGCTGGCGCGGCGGCGGAACATCGGGGCCTGGGCGCATCGTCGCGCTCGGCGGCTCGGCCGGAGCCGACGGAATGCCGGCCGCGGTCGGGTTCTCCTGCACCATGCGATCGATGCGGGTGAGGATGCCGCCGCTCTTCACGCTGCCGTCGCGGGTCCCCTGCCCCATCACCATCATGCGGCAGTCCTCACGATCCTCCTCGGCGACGCGCTGGCAGCGCAGCATCGCGTTGTTGGCGAGGTCCTGGGTGCTTGCGGTGCGCAGGTTGCCGCGCTGCATCTCCTGTCGGGCCGCGCCGGCTTCCTTCAGGCAGGTGGCCTGGGCCTGTCCGGTCTTGCCGGCGAGGCAGTTGGCGCGTTCCTGCTCATAAGTGGACTGGACGTCCGACTTGGAGGCGGCGCCGGCCGCGAATGCCGGCGTGGTCACGATCATGACGGCAGACAGCACCGCCCCGGCAGTGATCCAGGCAGCGGCGGAAGGCGACGTGAGGGTCTTGTTGAACTTGATCATCTGAGTTCCTTTCCAGCGCTTGGCGCCGAGGTCGGAAGACGGGGGAGAAGATGATGCAAGGCTAGGCCCGTCGCGGTTCGTCGTCTGTCGTACCGCGCCGAAGCCGCTTGTAGGACGAGTCCGGCATCCGCGCCCATCGCACGCGGAGGCTGCTGCGGCGGCGTCCTGTCCTACACCCGGACGTGTGCCCTGCTGATCCCTTCGGCCCCCTGCCCGCTTCTACAGTGAGCCCAAGCGCCGCGCCGCGGCCGACTGCACGAAAGGACATCGTCATGTTGAAGTGGGCCCTGATCTTTGCTGTGATCTCGCTGGTGGCGGGCGTCCTCGGCTTCACCGGTCTCGCCGCTGGCGCGGCCGGCATCGCCAAGATCCTGTTCGGGATCTTCCTGGTCATCTTCCTGGTGCTGCTGCTGCTCGGGATCACCGGCTTCAACGCGCTGCGAAAGTGACCTTCGCCCTTTCCTGAACCCAGAGGAGCCAGCCCATGAACGCCCCCGAACACAAGCACCTGAAGCTTGATGAAACGGCCTTGCAACGCGCTCGCCAGCACCTCGACGAAGGCCCGGTGACGCCGAGCTATGGCCCCTGGCGCGAAGACGTGATCCGTCTGCTCAACGACGCGCTTGCAACCGAACTCGTCTGCGTGCTGCGCTACAAGCGCCACTACTTCACCGCGCACGGCCTGAACTCGCCCCGCGTCGCGGAGGAGTTCCTCGAGCACGCCACGCAGGAGGCGGTCCACGCGGACCGCATCGCCGAGCGCATCGTGCAGCTGGGCGGCGATCCGGACTTCAAGCCGGACTCGCTGACGCAGCGTAGCCACGCCGAGTACGACGAATCCAAGGACCTGAAGGCGATGCTGCGATCGAACCTGATCGCCGAGCGCATTGCCGTGGAGGCCTATCGGCAGATGATCCAGCTCATCGGCGACAAGGACCCGACGACGCGCCGCATCCTCGAGGAAGTGCTCGCCGAGGAGGAAGAGCACGCCGACGATCTCGCCGACTTGCTGAGGGACTGAGCCCATGCGCCGACGCGTCGCCGCCCTGCTCTTCGCGCTCGGCGGGAGCGTCGGTCTGGTGGCCTGCGGGACGCCGCGGGCGCCGGTGAACGGCCGCGTGCCCGATCCGCCGACCGCGGTGCCAGCGCTCACGCGGGTCGCCGCCCAGGTGGACGTGACCGGTCCACGCGGACAGATGAACCAGGCCAGTCGCGAGCAGGCGCTGCAGTCCGCGGCGGCGCAAGGGAAATCAGAACTTCTGAAGCGTCAGATCGCGGCGATGTCCGCGTTCGGCGACGTCGACCTGTATGCGGGCAATGACGCGCAACTGCTGGTCGACGGCCCGGCGACCTTCGCCGCGATGTTCGCGGCGATCGAGAAGGCGCGCCGTCAGATCATCCTGGAGAGCTACATCATCGAGGATGCCGACGTTTCGCGCCGGCTCGCCGAGCTGCTGCTGAAGCGGCGGTCGGACGGGCTGGAGATTGCGGTGCTCTACGACGGCGTCGGCTCGATGGGCACCGACGAGACCTACTTCGATCGCCTGCGCCAGGGCGGCATCGCCGTGTGCGCCTTCAACCCGGTCAATCCGCTCAAGCAGCGGACGAAGTATCACAAGATCACGCAGCGCGACCATCGCAAGATGCTGGTCGTCGATGGCGAGACAGGCTTCACCGGCGGGATCAACATCAGCGCGGTGTACTCGTCGGGCTCAGGCGGTTTCGGCAGCCGCGGCTCGTCCAAGGCGCCTCCGCCGAAGGCCGCGTCGAGCGGCTCCGGCGACGGCAAGGCCTCGGGCAAGACCGATGACAAGGCGGAGGAAAACGGCTGGCGCGACACGATGGTCCAGGTGCGAGGCCCCGCGACGCAGAAGCTGCACACCCTGTTCCGCGAAGTCTGGTCGCAGCAGCATTGCGAGGGCGCCGTCGCCGCGATCGCACCTCCCGCTGGCCCGCCCGCGGGCCAGCAACTGATGCGCGTGGTCCCCTCCTCGCCGCAGGACACCGAGAACCGGATCTATACGCTGCTGCTGGGCAGCATCCGCGCCGCGCAACGCAGCGTGTACCTGACGATGGCTTATTTCGCGCCCGGGCAGGACATGGTCGACGCCCTGTGCGAAGCCGCGCAGCGCGGCGTCGACGTGCAGCTGATCCTGCCTTCGCGCAGCGACTTCGGCCCGGTGATGCACGCGGGCCGCAGCCATTACGAACGCATGCTGAAGGCCGGCGTGCGCATCCATGAACTCCAGGACGCGGTGCTGCACGCCAAGACCGCCGTCATCGACGGCGTGGTCTCCACGGTCGGCTCCAGCAACATGGACTGGCGCAGCTTCGTTCATAACAACGAGGTCAACGCCGTCGTGCTGGGCGAGGACTTCGGCGGCGCGATGACGCGCATGTTCGAGCGCGACCGGACCGCGTCCAGGACGATCGAGCTGCAGCGCTGGCAGGACCGGGGCCTGTGGCAACGCAGCAAGGAATACTTTTCCAGGATGTTTGAACAATGGTGGTGAACAACGCGCCCTCCTCCACGCCGGCGCCCGCGCCGGGTCCTCGACGACGAGGCCTCCACGGCTGGGCCCTCGGCCTGATCGTGCTGCTGGTGCTGCTGCTCATCGGCGTCGGCATCTGCGAATGGCTGGGATGGCCTTTCCTGCGCCGCCCGGCGGAGCAATGGCTGAGCCAGAAGCTCGACCGCCAGGTGCGTTTCGACGGCGATGAAGACAACGCCGCCTGGCAACTCCGGCTGATCGGCGGCCTGCGGCTGCGCACGCACAGCCTCACGATCGCCGGCCCGAGCTGGAGCACGCTGGGCGGACCGATGGTGCAGGCGCAGGACGCCGCGCTGGCGTTGCGCTACGGGGACCTGCTGGCGCTCCGTCACGAGGGTCAGGCCTTGCAGGTGAAGGCGCTCCGCGCGGGCGAGCTGACGATGCGCCTGGAGCGCGACGTCGAAGGCCGCGCGAGCTGGCAATTCGGCAAGCAACCGCCCAGCGACACGCAGGTGCGCAAACGCCCCAACATCGACGGCATCCGTTTCGACCTGCTCGAGGTGGGCCATGGCACGGTGCTGGTGGACGACAAGATCCAGCAGCTGTCGCTGCTGGGCCGGTTCGCCTTGCGCGAGACCTGGACGACGGCGGAGGAATCCGCTTCGGCGGTGCGCTCCGGCCGAGCAGCTTCGAGCACGGTGGAGCAGCAGCGCGCGCCTACCGCCTCGGCGCGCGTGGCCAGCGCGGCGGCTTCGGGCACCCGGCTGGCCGTGGATTTCGGCGAGCGCGTGGCGGGCAAGCCCCAGGGCGCGTCGGCGCCTGCCGATGCGTCCCGTCCGGGCGAAGGTGGTCGCTACGGCATGACGGCGCAGGCCGAGGGGCATTGGCGCGACCTGCCGATCAAGGCCAACCTGCAGACCGGTTCGGCCCTGCCCTGGCTGTCCTCGGACCCGAACGCGCCGGCCGTGCCGGTGACATTGCGCGGCAACATCGGCAAGGCGCAATTGAGCTTCGACGGCCAGGTCCGCGACCTGCTGGTCAGCCAGGGGTTGTCCGGCCAGTACACGCTGGCGGGCCCGTCGCTGGCCGCGGTGGGCGAGCCCCTCGGCGTCACCTTGCCGACCACGCCGGCCTTCGCGATGAAGGGCAAGCTGACCCGGGACGGTACGCGCTGGACGACGGCGGTCAGCCAGGCCACGATCGGCAAGAGTCATCTGAATGGAGAATTCGTCTACGACAGGAAGGACAACGGCATGCCGACGCTGACCGGCGAGTTGCGCGGTCGCGAGCTCTGGTTGGCCGACCTGGGGCCGGCGGTCGGTGTCCCTGCCGAGCCCGGCGCGCCGAAGGCGAAGAAAGCGCCGTCGCGCGTCCTGCCGGACAAGCAGTTCGACCTGCCCTCGCTGCGGGCGATGAACGCCAATGTGAACGTGAAGCTGGCGCGCTTCGAATCCGGCACGGCGATCCTGCAGGCCGCCGAGCCGCTGAACGCGCGGATCGTGCTGCAGGACGGCGTCCTGGAACTGCGCGACATCGACGCGCGGGTGGCGCGTGGCCAGGTCGCGGGCAACATGAAGCTGGACGGCCGCGGGCCCCAGGCGAAGTGGCAGGCGCGGTTGCGCGTCGGCGGCGTGCACCTGGAGCAGTGGTTGAACCTGGAACGCAAGAACGGTCAGCGCTGGGTGACGGGGCTGATGGGCGGGCGCATCGCGCTGGACGGCGAAGGCAAGTCGACGGCCGAGCTGCTGGCAAGCGCCGACGGCCGCATGGTGCTGTACTGGACCGACGGGACCATCTCCCACCTGATCGTGGAGGCCGCCGGCATCGACATCGCCCAGGGCCTGGGCATGCTGGTGCGGGGCGACGAAGCGCTGCAGGTCAACTGCGGCGTCGCCGATCTGCGGGTCAAGGACGGCGTGGTCACGCCGCGTCCGATGGTGATCGACACCAAGGACTCGGTGGTGCTGGTGGACGGCGGCATGTCGCTGGCGACGGAGCGGCTGGCGCTGACGGCCAAGGTCGATCCCAAGGACAAGAGCCCGCTCACGCTGCGCACGCCGCTGAACATCCAGGGCACATTGGGCGACCCGCAGCTCAGCCTGCAGAAGACGCCGCTGCTGCGCAAGCTGGTGCCGGCGGCGGTGCTGGGTGTGGCCGTGACGCCGCTGGCCGCGATCGTGCCGCTGATCGACCTGGGCGAGGACGCGGACCCGGAGAGCATGAAGGCGCTGTCTGAATGCAACGCACGGCTGGCCCCGCCATCGAAGCGGGGCTCGGGATCGTGATAATGGGCGCCTCGCTCACGCCCATGCCCATGTCCACCGTTCCCGTCACCGCACCGACGCCCGGCACGCTGAACTGCTTCCTGGTCGAGGACAGCCCGCTGATCCGGGAGAACCTTGTCGCGACCCTGCAGGAAATGCTCGACCTCGACGTGGTCGGCACGGCCGAGGACGAGGCCGGCGCGCTGCGCTGGCTGCACGACGAGGCGGTCCCCTGCGACATCCTCATCATCGACCTCTTCCTGAAGCGCGGATCGGGCATGTCGCTGCTGCCCAAGGCCCGGCTGCTGCAGCCCGAGGCCAAGGTCATCGTCTTGACCAACTACGCCACGGCCGACATGCGCCAACGCTGCGAGGGGCTGGGCGCCGACAAGGTCTTCGACAAGTCCAGCGAGCTGGACGAGCTCATCGCGTACTGCCTCGAGCTGGCATCGTCGAAGGCTTGACACCGCACGCCACCGCGCGGTCCGACCGGAAAGCATCGATCGCACGGCAGAAAGGGGTCCCGTGAGACCCCTTTCCTTCATCGAGCGATGTCGAAGTCGGCGACCGAACCGTCAGTGCGCCCCGCCCGCGTCCACCGGCGCGCCCACCTTCGGTGGCCGCTTCGTCAGCCACACGAACGCGATGAGCACGATGAACAGGACCGCGGAGGCCAGGAAGATGTCATCCGCCGCCCGCGTGAACGCCTGCTGGTCGACCAGCCGGTTCAGGTAGGCCAGCGCCTGGTCGTGGCTGAAGCCCTGTCGCTGCAACGTGTCCAGCGCCGCCGTTTCCGCCGGGTCGCCCAGCGCGAGCCGCTCCGCCAGGTGATGGTGGTGCAGCGTCGCGCGGTTCTCCCACAAGGTGGTGGAGATCGACGTCCCCATCGCGCCCGCGGTGATCCGCACGAAGTTCGACAAGCCCGCCGCGGCGGCGATCCGGTCCGGCGTGATGCCCGACAGCGTGATCGTCGTCAGCGGGATGAAGAAGAACGCCAGCGCCGCGCCTTGCAGGACGGTCGGGATCATGATGGTCGCGAGGTCCGTGTCGGTCGTGAAGTTCGCGCGCATCCCCAGGACGATGGTGAACATCACGAAGGCGAAACTCGCCATCAGACGCGGATCCCATACCGAGACCTTCTTCCCCGCCAGCGGCGAGAGCAGGATGGCCAGCACCCCCACCGGCGCCAGCGCGAAGCCGGCTGCGGTCGCGGTGTAGCCCATGTGCTGCTGCAGCCACAGCGGCAGCAGCACCACGTTGCCGAAGAACAGCCCGTAGGCGATCGACAGCACCGAGGCCCCGAACAGGAAGTTCCGGCGCGCGAAGAGACGCAGGTCCACCACCGGGTGGTCGTTGGTCAGCTCCCAGACGATGAACACCGCCAGGCCGACCACGGCCACCACGGCCAGCGCGATGATCTGGTTGGACTCGAACCAGTCCAGTTCCTTGCCCTTGTCCAGCATCACCTGCAGCGAGCCCACCCACAGCACCAGCAGCGACAGCCCGACGGTGTCGATCGGCAGCTTCTTGGTCGGGGTCTCGCGGGTGCGATAGATGCTCCAGGTCAGGCCGGCCGCGAACAGGCCGACCGGCACGTTGATGTAGAAGATCCACGGCCAGGTCACGTTGTCGGTGATCCAGCCCCCCAGCAGCGGGCCGACCACCGGTGCGACCAGCGTGGTCATCCCCCATAACGCGAGCGCCGTGCCTGCCTTGTGCTTGGGATAACTCGACAGCAGCAGCGTCTGCGACAGCGGGATCATGGGACCCGCGACGAGCCCCTGGAACACGCGCGCGGCCACCAGCATCTCCAGCGAATGCGCGAAGCCGCACAGCCAGGACGCGAGCACGAACAGCAGCACGCTGGTCGTGAACAGCCGCACCGCGCCGAAGCGCTGCGTCAGCCAGCCGGTGAGCGGCACCGAGATCGCGTTGGCGACGCCGAAGCTTGTGATGACCCAGGTGCCCTGCACGGGACTGACACCGAGGTCGCCGGCGATCGCAGGCAGCGACACGTTCGCGATGGAAGAGTCCAGCACGTTCATGAAGGTTGCCAGCGACAGCGAGATGGTGCCCAGCACCAGCGCGGTGCCGGTCAGCGGCGCGGGGCCGCCGGGCGGTCCTGCGGGTGCCGGGGACGCGGACGGCCCGGGGGCTGCCGGCGCGCCGGGCGCGGTGGGAGTGGCGTCGCTCATTGCACGCGGGTGGTGGTCGCCTTGGCCGCGGCCTTGCCGAGGTTGGTGGCGATGATCCTGTTCACCTGCTCGTCGGCGGCCTTCTCCTGGACGTCGTAGATCGTGGTCTGCAGGCGCGGCGCGCTGGCGCCGGTCGCGGCGGCCAGCATCGCGCCGCCCTGCTCACGGATGTCGACCTGCACGTCCATCGACAAGCCCACGCGCAGCGGGTGCTCCTGCACTTCCTTGGGGTCCAGCGCGATGCGCACCGGCACGCGTTGCACGACCTTGATCCAGTTGCCGGTGGCGTTCTGCGCCGGCAGCAGCGCGAACGCCGCGCCCGTGCCCGCGCCCAGGCCCTGCACCGTGCCGTGGTACTCGGTCTTCTTGCCGTAGACGTCCGCTTCCAGCGTCGCCTTCTGGCCGATGCGCAGCTTGGCCAGCTGGCTTTCCTTGAAGTTGGCGTCGACCCAGACCTGCTGCAGGCCGACCACCGCCATCAGCGGCGCGCCGGCCGCGACGCGCTGGCCCAGCTGCACCGAGCGGCGCGCGACCCAGCCGTCCACCGGGGCGATCAGCTCGGCGCGCTGCAGCGCCAGATAGCTCTCGCGCAGGCGCGCGGCGGCGCGCAGCACGTTCGGGTGCTCCTCGACCTTGACGCCATCGGTCAGTACCTGGTTCGACGCCAGCTGGTCCTTCGCGGCCTGCAGCGCCGACTGCGCGGCGGCAGCCTGCGCGCGGGCCGAAGTCAATTGCGACTGCGCGTGTTCCAGCTCTTCCTTGCCGACGGCGCCGGTGGCGACCAGCGGCTGGCGGCGGGCGACGTCGGACTGCAGGCGTTCCAGGTCGACGCTGACGCGCTTCAGATCGGCCTCGCGGACCTTGACCTGCGCTTCGAAACCGCTGTTGTTCGCATACAGCGTGCGGACCTCGCGGACGGTCTGCGCCAGCTGCGCCTGCGCCTGTTCCAGCGCGACGCGGGCGTCGACGGGGTCCAGGCTCACCAGCTTCTGGCCGGCCTTCACGAAGTCGGTGTCGTCGGCGTAGACCGCGCGGACCGTGCCGCCGACCAGCGGCGTGATCTGCACGACATTGGCCTGCACATAGGCGTTGTCGGTCGACTCGTAATGGCTGCCGACCATCCATTCGTAGGCGGCGTAGCCCAGACCGGCCACGATGACGACGGCGGCGATGGCCGTCAGGCCCTTCCTGCGGGTGCCGTTCTTGGCGGGAGCTTGCGTGTTGTTCGGAGGCGTTGCGCTCATGGTGGTGCTCTTCGGGATTCTTGTGATTCGGGAAGCGATGGCGTCGGCGATGCGTCGGTGATTTCAGCGGCGATCGGCGGAAGCCGTCGTCTGCGCCGGGTCCCGAGCGGGTTCGGCGTAACCGCCGCCCAGCGCGCGCATCAGGTTGATCTGCGCGTCGACGGTCAGCGCCTGCAGATCGATCTGGCCGCGCTGCTGCAGCAACTGGTTCTGCTGCGCGCTCAGCACCGCGATGCGGCCGGACAGGCCGGCGCGGTGGCGCTGATCAGCCAGCGCGGCCTGGCCGTCGGCGTTGGCCACCAGCGCGTCCTGCTGCGTGCGCTGCTGGCGCAGCGATTCGAGCGTCGTGTACTGGTCGCTGGCGTCGCGCACGGCGTCCAGCACGGCGACGTTGTAGCTCGCGATCGCGGCGTCCTGCTCGGCGGCGCTGCCGCGCAGGTTGGCGCGCAGCCGGCCGCTGTCGAACAGCGGCAGGTGCAGCGCCGGGCCGGCGCCGTACTGGCGGCTGCCGCTCTTGAACAGTTCATCCAGGCCGATCGAGTTCAGACCGGCGAAGGCCGTCAGGCTCACGCTCGGATAGAACTGCGCGCGGGCGACGCGGATGTCCTGCGCCGTCGCCTCGACCCGGGCGCGCGCGGCGGCCAGGTCCGGGCGGCGGCCCAGCAGGTCCAGATGGGGCGCCTGCCGCCAGTCAAGCGCGACCGGCAACGCGGCGTCCAGCGACTCGGTCGCCTTGGGGCCCTGGCCGGTCAGCGCGGCGAGCTGGTGGCGCAGCAGCGCCTGCTGCTCGCGCAGCACGACCTGCTGGCGCTGGATGTCGGGCAGCGGCGCTTCGGCCACGCGCAGGTCCTGGCCGTTGTCCAGCCCGGCCGCGCTGCGTTGGCGCACCAGGTCGAAGGACTGGTCGCGCAGCGTCTTCTGCTGCTCCAGCAGGCGACTCTGCGCCTGGCTGCGCGCCAGCGCGACGTAGGCCTTGGCCACCGCGTTGGACACGCTCAGGCGCGCGGCGGCGGCATCGGCCTCCGCGGCGCGCCGCTGGCCGAGCGCCGCCTGCAGCGCCGCGTCGTGCTTGCCGAAGAAGTCGAACTCATAGCTCAAGCCGGCCTGGATGTTGGCCAGCGTCCGCACGCTGCCGGCCAGCGGCGGCGGGTAGATGCCGTTCTCGGTGATGCGCTGGCGGGTGACGTCGGCTTCCAGTTGGGCGGAGGGGCGCTTGGCCGCTTCGGCGTTCTCGGTCATCGCCGCGGCGCGGTCGATGCGGGCGCGGGCCAGCGCCAGGTTGGGCGAGTTCGCGATCGCCTGGTCGACCAGCGCGTCCAGCTGCGGATCGCGAAAGGTCTTCCACCAGGCGGCGGCCAGCGCGGGGCTCTGGCTGTCGTCCAGGCCGAGGCGGGCCGCTTCCGCGCCGTCGATCGGGCGGCCGGGTTCGGCCAGCTTCGGGATGGGCGCGCAGGCGGTGAGCACCATGAGCAACGCCGCGCCCATGGCCAGGACCAGGGTGGTGCGGTGAAGGAAACGGGAAGTCATCGGGGGTTCCTCAGGACTGTTGTTTTTGTGGAGAGCGTTCATTCGCATTTGTCGAGGGTCGAGGATTCGGAAGTCAGACCCGCGTCGCGGATCGCCTGGCCGTTGACAACGATGCGCTGCAGCAAGCCGATCAACGTGCGGAACTCCTGATCGGTGAATCCCGCCAGGTGGTCGTTGAACACCTTGGACAGCACGCCGGGGGCGGCGGCCATCGCGTTCACGCCGACCTCGGTCAGCGACACCATCACCACGCGCCGGTCCTCGAGCGATCGTTCGCGGCGCACCAGGTTCTTGGCCTCGAGGCGATCGAGCAGACGCGTCATCGCGCCGCCGTCCATCGCCAGTTCGCGGGCCAGCGCGGCGCTGGACATCGGACCGTTGAAGCGCAGGCGCAGCATCGGCGCCCACTGGGCGTGGGTCAGGTCATGCTCGCCGAGCATCTTGTCGGCCTGCAGGACCATGGACTGCTTGATTTGACGCAGCAGCCAGCCCAGGCTGGGCTCCGACGTGAAGCTGTCGGCGCTGTAGAAATCGGCGGACGGGGGCAACTTGGCACTCATGGCGTCGTCTTTCATGACTTCGGATTTCCAGGACGGATCTTCTGGAAATGCTTGATGACAATTATTGCTTAGGCAATGATTGCCGTGCCAATCACTGCCTGGGATAAGCTTTCCGTGCGTAGGGACATTCCCGCAACACGGCGCCCCCTAAACTGAACCCATGTCCGCCATGGCCCGCAA
>SEFA01000143.1 GCA_004210455.1 Rubrivivax sp. | reverse complement strand
TATTCGCCTTTGGGGACCCACTTGCGTTCCGCCTGGCCCGAGGCTTGGGGCGCGGGAGCGGGCGCCGCGCCGGCGCCGTAAGCGTCTGGAGGAAAATGGACATCGTCCGCGCCGGCGTGGGCGTCGTCGCCATAGGCGGACGCGGGGATGTCGAAGTACGGCTCCTCGTGCGGACCGTCGGAAGACGGGGAGGTCGTTCTCGGAGCCGCCCTGGGCGCGGGCGCGGGGCGTTCCGCGCGGGGGCGCGAACCCGGCGCCGCGGGCGGCTGTGCGTTCGCCCACAACGCCTGCAATTCGGCATCCGGCAGTTGCGCACGGCGCGCGAGTTCGCCCAGCAGCTGCCGCTTCAGCAGCCCGTCCGGCAGCGCCGCCCACAGTGGTCTGGCGACGCTCAGCATCTTCGCGCGGCCCTCCGGGGTGCCCAGGTCGCAGCCGTCGGCGGCGGTGTCCATCAACTGGCGCGACAGCGGCACGGCGCCCTCGACGCAGCGCTCGAACGCGTCGGCGCCGAGCTCGCGCACATACGAATCGGGGTCGTGCTCGGTCGGCAGGAACAGGAACTTGATCGTGCGCGTCTCGTTGGCGTGGGGCAGGGCGGCCTCCAGCGCCCGTCCGGCCGCGCGGCGCCCGGCGGCGTCGCCGTCGAAGCTGAACACCACCGACTCGGTGAAGCGGAACAGCTTCTGCACGTGCTCGGCCGTGCAGGCCGTGCCCAGCGTCGCGACCGCGTTGCCGAAGCCGTGCTGCGCCAGCGCGACCACATCCATGTAGCCCTCGACCACCAGCGCGTAACCGCGCCGCCGCATCTGGGGCCGGGCCTCGTAGAGGCCGTAGAGTTCGCGCCCCTTGTGGAAGACCGGCGTCTCCGGCGAGTTCAGGTACTTGGGTTCGCCCTTGTCCAGCACGCGACCGCCGAAGCCGATGACTTCGCCCAGCACATTGCGGATGGGGAACATCACGCGGTCACGGAAACGGTCGTAGCGGCGCTGTTCGGCCTCGCTCTTGCCGGGGTCGTCCTGCAGGATGACCATACCGGTCTCGACCAGCAGCGGATCGTCATACGACGGGAAGGCGTTGGCCAGCGAGCGCCAGCCGTCCGGCGCGTAGCCCAGGCCGAACTGCAGCGCGATCTGGCCGGTCAGGCCGCGGCCCTTGAGGTACTCGATCGCGCGCGGGTTGCCCTTGAGCTGCTGGCGGTAGTGCTGGCCGGCCTTGGCCAGGACCTCGGTCAGGGTCGCCTGGCGCTGCTTCTGGGCCTTCTCGCGCTCGCGCTCCTGCGGGCTGCGGTCGTCCTCGGGCACCGGCATGCCGGCCTGCTGCGCGAGGTCGCGCACCGCGTCGATGAAGCCGATGCCCAGGTGCTCCATCAGGAAACCGACGGCGTTGCCGTGCTGGCCGCAGCCGAAGCAGTGGTAGGTCTGGCGCGAAGGGCTGACGGTGAAGCTCGGGGACTTCTCGCCGTGGAAGGGGCACAGGCCCTTGTGGTTGATGCCGGCCTTCTTGAGGTCGACATGGCGACCCACGATGTCGACGATGTCGACGCGGGCCAGGAGGTCCTGAATAAAGCCGGGTGGGATCACCTCGGGATTTTAAGGGCCGGCGAGGGCGGCGGCGTGCGGCGCAGCGCCCAGTCCAGCAGCGCCTGCGGCGGCAGCGGTTCGCACAGGCCGCTGCCCTGGCCGACATGGCAGCCCAACGCGATCAGCGCCTGCGCGTGCGCCGGGGACTCGACGCCTTCGGCCACCAGTTCGCAGCCGAACTGTCCGGCCAGTGCGATCACGCCCTGCACCAGGGCGTGGTCCTGGGCGTCGACGAGCATGGTCTGCACGAACGACCGGTCGATCTTGAGCTGGTCCAGCGGCAGCTGCTTGAGCACCGACAGCGTCGCGTAGCCGGTGCCGAAGTCGTCCATCGCCAGGCGCAGGCCCAGGCGCTTGCAGTCGGTCAGCAGGCGGCGCGCGTGCGCGACGTCGTCCAGCGCGCTGGACTCCAGCAGTTCCAGCACGATCCGGTCCGGCGGCACGTCCGGGTGGCGCGCCAGCAGCGCTTCGAGCCGCGGCACGAAGGCCGGCGCGGCCAGGTGGCGCGGACTGATGTTGACGCTGAGCTCCAGATCCAGGCCCTGGGTGCGCCAGAGGCGGGCCTGCTCCAGCGCCTGCTCCAGCACCCAGTGGCCGAGCTGCGCGGCCATGCCGCTGTGTTCGACGGTCGGCAGGAAGGTGGCGGGCGCCAGCAGTCCGCGCTGCGGATGCCGCCAGCGCAGCAGCGCCTCGGCGCCGAGCAGCGCGCCGCTGACGAGGTCCAGCTTGGGTTGGTAGTAGAGGCAGAGCTCGCCGGCTTCCAACGCCTGCTGCACGCGCAGCGCGGCCTGCGCCTGTGCCTCGCGGCTACGGCGCTTCTCGACGTCGAAGAACTGCACGCCGTCGCGGCCGCTGCGCTTGACGCGGTAGAGCGCGTGCGCGGCGTGGCGCATCAGTGTCTCGGCCTCGCCGCCGTCCTGCGGGTACAGCGTCGCGCCGACGCTGGCGCTCAGTCGCAGCGCGCCGAAGGCGTCCTCCCCGTCGAGGTCGTTGATGTCGGCGTCCGCGATGGTGGGCGTGCCTGCGGATGTACCCGGGCCGTCCGGATGGCCCGGATGGCCCGGATGGCCCGGATGGCCCGGATTGCCCGGATTGCCCGGATTGCCCGGATCGCCCGGATCGCCCGGATCGCCCGGGCGGGAGGCGCCGCTCTCGTCGTCCGGATCGATCGGTCGACGCAGCACCTGCACGAGCCGTTCCAGGGCCTGCTGCGCTTCCTCGACGCTCTGCACACGCAGCAGCAGGCCGAACTCATCGCCTCCCAGGCGCGCGACTTCGTCCGACCACTGCGGCGCCTGCCGCAGGGCGAGCGTCAGCCGCCGGCCGAGTTCCCGCATCGCCTGGTCCGCGCGCGCCACGCCGTGGCGCCGGTTGAACGCGGCGAAACCGTCCAGGTCCACGCGCGCGACGCACAGCATGAAGCCAGGTCCGACCTGGCGGCTGGTCTGCAGCGCGGCCTGCAGCCGGCGCAGGAATTCCTGCTCGTTGGGCAGGCCGGTCAGCAGGTCGAAGCGGCCGAGGCGTTCCAGCGCCTGCTGCCGCTGCAGTTCCTGCGTCAGGTCGCTGAGCGCCAGCACGCGATAGCGGGCCGGGCCGTCCGGCTCGGGGATCGAGGACACCGTCAGCCGCAGCGTGCGCGGCTGACCGCCCGCGGCCCGCACCTTGACCAGGCCCTGCCAGTGGCCGGCGGGGTCGGCCAATGCGTCGGCGATCGCCTCCGGATCGTGGCCGGCGCGGCGCAGCTGCGCCTCGTCCAGCGGCAGCGCCGGATGGCCGAGCATGCGGCGGCGCAGCGCCTCGGCAGTCTCCGGGGCCGGGTCGCCGTTCTCGATGACCAGGCCCGCGGGCGGGTCCATCAGCGCGGCCATCAAGGCCCAGTACGCGGGGTTGGCGTCGAGCAGCCGATGCTGGAGGTCGGTGATTGCCAGCCCTTCATGCAGATGCTGGAACAGCCCGCTGCTCATCCGCTGGCGCTCCTCGGCGGTGCGGCGCCACTGGATGTCCTGCAGGCTGGCCAGCACCTGCCGGGCGCGACCGCGCGGGTCGCGGCGCGCGACGCGCAGCCGCAGCTCATGCCAGACCCAGCCGCCGGCCTCGTCGGGCAGGCGCAGCGCGTGGTGCAGCGTGTCGGGTTCCGTGTCCGGCGATGCCTGGCCGGTCGGATCGTCCGGGCCTTCCTCGCTGTCCGGACGGCTTCCGGCGGCGGTCGTGGCGCCGCCCCGCAACAAGGCGGGCAGGCGCTCCTCCAGCGTCATCCGGTCGACCGCGTGCACCTGAGTCAGCCAGGCGAGCGGATCGGCGGGATCGAGCGGCCCCAGCCGCGACTGCCAGCCGGGCGACATCGCCACCGATTCGCCGGGGATCCATTGCGCCAGCGAGAGGCCGGCGTCGTCGATCTTGGCGCGCCATTCACGGCGCTCGTCGAGGGCGCGTTGCCGAAGCGAACGGGCATGCAGGACGGCGCCCAGTCCGAGCAGCGGCAGCAGCCACCAGGCGACCATGCGCCAGGCCGGCCACAGCGCGCCGGCGACCAGCAGCACGGCGGTGGCGCCGACCAGCAGGGCGGCCGGCGCGACCGCGGGCAGGCGGCGCGACGGGGCGGGCGGAGCCCAGCCGGCGAAAGCGGACAGGTCGGACTTCAAGATGGGGGCGGCGTAGGAGGAAAAGAGCGGGTCCGCGCGAGGCGCGGAGGGGACCGGGCGGCATGCTAGCCGTGCGCCGGGATGGCCCGGTCAGCGCTATCCCTGCCGAAAGGTGGACTCCCCCCGGAATGAGGGTGCCCGCAAGAGGTATCGCCTGAAAACGGAAAAAGCCACCCGAGGGTGGCTTTTGCTGCCGGAAGGCGCAGGCCTTCCGATCACGATCGTCAGATGACGAAATCTTCCAGCTTTGCGCCGCCGGAAATGGCCGCCTTCAGCCATTTCGGTTGCAGGCCGCGGCCGCTCCAGGTTTCGCCGGTGGCCTGGTTGCGATACTTCGCGGCCACCTTGGAGGACTTGGGTGCGCCGGTCTTGGCGGCGCGGGCGGTCAGGTCGGCGACCGTCAGGCCGTATTCCTGCATCAGCGACTTGACTTTGCCGATCGCGTCGGACCGCTCGCGGTCCTGGGTTTCGGCGATTTGCGCTTCGAGGGCGGCCCGTTGGGCCAGGAGGTCTTTGAGCGATGCCATTTATGCAATTCCTCGCGTAGTTCAACGGCTCCCTCGAAAGGGAATGCCCGCATTATAGGCAGGGAATCGAGTATGTCCGCAAGGGGGTAAATCCCCGGGCCGATGTGGAAAAGGGCCCCGGACTGGCATTTCCTGGAGTTTTTGCCGGATCAACTGTCAGAAATCGTGTCCCGGCTGACACGAATTGACCAGGGTGGCGTCGCACCGCCGCGGTGCGACCAGGAAATCACTCCGTCGGCGGGACATATCCCGCGGGCTGTTCCGCGCCGCCGCCGAAGAAGAACTGTTCCATCTGCCGCGCGAGGTATTGGCGGGCGCGCTGGTCGGCCAGATTCAGGCGGTTTTCGTTGACCAGCATGGTCTGGTGCTTCATCCACGCCGCCCAGGCTTCCTTGGACACGTTCTCATAGATGCGCTTGCCGAGTTCGCCGGGATAGATGGGAAAGTCCATCCCCTCGGCTTCCTTCTTCAGATAAACGCATTGGACGGTGCGGGCCATATCAAACCTCGATGTTCAGAAATTGTCGGACGCAAGTCCGCGTGGGGGAGTGCGGCAGCCGGCCGACGCCGGCCGCTGCCTGGAGAACGATCCCGAGGGGATCAGGTGAGTTTCTTGACGAGGACCTGCGATCGCCGGTCCCAGTTGTATTTGCGCTTGCGTTCCTCGGGCAGCCAGGTCGGATCGACCGGCTGGAAGCCGCGTTTGATGAACCAGTGCATGGTGCGCGTGGTCAGCACGAAGACGCTGGTCAGGCCCATGGCCTTGGCGCGTTGTTCGATGCGCTTGAGGATGCGTTCGCCGTCGCCCTGGCCCTGCACGGCGCTGGACACGGTGAGCGCCGCCATTTCGGCGGTGCGCGCTTCCTGATACGGATGCAGCGCCGCGCAGCCGAATATCACGCCGTCGTGTTCGATGACGGTATAGGACTCGATGTCGCGTTCGATTTCGCTGCGCTCGCGTTTGACCAGCGTGCCGTCGCGTTCGAACGGTTCGATCAGCGCAATCAGGCTGCCGATATCGTCGTGGGTCGCCTCGCGCAGGCTTTCGAGTTTTTCATCCACGACCATCGTGCCGATGCCGTCGTGGGTATAGACCTCCTGCAGGATCGCGCCGTCGACGGCGAAGGGCAGGATGTGGGAACGCTCGACGCCCGATTCGCAGGCCGTCACGCAGTACTTCAGATAAAAACCGACGTCGGTCGGCTGCGTCGGCGGCGGGAGTTTGGCGATCAGCCGTTTCGCGTCGGCCAGCGCCAGTTCGGTGTCGATCGCGCTTTCCGGATCCTCGGGGTTTTCGCGGACGCCCTCGACCTCCGTCATGAACAGCAGCTTGTCGGCTTGCAGCGCGATCGCGGTTTCGGTCGCGACGTCTTCCATCATCAGATTGAAGGCGTCGCCGGTGGGCGAGAAACCGAAGGGCGACATCAGCACGATGGCGCCGATATCGATGGCGCGCTGGATCGCGGCGGCGTCCACGCGGCGCACGACGCCGGAGTGCTTGAAATCGACGCCGTCGACGATGCCGACCGGGCGCGCGGTCAGGAAATTGCCCGACACCACGCGCACCGTCGAATTGGCCATCGGCGTGTTGGGCAGGCCCTGGGAAAACGCCGCCTCGATCTCGAAACGCAATTGGCCGGCGGCTTCCTGGGCGCTGTCCAGCGCGATGCCGTCGGTGATGCGCATGCCGTGGCTGTATTGCGGCTGGTGGCCCTTGAGCGCGAGCTGCTCGTTGACCTGCGGCCGGAAACCGTGGACCAGCACGATCTTGATGCCCATCGCATGCATGATGGCCAGATCCTGGACGAAGCTGTTGAGCTTGCCGGCGGCGATCATTTCCCCGGTCATCCCGACGACGAAGGTTTCTCCGCGGTACGCGTGGATATAAGGGGCCACCGCGCGAAACCACGGCACGAAGGTATGGGGGAAGACCAGGCTCATGGGCGCGGATTGTGCAACAGCCTGTCCCCGCAACGCGGCGGCAAGGTCACTTGCGGGACGCTGAGCGGCGGTGGAGCATGGCGCCTCCGCAACACCCCCGGGAGCGACACATGGAAGTGTTCAAGACGCATGGGGCCTTCAGCTGGTCGGAGTTGATGACGACCGACACGAAGAAGGCGTCCGAGTTCTACGGCAAGCTGTTCGGCTGGACCATCGAGACCATGCCGATGCCCGGCGGTCCGGCGGACGCGCCGCCGTATCACGTGATCAAGGCGCGCGGGGCGGACGACGCCATCGGCGGGATGATGGCCTGCCCGCAGCAGGGCATGCCGCCCGCGTGGGGGATCTACGTCACGGTGGACAACGTCGACGAGACGGTCGCCCAGGCCAAGGCGATGGGGGCCAAGGTGCTCATGGACGTCATGGACGTGCCCACCGTCGGGCGCATGGCGACGATCCAGGACCCGCAGGGCGCGGTGATCAGCGTGATCACCTATGTCGAGATGCCGGACGAGAAGAAGTAAGGGCTTCAGCACTGCCACGGCCGCTGGCCCTCACCCCCACCCTCTCCCGCAAGCGGGAGAGGGTGGGGGTGAGGGCCAGCGGCCGTGGCAGTGCTGAAGCCCTTACTTCTTCTCGTCCGGCATCTCGACATAGGTGATCACGCTGATCACCGCGCCCTGCGGGTCC
>SEFA01000075.1 GCA_004210455.1 Rubrivivax sp. | reverse complement strand
CCTCAAACGCGGGGTACGGCATTCCCGTCTCCGGGCTTCCCCGCAACCTGCTTGTCACGAAGCGAACCTACGCTCCGCCCGTTCACTTTTCGATGCAAGTCAAGCGCAGTTCTTCACACATTTGCTGACAAATTTTTCCCGAAAACGTTTGCGCAAACAATTTGACAGCGTCATCCCCCACGGAGCCACCACCATGAAATTCCAACCGCTCGTCCTGGCGCTCGGCGCCTTCCTGGCCCTCGGCGGCCTGAACGCCCACGCCGACACCGTCGCCCAGTGGGACTACAACAAGGGCAGCACCAAGCAGTCATTCAGCATGAACGGCGCGTCGTTCACCACCCTCGGCGGCGTGACCACCACCTTCGTCAGCCAGACCGGTTCGTCCGACCCCGCGTCCGGGCAGGCCCTGAACACCGCCAACTACGGCGCCCAAGGCACCGGCAACATGACCCGCGGCGTCCAGTACGGCGTGGACACGACCGCCTACGAAAACCTCGTCCTGAGCTTCGACCAGCGCAACAGCGCCACGGCCTCCGCCTGGACCACGCTGCTCTACACGATCGACGGCGAGAACTGGACCCAGGCCACCACCTTCAAGATGGCCACCGACAGCACCTTCGTCAAGGGCCTGAGCTTCGACTTCTCGTCGATCGTGGGTGTCGCCAACAACGCCGACTTCGCCTTCCAGCTGGTCAGCATGTTCGCCCCCGGCACCAGCAGCTACCTGGCCACCGGCAGCAGCAGCAACTACGGCTCGGCCGGCACCATCCGCTACGACATGGTCACCCTCTCGGGCACCGAGATCATCGCCGCCGCCGTGCCGGAACCCGAGACCTACGCGCTGATGCTGGCCGGCCTCGGCGCGATGGCCCTGGTCCTGCGCCGCCGTCAGCCTCAGGCCTGATCGCCAACGATCGCCGATCGACCGCCGACCGATCCCCCCGTTCGAGCATCGGGTCTCCCGGGCGCCCCAGGCGGCGCCTTCCGCCCCCGATTCCTTCCGATCCAACGGCGCGCCCGCCGCGCCCAGCGAGGTTCTCATGAGCCGAATCCCTCCCTCCCTGCTGCTGTCCGGTCGCGCCGTGCTGCGCGTCACCACCTTCGCGGCCGTGGCCGTCGTGCTGACCGCCTGTGGCGGCGGCCTCAACGGCGAGAAGTCGCAGACGCAACAGCAGGCGACCACGCCTGACGACCGCGCGACCGCGCTGGTCGCCGATCCCGCGGCCAAGTACCCCGACCACCACGAGTTCGACGCCGCGCTCGACGTGCCGTTCACCGGCGCCGAAGCGACCGGCGCGCGCGACTTCGCGGTCCACCTCGACTACGTCGGCGCGCCCGCCGGCACGCTGCTGGCTTATCGCGTCGAGCTGCGCTCGCCCGCGGGCGTGGTGGTCAAGCAATGGAGCGGCGTCGAGAAGTACGCCGGCGACGTGAAGAGCGTCGCGCTGAACTGGGCCGGCCGCGGCAGCGCAAGCCTGCCGGACGGCCTCTACACCGCGACCTTGATCGCGCTGAGCGCGAAGGCCGACACCGAGCTCAAGACCTCCGGCGCCGAAGCGCAATTCGCTGAACTGCTCGCCGCCCAGCAGGCCGGCGAAGGCGGCCATGTGGTCGAACAGAGCTGGAACTTCGCCCTCGGCAAGCCGGCCAGGATCGCGATGGGCACGCTGCGTCCGCTGGCGATGGGCGCCTCGGGCGAGGCCGACCAGCGCGTGCGCGCGCAGTCGGCGGCGGTGGGCGCGGGCGCCTGGCCCTACACCATCTACTACGGCAGCTTCCACGGCCAGACCAACGACTCCGACGGCGGCGGCGCGATCGGCAGCTGCAGCTCGTCGCAGCCGGCGCAGACCGGCGCCTTCGGCCCGGATGCCGCCTTCCCGTATGCGAAGAACGCGGGTCTGGACATCTTCGCCAACACCGACCACAACCACTACTACGACGGATCGTCCAGCACCAACGCCAGCGGCAGCGCTACCGCGGCCAAGGCGCGCTACCAGCGCGGCCTGCAGATCGCGGCCGACTACAGCGCGGCCAACGCCGGCTTCCTCGCCATGTACGGCATGGAGTGGGGCGTCATCAGCAACGGCGGCCACCTGAACATCTTCAACAGCAACGAGCTGTTCTCGTGGGAGTACAACCAGCAGAACGAACTCTTCGGCGACCGCTACATCGCCAAGAGCGACTACGCGACGCTGTACTCGGTGATGCGCGCCCAGGGCCTGATCGGGCAGTTCAACCACCCGGACTCGAGCGGCCAGTTCATCATCAACGGCACCGACATGGCCTACAGCGCCGACGGCGACGAGGTGATGGTGATGTCCGAGGTGATGAACACCTCCGCGTTCTCGTCCAACACGACGGAGACCGAGACCTCGCGCAGTTCGTACGAGGGCTCGTGGAAGAAGCTGCTGGAGCGCGGCTTCCACGTGGCGCCGGCGACCAACCAGGACAACCACTGCGCCAACTGGGGCAAGTCCTACACGAACCGGACCGCAGTGCTGATCCCGACGGGCACGCCGCTGAGCAAGGCCGCGCTGGTCGACGCGCTGAAGGCGCGCCGCGTCTTCGCGACGCTGGACAAGAACTCGCAGCTGATCTTCAGCGCCAACGGCAAGATCATGGGCGAGCGTTTCGACAACGCCGGCGCGCTGTCGCTCAACGTCGGGTTCTACAACCCGAACGGCCGCACGGTGGTGCAGACCGAGATCTGGGAAGGCGTCCCGGGCCGCAACGGCACGGTCACGCTGCTGACCAGCAACCCGACCGCCACCGTCACGCCGGCCAACGGCAAGCACTTCTACTACGCCAAGGTCACGCAGGACGACGGCAAGGTGCTGTGGTCCGCGCCGATCTGGGTCAACCAGGGCGTCAGCGGCGGCGACACCACGCCGCCGTCGGTGACGGCCGCGGTGAACGGCACGACCGGCACGATCACGTTCTCCGCCACCGCCAGCGACAACGTCGGCGTGACGCAGGTCGAGTTCTGGCTGGACGGCGCGCTGCGTGACATCGACACGACCGCGCCGTACTCGATCGCGGTCAACTCGGCGCAGTTGGCCAACGGCACGCACAGCCTGGTCGCCAAGGCC
Organism: Rubrivivax sp.; assembly: GCA_004210455.1. Lineage (GTDB taxonomy): Bacteria > Pseudomonadota > Gammaproteobacteria > Burkholderiales > Burkholderiaceae_C > Roseateles. Next base: position 26,007 of record SEFA01000075.1, on the reverse strand, counting down.
TACGACGCGGCCGGCAACACGACGACGTCGGCGCCGGTCAGCTTCACCGTGACCAACGTGGTCGACACGGCCGATGAGGTCGAGCCGAACAACGCGATCTCGACCGCCAACGCCGTCGGCTCCCGCAACCAGCTGACCGGCTTCATCAGCACGGCGAACGATGTCGACTACTACAAGGTCGCACTGGCCGCGAACCAGCGCCTGCGCGTCGACATGACCGGCCCCACCGAGTCCAGCATCGACTACGACCTGTATGTGGTGAAGTCCACCGGCGCCGGCCTGGCCCGGTCGGAAGCCGTCGGCAGCAGCGAGTCGCTGACCTATCAGAACGGCGCGACCGCGCAGACGGTCTACATCAAGGTGATGTCGTACGCGGGGTCGAGCACGACGTCGAACTACAAGCTGACGATCAGCTATCCCTGACCGCACTCCCTCTCCCGCACTGCGGGAGAGGGCGGGGGGTGAGGGCCAGCGGCCGATGAAGTCAGAGGAAGGCGGTCCTGAGAAGGGCCGCCTTTTTTGCGTCAGCGCGCCGCGTGCGCCGCAGCGTCTGTCTGCTGCTCGGACGACTCCCACCCGCCCCCCAGCGCGAGGAACAGCTGCACCTGCTCGTCGATCAGCGTGGCCTCGGAAGCGGCCAGCGCGGCGTCGCTCGCGGCGAGCGCGCGCTCCGCATCGAGCGCATCCAGGTAGCCGACCTTGCCGCCTTGATACAAGCGCCGCGCCTGGCCGGCGACGATCGCGGCCTCGTCACGCGAGGCCTGCAGCGCCGCGCGGCGATCCAGCTCGCGGGCGTACTGGTTCAACGCCGTCTCCGTCTCCCGCAGCGCATTCAGCACCGTGCCATCGAAGCGCGCCGCGGCCTGCCGCGTACCGGCCTCGGCCTGAGCGATCCGCGCGTCGGCGACGCCGTTGTTCGGCAAGGTCCACGAGATCAGCGGCCCCAGGCTCCAGCTCAGCGTGTCGCTCTTGCCGAAGCCCGCGAGCGTGCCCGCCGAGCCGGCCGACAGGCCCAGGCTGATCTTCGGATACCGATCCGCGATGGCGACGCCGATCCGCGCAGTCGCGGCGTGCAACTCCCGTTCGGCCTGCCGGATGTCGGGGCGGCGGCGCAGCAGCGCCGCGCCGTCGCCGACCGGGATGGTGCCGGTGACCTGCGGCGCGACGTGGCACTCGGCCAGATCGCGCGGGAAGTCCTCCGGCAGCTCGCCGGTCAGCGTCGCGAGTCGATACAACGCCGACTGCCGCTGCGCCAGCAGCGGCGGCAGCGCCGCGCGCAACTGCTGAAGCTGGCTGCGGGCGCGCGCCGCGTCGATCTCGCCGACGCGGCCAGCGTGTTGCAGGCGCTCGGTGACATCGATGGCCTCGCGCTGCAGATCGACCGAGTGCTGCGCGGACGTCAGCCGCTGACCCGTCGCGCAGGCTTCCGCATACGCGCGCGCCGTGCCCGCCGCCACGTTCACCTTCACGAGATCGAGCGCGGCCGCCGCGGCCTCGGTGCTCGCGTGCGAGGACTCGATCGCCCGGCGGATCTGGCCGAACAGGTCGAGCTGGTACGACAGGCCCACGCCCGCGCTGTAGCGGTAGGTGTCCGGCGGCACGTAGTCCTTCTTCAGCATCGACAGACCCGACGGATGTCCGTAGCTCGGGCCGCCGTTGACGCTGACCGTCGGCTTCTCGCCGCCGGCGACTTCTGACGCCAGGGCCTGGACACGTTCGAGGTTCGCAACGGCCTGGCGCAGGTCGGTGTTGTGCGCGAGCGCCTGCTCGATCAGTCCGTCCAGCTTGGGATCGTTGAACAGGCGCCACCAATGCGCGGGCAGCGGCGCGGCGTCGAAGGGCGGCGATGTGCCGGCAGTCTGCGCAGACGCTGCGGCGCGCTGCTGCTCGAGCAAGGGCGCAGACGCGCGCGGCTTCAGCACGACGGCCTCGGCCGGTACCTGGTAATCCGGACCTTTGGGCGTCGTGGAGCAGGCGGCCAGCGCCGCCGCGGCGATCACCGCCAGCAGGGGCTTCATCGCGCTCCTCACGACTTGGTCTCCGTCTTCATCGCGGCCGACCTCGCGGCAGTCGGAGTGGTCGCAGTGGCCGCCGATCCGGCGATCACCTGCACGGTGACCGTCTGCCCCGCGACGAGCCGCTCGCCCGCCGGCAGCGGGTCGAGCTTCACCCGCACCGGCACGCGCTGCGGCAGCCGCACCCAGTTGAAGGTCGGATTCACGCTCGGCAGCAGGTTGGCGCTGGTGCTGCGGTCGCGGTCGGCGATGCCGGCGGAGAGGCTCTCCACCCGACCCGTGAGCGCCCGGCTCGCGCCCATCGGCTTGACCTCGACGGCGTCGCCGACGTGGATGCGGGGGAGCTTGGTTTCCTCGAAGTAGCCCTCGACGTAGAGCGAGCCCGCGTCCACCAGCGCGAGCACCGGATGCCCCGCGGTCGCGTAGGCGCCCTGGCGCAGATCGAAGTTGGTGATCGTGCCGGCGGAGGGCGCGCGGATCTCGGCGCGCGCCAGGTTGAGCTTCGCGCTGTCGACCGCCACCTCGGCCTGGGCGACGGCGGCGCGCGCCTGCTCGGCGCGGCTGCGGGTCTGCTCGCTCGCTTCCTGCGAGACCAGCGCGCCGAGTCCCTTGTTGCGATCCGCTTCGCGCAGGGCCTGCGCCAGCGCGACCTTCTGCGCCGACAGCTGCGCCTGCGATTGCCGCAGCGCAAGCTCGTAACGCGCGCGGTCGACCTCGAACAGCAACGCACCGGCGGCGACCGCCTGGTTGTCCTGCACCGGCACGGCGGTCACCAGACCGGAGACGTCCGGCGCGATCTGCACGACGTTGGCGCGCACGCGGCCGTCGCGCGTCCAGGGCTGGAGCTCGTAGCGATCCCAGAGCTTGCCCGCGGCCCACAGGGCGCCGCCGACGGCGGCCAGGGTGACGGCGATGGAGATCGCCCGGCGAAGGGGGAAAGAGGAGAGCTTCATGTCATCGGATCCAGAAAAGCGAGGCCGCGCTCAGGCCCCACAGCAGCAGCACATAGAGCGCCAGGTCGAACAGCGCCGGATGCCAGATCCAGCGGTAGGCGCCGGCCCATGCGAGCAGGCGCCGGACGGCGGACAGCGCCAGCATCGCGAGCGCCGCGAGCGGCATCAGCCAGGGCAGGTAGAGCCCGAAGAAATCCACTGCGCCGGTCATGCCGGGTCCTCCTTGTCCAGGGCGATCGGGTCGGTCTCACGGACCGGCAGGCGCGGCACCGGCGCCTGCGGGAACAGGTTGCGTCGCAGGCCCATCAACGCGCTGGCAGCGGGGATCACCTCGGGCGGCAGCGGGCGCGTGGCCGGGTAGACCTCGATCAGGCGTGCAAGTGCCGTGTCCAGTCGTTCCAGGAGCGCGGCGGGCGGTGAAGCGATCATGTCGGGACGACCGGCGATGCGCGCGCGTTGCCAGTCGCCGATAGCGACCAGCAGAGGTTGGAGCGGCAGCGTCGCTTCGCTCGCCAAACGGCCGCGAACTCCCTGGAGCGCCACGAGATCCGCGCCCACGCGCAGGTCATGCAGCGCGTCGTCGGTCGGCACGCCGGGCACCGAGCCGCCCGACTGCGCGACGCGCGGCGCCAGCAGCGAGATACGGTCCAGCATGCGCAACAGGTAGGCCTGCGCGCGGCCGGCGGAGCGCGGCAGCCGCGCGAGTTCGTCGAGCTCGCGCCAGGTCGTGCGCTGGATGCGGCGGGCGCTCCAGTCGGCGCCGACCGAACGCATCAGCCGCGTGACGCGCGCCGCGACGAACACGCCGGCCAACTGCCCCGACATCGAATTCAGGAAGCTGGTCAGGTCGGCCTGCGCGGTGTCGTGCATCGCCAGCGTGCCGATGACGCCGAACAGGAAGGGCAGGGCGGCGCCGAAGGTCGACGGCCGGCCGACATAAGCGCCGACGATCAGGAACATCGGCGCGCAGACGGCCATCAGCGTCCACATGTCCTGCACCAGCGGCAGCAGCACCAGCACGTAGAGCGCGCCGAAGGGCATGGACAGCACGGTCCAGTGCAGGAAGCCGTTGATGGCCGGCACCGGGTCGTCCATCGCCGCGAAGAAGCAGCAGAAGATGGCCGCCATCATCGCGGCCGCGGAACCCATCGGCCAGCCCGTGAGGATCCAGAACGCGCAGCAGACGAGGATCGCGATCAGCGCGGCCGCGCCGGACCACAGCGCCATGCCCATGTCGCGGTGGAGCTTGGGCCCGCTCAGCGCCGGCGCCGGTCGCGAGCGCATGGCTTCGCCCGCGAGGCCGCGGTCGATGTCGGCGCGCAGCTGCATGCAATGCAGCCAGCCGTCGAGCAGCGCGCCGAGCCGCTCCGCCAGCGCGACACGCAGCAGGCGCGCCCAGGGATCATCGGCGAGGCGCTCGCGCGCCGCCTCGCCGGTCAGCGCGGCCAGTTGCCCGCGCAGGACGGGCGACTGCGCTTCGGCCTCGGCGGCCGGCAGCGCGAGCCACGGGCCGATGGCGTCGAGCATCGCGCGCACGTCGTCGGGCAGGGCATCGCCGGCGCTGCCGCTCTCCTTGCCGTTACCGCTGTTGCGATCGTTGCCGGCAGCGTGGGCCTCCAGCGCCTGGAGTCGGTCTTCCACGCCCGCCAGCAGCGGCGTCAGCGCGGCCACGCCGTCCTGCATCGCATGCACGGCATCGGCGGTCCAGCGCAGGTGGCTGGTGTCGAAGGGGATGTGGATGGACAGCAGCCGCAGCTGCGTGATGTCCGCGGCCACGCGCCGACGATCCGCGCCGCCGTCGCGGCGACCGGCGATGTCGGTCAGCCAGGCGCGCGTGTCGCCGAGCGTGCGGTCCAGCAGTCCGAGGACCGAGGCCGACAGGCTCTTGGGCAGCACGACGCTGTGGACCAGCGTCGCCGCGAGCACGCCCAGGCCGATCTCCTCAAGGCGCGCCACGGCGGTGTCGAAGATCGCCAGCGGCGTGTCCACCGACGGGAAGCCGATCAGCGCGGCGGTGTAGCCGGCCAGCATGAAGGCATAGGCGCGCGGCGTGCGGTCGCGCAGCGACAGGCACAGGCAGCCCGCCACCCACAGCGCGAGCGCCAGGCTCAGCAGCTCCGGTGCGTTGGCGAAGCGCGGCACCAGGATCACCGCCGCCGCGCCGCCGACGAGCGTGCCGATGAACCGGAACAGGCCCTTGGAGCGCACCGCGCCCGCCATCGGATTTGCGACGACGTAGGCCGTCATCAGCGCCCAGAACGGCCGCGGCTGACCGGCCCAGCTGGCGAGGAACACTGCCAGCATCGCCGCGGCGAAGGCCTTGAACGAGAAGAGCCATTCGGCGCCCGTGAAGCCGGGGCGCAGCACCGCCGGCAGCTTCGGTAGCCGCATCGACGGCCTGCGCAGCGAAGGGAAGGAGAGGGCGGGGAACTTCACGGCCGGTGAACGACTTGAGGCCGCCTCATTTGCGCCGCGGCGGCACGATCGCCTTCGGCGCCCCGACGCGTTCGGCCAGCGTGGCGAAGACGCGCAGCGCGGCTTCGATGTCGGCGTCGGGGATGCCGTCGTAGAGCTCGTTGCGCAGGTCGCGCAGCGTGTCCTCGATCTGTTCGCAGGCGTCCGCGCCCAGGGCGGTCAGGTGCAGCGTCTTCGCGCGGCGGTCGTCCGGATCCTCGTGGCGTTCGATGAAGCCGCCGCCGAGCAGTTGGTCCAGCGAACGCGTCAACGACGGCCCCTCGATGCCCAGCAGCGTGGCCAGTTCGCCCTGCCGCAGCCCGTCGCCCTGGCGGCCGATCATCACCAGGGGCCAGGCCAGCGCCTGCGACAGGCCGACGTGCGCGATGGCGAGGTTGGCCTTCGCGCGGTAGGCGCGTTCCAGCACCGGCAGCGTCACGCCGACGGACATCAACGCCGTTTCTCGGGCGGTGCGCGTCAGGGCGCGGGGCGACTTGGGGTTCGAGGACGTCATGCCCCGCATTCTAATTAGGTAGCTTGCTATCTAATTCAGTAGGGTCATTCCGGTTGGGCAGCCCGTCACGCCGCCTTGCGGCGGCGTGGTGCGCCCAGTCTCCGGTCGGGTCCCGCGGCGGGGCCGAGCAAAAGAAAACGGCCGATCTGTCGATCGGCCGTTGCTTTTTCGCGTCGCGGGCTGTCAAGCCCGTGTCGCGATTTCGGGCGTCAGTCCTTGTCCTTCATGGTCAGCATGCGGTTGGTCCGCAGGGCCACCAGGGTCACGATCGCGCCCGAGAGCAGGTAGGCGGTGACCGCCCACAGCCCGAACTTGGCCGACAACCCCAACGCCACCAGCGGGGCGAAGGCGGCGCCGATGATCCAGGCCAGGTCCGACGTCAGGGCCGCGCCCGTGTAGCGGAAGTGGGGCAGGAAGTTGGAGGTCACCGCGCCCGACGACTGGCCGTACGACAGCCCCAGCAGCACGAAGCCGACCAGGATGAAGATGTTCTGGCCCATGGCGCCGCTGTCCAGCAGGATGGGGGCGAACAGGCTGAAGATCCCGATCGTCGTCGCCAGCATGCCCAGCGTGCTGCGGCGGCCGATGCGGTCGGCGATCAGCCCGGAGATGGGCATCGCCCCCGCCGCCAGCAGGGCGCCGATGATCTGCACGACCAGGAACTGGGTGACGTTCTGGTCGCCGTACAGCATCACCCACGACAGTGGGAACACCGTGACGATGTGGAACAGCGCGTAGCTGGCCAGTGCCGCGAACGCGCCGATGAACAGGGTGGTCCCCTGCTTCTCGAACAGCTCGTCGACGTCGCAGGGGTCGAGCTCATGCTCCTCGAGGTTCTTCTCGTACTCGTGCGTCACCACCAGGCGCAGGCGGGCGAACAGCGCCACCACGTTGATCGCGAAGGCGGCGAAGAACGGGAAACGCCAGCCCCAGCTCAGGAAGTCGATCGTCGCCAGGCTGCTCCACAGATAGGCGTAGAGCGCCGCGGCGATCAGGAAGCCGATGGGCGCGCCGAGCTGCCCCAGCATCGCGTACCAGCCGCGGCGGCCGGGGGGCGCGTTCAGCGCCAGCAGCGAGGGCAGACCGTCCCAGGAGCCGCCCAGGGCCAGGCCTTGACCGATCCGGCACAGCGCCAGCAGGCCGATGGCCGCGCCGCCCCAGGTGTTGAACCCGGGCAGCACCGCGATCGTGCAGGTCGACACCCCCAGCAGGAACAGCGCCACCGTCAGTTTCACGCTGCGGCCGAAGCGCCGCTGGATCTCCATCCCGACCAGGGTACCGATGGGCCGGACCACGAAGGCCAGCGCCAGCAGCGCAAAAGCGTACAGCGTCCCTTCCAGGCGCTCCATGTGCGGGAAGAAGATCGAGGGGAACACCAGGACCGACGCGATGCCGTAGACGAAGAAGTCGAAGTACTCGGACGCCCGCCCGATGACCACGCCGACCGCGATGTCGCCGGGGGCGACCGCATCCTGTTCCTCTTTCGTCGCGACCCCCGTGCCTCGCGGCAGCGGCTGGCCCACGGTCGCCAGGTGTTGCCCGGCTGTTGGAAGGGTGCTGCTGTTCATACGTCTCCTGCCTGGGACAAAATGTCCAATAGTTAGCTTGAGTCAATCGGGCAAAATCTGCGCCCGGCGTGCCACGGTCGACAAGTGTCGTTTTCCCCCTGATCGCTTTCCCTTCGGAAGAAACCCCACTGGGTGTCTGACGTCGGGAATCCCGCCATGGATGCCGCCATGAACTCCGTCATGCGCGGCGAGGGGCCCGAGTGAACAACGCCAGAAGGTCTGCTGAAGTCCCATGTACCTCAAAGCATCACTGAAGACAAGTCTCGCACGCGCTGTGCGCCCACTGGCCCGTCTCGGGCTGCTGGCGCTGGCGCTGCCTCTCGCCGCCTGCAACAACCTGGTCGTGATGAAACCTTCGGGCGACATCGCGAACCAGCAGGCGCAGCTCATCGTCGCCTCGACGCTGCTGATGATGCTGATCATCGTCCCGGTGATCATCCTCACGCTGGTCTTCGCGTTCCGGTACCGGGCGTCCAACACCCAGGCGACCTACTCGCCGGAGTGGGACCACTCCACCCGGCTGGAACTGATCATCTGGGGCGCGCCGCTGCTGATCATCATCGCGCTGGGCGCGATGACCTGGATCAGCACCCACAAGCTGGACCCGTTCCGCCCGCTCGAACGTCTGGACGCGCAGCGCGCGATCCCCGCCGGCGTCGAACCGCTGAACGTCGAGGTCGTGGCGCTGGACTGGAAGTGGCTGTTCATCTATCCGGAACAGGGCGTGGCGACCGTCAACGAACTGGTCGCGCCGGTGGATCGCCCGATCCACTTCAAGATCAGCTCCTCGACCGTGATGAACGCGTTCTACGTGCCCGCCATGGCCGGCATGATCTACGCGATGCCCGGCATGCAGAGCCAGCTCCACGCGGTCATCAACAAGCCCGGCGTGTATGACGGCTTCTCCGCGAACTTCAGCGGCGACGGCTTCTCGCACATGCGCTTCAAGTTCCACGGCCTGTCGAACGACGAGTTCGCCGCCTGGGTCGAGCGCAACAAGGCCGACGGCGTCGCGCTGACCAAGGAGCTGTACCTCGATCTCGAGAAGCCGTCCGAGCGTCAGCCGGTGCGCCGCTTCTCCAGCATCGCCCCGGGCCTGTTCGACGCGGTCGTCAATCGCTGCGTCGACGGCTCCAAGATGTGCATGGGCCAGATGATGGCCATCGACGCGGCCGGCGGCGGCGGCAAGGGCGCCATCGACGGCCTGGCCAGCAAGCCCTGGAGCAACGAGCAGAAGCGGATCTTCGTGGCCGCGCTGTGCACGCCTGACAACGCGGGGCAGTACGCCTCGCAATGGCAGGCCTCGGCCACCCGTAACTGATCGGCATTCCCGGTGCGTCCGCTGTGAGCCGCAGCGCCGGGACCGCAAGCACAACAGAGATCCAAGATGATTGACGCTCAAAAGCTCATCTTCGGGCGCCTCAGCCTCGAGGCCCTCCCGCTGCACGAGCCGATCCTGATCGGCACCTTCGCGATGGTCGCCCTGGGCGGCCTCGCGCTGCTCGTGCTGATGACCAAGTTCAGGCTGTGGGGCCCCTTCTGGCGCGACTGGGTGACCAGCATCGACCACAAGAAGATCGGCATCATGTACATCGTGCTGGGCCTGGTCATGCTGCTGCGCGGCTTCGCCGACGCGCTCATGATGCGCGCGCAGCAGGCCATCGCCTTCGGCGACCAGCTGGGCTTCCTGCCCCCGCACCACTACGACCAGGTCTTCACCGCCCACGGCGTGATCATGATCTTCTTCGTGGCGATGCCGCTGATCACGGGCTTCATGAACTACGTCGTGCCGCTGCAGATCGGCGCGCGCGACGTGGCCTTCCCGTTCCTGAACAACTTCAGCTTCTGGATGACCACCGGCGGCGCCGTGCTGTGCATGGCCTCGCTGTTCGTCGGCGAATTCGCCCGCACCGGCTGGCTGGCCTATCCGCCGCTGTCGGGGCTGCTCGCCAGTCCGGGCGTGGGGGTGGACTACTACATCTGGTCGCTGCAGGTCGCGGGGGTCGGCACCACGCTCTCGGGCATCAACCTGATCGCGACCATCATCAAGATGCGCGCGCCGGGCATGACCATGATGAAGATGCCGGTCTTCACCTGGACCTCGCTGTGCTCCAACATCCTGATCGTGGCCTCGTTCCCGATCCTGACCGCGGCCCTGGCGCTGCTGTCGCTGGACCGTTACGTCGGCACCAACTTCTTCACGACCGATCTTGGCGGCAACGCCATGATGTACATCAACCTGATCTGGATCTGGGGCCACCCCGAGGTCTACATCCTGGTGCTGCCGGCCTTCGGCATCTTCTCTGAAGTGGTCTCCACCTTCAGCCAGAAGAAGCTGTTCGGCTACGCGTCCATGGTGTACGCGACCGTCGTGATCACCATCCTGTCCTACCTCGTGTGGCTGCACCACTTCTTCACGATGGGATCGGGGGCCAGCGTCAACTCGTTCTTCGGCATCACGACGATGATCATCTCGATCCCGACGGGAGCGAAGATCTTCAACTGGCTGTTCACGATGTACCGCGGCCGCATCAAGTTCGAGGTCCCGATGTACTGGACCGTGGGCTTCATGGTCACCTTCGTGATCGGCGGCATGACGGGCGTGCTGCTGGCGGTGCCGCCGGCCGACTTCGTGCTGCACAACTCGCTGTTCCTGATCGCCCACTTCCACAACGTGATCATCGGCGGCGTGCTGTTCGGCCTGCTGGCGGGCATCTCGTTCTGGTTCCCCAAGGCCTTCGGCTACAAGCTGGATCCGTTCTGGGGCAAGTGCTCGTTCTGGTTCTGGCAGATCGGCTTCTTCGTCGCCTTCACGCCGCTGTACGTGCTGGGCCTGATGGGCGTGACGCGCCGCATGAGCCACTTCGACGAGCCGTCGTTCCAGATCTGGTTCCAGATCGCGGCCTTCGGCGCGCTGCTGATCGCGGCCGGCATCGGCAGCTTCCTGATCCAGCTGGTGGTGAGCTACTTCAAGCGCGACCAGCTGCGCGACGTCGACGGCGATCCGTGGCAGGGCCGCACGCTGGAGTGGTCGACCTCGTCGCCGCCGCCGCAGTACAACTTCGCGTTCACGCCGGTGGTCCACGACCATGACGCGTGGCACGACATGAAGACCCGCGGCCACCAGCGTCCGGTGGGCGGCTTCAAGGAGATCCACATGCCCAAGAACACCGGCGCCGGCGTGATCCTGGCCGGCCTGTCGACGCTGTTCGGCTTCGCCCTGATCTGGCACATGTGGCTGGTGGCGGGTGTCGCCTTCGCGGTGACCGTGATCGCGGCGATCGTCCACACCTTCAACTACAAGCGCGACTACTACATCCCCGCGGATGAAGTGGCCCGCACGGAAGAAGCCCGCACCAAGGTGCTGGCCGCCCAGGCCTGATTCCGCAGCGAGCGAACTCCAACATGCAAGCAACGACCCTGACGAACAACACCGGCGCGCCGGTGTTCTACGACAACGGCGACCATCACCCGCAGCACGGCACGCTGCTCGGGTTCTGGATCTACCTGATGAGCGACTGCCTCATCTTCGCGGTGCTGTTCGCGACGTATGCGGTGCTGGGCCGCAGCTACGCGGCCGGCCCGTCGGGCGCCGACCTCTTCGACCTGCCGCTGGTGGCGCTGAACACCGGTTTCCTGCTGCTGTCTTCGATCACCTATGGCTTCGCCATGATCAAGATGCTGGCCAACAAGCAGCAGGGCACGCTGGTCTGGCTGGCCATCACCGGCGTGCTCGGCCTGTGCTTCCTGGCGGTGGAACTCTATGAGTTCGCGCACCTGATCCATGAAGGCGCGGGTCCGCAGCGCAGCGCGTTCCTGTCCTCGTTCTTCACGCTGGTCGGCACGCACGGCCTGCACGTCACCTTCGGCTGCATCTGGCTGGTGACGCTGATGGTCCAGGTCGCCAAGCTGGGCCTGACCAAGGAGAACAAGCGTCGCCTGATCTGCCTGTCGATGTTCTGGCACTTCCTGGACGTGATCTGGATCGGTGTCTTCACCTTCGTTTACCTGATGGGAGTGCTGCCGTGAGCGCCGACCACAATCACCACCACGACTCGCACGATCACGGCCACGGCCATGGTCACGACGACCACGATGACGTCGGCTACCACGCCACCGTCAAGGGCTATCTGGTCGGCTTCCTGCTGTCGCTGATCCTGACGGCGATCCCCTTCTTCCTGGTGATGACGAAGTCGATCTCGTCGTCGGCGGCGATGGGCATCGTGCTGCTGGGCTTCGCGGCCGTGCAGATCGTGGTCCACATGATCTATTTCCTGCACATGAACTCGAAGGTCGAGGGCGGCTGGTCCATGCTGTCGCTGATCTTCACGATCGCGGTCGTGGTGATCATGCTGGCCGGCTCGATCTGGGTGATGTTCCACCTGAACAGCAACATGATGCCGGTCCACGACATGCGCAACATGCCCTGATGACCGAGTTCCCACCGGAACCGCTGCGGCCGCGCCGCGGCATCGCCTTCTGGGCGTTGCTGCTGGGCGCGGCCCTTTCGTTTGTGCTCTTCGTCTTCCTCGGTGTGTGGCAGGTGCAGCGGCTGGCCTGGAAGGAAGACCTGATCGCGCGGCTGGACAAGCGGCTGGCCGCCGCGCCCGAGCGCGCGCCCGGCGCGGACCGCTGGGACGCGATCACGAAGGAGGGGGACGAGTACCGCAAGGTGGCGCTCACCGGCAGCTTCGACCACTCGCGCGAGACGCTGGTGGGTGCGAGCACCGAGCTGGGCACCGGCTACTGGGTGCTGACGCCGCTGCGCACGGAACGCGGCGACTGGGTGCTGGTGAACCGCGGCTTCGTCACGCCGGAGTTCAAGACCCGCGCGTCGCGCACGGCGTCGGAGACGCAGGGCGAGGACCGCGTCGTCGGCCTGCTGCGCCTGAGCGAGCCCGGCGGCAGCCTGCTGCAGAAGAACGACCCGGCGCAGAACCGCTGGTATTCGCGTGACGTCGAGGCCATCGCCAAGGCCAGGCAGGTCGTCGAAGGGCCGGTGGCGCCGTACTTCGTCGACGCCGCGGCGGCGGACGACCAGACCCGCTGGCCGCGCGGCGGGCTCACGGTGGTGCGCTTCAACAACCACCACCTGCAGTACGCGCTGACCTGGTTCGCGATGGCGGCGATGCTCGCCGGCGTGGGCTTCTGGCTGTGGCGCGCGGAGCGTCGGCGTGCCGCCCACCCGGACGCGGCGCAGGACTGAGGTCGCGACCATGCCGCTGAGCCGTCCCGATCCGGACGACGACCACCCCGACGACAGCCGCTACCTGGACGGCGCGGCGGGGACGCTGGGGATCGCGGACTCCTCGGGCGAGGGCGCGCTGCAGGCCGGCCGCAACAACCTGCAGCAGCTGGTGCAGCTGCGCTGGCTGGCGGCGGCGGGGCAGTTCGGCACGGTGCTGTCGGTGCACTTCGCGCTGCACATCCGGCTGCCGATGCCGGAGATGCTGACGCTGCTGGCGATCCTGGTGCTGTTCAACGTGGCCTGCTGGCTGCGCACGCGCTGGGTGCCGAGCGTGCGCAACGCCGAGCTCTTCGCCGGTCTGCTCGTGGACATCGCGGTGCTGAGCGGCCAGCTGTACTACAGCGGCGGCGTCACGAATCCCTTCATCTTCCTGTTCCTGCTGCAGATCGCGGTGGGCGCGGTGCTGCTGCCCTCGCGCTACATCTGGTTCACGGTGGCGGTGACGGGGGGCTGCTTTGTCGCGCTGACGCAGTGGCACCTGCCGCTGCTGGTGCCGGACATGGAAGGCCTGGCGCTGCCGACGCACTACATCGGCGGTCTGCTGATCTGCTTCGCGATCAACGCCTCGCTGCTGGTGATCTTCATCCAGCGCATCGGCCGCAACCTGCGCCAACGCGATGCGCGGCTGGCCGACCTGCGCCAGCGCGCGGCCGAGGAGGAGCACATCGTCCGCATGGGCCTGCTGGCCTCGGGCGCCGCGCACGAACTCGGGACGCCGCTGGCGACGCTGTCGGTGATCCTGGGCGACTGGTCGCGGATGGCGCCGTTCGCCGGCGACCCGGAGCTGCGCGAGGAGATCGAGGAGATGCAGATCCAGCTGCGCCGCTGCAAGGCGATCGTCAGCGGGATCCTGATGTCGGCGGGCGAGCTCCGCGGCGAGGCGCCAATGGTGACCACGCTGCAGGTCTTCCTGGACGATCTGACCGAGCACTGGCGCGCGACGCGCCCGCATCACGGCCTGGAGTACCTGCCGGCGGCCGACCTGCCGAAGGTGCGCATCGTGTCGGACGTCGGGCTCAAGCAGATGATCGACAACGTGCTGGACAACGCGCTGGAGGCGGCGCCGGGCCGGCCGGTGACGCTGCGCGCGCTGGCCGAGGACGGCGGGCTGGTGCTGCGGGTGAGCGACCGCGGGGCCGGCTTCCTGCCGGAGATGCTGGAACGCTTCGGCAAGCCGTATCAATCGAGCAAGGGCCGGCCGGGCGGCGGGCTGGGGCTGTTCCTCGCACTGAACGTGGTGCGCTCGCTGGGCGGGAAGCTGCAGGCGCGCAACCGGACGGCCGAGGAGGGCGGCGGTGCGGAGGTCGAGATCCGCATGCCCCTGTCCGCACTGGCGCCCCTGGGACTGCCTGACAATGCTGCCCATGACCACGGATGACCTCGCCGCGGATACCGACCGCCTGCTGCTGATCGTCGAGGACGACGATGCGTTTGCGCGCACGCTGTCGCGTTCCTTCGAACGCCGCGGCTACCAGGTGCTGCGCGCGACGAGCGTGGAGCAGGTGCAGAAGCTGCTGACCGACCGCGGGCCGGAGGAGGCGCCGGAGTACGCGGTCGTCGACCTGAAGCTGGCGGGTGGCGGTTCGGGCCTGGCGTGCGTGCAGACGCTGCACGAGCACGACCAGGAGATGGTGATCGTGGTGCTGACCGGTTACGCGAGCATCGCGACGGCGGTGGAGGCGATCAAGCTCGGCGCGCGGCACTACCTCGCGAAGCCGGCGAACACCGACGACATCGAGGCCGCGTTCTCGCGCGCGCAGGGCGATGCCGAGGTCGAGGTCACCGACCGCGCGACCACGTCCATCAAGACGCTGGAGTGGGAACACATCCACGAGACGCTGGCGTCGACCGACTTCAACATCTCCGAGACCGCGCGACGGCTGGGCATGCACCGGCGCACGCTGGCCCGCAAGCTGGAAAAGCAGCGGGTGAAGTGATTCGGCGACACCGCTCGTTTCGAGCGCGCCGAAGCGGGCTTATTCTTTCCTGACTGCGGTGATGTTGCCGCAGTGGAAGGAGCGTGAATGAAACCCTCGCATGCGCTCGCGTTGAAGCGAGAACTGCTTCATCCCTTGGTCGCGCGCCACCGTTCCGCCAATTTGCGCGTATTTGGTTCGGTGCTGCACGGCAGGGATCACGAAGACAGCGATCTGGATTTGCTGGTCGACGCGCTTCCTGGAGCGACGTTGTTCGATTTGGGCGCGCTTCAGGTCGAATTGGAAGAACTGCTTGGCGTGCCGGTCGATCTGTTGACGCCCGGAGACTTGCCAGTGAAGTTCCGTGGCCGGGTGCTCACAGAGGCTCGACCCGTATGACGGAGAGCCGACTGATCGACTACCTCGATCACATGCACACAGCTGCAAGCTTGGCGTGCAGCTTCGCGGAAGGTCTCTCGAAGGTGGATTTCCTGGAAAGACACGAAAACTCAGCACGCCGTGATCCACAACATCGTGGTGTTGGGCGAGGCAGCGACCAAGATTCAGAACGCGTATGGGGCGTTCGTGGCTCGGCATCCTGAATTGCCCTTGCAGGCCATGAGGGGCATGCGGAATCGCCTTGTCCACGGTTATTCCCCCATCAACCTCGACACGGTGTGGGACACCATCAAAGATCAACTGCCTGAGCTTCTGAAACTGTTACCGGCGGCGCGCAGGACCGCGATCGACGAATCTTGACTTGAATGTGAAGAAGGGGCCGCGAGGCCCCTTCGTCTTGCTGAGCGCGCAACGCTCGTCCGCCTGTTCTGGACAGCGCTCAGTTCGTCCGCGTCGCCGCCGGCGCGCGCATCACGCGCGACTTGCCGCCGGTGGTGACGATGATCACCGGCTCGCCGGAGGCGAAGTTCTCGTTGCCTTGCGCCTGGACGATCGCGCGGCGCTCACCGTTGCGCAGCTGCAGCAGGATCTCGACGGCCTGTTCCTTGGTCACGCCGCGTTCCACCGCATTCCCGACCGCCGCGCCGGCGACCGCGCCCAGCACGCCGACGATCAGGCCTTCGCGGCTGCCGCCGACCGTGCTGCCGGCCACGCCGCCCACGACCGCGCCGGTCAGCCCGCCGGCACCGCTCTGCGAGCCGTCCACCGTCACCGGACGGGACGAGAGCACGGTCGCATCCTGGACCTGGGACAGACGTTGCGCATCGCCGCGCTGGATGACGTCCGGATTCGTCGTCGAGCAGGCGGCCAGGGCCACCACCATCGTGGCAATCAGCAGCTTCTTCATCGCAATTCTCCAATCGATGCACGGCCAACGAACCCCTGCGGATTCCCGTTGACCGGGCAACAAGTCTTTACCTCGACGGCATGCGGCATGCGGCATGCCGCAGCCTCCACGGGCATTCGAGGACTCTACAGGAGTCGGCTTTGGGGGCTCTTAAACCGATGCGAACGACTGCACCGGCAGCGCGGACAAGGCTGGTTCCCGCCGAACCATTCAGATCGCCGGTCAGGTCGGATAGAGCCGCGACGATTTGGGCACGCTCGCCAGCAGGAACTCCATCTGGTCCGCCACGATGCGGCGGCCGCGCAGGATCATGTCCTCATGCAGGCTGGGGACGTAGGGAAGGTAAAGCAGCGCCATGTGCGCTTCCTCCGGCGTGCGGTTGCCCTTGCGGCCGTTGCAGGCGCGGCAGGCGGTGATGCAGTTCATCCACGTGTCCCGCCCGTTGCGCGACACCGGCTGGATGTGCTCCCGCGTCAGCAGGTCCGAATGCAGCACGTGCCCGCAATACGCGCAGACGTGGCGGTCCCGCGCGAAGAGCTTGAAGTTGGACAGTGCCGGCGCCTGGCGCCAGGCGCGGCTGGGCACCGCACCGCGCACCGCGACGATCGGGTGCAGTTCGATCCGCGATTGCAGGCCGGTCAGCCGCTGGTATCCGCCGCGCAGGACGTGGAAGGGCTCTCCCAGTGTCCACGCGACGGCGTCGCTGGCGTACAGCACCGCTGCTTCCTTCGACGAGATCCAGGCCTGCGGTCGGCCCGAGATGTCCAGCTGGAGAACGTCCACGGTCGTTGACCTCCTGCGACAGAGAGTAATCCAGTCGGAGGGGGCAACTCAAGTGTCGGACGCCCACGGTGGCGCCGCCGAGACGTTTTTTCAGCTGTTCGCCGAACTTAGGCGCCCGATGCACGAGGTTCAAGTCGGGAAATGACCAGGATGAGCTGACTCTTTCGGGTCAGGTTTCCCGGTCACGAACGTGTCACACGCTCAGGAAGGCAATTTCCCCAGCGCTCTCAGCTCCGCGACCGCCACCAGCCCGCCCGCGGAGAGGGCGTCGTCCGGCAGCCGGGCCTGTCCGAGTCGCGTGTCGGGCGCCAACGCGTCCAACCGCTCCCGCAGCGTCGGCGTGTCGTCGCTGTCGATCTGCACGACACAGAGCTGGGCATCGCCCGGCGCGCCGCTCCAGCCGACCAGGTCGCCGTGCTCCAGACCGACGATCAACTGCGCCGCCAGCGGCGGTAGCGAGGCGTGCGGCCCCGCGATCACGTGCACGACGACCTCCGAGCCGTCGCGCATCGCCAGCTTCACCGTCTGGTCCAGGCGCTCCCGCAGCGCCGCCGGGGAGAGCGGTTCCGGCGCGGGCACCTCAGGCTGGCCCGTGAGGTGGCGCAGCATCACGTCGAGTTCCTCGGCCTTGTCGAAGAAGCCGTTCGCGCCGGCCGCCAGCACCCCCGCGCGGTACGCGTCGGTCTGGTGCGAGAGCACGTGCACCTGCCCCGCGTAGCCCTGTTTGCGCAGCGCCTTGAGCACCGCCAGCCCCGAGCCGCCCTGCGCGAGCGACAGGTCCAGCAGCACGGCGTCCGGCCGCAGGTGGCCGATCAGCGTGAGGGCCGTGGATTCGTCGGCGGCCTCGCCGACCACGCGCAGCCCCGGCACCGAGTCCAGCCGTTGCAGCAGCTGCCGACGGATGGTCAGCGAGTCCTCGACGAGGACGATGGTCATGGGAATCGCGGTCGCTTGCATCGTGATGTCGTGTCTCCCTCGTCACACGGTCCGTTCGTTCATTCGTCCAGCGGATCGAGGTCGCCCCAGCTCGTGCGGCTGATCGCGCGTTTGACCTCGTCCATGAAGTGTCCCTGAGGATTCGACGTGCCGCGGGCGCCAGGCGCGCCGGCCGTGCCGTCGGCGCCAGGGGCGCCCGCGCCGGTCGCCGACGTCGCGCCGTCCGCCGCCGGATCGCGGGTCGCGCGCTGCACGTGCCGGTTCAGCAGCTCGCGGTCGCGCGTCGTCAGCTGCGAGGCCGCGACGACGATCACCGGGATCGCCGCCGTCAGCGGGTCGCGCTGCAGCGCCTCGACGACGCCGATGCCGTCGACTTCCGTCATCAGCAGGTCCAGCACGATCAGGTCGGGCACGTGGCGCCGCGCCAGTTCGATGCCCTCCTTGCCCCCGGTCGCGCGCAGCACCGAGAAGCCCGGCTGCGACAGGTGCGCGCTGAGCGACTGCAGATCGCCGGGCGCGTCGCTGATCGCCAGCACCAGGAACTTGCGCGTGGCCGTCGGCTTGAAGCCGAGCATCTCCAGCTCCTTGCTCAGCGCCTTGCGCGACACCGGCTTGTGCAGCACCGCCGACGCACCCAGCGACAGCGCCACTTCCTGCCCCGCATCCACCGACACCACCACCACCGGGATGTGCGCCCAGCCCGGCAGGTTCTTCAGGCGCGACAGCAGCTCCCAGCCGTCCAGGCCGCCCGGCAGGTTGACCTCCAGCGTGATCAGGTCGGGCCGCAACTGCGGCGCGAGTTCCAGCGCCGCCTCGGCCGACGCCACGTGGCGCACGCGGAAGCCCGCCGCGTTCAGCTGCGTCTGCATCAGCGCGGCCGCGGGCTCGTGGTGCTCGATCACCAGCGCCAGCGGGATCGCGTTGGGTTCGTCCGGGAGAATGACGTCGGGCACCGTCGGATCGCGCCATGGCAGCCAGCAGGTGAAGCAGCTGCCCTTGTCCGGCGCGCTGCTCACCGCGACCGCGCCGCCGTGGAGCTGCACCAGGCGCGCCACCGTCGCCAGGCCCAGGCCCGTGCCCTCGACCTTGTGCGTCAGCACGTTGCGGACCTGGTTGAAGGGCTGGAACAGCTTGTCCAGCCCCTCGGGCGGAATGCCGATGCCGTTGTCGGTGACGCTGATCTGGATGAACTCGCCGTACTCGCTGTCCGGCAGTTCCGAACGGCGGCCGTCCGGGAAGCCCGGCAGGGCCTCGCGCGCGCGGACCCGCGTCACGCGGCGCGCCTCGAGCCGGATGTTGCCGCCCTTGGGCGTGAACTTCGCGGCATTGGACAGCAGGTTGTAGATGATCTGCCGCAGCCGGCGGCGATCGACGCACAGCCGCTGGCCGCCGCCGACGCCGAAGAAGTCCATCTGGACGCGGTTCAGCCGCGCGCGCTCCTGGACGATCGCCAGCGCGTCGCGCAGCAGCTCGTCGAGGTCCACCGGCTCGATGTCGAGGTCGACGCGGCCGGCCTCGATCTTGGCCATGTCCAGCAGATCGTTGACCAGCGACAGCAGATGCTGCCCCGCGTTGTGGATGTGGTTGCAGAACTCGGACTGCCGGTCGCTGACCGGACCCGCCGCGCCGTCGCGCATCAGCTGCGCGAAGCCGATCACGGCGTTCAGCGGGGTGCGCAGCTCGTGCGACATGGTCGACAGGAAGGCCGTCTTGGCGCTGCTGGCGCGGCTGAGTTCGGCGTTGAGCTGCTCCAGCGCGTCGTTGCGCTGCTGCAGCACGGCCAGCAGTTCCGCGCGGCTGTCGGCCAGGTCGCGCGCGGCGCGCGCCTCGGCGGCTTCCATCGCGCTGCTGTGCAGCTCGGCGTGGACCCGGCGCGCCTCGTCCTCGAACTGCTTGCGCCGCAGCTGCGCGCGCAGCCGCGCCTTCAGCAGCTCGACCTCGCCGTTGGCCTTGACGACGTAATCGTCGGCGCCGGCCTCCAGGCCGGCCAGCATCGATGCGCGTCCTTCGAAAGCCGTCAGCAGCACCACGGGGATGTCGCGCAGCGCCGGCGCGGCCTTGATGCGCCGGCAGGTCTCCAGACCGCCGATGCCCGGCATCTGCACGTCCAGCAGCACCGCGTCCACCGGTTGCACCGCGAGCAGCTCCAGCGCCAGTTCCCCGGTGCCGGCGGCGATCACGTCGTAGCCGTCGTCGCGCAGCGTGGCGCCGAGTTCCGCCAGCACGTTGGCGCTGTCGTCGACCAGCAGCAGGCGCTTGGGGCCGAGCAGGCTCGCTCCCTGTTCCGGCAGGCTGGACTTGGCGCTGCGCAGCATCGCGGCGACGCGCGCCAGGATCAGGTCGACGTCGTCCTGCTTGCGCGCGAACGCGTCGGCGCCGGCTTCCAGCGCGCGCAGCTCGGCTTCCGGACCCTCGTCCGCGGTGAGCAGCAGGCAGGGCGTGTGGCGCAGCGCCGGATCCAGCCGCAGGCGGCGGATCACCGAGGCGCCGTCGATGCCCGGCATGTGCTGGTCGACGATCACCGCGTTGGGCCGCAGCGCGGCGGCCTGGCGCAGACCTTCCTCGCCGTGCGCGGCCATGTAGATGTCGTAGCCGTGCGGCTCCAGCGCCTCGCACAGCGCCTCGCGGAAGGTCTCGCTGTCGTCGATCAGCAGCACCGAGGCGATGTGCGGCTCCGGCGTCTGCAGCCGGGCCTGCCGCTGGCGCACCAGCTCGCGGGCGCGGTCCACGACGTAGCTGCGATCGTAGGGCTTGCCGACGTACTCGTCCGCGCCGTGGGCGATGCCGCGCAGGCGGTCGCCGGCCTGCGAGGCGTTGGACAGGATCAGCACCACGCAGTCGGCGCCGCCCTGGGGCGTGGCGCGCAGTTCGGCCAGCCAGCTGCCGCCGTCGCCGTCGGGCAGCTGGTTGTCCAGCAGCACCAGCGCCGGCATGGCCTCGGCCAGCGCGGCCCGGGCCTGCGCCAGCGTCGCGCATTCGACGCAGTCGAAGCCGGCGTCCTCGAGCGCCTCCCGCAGGTCCATCCGGACCGTCAGGCTGTCCTCGACGATGAGGGTTCTCTTGTTCATGTGTGGGCTCCTCCCCAAGCGACGCCGCTCAAGCCCAGCAGGGCGGGGCCGATGTCGGCCAGCGGCAGCACCCGCTCGGCGGCGCCCAACTGGGCAGCCTCCCGCGGCATGCCGTAAACCATGGAGCTGGCCTCGTCCTGCGCCAGCGTCGCGCCGCCGGCGCGGCGGATCGCGAGCAGGCCTTGCGCCCCGTCGCGTCCCATGCCGGTCAGCAGCGCCGCCGCGACGCCCGGGCCGTTCTCCGCGGCCAGCGATTCGAAAAGTTCGTCCACCGACGGCCGGCACGAATGCCGCGGCGGCGTGTGGACGAGCGCGATCTGTCCGCCGCGCACGATCATGTGCACGTCCGGCGGCGCCAGCACGACCTGGCCGGCCAGGTCGCGCAGCCGCTCGCCGCCCTGGGCGTAGCGCACGCGGTGCGGCGTCTGCGCGTCCAGCCATTCGGCGAAGCCGCGGCTGAAGACGGCGTTGATGTGCATCACGATCAGCACCGGCAGCGGCGCCGGCGCGGGCAGCGCCTGCAGCACCTTCATCAGCGCGCCCGGGCCGCCGGTGGACGCCCCGAGCGCCAGCACCGCGCGACGCGGCGTCGGCGGGGGCGCCAGCGGTGCGGGCCGCGAGGCCGCGAACGTCGCGCCGGCGGCGGCACTGCCGGCCCCACCGCCACCGCCGCCACCGCCGCCCAGACGCGCCCGTACATGCGTGATGACGCGAATCCTCGCCACCAGCCGCAGCAGGGTCACATAGCGCCTCTCCCACTCGCCCTCGGGCTGGCCCGCGTTCGGCTTCTCCAGCACCTCGACGGCGCCGGCGGCCAGCGCCTCGTAGGTGCGCAGCAGTTCGCCGCGGTTGGTCGACGACGACACGATCAGGATGGGCGTCGGGCTGTGGGCCATGATGGCCTCGGTCGCCTCCTGGCCGTTCATGCCGGGCAGCATCATGTCCATCGAGACGACGTCGGGCCGCAGCCGCTGGCACAGCGCCACGGCCGTCGCGCCGTCGTGGGCCTCGCCGACGACCTCGATGTCGGGATGCGCCGCGAGCACCTCGCGGATGTGGGCCAGCACGGTGATCGAGTCCTCGACCACCAGCACGCGCAAGGTCTTCGTCGGCGACGACGATCCGCCGCCCAGGCCGCCGAAGCCGCTGCTGCCGCCGCTGCCGCGCGTGTCTCCCGTCCCGCCGTTCATGCCGACGCTCCCTGCGCCTGCGCGCTGTTGACGGCCTTCTGCGTCGAACGCGCGACCAGCCGCGCGACCTGCGCGAGGAACTCGTTCTGCGCGAACTCGCCCTTGACGATGTAGCCGTCGGCGCCGACGGCCTTGCCGCGGGCAAGGTCCTCGGGCGCGTTGCGCGAGGTCACCAGCACCGCGGGGATGTCGCGCAGCGCGGCGTCCGCGCGGATGCGGGCCATGAAGTCGAAGCCGTCCATGCCCGGCATCTCCACGTCGCAGAGGATGAGCGCATAACGCTCGCGCTTCGCGGCTTCCAGGCCGTCCTCGGCGGAAGCGGCCATGTGCACGCGGTAGCCGGCGGCCTCGAGGATGCTCTGTTCGAGCATGCGCGTCGTCAGCGAGTCGTCGATCACCAGGATGGTGCCGGTGCGCGGCGGCGGCGCGGCCGCCCGCGGGCGGGACTGGCGCGCGGCGGCGATCAGGCCCTCGGGGGCGAGCACCGGGACCGGCTGCTGCGCCGCGTCCAGCGCGAGGCCGGAGATCAGCGGGGAGGCCGGCAGCAGCGCCGGCGGCGGTCGAAGCACGACGCTGGTGACGCCGTCCAGCGAATCCACGCCCAGCACCGCGCGTTGACCGCCGGCGCGGAGCACGAGCGCGGAGCGGGGCGCGGGGGCCGGAACGCCGGGGCGCAAGGCCTCGGCGAGCGAGAGATGGGGCAGCAGTTCGTCGCCGAGGGCCACGTGCGACCCGTTCAGTTCCGGGCGCTGGAGCACGCATTCGACGGCTTCCAGCGGGACCCAGGCCGACACGGTGCCGGCGCACAGTCGGATCGCGCGCAGGGCGGCCAGCTGCAGCGGCACGCACAGCTCGACGGTGGTGCCTTCGCCGCGCCGGCTGCGCAACGTGAGGCGGCCGCCCAGGCGGTCGGCCGTGTCGCGCACCAGGTCCATGCCGACGCCGCGTCCGGCCAGCGCGTCGACGCGACGCGCGGTGCTCAGGCCGCCGCGCAGCAGTCGTTCGACGAGGGCCTCGTCATCGAGGTAGGCGGCGCCGGCAACACCCTTGTCGACGGCGGTGCGACGCACGGCGTCCAGGTCCAGACCGGCGCCGTCGTCCGAGCAGCAGAACAGCACCTCGCGGCCGCGCCGCTCGATGCGCAGCTCGATGCGGCCCTGCGGCGGCTTGCCGGCGGCGGCGCGCTCGGCCGGCGATTCGATGCCGTGGGCCACGGCGTTGCGCACCATCTGCACCAGCGCGCCGGAGATGGCGTTCAGCAGCTCGGCCTCGAGTTTCACGTCGCCGCCGTGGCCGGTCAGCCTCGCCTGCTTGTCCTGGGAGCGCGCCGCATCGCGGGCCACGCGTTGGAGCGGCGCGAAGAGCTGAGAGGCCGGCAGCAGGCGCAATTGTTCGGCGCTGTCGCGCAGGGCGACGAGCTCGCGCGCGAGCTGGCGCGCACCGCGTTCGATCTGATCCTCGATGCGCGCGAGCGGTCCGGCCAGGATCTCCTGCTGGCCCTGCAGCGCGCCGCGCAACTCGCGGAGCAGCATCCCGGCGCGCTCCAGCGGCGCGAGGTGTCCCTGCGTGCGCGCGATGTCGGAGAGGAGGCCGTCGAGTTCCTCCGGCACCAGCTGCGGAATGGTCAGCACCGCGCCGGCGGGATCGTCGGCGGCGTCCTGGGCCGGCTCGCTGCTGGCGGGCGCCGCGGGCGCTTCCGTTCCAGCGCCCGACGCGCTGGCGAGCATCGTGTCTGAGGCCTTCGATCCGGCGCCGCGGGCCGGCGAGGGCGCCGGTCCGCCCGGAGGAGAAGAGGTCGGTCCCGACGTCCCCGCGCCTGCCGTCGGCGCGTCGAGCGCCGTGATCGACTCCTCCGCCGCGTCGATCAAGGCCAGCAGCGCGTCGAGTTCGGCGCGCCCCGGCGGCTCGCCGCTGTCGCGCAGCGGCGTCAACAGGTCCTCGATCGCATGTGCCTGGGCGGCGATCGCAGGCAGCCGCACGACGCTGGCCGCGCCCTTGAGCGTGTGGGCCAGCCGCAGCAGCCGCGCGGGCAGGTCCGGCGCGGGCGCCTGCTCGGCGGCGAGCACGGCCTCGCTCATCTGCCTGAGCAGATCGCGGGCTTCGACGCGGAAGAAGCGGTAGGGGTCCTTGGCCACGGCGCGGTGTTTCTGCTGGGGGTGTTTGCTCGGGTGTCCTGGCGGGGCGGGTGTTCCGGTCGGTCAGGTCGGCTGCGCCTGCACCAGGCGCAGCAGGTCGCGGGACATCTCCGCCAGCTCGGTCGCCGTCTGCGAGGTCTGGCCGGAACTGGCTTCGGTCTCGCGCGACGCCTGCGCCGTGTTGGACAGCGCGACGTTGAGCTGTTCGACGGCGGTGGCCTGCTGCTTGGTGGACAGTTCGATCTCGCGCGCCGCGTCGGTGGTCGTGACGACCTGCGCGGCGATCTTGGCGAAACTCGCGGCGACGTCGTCGAACTGGCGCGCGCCGGCGTCGACCGCCTTGGAGCCGGTCTCGGTCGCCATGACGGTGGTGTTGACCGCGCCGCGCACGTCGTCGATCTGCAGGCGGATCTCCTTGGTCGACGCCGTCATGCGGTCGGCGAGCTTGCGGATCTCGTCCGCGACCACGCTGAAGCGCCGACCCGCGTCGCCCGCGACGGTGGCCTCGATGGTCGCGTTGATCGCCAGGATGTTGGTCTGTTCGGCCAGTTCGCCGACCAGGTCCAGCACGACGCCGATCTGCTGCGACTTGCGACCCAGGTCCAGCATGTGGTCGACCACCAGGTCGATCTGCCGCCGCATCGCGGCGATGCTCTCGCGCGCCGACTGCAGCGTGCCGTCGCCGCCGCGCGCCAGGCCGGCCGTCTGCTCCGCGATCACGACGACCCGCTGCGCGCTGTCGGCGATCTGGCGCGAGGTGGCCAGCAGCTCGGAGATGGTGGTGGAGATCTCCGTCATCGAGGTCGCCGTTTCGCGGGCACCGGCGGCCTGCTGGTTCGCCGCGGCCTGCAGCTCCGCGGACGAGCGCTGCACATGCTTCACCGCCGTGCCGACCTGGCCGCTGAGCGCGCGGCTCAGCGTCAGCGCCGCGACCAGCACCAGCAGCGCGCCGGCCACCGTGCCCCAGACGATGGCCGAGCGCACCGTGCTGGAGGTTGTCTCGACTTCCCGCGCGCGTTCGCGCAGCACGTCGTTCTCCTCTTCCTCCATCTGGCCGACGACCGCGCGCAGCTCATCCATGCGGCGCTTGCCCTCGCCCAGCGCGACCATCTTCAGCGTGGCCTCCAGGCCGTTGGTCCGCCGCGTCTCGATGCGCTCCTTGTGCAACTGCATCAGCCCGTCGATCATGGTGCTCGCCTGGTTGAGCCGGGTCTGCTGCGCCGGGTTGTCGCGGATCAGGGCCTTGAGCTCCGCGAGCACCCGGGGAATGTTGGCGGCCGCGCTGCGGTAGGGCTCGAGGTAGCCCTCCTCGCCGGTCAGCAGATAACCGCGCTGCGCTGTCTCCGCATCTTTCATCAGGCTCATCACGGTGGTGACGTGGGCGAGCGCCGCATGCGTGCGGGTGACCTGGTAGCTGGTCTGCGTCAGCACGTCCACGCCGCGGTAGGACAGGATCCCGATGAGCAGCAGCAGCGCGAAGGACAGCGCGAAGCCCACCGACAGCTTTCTTCCGAATGTCCACATGGCACGGGTCTCCCTGTCATCGGCCGGCGGCGCCGGCGCTTGTTGTCGTCGACGGCGCCGACGCCGGCGACCTGCCGGCGGCTTCCACCGAGGCGTTCGCGGACACGGTCGCGATCAGGCCGTCGAACTCGATCAGCGGGCGCAGGGCGCCCCCGCAGCGTACGGCCCAGCCGGTGCCGGCGGCATCGTTCTGCTGCAGCCGGTCGCCGGCGGCGAGCCGCCATTGGCCGTCGAAGCCCTCGAAGCCCAGCGCCAGCGGCGCCGCGCGGGCGATCGCCCACCAGCGCACGTCGGTCGCATGGCCGCGGCCGATCAGCGCCTGCAGGTCGTACAGCGGCAAGACCTGGCCCTGATGACCGGCGAGTCCGAGCAGGCCGGGGGCGGCGGCGGGGTAGGG
>SEFA01000074.1 GCA_004210455.1 Rubrivivax sp. | reverse complement strand
AGGTCGGTGATCGCGTCGTAGCACTCGAAGAAGCCGTGGGCGGCGGAACCGCGCGCATGCACGATGCGCTCGGGGATGCGCTCGTGGTCGAAGTGGGTGATCTTCTCGCGGAGGATGAAATCCTCCAGCAGCACCGGGCCGCGCGGTCCGGCCTTCAGCGAGTTCTGGTTGTCGGCGATGCGCACGCCCTGATTGGTCGTGAGCATCTGACCGGAAGAATCGACGCGCACGCGGTCCAGCGGCGCGATCGTTGCGTTGCGGCCCTCGGGGGCCTGCGTGCCGACCTTGTCGTTGGTCTGGCGCTCGGACAGCGTGCTGGCCGGCGGCAGGCGCGACGGCGCTTCTATCGTGATGCCGGGTTGAGGGTCCACGCCGGCCTCGAACCCGTGCTCGCCGGGCTTGTTGGCGTTGAACGGCATGGCCGCGGCCATGGCCCCAGTCTCGGCGGCCTGCTTGAGCGCGAGATCACCGTCGTCGCCGGACGGCGCTCGGCTGGAGGCGCTGTCGGTGTTGCGTGCGGCGGCCTTCGGGCCAGCGTCGCTGGATGTCTTGCTGGCGGTCGTTCCCTTGGGGGAAGCAGACGCTGGCGGGGTGGGAGCTTTCGGCATGGATCGTCCTCGTGATTGGGCGTGAAGTCCGACGGCCTGAATGGCAGGCGACGTTCCTGATAGCCCATGAGGACCTGGCGCCGGCCATTCGGCGTCAACCACATTGCCAACGGCCACTTGGCATCGGCCACCTGGCAGCGGCCACCTGGCAACGGCCGATTGGCAACGGCCGATTGACAACGGCCGATTGGCAACGGCCAATTGGCGACGGGCATTTGAAGTGCTTCTACGCCAGTCGTCTCAATCGGTAATCGTCACCGATCTCCGGAAACCGTGGAGAGAACTTTCCGACCGGGCGGGCCGTGCGTTCGCAAATCTCAGGATCGAGGCATGCCCAGTGTTCATGCAGGTTGTCGTCCTATCCGGATCGCAACCGGTCCACGCCCATCCTCAACAAGGAACGTCATGAACGCCTCCACTTCAGACCGCCTGGTCACCGGACTCTTCCCTGATCGCGCCAGCGCCGAAACCGCCTACGGTTCGGTCACCGAGCGCGGCTACGATCCCAAGGACATTGACCTCGTGATGTCGGACGACACGCGTCAACGCCACTTCACCGACGGCACGGTCGAGACGGAGCTCGGCAACAAGGCCGCGGAAGGCGCGGGCATCGGTGGCGCCATCGGGGGCACTGTTGGCGCGATCGCTGCGGCCGTCGCCGCCGTCGGAACCAGCCTGGTCCTGCCCGGCCTTGGCCTCGTCATCGCAGGCCCGGTGGCGGCGGCTGCCGCCGGTGCGGGTGCCGGCGCGGCAGGCGGCGGCCTGATCGGCGCCCTGATCGGATGGAGCATGCCGGAGGAGCGCGTCAAGCAATACGAGGAAGGCGTTCGCAACGGCGGCATCCTGATGGGGTTGCGCGCGAAGAACGACGAGGACGCCGAGCACTTCGAGCGCAGCTGGACCGCGGCCAACGGCCAGAACGTCTGGCGCTGAGCCAGGAGATACCTCATGGCCGTCATCTCCAATCTCTCCGACCTCTACATCAACGAGCTGAAAGATCTCTGGTCCGCCAACGACCAGATGGCGCGCGCGCTCAAGAAGATCGCGCCGCATGCCACCAACGAAAAGCTGGCGGCCCTGCTCGATGAGGCGCAGGCCGGTATCGCCGACCACACCAACCTCCTCAAGGCTCTGATCGCCAATCAGGGCGAGGAGGTGTCCAAGGAACACTGCAAGGGCATGGAGGGATTGGTGAGCGAAGCGCTCAAGCACATCCTGGAAGAACCGCCCGAGGAGGAGGCGGTCCTGGACGCCTTGATCATCGCCCAGTACCAGCGCATGACGCATTACGGCATCACCGGCTTCGGCACGGTTGCGGCGTTCGCGCAGGCCCTGCAGCTGGACGACGACAGCCGTCAGCTGAAGGACGCGGTCGACGACATGTACGACGCCGACGAGTTGATGACCGAGCTTGCCGAGGCGGCGGTCAATCCGGACGCTGCTCAGCGTTAGGACGCTGGCCGCTTCGGAGACTGACTTGGAGAGCGTTGGGCGGACGCTCGGATGGGACAAGGACAACAGCGGCTACGGCAGCGGTCCTGTCACTCCCCGCAGCGTCCGCCGTCACGTCAGCCCCATGCTTGCAGGCAAAAAGTCACCCACCACCATCAACCGGGCAAGTGCGCCGGCTACTTCGTGCCTTGCCGTGGCTGGCATCGCATTCGCGTGCGTCGGACCAACAGCACCAGGCCACATCCGCACAGGGATCTTTGCAATGGCGGCCAACCAACTGCTTCATGGATGGCAGTGCGCGGAGGCTCGATGCATTGCCGCGGACCGCGCTGTCCGCGCGGTCCGCGCGCGGCTCCAGGCCGGCCGCCCCATCTCCAACGAGGACCTGCTGCGTCTTGGCGCCTTGTCCACCCAGGCGAGTGCCGCGTACGATCGGTATCGGTCCGGCCTCACGGAGCAGATCCAGGCCAACGCCGGCTGGATGAGCGCGGGCTCGCAGGTAGTTCCAAGCAATGACGAGACTGCGGCGCGCCGTGAAGTCCCTGGTTCGTTTCGCGACGACGTTGATGACGCCGCCCGGCACACCGGCAACGATTTTCGGCATAGCCGCTTCGTCGGCCACGCCAACTACCTCGATGGGTTGGACGTCGGCGCCGAAGGTCGCGCCCGGAGCGAACTTCAGCCCGGCCGTTACCGATGATCGACGTCCGCCACGTCGGGGCCGGGTACCCGATGACCCCGGACGGCCGCTACTTCGTCGTTCGTTGGCGATTGTGGCGGACCAGCAATCCGAACCTGAGCCCAGAACGACGGCAGGAGCTTGTCAGCGCGCTGATGATCGCCCGCCGGCGGCTGCGCCTGGCAACCGCGCAGCCAGTCGATCGGGCGGCAGCGCGCGAAGCGGTCCACGCCGTCAAGGTCGAACTCGGTGAGCGTGGTCCGGTCTGGTGGACCGATGGCAGTCCTGACTACAACCGCCACCTGGTCAGGAACTCACCTTACCTGGGCTGGTACACGGCGTACTTGGCAGAACTCGGACGCGATCTCATGCCTGAAGATTGTCCCGGAACCCACTTGCCCTAGGTCATGTTTGATAGGCCACTTCCGCGAGCTCGCACAGCTGCTCGCAGCGAATGGGTTTGCACAGATGGAGATCGAAACCCGCGCTGGCGCTCAGCGAACGGTCCCTGTCGCTGCTGCGCCCGGTGAGGGCGACGAGACGAGGTGGCAAGTCTGCAGCCGCCCTGAGCATGCAGGCCGCGGTATCGAAGCCGTCCATGCCGGGCATGTCGATGTCCATCAAGACCAACGTCGGGCGAAGCACTTCGGCCAGCAGCACCGCCTCCCTGCCCTCGTAGATGGCACAGGCGGGATAGCCGCATACGGCGAGCAACTCGACAAGGGAGTTGGCCGCGTCCACGTTGTCGTCCACGACCAGAATCTTGCAAGTTGGCGTCAAGGGTCAATTCTCCTCGTTCACCCCTCTCAGCACGGCGCGTACCTGCCTCACCCGCCTCACCTGCCGCACCGGCCTCGCCTGCCTCACCAGCCTCACCAGCCTCCCCGGCCTCACCGGCCTCACGTCTGCCCGTCCAGCACCCGTCGCACCCGTCGCCGCAACTCTTCCGACGTGAACGGTTTGAGCACGACTTCGTAGCTTTCTCCGCCCCAACGCTCGGGACTGCCATCGGCAAAACCAGTCATCAGCAAGATCCGCAAAGCCGGTGCGATCCTTTGCGCCTCGTGGGCCAGCAGGACGCCGTTCTTGCTGCCCGGCATGATGATGTCGGTCAACAGCAGACGCACGTCGGGCGACTCCTTGAGCATCTGCAATGCCTCTGCCGCATTGACGGCGGTCGAGCAGCGGTAGTTGGCGGCCTCCAGCATCGCCGCGGCGGTCTGTGCCACGTCCGGCCTGTCGTCGACCACCAGGATGTGCTCGCCCTGCCCTGCGCGAATGGGCAGGCCGACCTGCTCCAGCGGCGTCGCTGCGTCGGTGGCGGCCGGGAAGTACAGCCTCACCGTCGTGCCGGCCTCCACCTCCGAATAGATGGTCGCCACACCGCCGCTTTGCTTGGCGAACCCGTAGACCATGGACAAGCCCAACCCGGTACCGCCGGCGTCGGCCTTGGTGGTGAAGAAGGGATCCATCACGCGCGCCAGCGCATGCTGAGGAATGCCCACCCCCTCGTCGCTCACGGACACCACCACGTATTGACCCGGAAGCGCCAGGCCGTGGCTCGCGACATCCTCCGCCGCCGCGTTCAGGTTGGACGAGCGCACCCAGATGCGCCCGCCATCGGGCATGGCGTCCCGCGCGTTCACGAGCAGGTTCAGCACCGCGGTCTCAAACTGGGACGGGTCCACGCGCGCATTGGACAGCCCGGGGTCCAGTTCCATCACCAGCTGCACTTCCTCGAGAGAGCTGCTTGCCATCGCCGCCGTGCGGGCGATGACCTCGTTCACATTCACGACGCGCCCCTGCAGGTGCTGCTTGCGCGCAAAGGCCAGCAGCTGCTGGGTCAGCGCGCCGGAGCGAGCTGCGGCGTCCTTCACGTTCGCGACCGCCCGCGTGAGCATCACATCGTCAGGCGCCAGGGAGCGGGCCCGGGCGGCAGCAACTTCGGCATTGCCGGTGATGACCTGGAGCAGGTTGTTGAAGTCATGCGCGATGCCCCCGGTGAGCTGCCCCAGCGCCTCCATCTTCTGCGCCTGCCGCATCGCGGCCTCGGCGTCGCGCCGTCGCGAGACGTCCAGCTGCGAAGAGAAGTAGTACAGGAGCTGCCCTTGCTCGTCGCGCACGGGGGTGAGGAAGAGCGCGTTCCAGAAGGTCGAGCCATCCTTGCGGTAATTCAGGAGCTCCACCGTCAGCTCGCGTTCCGATCGCACCGCTTCCCCGATGAGCGCCACGGTCGACCGATCCGTCTCGGGACCCTGCAGGAATCGGCAGTTCCGGCCCAGGACCTCGTCCGGGGAATAGCCGGTCATCTCTAGGAATGCCTGGTTCGCGAATACGAGAGGAACGTCAGGCTGCCGGGGATCTGCCACCACCATCGGCATGCGCGTGGCTTGCACCGCGGCAAAGAAAATGTCCCGCCCTTTCCCGCCGGAGGCGAATCCTTCGGTCTGCACGCGGCTGTCAATGCGCGGCGTCTGCGGCGAACGGTTGCGCGGGTCGTTGTCGGAACTCATCGGGCTATCCCTCCCCCAGTACATCTGTGAATCCTGCCGCTGATAGCCCTCTTCGCCTGCCGGCCAGTCGCGCTTCTGCTTGCAGGACATTTCCGACATGCGAACGACCACCGCCGCCGGCTCGGGAAAGGCATCCATCGGCACGCGCCGCACGGCCCACGCGCAAGCTCCGGGATAGAAGGCGGGTCAGCGTTCAACGAAGGGATTGGATGTTGGTAGCGGAACAGACTTGCCCGGGCCTGCAAATTGCTGCGGGGAGCGATCACCAATCCAAGGAGTTTCCTCATGACCCTGAACCGTCCCTCGCGCCGCCCGGCCCTGTCCACGATCGCCGCAATCTCTGTCGCCTTGGGCGGTCTGATGGCAGGCGGAGTCGCTTGCGCTCAGACCACGGCACCGGCGGCCGCGTCCGCGCCGCGTGCCGCGCACGCCGACAGC
Source organism: Rubrivivax sp. (assembly GCA_004210455.1). GTDB lineage: Bacteria > Pseudomonadota > Gammaproteobacteria > Burkholderiales > Burkholderiaceae_C > Roseateles. Next base: position 23,428 of record SEFA01000074.1, on the reverse strand, counting down.
AGCTTCCTGAAGAACGCCGCCGAGTCCGGCCACGCGGAAATCGACGCCGGCAACCTCGCCCTGCAAAAGGGCAGCTCCGCGGACGTGAAGTCGTTCGCGCAGAAGATGGTCGACGACCACAAGAAGGCGGACACGGAGTTGCAGGCCCTGGCCGCGTCCAAGGGCGTGAAGTTGCCGACGGAGGCCACCATGGTGGCCAAGGGCAAGGTCAAGATCCTGGAAAAGCGTGACGGTACCGGCTTCGACCATGCCTACGCCGAGAATCAGGTCTCGGCTCACAAGGACGCAGTCAAGCTGTTCGAGAAGGCATCCAAGGACGCCAAGGATGCAGACGTGAAGGCCTGGGCCGCCAAGACACTGCCCACCTTGCAGCACCACCTGCAAGAAGCGCAGGCGCTGGAAGCGAGCACCAAGGCCGCCGACAAGAAGAAGTGAGGCAAGGCTGACTGGCGCGGCACCGCCTCGCGGTCAGAGACCGCACGGCGCCGCGCCTGCCCCCCGTCGAGCAGGCTCGCCGCCCCCTCTCCCTGATGGCCATCGAGCCTCGATTGCGCGAGTGCCGCCGCTGCCGCCGCTACCGCCGCTTCCACCGCCGCGACGCGTCCGAACAGGCGCCGAGACGCGCCGAGACGCGCCGACCACGCGCCGAACACCCGTCGAACACCCGCCGAACACCCGCCGCAACTCACCTAACCGCGAACCCGTCATCTGACGCCGGTTGGTGACCTACTGCGAGTCGTGGGCCTTCACTGCGCTCACCTCAGGCGGCAGCGTCCGTCTGATGTCTTCATCGTGGGACAGCGGCAGGTGAATATCCACGTCCGGCCCGTAGGCGCCGACAAAGCGCAACGCGCTTGGCGCAGGGTGCGCCGAGCCGGGCGGCACTTTCAGACGCATGCGGTGGACGTGATATTCCCCGGGAAGGATCAGCGCACGCCTGCCGGCTGCCGTGTAGCCGGCCAGTCGCACGCCCGGCGGAACCTTGACGCGGTAGCAGTCCATGACGAAGTCAAGGAGCGGCCAGAGTCACCCGTTCACCCGCTCACGCGGTCGACACGGCGATGCGCCTCGGCTGCGCATGTGCCTGCTTGGGGATACGCAGCGTCAGAACGCCATCCTTGACGCCTGCCTCGATACGGCCTCCATCGAGTTCCCGGCCGAGGGTGAAGGCCCGGCGGTACCGCGGCACGCTGAGTTCGGCCCACAGTCCGCGCATCTCGTGAGGCGTCACGATGGACACGTCGCCTTCAATCACGAGCGTGTCGCCGTCCAGACGCACGTCCAGCCCCTCGCGCGGCACGCCTGGCATGTCCGCCAGTACTGTGATGCCGGTGGCATCTTCGAAGATCTCGACGGCGGGCTCCACGGCGGCGCTAGGAACAGTCGCCGGCTTGTTCTGCGAGGACGTGGTGTCAGACTGCCCAGGGGTGGAAGGATCGGTGGCAGCGCGGCTGATTTGCATTGCTTCGGTCATGATGTCTCCTTCGATGGTGGTGTGACGCGTCATTGAACGTTGATGCGCTGGGGCCGGGCTTCTTCGCGCAATCCGATGCTGACGCGAAGCACGCCGTCGCGGTATTGCGCCTCGACCCGTGCGGTGTCTGCTTCGTCTGGCAGTGTCACCGCGCGGCTGAACCGTCCATGCCAGCGTTCTGCGGCGTAGGTCTGCAATCCGTCGGCAGCGCCCTTGTTCGTCGGTCTACGCTCGCCCGAGATCCGCAGCACGCCGCGCTCGACCGTCACGTCGATCGCCTGGGCGTTGAGGCCGGGTGCAAATGCATAGACCTCGATCGATTGCGAAGTGCGACCTACATTGATTGCCGGGAAGCTGCCAGCGATCGCGGACCTGAGGCCGTCGGCGCTTGCGCCAGCGGAGGCCGGGCGAGAGAGCACGCGCTGAAGTTGGGCGAGTTGGTCCAGCAGTTGCTGAGGACGGTGGAACGTCGTATCGAACATGAATGAGCTCCTGTCTGGTTGTTGAAGGGTAGTCAAAGGGAAGCCAATACCGCGTGTCGCGCCTGTCCCACCTGTCCCACCTGTCCCACCTGTCGACCGATCGTGCTCACGGACAGACCGATGTCACCGACAGCACTCCGCGCGCACGTGCGTGCACGGGGATCACGTGGAAGGTGAGCTTCGCGGGAACCGCGCCAACCCAGCGGCGTGCTCACTTGGATACGTCATTGCGGCGCGCAGCCGGAGCGCGCGCCACAGCCGGGTCCGGCAGGCGGGTTCGGAGCGGATGGATCACGCGCGAAACAGGGTTGCCCGGAAGCCTTCAACCGTCGCAGCGTCTCGCGTGCGAGAAGATAGGCTTCAAGGGGGAACCCACCCGGCGTGGGCCCGGAACGTCGGGGCGCCTGCGCGGTCGATCGCGCTCGTGGAGCGAGGTGGTGGTCGTGTTGCTGCTTGGCCATGATCCAGTCCTCATCCGAATCGTTTAGTGGCGGTTCGACACGGATTTAGGAGCTCTCACACAGGGCTTCAAGGGCTAAAAATGTAAGTACAAACCCTAATATGACTGGGCGGTTGGCCGCATGGCGCAGCAGGGCAGCCGCATTTTTTGGCGCAGGCTTATTCGCCAGACCCGTGGACAACCCTGTTGATAAGCGCGCCAGTGCGTCGCCAAGTACTTGTCCCAACACGGTTGTTCTTCCTCTGCATCAGCGTGAGGCAGAAGCACAGGAGAGCCAGATCACTCAGCTCACCCGGTTCACTCGGTTCACTCGGTTCACTCGGTTCACTCGGCTCACTCGGCTCACTCGGTCAGCGGATCGTCGAAAACTCCGGCCGTGACACTGGCGTCAGGCCAGCCAGGTGAGTGATGCTCCTTGCCGGGCCTCACTCCCTGCTCGAGCGCCAGCGTTGACGTCCGCAAGGAGGGTTCGCCGCCGCATGCGTCCACCACGAGGTCAGCCGCATGGGCCTGGGCGGCGGCTCCACGCAACCCATCATGGGCAAGCGTGCGTAGCCTCGCCACACGTCTGCGACCTTTTGGCAAGGCCGTCAATGCATCGAACAGCTGTGGATCGTCGCTGCGGCGGAACTCCAGCGTGACGCGCAGCCGTGCCACCGATGGATCCACCTGCGCATCACCCTTGCCCGTCATCAGCGCTCTCGGTATCGCCCGAGTCCAGCGCCAGCAGGTTCTCGCCGGCGATCTGAAATCCTCGGACATTGGCGAACATCGGATCCCGAATGCCCTGGATCTGATGGTTCGGGAAGGCCGCCTTCACGGCATCCTTGTACATGAATGCGCCCCCTCCGACGAGGACGACGTTCTGGATGCTGTAGTCCTCGGTGACCCACTCCATCATCGACGACACCGCGCCCCGCGCGACCGCGCGAGCGGCTGGCAGCAGCGCAGTGAGGTCATGGGGCTTTTGATAGATCAGCAAGGGCTTGCCGGTGCGCAGCGCCGCGTCGATGGCGGGCAGGTCGCTGTAAGGTCGACCGATGTCGCTGCCGATCTCCTGTGCGATGGTCTTGAGGATGTCGGACATGCCGCGGTTGACCGAGTTGCTCACCTTGAGCACCAGCCGCATCCCGCGTGAGACGAGCCAGTCGAAGGTGCGCGAGCCCGGATCGACGATCAGGCTCTGCTCCTGTCCGATCGTCCTGCTCTTGTGGTAGGCCGCGGTGTAGTAGACGAGCGCGCCCTGGGGCTGCGCCAGCGCGACGGCGCGGCGCACTTCCACATGGCGTCCGCCGCCCAGGTCGTGAACACCGGTCATCAAGCGCTCGAGCTGGGCGCGACGCGCCTGAAACGAGGACACGGGCAGCCCCACCACCAGCAGATCGATCACGTCCACCTTCATGTAGGTCATGGCCCCGCGGGCGAGCGCCAGGTACTCGGGCGTCCCCACGAACTGGTCATGCAGCTGCGTGGCGCGAAAGGTGTCCGCGGCCAGATGCACATCGGGTCCGACCTCGTAGAACAGGCCCTCGATGGGAAGCGCCACGGTCCTGCGGCGCTCTCCGGATGGTCGCGTCCCAGGGTCCCTCGCACTCGTGTAGGCAAGCGACGGAAACGACGCGCACTTGATCTCCGCAGCGTCACCCGACGTGCGGCCGAGGACGAATTTCGTCTGCCCGAAGCCAACATCGATCGCGCGCACCGTCTTGCTCATGGTCCGATCCGTCGATCCGTTGCGATGGCACCAAGCTTCTCGGTCCGCCATGCATGTAGCAAGCCGCAATGGGATCGCTGCAATGCGCGAATCGACGCCAGAGCTCGGGGTTCTGGGCGACTCCGCCGACAAGATCAGCATGAACCGCGCAGACGACGTGGACGACGTGGACGGCCTGAATCGGATGAACCGCATAAATTGCATGACCGCCTTCAACGACCTTCGAAATGTTGCGGTCCGCTGGGCCGCCGCAGCCCTCATCAATTGAAGCCTCGTTCGTTCGGCCGCATTGCCGCATCTCGTCCGACAGCGTCCCGCCGATCCCGACCCGGCGAAGCCTGTTCACAACCAGAGGCCTCTGCCCTCGCTGTCAAGTCCAGACAAGCCGCTGTCGCGATGCCCGCGAGCGCCTGAATTGCCACATAGAGGCGCCTGACCCGCACCGTGCAGCGCCACCCCGAATTCCCAACCGAGCCATTGACGAATAGCTGCTCGACACGCCTACTCAAGGCTCCCGAAGGCCCCTTGCCTTGACCGCCCCACGGGGTCGTCCACCAAGGCGTTGCGCTCGTCACGCGCCCTTCCCGTCCAGACCTTGAGCCATGGACGAGCGCTGCCCAGAGCAGCGCTGCGAAGGACCATTTCGTAGAGCTGAGCCGCGACCCACCAGCCACGCTGGTCGTTCTTCAAGGACGCATTGCGGCACCACGCGAACCTTGCGCGGTACACCTGATGTCCCTGCGCTGATTCCGCTTCCTGTCGAGCACGCGCAGCGATGCGCGGCACACGGCTGTGCTTGCCCTTTCGGGCTCCACGTGTGCCTGCTCGGACATCTGACGCTCCCTGGCTGCGGTCAGGGGAGCTACCCGGCAGATGAGGTGGCGCTACGAACCCAGCACTGATCCCGCAGCAGCGTGCGGCACGACCGACACGCGGCGCCTATGTCCTCCCAAGGACGTCCGGCGCACCACCCCTGTGTTTGCGCGGAAACACGCGCACAGGTCGGATCAACCCATGTTCATTTTTAAGGATGACCGCGCCATGCCCTTCCCGAGACCGGCCGGGCTGGGATCGCATGGCAAACCTCGGGTGTGGTCCGCGCGAGCGGACGAATGAACGGACACATGAACGGCCGCGCGCAGACCAGGACGCGGCCGTCCTGCGCCGCGTTGAGGGACTTTCAAGACCCGGCACCCCGGCCCCGGGCATCGTTCGTTGATCGCCAGCGGTGCAGCGGATCACCGCGTCCGCAGCGACGCCATTCGACAAAGGTGCCGCCCATTCTTGGAGACCGTCATGACATCCCGTGCATCTCCCGCATCTCGTGCATCTGCCGCGCCACGCTCTCCCCGCGCTCCTCACGGTTCCCGCGCAGCCCACGCAGCCCACGCACACGCCGCTCATGCCGCTCATGCCGCTCATGACGCGAAGCGCGTGCGGCACGCGCCTGGCTCGAATGGGCCGACCCGGCGCCGACAGGAGTGGACGGGCTTGAGTGCTGTCGACGTGCTCGCAGGCAAGCCGCCCGGGCGCACGCCCCCGCTGCAGGTGCTGGAGATCCTGCTGACCCTCTTCAACGAGCAGCACACGGGCCGGCACAAGAGCGTCTCGCACAAGACGCGGCACGACCGGGCGGTGTTCCTTCGGCGGTTCTTGCGCGATCTACAAGCGAGGGCGGGGTTTGCGACCATCCCTGACCCGCGCAACCTCGGCGGTCGACACGTGCAGGCCATGGTCGACCTGTGGCGATCCGACCGCCTCGCTGCGGCGACGATCCAGACCTACCTGAGCTTCCTCAGAGGACTGGCGGGCTGGATCGGCAAGCCCGGACTCGTCCGAAAGCCCGCCGCCTACGGCCTGGACATGGCGCAGTACCAGCGCCACGAGGTGGCCCGCCGGGACAGGACCTGGAGCGCCGCAGGGGTGGCGATAGAACCCCTCATCGAAGAGATCTGTGCCTACGACGTTCACGTCGGCGCGGCCCTGCGGCTCATCCACGCGTTCGGGTTACGCCGCAAGGAGGCCGTGATGATGAGGCCGCATGCCTGCGTCGTGCCGTTCGGCGCGACGGGCATCGCGCCGGAGCGGCGCAAGGCGGAGTTCTACCTCTGGGTGTGTCAGGGAAGCAAGGGCGGTCGGCCCCGCTACCTGCCCATCGCCACGGACGAGCAGGCACGGGCATTGACCTATGCGCAGGAGGTTGCGCTGGCGCGCGAGGCGCATCTGAGCCGGCCCGGACGGGATCTCCGACAGAACCTCAACCGCTTCAGCTACGTCATGCGACGCTTCGGGCTGTCGCTCAAGGAGCGAGGCGTGACCGGGCACGGGTTGCGGCACGAGGCGCTGGTCGCGGTCTGGATCAAAGCCACCGGCGTGGCGCCGCCCATTCGCGGCGGCCCCACCGTCGCTCGCGAGGTTGGAGATGCAGCGCGGCTCGACATCGCGGAGCTGGCCGGGCACGCGCGACGGCGCGCCGCCAGCGCCTATATCGGTTCTGCCGGCGTCACCGACGCAGCCAACGCAGCCAACGCAGAGAACGCAGCCAATGTCGACGTCGCCTCCGACGACCCGTGAACACGGCAGCGCTTCGCACTCACTGCAACCTCGCTTCTTGACCTCAGTTCACCCGCCCTCGCCCGACTCGCGCGTGTCGCTCGTTTCCCACGGCGGGTCACCGCTCAGTGCGTCAGTCGTCGGCGCGCTCGGGTCGCTCCGGTCGCGCAAGCGCAGCACGCTCGGCAACCACGCCGTGGACGCCACCGCCTGCTCCGCGCCAGTCGCCGCGGCGTCCTTCTTGAGCGAGTGAAGGCCCACGGCGGCGTTCACGCCGACCGCCTCGGTGACCACCTCGGCAATGCGCGCCTTGGACACATGCGCGAAGTAGGACGCGGCGGTCGCACGCCACCATGTCGACATGTTCAGCCCGAGCGCCCGGGCGATGCCGTCCGTCCTTTGTTGCTCAGGTTCCGTCGCGTACACGCCCGTGACGCTCGTCGCCACGAGGAAGGCGAGCAGTCGGGTGACTGTCTCAGCGTCCTGGCCGAGCATCCACGGCAGCAGGGCGTCGACTTCCGCCGGAAGTCGCTCGCGCCAGGCCTGGCGCTGTGCTTCGACCGCCCGCCAGGCGGTGCTGCACGCGATGTCATCCGCATCGTTGCTCAGCACGCCATGCGTGTCGGTGGCGCTCACCGTGAGCGGATTTCCGCTGCTGTTCAGATGCTGGTAGCCGTCCAGCAGGAGCTTGCCCGCGAGTTGCGCTGTCAGCGCCGCCATCGCGATGTCGGGGCGCGCGAGCAGTTCCGCCTGGATCGCGGCCACGCGATGGGCGGTGAGGTTTCGGGTCAGGCGCTCGGAGTGCACGGGACGCACCTTGGCCGTCGGCAGGCTCACGCCGTGGTCGCCAATCAGCGAGCCCTCGGCGCCATCTCTGCCATCGTTGCCAGCGCCGCCGTCCAAGCCATGGCGAGCGACTTGAACGGCAGCCGCCATCTCGCTGCGGTCCTCGGGCCGGATCAGGCCATAGCGCACGGTGGGCACGGCGTCGTTGCCGACGTAGACAACGCAGCCCGCCAGCGCCATCAGGTCCGCCGGCCAGACGCTGAGCGACTCCTGCAACGTGGCGATGCGTCCTGCAAGCTCGTCGCATTCGGCGTGGAGTTGCGCGTAGGTGTCTTCGTCGCTGCCGTCGCTGCCCTCGCCACCCTCGCCACCCTCGCCGCCATCGCCGCTCTCTACGCACCGGCCGCAGTTCTTGCCTTCTTCGCCCTCGCCCGCAGCTTCACCGACTTGCTCAGAGGTTGCGTCATCGACTCCACGGTCGCTGTCCGGTTCGGCATCCTCGTCGGCATCCTCGTCGGCGCCCTGATCAGCGCCATTACCGGCGCCATTACCGGCGCCCGCGCCTCGCTCGGCGAACAGGCCCGCGTGCTCGTCCTCGTCCTCGTCCTCATACTCTTGCGCTTGCTCGAGCTCACTGAGCAACCGTCGACGTTCGACGAGCTGCGCCTGCAGCCCGGCCAATGACAGCGCTTCAGCCGCGTCCGGTTCCCGATGCGACTTGCGCAGCTCGCCATGACGCGCGTACTCCTCATGGATGAGGCGTGGTCGCACGTCCACCCACTTCCAGCCTTCCGCCGCCACCCGCTTGGCCTTGCGCTGCAGTTTGCCGACCGCGAGTTGATCCAGCAGCAGTGCGTCCAGCAGGTACACCTTCTTCTCGTCCTGGCTGAAGAGGTCGCGCCGCGTCGGCCCGCCCGCCTTCTCGTAGGCCTTGACGGTGACGTACCGGGCCACGGGGTTGCGATCGGACTCGATGTCACCCCGGTTCAGGAGCCGGCGCAACTGGTCGGGATGCCGACTCCAGGTGTCGAGTCCGGCCCAGGCCTGTTCCTGTCGTTCGTGATCCTCCACGGAGGCCAGCACCATGAGGCACTCCAGCGTGATCTTGTCTTGGCGAAACTGGGCGATGAGCTTGGGCGAGACCGCCGCCAGTCTCATGCGGCGCCTCACCACCAGCGGGCTCACGCCGAAGGCAGCCGCGACATCTTCGGCGGACTTGCCCCGAGCCAGCAGCTTGCCGAACGCCTCGAACTCGTCGGCCGGATGCATCGGCACATGAAAGGCGTTCTCGGACAGGCTGGCGATGAGTGCCCGGTCAGCCGGCACGACCAGCACGGGCACGGGGAAGTTCTCGGGCAAAGCGCCAGCGGCGACGAGCAGCGTCAATGCCTGCAAACGCCTGCCGCCAGCGCAGACCTCGTAGCTGCTTCTCGCGCCCTTGACGACGATGAGGTTTTGCAGGATGCCGCACTCCTTGATGGAGGCGGCCAGTTCCTCGATGCTCATACGGGGGGTGGAGCCCGCCGGGCGGGCCTGATGGTCCTGCGACAGCACCAATTGGTGGAACGGGACGAACGTGCGCAGGGACGCTTCGATGATCGCTTCGATCTCGGACTTGGAGATTTTCATGAAGACACCTCGATGGATTGAACGACGGGTCGCTCCGTGCGAACCCGTGAATTCAGAATCTCATGGAGGCCGTCGACATCAAGCCCGCCCTCGAAGCCGAGCTCGAGCACGAACATGAAACCGACTTCGAGAGCGCATTCGAGTTCGAGTCCGAGTTCGAGTTCGAGTTCGAAGTCGAGTTCGGGCTCGAGTTCGGGCTCGAGTTCGGGCGCGTCGCAAGCCGTGCGTCTGTGCACCAGGCTCTTCCAAGATCCGTTTGGACGAGATGGCCCGCCCGCAGGCGCAAGCGTGCCTCTGTGTGATCCCACGCGCTGCCAGTGGCTGGGTGCCTGATGCGTGATGGGAGGTGCGAGGTGCGAGGTGCGTGGTGCTTGGTGGCGGGGCGGACGTCCCATCTTCGCTGCGCGGCGGAGTCGCACCCTAGGCGTTGTCGCAAACCATGGACGCACGCCGTGGCCGCCCCGATGTACGGTCATGTCTGGATGGGTGGTGCAGCGGATTCTATTCGCGTGTACCGACATCGAGGCAGCGCGGCCCGCTGTGGCTGCGCGCAACGCAAGTCTTTTCAGGGGGGCTTGACTCATTTCGATGATTGGCTAATCATCGAACCATGAGCCAGGTGTTTCGCGCCCTATCGGATCCCACACGCAGGCAAGTACTGCAGCTACTGCGTGAAGGGCCCATGAGCGCGGGAGAATTGTGCGAGCACTTCAGGGTCTCCAAGCCAACGATGTCGGCCCACTTTTCCATGTTGAAGGAGGCGGACCTTGTTCACGCGGAGAAGCTCGGCAAGTCCGTCATTTATCACCTGAAGCTGACGGTTCTGGAAGACGCTCTGCTCGGCTTCGTCCGCTCGTTCGATGCGCCCCGGCGTCCATCCCGGTCAAAGGAGAACACCTCATGAACAAGGGTCTGGTCGGAAGCTTCGCATGGGGCCTGGGCATCGTGCTGCTCGCGCTGGTTTGCAGGCAACTCCTCGCGATGGAATACATCGAAGGAGAGACCGTTACCCGAGTCGTTATTGGCGCTACCGGCTTGATGGTGGCGTGGTTTGGAAACCGCATGCCAAAAACCTTCACGCCACTTCCCTGGGCGAGGCGAGCACGCCGCGTTGGCGGGTGGTCGCTGGCCATCAGTGGCGTCGTCTACGCGGCTTTGTGGGCATTCGCGCCGATCGCAACCGCGGTGTGGCTGGGAAGTGCCGCAGTCTTGTCGGGAATCGCGGTAACGATGGTCTATTGCGTCGTGAGCTGTCGCCGTCTGAAGGCAGGCCACTAAGCGCCGAGGCGCACGTGGTCCTGGCGATCAGTCGGCCTGCGCGCTCGACAGCAGTTCGGTGAGGTCTTGTTCCAGTCGCATCAGGTCCACGGGCTTGGTCCAGTAAGCGACGGCGCCGCCACGTATGGAGGCTTGTACGTGCTCCGCAGCCGTGAAGCCGGACAGGACGGCGATGGGCACGGCGCGCTCGCGAGGCACCAGCCGCAGCCGTCTCAGCACCTCCGCACCCGGCATGTCCGGCAGGCTCAAGTCAAGGATGACGGCATTGGGACGTTCCTGCTCATACCTGGCCAGGCCCTCTTCGCCAGTCTCGGCAACGAGCAACTCGAGGTCCTCGAATTGTTCGGCCCAGCTTTGCAGCAAGTAGATGTTGGTCCTGTTGTCCTCGATATAGAGAACGCGTCCCCTCAGCGGGGACGTGATGCTGCTTGCCATGCTCGCAAGGTAACAGAACCGTCGCTACGCTTCATCACCCACCTCGGCGCCAACGAGAACAAGTGCGCAGGCACGGTGCTGCAGCGCCCGGCGTTTTCACCGTTCACCAAACGTGGTCCGCAGTCGCGTCAGGATTCGTCCCAACACATCCAGGGGCACTGGCTTGACCAAGTTGAAGTCGAAAAGCGTTGGCTCGTAAGCGGTGTGATCCCCTTCCCGTCCGCTGGCCGACATCGACACCAGGAGCGGCCTTCCGAGAGGCGAAGCTCTCGCGGCCCTGGCCACGTGCATCGCCGCCCCCGAACGCAGGTGAGGTTCCATGACGATCGCGGCGACCCGTTCTCGGGAAAGTACCTCGATTGCCGATTCGGCCGACGCGCATGAGACTGACTTCCAGCCCTCCATTTCCAACCAGACCGCCACCGCGTCACAGGTGTCAGGGTAGTCATCGAGCAAGAGTATCGGAGGAAGGATTTGTGGCACGCCGCGATGGTAGACACGCCTCGCGCCACGTACAGATGACATTCCTTACAGTGTCCCGGCGATGAAGCAACGGGCTGGCGAGGATGGACTGTGGTCAGCCGTTCGGATCATGCGGCGTAGCTCGTGCGGCGTAGCCTCATTGGCGCCGCGGTCGCCGCGGTGAGGAACGCTCATCCTCGTTGCCGTCTTGGTCGCGCGTCGTCGCCCTCTGCGTCGACGCTTCGATTTTCATGGAGACATGTCATGCCCTTACTCGCCCCCGGACAGGCGATGGACTCCTGGAGACGGGCCGTGACCGCCGCCAGGCAAGCCAGGCGTGCGCTGAATGTCGTCTTGCTTCGCCCGGACACGTCGCACGAACCGAAAGCGCTGCGCAAAGCAGCGACAGATGCGGACGGGTTCGCCTCAGAGATGCTCGCCACTTGGATCATCCTTGTTGATGCCGAGGCGACAGCGCAGCGCGAGAAGTTTGGTGGGTGGCCGCCGACGCCCCGTCCGTAACACCGGCTTGACCCGCTCGACCTCCCGTTTGTTCCATTTAGCCCGTTCGGCCTGCTTGGCTCCATGGCGCGCTTCGCGCGCTTAGCCCGCTTTGCCCGCTTGGCCAGCTTGGCCCGCTTGACACCTCGGCTGCAGAGCGCCCTGCCTTGGGACCGACTGCACCTTCCCTGGAAGTGTGCGCGCTACCCTTTGCGGGCGAGCAGCACGACTTGCCGCACCAGCTCCAGCGGGCGCAGCGGCTTGGCGCAATGGGCGTCGAATCCGGCCTCCAACGCCTGAAGGCGGTCCTCATCGCGTGCGAAGGCCGTCAGCGCGATCGCCGGAAGTCGGGATACGCCACGTGCTGCGTCGCTCAGCCGAATCTCTCTGATGAGCGCGTAGCCATCCTTGCCCGGCATGCCGATATCGCTGATCAGCACATCGGGCCTGCGCGCGCGCACCAGCAAAAGCGCAGCCTCCGCATCGCTGGCCGCGCGAACGGCAGCCCCGCGGTCGCTCAGCACCACGGCCAGGACCGTGGACGCTTCCTCGTTGTCGTCGACGACCAGCACCTCCAGACCTGCCAGCGGTGCGCTGGCGGCCTCGCCATCGTCAAGATCCTCATCGCGCTCGCGCCTTTCTTGCACCACCGGCAACTCCACCGTGAAGGTCGTGCCCTGCCCCACCCCGGGGCTCGTCACGGAGATGCGCCCGGCGTGGGCTTCCACGATCTGTTTGATGATCGCCAGTCCCAGGCCCAAGCCGCCCTTGGTCACATTGGAGGCAGCGTCGCCTTGGGTGAAGCGGTCAAACACCCTGGGGAGGAACTCGGCCGACATGCTCTCGCTCGCGTGCCGCGCAGGGTTCCACCGCCGCCGACACCAGCCGCTTCGTGCTGGCGCTCAAGCGCCCGCTCTTCTCTGGGCTGCAGCGCAAGCTCGGCGGCGATCCGGCCACCCTGGTCGACGCGACCTGGGAAGTTTCGGCGCTGCTGGACAACCTGGCCCAGTTCACCGTGACGACCTACCAACGCAGCCGCGAGGAGATCATTGCCCGGCAGCAGCAGGAGCTGCTGGAGCTGTCGACACCGGTCGTGAAGCTCTGGGACGGCGTGCTGGCCGTGCCGATGATCGGCACGCTGGACAGCGGGCGCACGCAACTCGTGATGGAAGCGCTGCTGCAGCGCATCGTGGAGACCGGCTCGGCGCTGGCCATCATCGACATCACCGGCGTCCCGACCGTGGACACGCTGGTCGCGCAGCATCTGCTCAAGACCGTGACGGCCATCCGGCTCATGGGCGCCGACGCCATCATCAGCGGCATCCGGCCCCAGATCGCCCAGACCATCGTGCACCTGGGCATCGATCTGGAAGGCGTCACCACCAAGGCATCCCTGGCGGATGCGCTCGCCGTGGCGTTGAAGCGCACCGGCTTCGTCGTCACCAAGAGCAAGACGGCCAACCTGGGCGGCGCGGCATGACGACCCGCATCCCCATCCTGCGGATGGGCCGCACCCTGCTGGTCACCATCCAGGTCGACCTGGAGGACCAGACCGCGCTCGCGCTGCAGGACGACCTCGCCAACAAGATCCAGGACACCGGCGCCACCGGCGTGCTGATCGACATCTCCGCGCTGGAGATCGTCGACTCCTTCATCGGCCGCATGCTGGCCGGCATCTCCAGCATCGCCAAGGTGCTGGGCGCGAATTCGGTGGTCGTGGGCATGCAGCCGGCGGTCGCGATCACGCTGGTGGAACTGGGACTGACGTTGCACGGCGTGCGCACTGCGTTGAACGTCGAACGCGGCATGGCGCTCCTCCAACTTGACGCCACGCCAGGCGACGCTGACATCGAAGTTGACGCTGACCCAACCCAGGGGGAACGTCATGACCTCGACCGGTGATCGCGAAGGTGTCCTCCCCGTCAAGAACGAAACCGACATCACGCGGGCGAGGCAATTCGTCCGGCAGCTCTGCCAGCAGATCAAGCTGTCCCTCGTCGACCAGACCAAACTGATCACCGCCGCCAGCGAACTCACCCGCAACACGCTGGTCTACGGCGGCGGGGGCGTCATGGAATGGCAGCTCGTCAACGATGGGTTCAAGGACGGCGTGCGCCTGGCCTTCGTGGACGAGGGGCCGGGCATTCCGGATCTGGACCTGGCGCTCAAGGATGGCTGGACCTCCGGCAACGGCATGGGGCTGGGCCTTTCCGGCAGCAAGCGTCTGGTTCACGATTTCTCGATCGATACCGCGCCTGGCAAGGGCACGCGGGTGACGATCACCCGGTGGAAGTAGCTTGATCCCTCATCGTCGTTTTCCCGTCGAGGATCCGAGTCAGATCGGCGAAGTTCGCAGGGCAGCCGGCAGTCTGGCCTCCTCCCTGGGTTTTGACGATGTCGCGGCCGGCCGTGTCGCCCTCGCCGTTACTGAGCTTGGCACCAATCTCATCAAGCATGTCGGTCCCAATCGGCAGGCGGCCATCCTGATCGGTTCATCGGAGCGTCGACTCGAGGTGCTGTCGCTCGATCAAGGCCCAGGCATGGACCTACACCGCTGCCTGGAGGACGGCTTCAGCACCTTCGGTTCGGCTAGCACCGGCCTGGGCGCCGTGCGGCGTCAGGCCGACCGATTCTTCGGACACTCCGTTCCTCACGGGGGCACCGTGCTTGCGGCCTGTTTCGAGAGCCAAGTCGCGGCCGCACGAAGGGTCGTGCCTGCGCGGTGCGATGCCGCGATCTCTGTGGCGGGCCTCTCGCTGGCGGCGCCGGGCGAGACCGTGAGCGGGGACAGCTGGAGCGCCCGATCTGACGGGGCTCGGCACTGGCTGGTGCTCGCTGACGGCCTTGGACATGGCGTGGAGGCAGCGCGCGCTGCAGATGGGGCCTGTGCGGCCTTGCATGACGTCGCGCCAGTCAGCCCCGCCGAGTTGCTGCAACGCATGCACCTCGTCACCCAGGGCAGCCGGGGTGCGGCAGGCACGGTGGCGCTTCTCGATCAGGGTGCAGGCGAGATTCGTCTGGCGGGTGCGGGCAATATCGGATCTCGGGTGCTTTCCGGCCTCGTCGACCGCACGTTGCTGCCCCAGCATGGCACGCTGGGCATTCGACTCCATCGAGTCCAGGAGGTGCAGCTGCCCTGGCCCGACCATGGCATCCTGATCCTGCATTCGGATGGCATCACGAACCGCTGGACATTGCCGACAACAGGAGGATTGCTGCAAGCGGATCCCCTGGTGATCGCGGGCTGGATGCTCAGAGAGCATCTTCGCGGCCGCGACGATGCGACGGTGGTCGTGCTGAAGTAGAGCGACGCCGACCGAGCAGGAGCGGGCCAGCGGGAGCGGACCAGCAGGAACGGACGAGCAGGAACGGACGAGCAGGAGCGGACAAGCAGGAGCAGGTAAACCTGAGCGTCCGGCACCACGATTGCTTGCAGAGGTCATGGATACGGAACGACGTCGGGCCTTGCAGACTTGGCGCGAAGCAGAAGAAGAAGCCAGACGCCTTGACCTGGCCCTTGCGCTGGCAATCGCGCGGGACGACCGCGGCGCTTCCGCCCAGATTGCCTTGGCGCTTCGCGAGCAACGCGTATTCGCCGCGGAGATGCTCGATACCGCGCTGACCCTCCTGAAGAGCCAGACCATCTGATCCGACACCGGCAGACGCTCTTCAGCGTTGGAGCGTCCTCGCTCAAGGCCTCGCGGCTCCGTGCGGGTTTGACGGGCGCCGCCCTGGCGACCAGCTTCGCTCGGTCAATACCAACTGCCGCACGCTTTAGCCGCCTGCAAGAACGAACCGAGGCAACGGGCGGTCGCGTCAACGCGGGCACGGCGAGACTGGGTGAACGGCTTCATCCAGAGTCGCACGATCACCCGACCACCGCTGCAGCCGGTCTTGCCAGTGCCTCAAGTGCAGCGACGAGCTCCTCCAGGTCGTGTGCCTTGTCGAAGAAACCATCGGCTCCTCGAATACGACAGAGATTGGCGTACGCACCACGGTCTTCGGAGCTGAAGATCAGAATCTTTGCCTGGACACCCCTGGCGCGGAGCTGGGTCAGTACCCACAGGCCAGACCCTGGACTGAGTTTCAGGTCCAGAAGCACCACGTCAGGCTGGCATGACAGGACCAGCTCCAGCGCTTCATCAGCACCGACTGCCGTGCCCACCACCTGAAGGCGAGCACCTGCAAGGCGCTGCACCAGCAGTTGCTGGACGGGCAGGGAATCTTCGACGACCACAATTTTCATGGACCCATGGTCCTGCGTGGACCGGTCCGGCGCCAGAGGTCTTCGGCGTTAGTCGTTGTGGTGGAACCGCCTACGTTGGCGACGGCGCACACCCGTCTGCGCTGGCATCTCAGGCGTGACCGCGCCTCGATGCGCGGCGCCCATCGTCCGGCGGTCGAGTTCCCTCGACGAGCATGCGAAACAGCGCCAGTACGATCTCGGTACGCCCGGCGCCTGCATCCCTGCAAAAGCTGCACTGGAGAACCAGCGAGTCGTCGAACTCGCACACCTCGGCCATAATCTCGATCGCTGCGTCGCATGCGTCGCATGCGTGGGACGGCCCATCGATCAACGGCTCGATCAACGGCTCGATCAACGGCTCGATCAACGGCTCGATTAATGGCTCGAACGAGGGATCGGTCGAGGGATCGGTCGAGGGATAGAGCCGGGGCTGTGTCTGAGCAACCGACCCCGCGCCCTCTCGGCACTCTGCTCGACAGTGGGATCGCGGCGCGACCTCCCGACCGATGGCTCGCGTGTAGCGCAGTGCGACAGTCTTGTTGCAGAGCCCGCCCAGGCCGCTGAGCAGAGCGACCTGCGACGGTCCTCGCGCGATGGCACGCCGCATCGTCGCAGGCATTTCGGCACCGCGCGGTGGGTCCACGTCCTTTGGTGGATCCGCATCATTCGCGCCAGTCTGGAGCGCCGACGTTTTCGGATCGCCCGCAGGATTCGCAGCGCCGGCGCCGCCTCGCGATGCCGCGCTGCGGCATCGGTCGACTCCGCGTGCATCGCACGGGCTCTGCTGAACCAGGCCCTCATGCCTCAGTGGTCGCCCTGCGGTCGAAGGGAGCAACACGATGTCCACGTTTTCCTCGGGCGCGCATCGATCCAGGGCGGCACCGTACATCGCAAGGATCATGTCCGACAGCGCCATGCCCGCTGCGCTGGCGGACTTGCGTAGATGCCCGAGTTCGAAACGATCAAGGACGAGCAGCGCGATCTCAAAGACGTCGCCCGCCTGCGCCTGAGATGCCTCGGAAGTCGCCGCATCGATCGACGGCGCGTCGAGCTGAGGGCCTTCGGCCGCGAACGCCGGACCTTGCATCACCTCTAGCGACGCAACCACCGACGCACCCACCGGCACGCCCACCGTGGCCCCGACTGAAACGCCCACTGACACGCAGGCCGCAGCCACGCCCGGTGTCAAGCCAGCGTACCGATGGAGAAACCCCGGCTCACGGGTAGACGAGGATTCGAGGCAGGCCAGACAGGTGGCTGCCGCCAGCTGGCCACCAGACGATGCAGGTGTCTGCATCACGCCGGCGGCGACGCTTTTGCGGAAGGGTTGGTCGCAGGCGAGCCTGCTTGCGCGGAACACGTCCCAGCCGCTGACGTTCGCGAGCTCGTCGCTCGCGGGATTGCCGCCGCCGCCCGTCCCCATCGATCGGACGTCGCCGAGGACACTGATCAGACCGCCACATTCGTCGGCAACGCATCTGATCCCATGGTCCCACTGTCGCAGCCAATGTCGCATCTTGCACTCCTTGTGATGCCACACGAACGCCCCTCGGCCTCACAGTTACCTCACTCAGCGCGGCTTGTTGGATGCTTCGCGCCTGTCCGCACTGGCCTTGATTGCCAGCGACGCGCATTCGTCCAGGATGCGACGAAGCGGTGTGGCCAGAAGTGCGCGATCAGAAGCGCGATACCGGCAGCCCGCCATCTGTTCGCTGAGCGTGGCCTTGGCGCGTTGGAAGTGCCGCGCCACGGTGGTGGCTGGACAAAGGCCGTGGTCCACCGCCAGGCAAGCGACGAGGCCTCGTGCTCGCGGTCCGAGCCCGGTACGCCGTACGCGAGCACTGCGCATGGACGGCGCCTGCAGCCGCAGCGTCACCCAGGCTTCCAGCATGTCCAACGCGCCGTCCACGCCCGACCCGCCAGCGGCTGCGATGAGTGCGGCAGAGGCGCGGTTGAAGGCCCTTGTTGTCTGGCGGCGCTCGCTTGCCGCGCTGGTGGCCGGCTCCAATCCGCGCGTCAATTCCCAGGTCCGCCACTCGCGCTCCGAGGGTCGACGCGACACCCATTGCCGAAGCGCCTTGCGAGCAGAAGGCACCGAACCTCCGAAATGCAGCAGCAACGGCCGAGCGTCAAATCCTTTGGACGTCGCCAGTCCGAGAGCGGCACGCAGCGCCCCATGGGGGTGATATGTGGGAGTGACACTGACCCGGCGCACGACCGGCCGCCACGCCAGCATGCGCACCTCGATTCGCAGCGCCTCCTCCGACTCGATCGGGTGAGCCCAGAAACGGCCCGCCAATACCGGGCCTCGCACCGGTTGCGTCTGTCGCACCCAGCGCGAGACGACGTTGCCGATGCCGCGGGCAACGCTGCCGACCGAATCGTCGGATCCGATGCTGGCGATGGCGTGGATCTCCATCGGCAGCAGCACGAAGTCGATCAGTTCGCGTCGGCGTTGATGCAGTGCGCTGATCAGACGATTGCGGATCTTCGCGGCGAGCAGCGGCGTGGCCAAAAAGTCGCGCCCCACTGCGGCCTGCCAACAAAGCGCCCACGGGGACGTTTCACTCTCCGCCTGCCACTCAGTGGTGGTCGTCATCGTTTCTCCCATGAATCGATGACGATACGAGGGACACCCGCCCTACCGCGCAATTACGAATAGCGCACAGAACGTTCGGCTCTGCGGCCCCTTTGCCTGATCGTCAGGCGGATGAGCGCATTCATTCATCGCGCGGTGTGTGAGGACGTGAGGCGTCATTCGATCCGAACGAGTGAAGCGTCGTTGCAGGATCGACTCGCGCCACGTTCCATACAACATCTTCAGCGCGCAAGCGAGTCCCTCGCTCACCGCAGGACCGAACGGCCCAAAGGAGGTAGTTGACTGCCATGGACCGGGCGCTGCACGACGCACTACCTTGGGGACGCCTGAGGCAATTCCGCTGCAGGGCAATCGGTTCTCAATCCCACTTGAAGGAGTTCGTCATGAGCAAGACTTTCCAATCCGGCGCCGAATCGGACCTCGACCTGGTCGTCGTCGACCTGGGTGACGCCAAGGAACTGACGCTGGGAACGCCCAGCCAAGAGCGCTCGGAAGACAACCAGCAGTTCCCGCACAAGATCGTGACCTGAGCGTGACGGCCGCGCACTGCCCTCGCGGTGCGCGGCGTCGGGAACTCCGCGGCATCCCGCTCCGGGATGCCGTCGCGTTCCTGGGCAAGCGTCGTGAGCGGGGAGTTATCGGAGCAAAGCTGATATCGATGTTCACGCCGCTCAGGCAGCGTCAGCACGCACCGATGCGCACCGATGCGCCCCCATCCGCACCCATCCGAACCGAGCTGCACTGTCGCGCATCGTTTCGTGCCGTCGTACAGCGCACTGCTGGTCAACGTTGCGAATTGCTGCGGAACGCTCGCCGGATGTCACGCAGGAAAAATTGGACTGGAGTTTCACGACCATGACCCACGAGCCGTCGATCTGCGCCATCAGTCAAGGTTTGACCCCGCTGCATGTGGCCTCCCACGTGCGTATCTGCAGCTGTGATGGCGTGATCGTGCTGTTGGACCTGCGTCGCAGCCGCTACCTGAGCGTCGCGCAGACCGCTGCGCGCTCGCTGATGGGTCAGGTCGACGGATGGTGTACGGCAACAAGCGCGCTGGACGACGCGCCGTCCCCTACGCCGCCCCTCACGCCGCCGCCCACGCCGTTCACCACGCCCGACGCACAGCGCATGGTTCAACGTCTGCTCGCCCTGGGCATCCTCTGTCGCGGCGCGTATACGCAGCCACCCGCGCCCGCAATCGAGGAGGCATGCGAGTCCTTCGATGCTGACGCTGGCGGGGAGGCAGACGCTTTCGCAATGACAACATCGGAAGCAGGCGAGCCCCCCTTCAAACCCAAGTCCGGCATCAGCGCGCTCCGCCTCGCCAGATTTGCCTGGAGTACAGCCGTGTCCGCTTGCTGGCTGCGCTTCTTCTCACTCCACACCGTCGTGCGGCGTGTCACCGAACGTCTGGCGCCCCTTCCAATCGGTGAGACCGAGTCGTGTACTGCCTCAGGCAGCAAACACGGCACGCATCGTCTCGACGCGCTCGACACCAAGCCGATGTCCGAGGCGATGCGATCAGCCCTCGTAGCCTTCGACAGGCTGAGACCGCTGGCCTTCACCGCCCGCGACCGCTGCCTGCACGATTCACTCGCACTGACGATGTTCCTTGCCAGCGAGGGGCATCGCGCACGTTGGGTGATTGGCGTGAAGTTGAGTCCTTTCGGCGCGCATTCCTGGGTGCAGTACGGACGGACGGTGCTCAATGATCAGCACGACTACGTGCGGGCCTTTCGTCCCATCCTCGTCGTCTGATTCAGCCGGCCGCCATGTTCAGGTACGTCGCCATCGTCTGGAATCCGTCCCAGCCCGCTTGCGCGGCCGCGGCGCTGCAGTATGGAAAGCACTGCCGCAGCTGGACCGGTTGGGACTGCGCCCTGAGGAGCGACGGCCTCGACATCCATGCGGTAGGCACGCGGATCGGTGCCAACGAGGTCCACCGCGTGAACGGCGGTCGCGGCGCGGTGCTCGGCAAGGTGTTTGCACGTGCGCGTGTGACGCAGCCGCCGCGCGCAGATGCTGGATTGAGCATCCGCGAGGAGGTGCTTCTGGGCGAGAGCGACGCGAGCGGCCTGGCGCGCGATTTCTGGGGTCGCTACGTGGCTTTCATCCTTGGGCCGGACGGTTGCGTGGAGGTATTCCGGGATCCCAGCGGCGCGCTCCCCTGCTACCGCATGTGCCGCGACGGCGTGACGCTGGTCTTCTCCTGGCTGGAAGACGTGTTGCTCATGCTGGAGGCTTCTCCTGGATTGACGGTGAACTGGGCCGCCTTGACGGCTCTGCTTCACACGGGAAGGCCGGCGGGCCGGCAGACCTTGCTGGAAGGCATCCACGAGGTGCTTCCCGGCGATCGCGTGAACTTGCGGACCGGGCACTGCGTGCTCGCATGGCGAGCGACGGACTTCGCTGCTGCGGCGTCGGTGGGAAGCGACCTCGGCGATGTCCGTGCCCGCCCAAGAGAGGCCGGCGCCCTCCCCGCTCCGGACGTTCTGGATCCCCGAGGTGCTCGGGAGGCTGCAGACGCGCTGGCCCACACGGTGCGGCACTGCGTGCGTGCCTGGGCGTCGTGCTACGACAGCCTGCTGCTGCGCCTGTCCGGCGGGGTCGACTCCTCGATCGTGCTGAGTTGCCTGGACCCGCAACACGCCGTCGCGGAGGTCCTCGCCGTGAACTACCACTCCGCCGGCGCGGACAGTGATGAGCGAGAGTTCGCTCGCCTGATGGCGACACGCGCGCAGCGCCCCATGCTGGAGCGGGAACGACGACCCGGGTTTCGACTTGAACGCGTGCTCGCCGCGGCACGCATGCCTGCGCCCGTCCCCTACATCGGATGGATGAACTCCGACGGCGATGCGCAGTTGTCGCGAGAGCACGCAGCACCGGCGATGTTCTCCGGCACGGGAGGCGACTTCGTGTTTTATGAGTACCCACGGTGGTGGGCCGCGGCGGACTATCTGCACGGCCATGGTCTGGGCCGCGAGTTCGCAGCGGTCGCCATGGACGCCGCGCGGCTGGGCCGCGTGTCGTTCTGGCAGGCCACGGCTCGGGCGATGCGCGAGTGGATCCGTCCCGACCTTTCGCTGCGCGCCACGAGCGGCTTCACCGGGCTGCTCGCCCCCGGCGCGTGGACGCCACAGGAGTCGCCTTCCCCGGAACATCCGTGTTGGGGCGCACTCGCGGAGCTGCCCATCGGCAAGTACATGCAGACCTTGGCGATGCTGTATCCCGTGGGCTACTACGACCCGTTCTCGAAGGAGGCCTCACCCGAGCTGGTCAGCCCGTTGCTCTCGCAACCGGTGGTCGAGCTGTGCCTGAGCCTGCCGACCTACCTCCTGACGAAGGGCGGACGCGGCCGGGCCTTGGCCCGGCGCGCTTTCGCCGACGCGCTCCCACCCCGCATCGCCAATCGCCGCTCCAAGGGCGGCATGGAGGAGCACATCAAGGTCGTGCTCGACGAGAACATCGAACTCGTGCGGGAGCTGCTGCTGGACGGCGCCTTGTGCGACCGCGGCCTGCTGCACAGGTCCACCCTCGAAGCCCTGCTGTCGGGACGCCCGACGGCGCTGGCCGGCACGCCCACTCAACTGCACGGGCTGGCGGCGATCGAGGCGTGGCTGACGCACTGGGCGTGAGGCACGGGCGTAAGGCACGGGCGTAAGGCACGGGAGAGGAAGACGGCCATGCTGCGCGATGACACGCTCGCCGCCGTGGCGCTGCTGGCAAGAGGCGCCGACCGAGGGGTGCGTTGGCGGTTGGGCCTCGCAGCGCTGCTCGCGGTGGCCAGCGGCGCGCTGGCGGCGCTGGCGCCATTGGCCCTCAAGGATCTCATCGACACGCTCACCGCCCGGCCTGCCAGGGGGAATGGGAAGTGGGCGTTGCTGTGGGGCTTCGCGCCCTCGGATCTGGCGTCTGTCGGCGCTTTGGCCGCCGCCTACCTGGGTTGCCAATGCGCCGTCCGAATGCTCGCAGAGGCGCGTCCCGTGCTCATGAACGCCGCCGAGCAACGCCTCTACGCGGATCTGCGCGGTCGGTACCTCCAGCAGTTGCTGTCACTGCCGTTGCAGTTCCATCTCGACAGGCGGGCCGGCGAACTGCTCCAGGAATTCCAGCAGGCCACGACGGGCTACCAGGTGATCCTGTTCCACCTGGTCAACAGCGTGGTCCCCATCGTCGTGGAAGCCTGCGCGGTGATGCTGATCCTGATGTCGCTGCGCCAGCCCGCGCTCACGGGCGTCATCGCCCTCACCGCCCTGGCCTACTTGCTCGTGACCGGATGGCGGACCGACGCGCTGCGAGCCACGGCCGCCGCCGTCACGGCCGCCAGCGCGGACGTTCAGGCGCAACTGGCCGAAGGGCTGCTCCACGTCGAGCCGATCAAGGTGTTTGGCGCCGAACGCAGGACGGTCGCAGGCGTTCGCCGGGCCAGCGATGCGCTGCATGACGCGTGGGCCCGGTTGCAGCGTGAGCGCATGCGCCGCGGCGTTGCCCTGATCGCGGTCTTCGGGAGCGCGATGGCGGCCGCGCTGCTCCTCTCACTGCGCGCCGTTGTGGACGGCTCGCTGACGCTCGGCGGATTCGTGCTGAGCAACCTGTACCTCCTGCAGGTGGTGCGGCCCTTGGAGGCCCTGAGCGGCGCCGTGCGCGACGTCCACCAGGCGCTGGCCTTCGTCAAGCCGCTGATGACAATCATGGCCATGCCAGCAGCGTCGGTCGCGCCCGTCGTATCGGCGGACACCGCCAAGACGGCTCCCACGACAGCCGCTCCCGCCATTTCCGTCGCGTGCGTCCGCTGCACTGCCCCCACCG
>SEFA01000073.1 GCA_004210455.1 Rubrivivax sp. | reverse complement strand
GACTTTGGCTCGCACACTGGCCTTGAGTTGCTCGACCCGTTCCAGCAATTGGTCCGCTGGGTTCCTGGCGTTGAGCGCGCGGCGCTTGCCCGGACGCATGGCGACGTGCCAGCGGACCGAACTGTCTTTGAGCTCCTCGCGCTTGGCTACACCCTGGTAGCCGGTGTCGGCGAATGCGTCAGTCTCCTGCCCGTTCAACAGCCCCGCCGCTTGCGTCACGTCGTTGACGTTGGCCGCCGTGCCGATCACCGTGTGCACCAGTCCAGACTCGGCCTTCATGCCGAAATGCCATTCATTGCCTTTCTTGACCTGGTGCATCTCCGGATCGCGCTCGCCATCGTTGTTCTTGGTCGAGCTCGGTGCGGCAATGATGGTGGCATCGACCACCGTGCCGGTCTTGAGCATCAGGCCTTGCTGGGCCAGTCCGGCGTTGATGAAGGCCAGCACCTGCGGCGCCAGCTGGCGCCTCTCCAGCAAGTGCCGAAAGCGCAGGATCGTCGTTTCGTCGGGCATGCGCGCCGCGCCGTTCAGGCCGGCAAAGCGTCGATACAGCGGACGCTCATGCAGCTCTTCTTCCATGGCCGGATCGCTGAGGTTCCACCAGAGCTGTAGGCAATGGATACGCAGCATCGTCTCGATGGGAAACGGTGGACGCCCGCCCAAGGCCTGATGCGCGCCGCGCGCGTACGGCTGGATTAGCGCGACCAACTCGGCCCACGGCACGACGCTGTTCATCTCGTCCAGGAAGACCTCCTTACGGGTCTTCTTGGGCAGCGGGTCAAAACCAAGCGAGCTTTGATTCATGCCCACATCGTCGCTGACCGACGATCAAATCGCCAGTCGGGGTGACGAGGGGTTTTGCAGACTGTCCCTAGAAGACTAGGGGCAGTCCAGAGAGGCCCGAATACAGTTGCTCGAAGATGTGTAATCGCAAGATCTGCAAGACCTATCTGTCTACAGCCATGAAATCGCAACGGTGGTCGCGCACCAAGACCTGTGCAAACTAGCCCATGAACCCAACGCCTGCTGAA
This sequence comes from Rubrivivax sp., assembly GCA_004210455.1. Lineage (GTDB taxonomy): Bacteria > Pseudomonadota > Gammaproteobacteria > Burkholderiales > Burkholderiaceae_C > Roseateles. Next base: position 28,369 of record SEFA01000073.1, on the reverse strand, counting down.
GCCACCACGGACCGAAACGGATGCCTCGTCATGGCCGGCACGCATGTCAGGGTGCTCAGCGTTCCGAGTTTCGTGCTGGAGCAGCTGGACCAGACCGAAAGGGACCGTGTCTTCTCAATGTGCGGCGAAACGTTCGAGGTGTATGAAGTCGACCCTTGGGGGCGCGCATGGGTGGAGAAGTGGTGGAACGAATCCCAAGAGCAGGCCACCTCCCACTCGCTGGGACTCGATCCAGAGCAAATGGAGGTTAGGCCGGGTGGTGGCTAGCAGTTGCTCCAGGTGCGACATTCAACTTGAGCAATGGCCATCAAGGTGGTCCCCCAGCGCGAGGTCACCTTCCCACCAACTTGAAATCGAAGTTGATCGACAACTTGTTGTCTCCGGCCTTCACCTCGTCGATCTTCAACGCCTGCACTTCCCCTTGCATCCGGCTCCCTGAGCCCTTGAGCATCTCTTCGACCGCCTTCTTCACATCGAATTCGACGGCCCCCGGCAACGCCGGCGCGAGGCCCAGGTTCAACAGGTTGCGCGTGTTGGGATCTTCCACCTCATCCACGCGGATCTCGTTCAATCGCACGACGTGACCCTGCGCGACTGGCGTGGCCGACACCGTCGCCCAGCTCGCCAACGAGACACCGAGGCACTCGCGCCCCGACGGAACACCGAGCCGACTGTTGAGGTGCACCCGGATGATCACGCGCCCGTTCTGGAGCGTCACCTTCGGGTCCTCGAGATAGGCGAAGCAGGCGCCCTTCTGCAGATGGAGGCGCCCTTCTTCCTTGAACAGTCCTTCGATCAGCAGCGACTGCACCGCGGACTGCTCCAGCACGATTTCCGCGCACCGACCGATGGCGGGCGCGCCGAACAGCGCGGCGGCGAGACTTCCAGAGATGATGAGTTTCTTCATGGTCAGCCCAGTCTGCCATGGACCGCGAGACCGACCTCCAAACGAAAAAAGGCCGTGGCATGCCGCCACGGCCTTTGTCTTCGGACGGGCGCGCGAAGCGCCCTCCTGTTCAACCCATCACAGCGTCTTCAACCACGCCAGCAGCGCGTCGCGATCCGCCTTGGACAGCTGCTCGAAGCGCTGACGCGAGGTCTGTGCTTCGCCGCCGTGCCACAGGATGGCTTCGGTCAGGTTGCGGGCGCGGCCGTCATGCAGGTAGCCGACCGGTTGACCCTGGGCGACCTTCTCCGTGTAGCCGATGCCCCACAGCGCCGTCGTGCGCCACATCGCACCTTGCGCCTGGCCTTCCGGCAGGTTGTCCGCCAGGGCCGGGCCCATGTCGTGCAGCAGCAGGTCGGTGAACGGACGGATCGTCTGGTCGCGCAGTTCCGCGAACGGATGGTTCTTGCCCGTCTTCATCTCCGCCGTGTGGCACGCCGCGCACTTCAGCGCGTCGAACACCTTGCGGCCGTTGCTCACCAGGACCGCATCCACGCGATGCTCTTCCGTCGGCGCCACACCCTTGGGGAATCCGCTCGGGATGCTCCGTTGGGCCGGCACGGCCAGCAGCTGCATGTACTGCGTCAGCGCGGTCAGGTCCGCTTCCGCGATGCCCTTCTGCGCCGGCGCCGTGCGGCAACCCTGCGGGTCGGTCGCGCAGCTGCGGTTCGGGTACACCGGCGAGGTCACCGACATGTCGTTCAGCAGCGCGTTGGCCACCTGGTGACGGATGCTGGCCTTGGACGCCTTCCAGCCGAAACGGCCCAGACGCGTCGCGCCGGTCTCCGGATCGAAGGTGAAGTTGGCCTTGCCCACCACGCCGTCCGCGTCCGGCGTCGTGCGCGCACGGGCCAGGATGTCCGCTTCAGGCACCGCTTCCAGCAGACCGACACCCAGCAGCGGCAGCGCGGCTCGCGCCGACCACAGCTGCGGCGTGGGACCGTCGAAGGCGAACTTCGGCTTGCGCAGCTCGACCTTGGTGCCGTCGCCCAGCGTGACGCTGGTGGTCTCGAAGCCCGCGACCTTGACCGCGTTGCCCCAGTCCTGCGGCGCACCGGTGGCCGAGGTCGAGTTCATCTGGATCGCCGAGCCGTAGCGCGGGTCCGGACGGATCGAACCGTCAGCCGCCTTCACCGCAACGTGGAAGGCCATCTTGTCCAGACGCTGGTCCACCGTGAACGGCGCGGGGCTGCGACCGTTGTTGGTGTGGCAGGCCACGCACGCCGTGGCGTTGTAGCGCGTCCCCGCCAGGTTCTGGATCGAGGTCATCGGATCGTTGCCCGGCTCGATGTGCTGCCCGGTCACGAAGCTGCTGTGCACCGCGCGGCGGCCTTCAACGAATCGCTGCAGGTTCTGCATGCCGATGTTGTTGAACGGCTGCTGGAACATGCGCCAGCCTTCGTCCGAGTAGTTGTACGAGACGGAACCGATACCGCCCGCCAGCACCGAGTCCGGCAGCGGCACGCTGTTCAGGCGCGGCTGGACGCCGTACCACGGACGCAGGCCGGTGCCCATGACGTAGATGACTTCGCTGGTGTAGTAGCGGTAGTCGCCCTTGTCGCCGATGGCATCCATCGCGGCGCGGCTGGAGAAGAACGAGCCGGTGAACTCGATCGCCTCGCCGACCCGCAGCGCACGCGACGGCACGTTGACGCCGTTGGGCACCAGCACGCCGTTGGCGTTGGCCGACAGGTCCTGGTGACCCGGCATGTTGTCCAGCACCACGGAGCAGCCGTCGTTCGCGCCGATGATGCCCTTGAAGCCCGAGTCAGGCTTGGCCAGGGCGTTCTGCGGCGGCTTGGGCACGACCGGGCACGAGGTCTTGTCGACGAAACCGTCCGTGTAGGTGGTCGGATCCAGCAGCTGGCCCGGCGACATCCAGCCGTAGCCGGTGACGTTCGGGTCGTCGATGCGGCGGAAGAAGGAATGGCCGCCGCCGCGCTGCGCCTGCGGGAAGTACTGGTTGACGATCAGTCGCGGCTTCGTGACGCCGGCCACGTTGGAGTTGTCGATGAACTCGACGCCCCAGGTGCGGTTCTTGAAGTAGTTCGCGACGAAGTTCATGTAGTTGCCCGGGCCCTTGTCCACCGGGTTGCCGTTGGCATCCACGGTTTCATTGGGTCCGAAGCCGACCTCGTTCCAGTCCTCGCCGCGCTCGCGACCGTGGCGGCCGACGCCGCGCTGGCCGAAACGCGTGATCAGCGTGCCGTCCGGCAGCGTGAACTGGATCTGCTCGATCGGCGCCTGCGGGTTGTACAGCGGGCCCGCGCCTGCGCCGTTCACCGGGAAGGCGAAGGGCGTGGTCGTCGTGGTCGGGATGCTGTTGTCGCTGCCGACGGTCTTGAACTCGACCTCGAACAACGAATAGCCGTAATTCGTCGCACGGGTCACACCCTGGATACGGACGAAACGCGTCTTCACGCCGAGGTTGAAGTACTCCTCGGTGCCGCCCTTGCCGGCCGGCTGGTTGCGCAGACGGGTCCAGGTCTTGCCGTCGTCGGAGATCTGGATCTCGTAGGCCTTGGCGTAGGCGTTCTCCCAGACCAGCTTGATGTAGCCCAGCGGCTGCGCCGTGCCGAAGTCGTACTGGATCCACGCGCCGTCTTCGGCCTTGGACGCCCAGCGCGTCGACAGGCTGCCGTCGATGGTGTTCTTCGCGGACAGGCCGTCGTTCTCAGGCGTCGACGAGATCGCCAGCGTCGGCTTGATCGCCACGCCCGGCTTGCTCGTGTCGCCCACGGGGTCCGTCGGCGTCGTCGGGTTGGTGGGCGTCGTCGGATCGGTGGGGTTGGTCGGCGTCGTCGGATCCGTGGGTTCCGTCGGCGTGGTCGGCGGGACCGGCGTGCCGGTGAAGGCCTGGATCTCGAAGATCGAATAGCCGTAGCCCGTCGAACGGGTCACGCCCTGCACGCGCAGGTAGCGGCCCTGGCCGCCGAGGTCCTTCAGGTCCTCGACGCCGCCCGGGCTGTTCTCGACCGTCTTGATGGTCTTCCAGGTCTTGTTGTCCTCGGACGTCTGCAGCAGGTACTTCTTCGCGTGGGCGTTTTCCCAGTTGATGCGGACGCGGGTGATGGTGACGCTGCTGCCGTAGTCCAGCGTCAGCCATTCGTTGTCGGTGAACGCGGAGCCCCAGCGGCTGTTGTCGTCCTTGTCGATGGCCTTGGCGCCGTTCAGGTCGCCGCGCTCCATCGAGCTGCCGGTGGCGGAGACGGGCGTCAGCGCCGTCTCGGTGCCGCTGTCGCCGGCCATGCGCTTGGCGCGCGCGGCGGAATCGGCGCTGCCGCCGCTGTCGTCGGATGCGATCTGGACGCCGCCGTCCTGCTGACCGTTGCCGCCGCCGCATGCGGCGAGCAGCGCACTACCCAGCAGGGCAGGGACAAATGCCCTGCCCATCAAGATGCCGAGTTGCTTGAACTCCATGGTGGTTCCCTCCCGTGCCTGTGGGTGCGATTGGTGTCGCGGGGGGTGGTGCCCGCAACCGCTTCGATGGACCTGGTGTGGTCCGGTGCCCGCGCCGCCCATCGACACGCAACACCGCCTGTCCCTCCTGGGAGGGGCAAGCGGCGCGAGTGTCCGCGTTTGTTTTGCCACACGGCAAGTTTTAATGTGTGTCGAATTGATGCCCGTTCCGGGCCGGATGCGGCGGTATCGATACCAACGCACCAACTCGGGAAACATGGGCGATACGCAGCCGGAATACCAGGGCATGCGATACCTCCGGCGAGGTAGGAACACTCGGTGACGAAGGCATGATGTCGGGCATGAGCACTCCGGATACTTCCACGCCCCGCCGGCGCGAGCAGCAGCGGTCGGCCGACACGAAGCAGGCGATCCTGAAGACCGCGCTGAAGGAATTCGCCGAGCGCGGCTTCGAGGCGGCGAGCATGCGCGCGATCGCGGAGCAGAGCGGGCTGACGCATCAGCTGATCACCTACCACTTCCAGTCGAAGGAGGTACTGTGGCAGGCGGTGGCGACGCTGGTCTATGAGGAGCTTGCGCGCGCACGCGAAGGGATGATCAGGCAGGCGAAGCCGGCGAGCGCGATCGAGCAGTTGCGTCAGGAGTTCATCGCCTATTTCCAGTTCACGCTGGACCAGCCGCACCTGCACCGCTTCATGATGCAGCGGCGCGAAGGCACGCACAGCGAGGATCGGCAGGAGTGGCTGGCGCAGCATTTCCTGCGGCCGCACTTCGACCTGGCCCGGCCGCTGATCAAGGCGGCCCAGAAGGCCGGGGACCTGCCCAAGGGGGAGCCGGTGCTGCTGTATTACGCGATCGTGTCGCTGGCCAATGCGCTGTCGGTCATGGGGCCGGACATCGCCGCCACGACCGGCGTGCAGGTCACGGAAGCGAAGACGGCCAAGGGTTACATGAAGCTGATGGATGCGCTGCTGTTCACGCGGGCGGCCGCGGAGGACTGAGGGACGGCACACGGGCGCAGGGGGCGCGGGATCGGCGCTTGCCCTACGGAGCGGGATCTGTCCCCACATCTTTGGAGTTGCGAATGGCTACCAAGAAGAAGTCCCCCGCGAAGTCCCCCACCAAGGCCGGTCGCGTCGACGCCGCGCACGCCGCCACGACGCCGAGCATCGACAAGTCGGTCAAGACCACGTCGCAGGAGACGCAGCGCTACGGTGAAGTCGTCAAGATGCCGCACGGCCTGTCCGAGGCGGTCGTCAAGAAGAGCGTCACCTCGCTGAACCAGGTGCTGGCCGACACCATCACGCTGCGCGACATGTACAAGAAGCATCACTGGCAGGTGGTCGGCCCGACCTTCAACCAGCTGCATCTGCTGTTCGACAAGCATTTCGAGGAACAGGTCGAGCTGGTCGACCTGGTGGCCGAGCGCATCCAGGTGCTGGGCGGTGTCTCGCTGGCGATGGCCGCGGACATCGCGGAAGAGACCCGCATCCCGCGCCCGCCGCGCGGACGGGAGCCGGCCACGGTGCAGCTGAGCCGCCTCATCGAGGCGCACACGATGATCCTCACCTTCGCACGCGAGCACGCCGAGAAGGCCAGCGACGCCGGCGACTCGGGGACCGAGGACCTGCTGGTCAGCGACATCGTGCGGACCAATGAGCTGCAGGTGTGGTTCCTGTCCGAGCATCTGGTCGCGGCCTCGCCGATCTGAGGCTGCGCGGGCGGCGCGGACCCCTCGGGTTGGCGAGCGCGGTGATGCCGTGATCGTCGCCACCTGGAACGTCAACAACGTCCGGAAGCGACTCCCGCAGTTGCTCGACTGGCTGGATCGCCGTCGACCCGACGTCGTGGCGCTCCAGGAGTTGAAGACCCCCTCGGAGGACTTCCCGCTCGACGCGCTGCGCGAGGCCGGCTACGAGTCCCTCGTGGTCGGTCAGAAGACGTGGAACGGCGTCGCCCTCCTCTCCCGCGGGCACACGCCGTTGCCGGTGCTCCGGGCACTGCCAGGCGACCCTCGGGACCGGCAGGCGCGCTACGTCGAAGCGGCCATCAACGGCGTGCTGGTGGCCGCGATCTACCTCCCCAACGGCAACCCGTTTCCCGGGCCGAAGTTCGACTACAAGCTGGCGTGGTTCGAACGGCTGCGCGAGCGCGCCGAAGCGCTCTGGCAGGCGGGTCATCCCACGGTGCTGCTGGGCGACTGGAACGTCGTCCCCACCGACGCCGACATCTACAAGCCGGACACCTGGCGGGACAACGCCCTCCTCCAACCCGAAGCGCGTGCCGCGTTCGCGGCCATCCTGGAACAAGGCTGGACCGATGCGCTGAAGACGGCGCATCCGAGGGACACGCCGTTCACGTTCTGGGACTACCGCCGGAAGCGGTGGGAACGGAACGCCGGGTTGAGGATCGACCACATCCTGGTGAATGCGGCCTTCAAGGTGAAGGCCGCCGGCGTGGATCGCGAGGAACGTGGGGCGGAAAGCCCGAGCGATCACGCGCCGGTATGGGCGAAGCTGGCTGCGTCGCGCCTTTAAAACCGGAGGTCACCCTCGATGGAGTCGTCCAGCGTCTTGCCGATCGCCGCGCCGATGGCCATCTTCGCGCCCGCGACGATGTCGCCGTGCTTGTTGTCCCAGTAGTAACCCGACAGCGGCGTCACGGCGATGGTCGTGATGCGCGGATCGTCCTTGCCTTCGGTGAACCACGTCTTCATCAGCGGGCTCCAGAGTTCCTCGATCTTGGCTGCGTCTCGCGACACCGTGGCGCGTCCGTGCAGCGTGACGAACCCCGAATGCTCCGAAGCCTGGAAAAAGAGCCAGACCAGCGGGTTCTGCCCGATCTCGGCATTCTTGTGGGAGTCGGAAGCGCTCATGAACCAGAGCCTGCCCGCGTCATCGACCTGCAAGGCGCCCATGGGACGGGTCGCCTGGGACCCGCCGGTGCTCACGCCCGTGCAGAAGAAGCAGGTCTGATTCTTCTTCACGGCGCCACGGACGCGCTCGATGGCGGCTTCGCCGCTCAGGTCGGCACGGTTGACTTCAGGCTGCTGGCGATTGATCGAGTCCATGACGAGGGTCCGGTGGTGGGGATGGACCTGCATGGCAAGGGGCGTTCCGCGCCTGCGCTATCGTTCCCGCATGCCACGACCTCCTGCCTCCCGACTGCCTCCGGACCAGCCGCGATTCTCCGGTTCCGGACCGGGCGTCCGAGCGCGCGACGGCTGCTCCGTCGAGCTCTATCGGCGTGCCAGGTACGCGGGAGAAATCGAGCCTCTGCGCAGCTTGCTGCCCGCCGGCACCCGGGTGTTGGAACTGGGATGCGGCACGGGGCTTCTGACGCATCGCCTGCTCGAGTTCGGCTGCGAGGTCACCGGCGTGGACAACTCGCCGGAGATGCTTGCCCACGTGTCTTCCAAGGTGCATCGGCTCTGCGCGGACATCGAGACACTTCGTCTGCGAGAGCGCTTTGAAGCCGTGCTGCTTCCCAGCGGTCTCATCAACCACTGCGACCGTGCCGTTCGCCGCGCCTTTCTTTCCGCGGCGCACCGGCACCTCTCGCCGCGGGGCGTGCTCATCCTCAAATGCCAGGACCCTGAGTGGCTGCGGACGGCAATGGCCGGCTGGCGGGCAAAGCCGGACCTGATCTCGCTGGAACTGCTCGAAGCGGAGCGCATCCATTGCGATGGGCAGCTCGAAGTGCGGATGACACTCCGCTACACGTTGGCCGATGAAGCGTGGACACATTCGTTCTCCGTGATCCCGCTGGCCGATGCTGACCTTCAGGACCTGCTGGCAGCGTCGGGCTTCGAAGCACCCGTGGCCATCGAGGGCGGTCCGGGTTGGTACGTCGCCAAGCCTGCAAAGCCCGTGGCGGAACCTCAGAACGGATCGACAACCCATGTCTGACTTGCAACATCAATTGGCCCATATCCGAGCCGGGGATGTGTACAACGACCTCACACCGGAACTGATCGCTGCCCGTGAGGCGGCGGTGTTCTTGACGAACGACTACAACGGCTCGTTCGGGCGTCCCGCCGTCGAGCGCGAGGCCATCCTGCGCAGGCTGCTCGGATCCATCGGCACGGGCGTGCACTTCGAGCCCACGTTCCGATGCGAATTCGGTCGGAACATCCACATCGGGTCCAACTTCTACGCCAACTTCGATTGCGTCATGCTGGACGGCGGAGGCATCCACATCGGGGACAACGTCCTGCTGGCGCCGAGGGTCGGCATCTACACGACGAATCACGCCATCGACCCCATCGAGCGCGCCGCCGGCGCCTGCATCGCCAAGCCGGTCCACATCGGCGACCGGGTCTGGGTGGGTGCGGGCGTCCACATCAACCCGGGCGTGTCCATCGGGGAAGGATCCATCATCGGATCCGGCAGCGTGGTGACCTCGGACGTTCCCGCAGGCGTCATCGCCGCGGGCGTCCCGTGCCGGGTGATCCGCGCCATTACTGAACGCGACAGGACTGGATTTCAGCCTTAGCGCGATGGGGCGAACGACGAGACGTTGCCATCGCTCTGACAAGCCGAGTCCGCTTCCAGCGGAAGCCATCACTCAATTCCGGTCTGCCAAAAGACGGCCTCTCGTCACGAGAACTAGCCTCCGAGATAACGTGGGAGTGACGGCCACACAGGTTGTGATGTCAGAAATTTGGCGGCCAGATATCAGGGGTTTTCTGATACTTAGACCACGTGGCGGCGCTTAATCTGATGGCAGCCCGCCGCATCAGTCGCAGGCTTGGAGCAAGGCCATGAAAAGGGGATCGCTTCGCGAAAACGCTCGCCTCGATCGCACGCCGGTGGCACAAGCCTTCCAGCCTGCGGCGACTGCCCAGGCATCGCCGGCAACGGACGCACTGCAGAAGGGCCCGCGACAAATGGCCCAGCGTCATTTGATGACGCGGCTTGGCCTACTCAACGGCCAGGTCCACCAGGGCGCGGCATTTCAGCGCATGGCAGACGCGTATACGGCCGTGCGCTCGGGTCTCCACGAGCCCGGGCTCGTCCTTCAACGAGTAGTGAACACCATGGGCGGCGCGTGGAACACCAATCGCTACCGGGCGATCGATGACGTCAAAAAATATGGCGCCGCAATTGAGCTCGAATTCCAGGCCAATGACAACGTCGATGCGACCAAGATCGGCCTCACGCAAACCTCAAGGAGATATGGCAGCGCCGAGAGAGCGAACCCCACCGCGCAAGCGCTGGACAGAATGGTTCAAGTTCACCGAACCGATTTTTTGGGAGCCGACGTTTTTGGCACCAAGATCGACCGCCGGGAGACTGCGAACAATCCCATTTATGGTGGGGATCGACTGGCCGGCGGCCAGGATCTGTCTCACACGCGGGAGAAACTTCAAAAGCCCGTGGAAGCAGACAGGCCCTCCGGACTTCATTACCGTCTCGGCGCCAAGACCAGCCTTCAGAACACCAGCGCCATCCTGCATGACACCCCAACCAAGAGCAAACCATTGACAGGAGATGGCGGTCATGTCTTCGAGACCACCGCCCTGGCCCTGGAGGGTGTCCAGCAGGGAACATACTTTGGATCGGTCCAGTGGGGCTGGACGCTGGCAGCGGGCAATATCTCGTTGCTTCCGTTGCGGGTCGTGAGCAACGGCGCACCGTCTCGCGCATTTCTGGAGGCGGCGGAGCGATGGAAGAACGCGGCCGGTGGAAATAAGCCGCTACCCACGGACGACATCATCCCGTGCTATTTCGAAGTGGAGTTTGCTTCGACACTCGGTGAGGAACTCCACATCGTCGGCAACCGGCCCGAACTGGCCAATTGGGACCCAGCCAATGCGGTGAAACTTGAATACGCCGGGCCGAACAAATGGCAGACCTACGTCGGCCTGAACGCTCAAAATGCCAACCAGAATCTGCAGTACAAGTACGTGGTCAAGGAAGGCGACGTCCTCAAGCGCTGGGAAGGTGGCAGCAATCACGAAAGAGATCGCCTGCCCCAGACCGGCCAGAATCCTGCGGGCAAGTTCATCAACCTGAACGACAAATTCAACTACAGCTAGCCGGACAGCCCCTTGTGCCGGATCTGCATGGCTCGATCAGACATCGGCAATTCGGCGGTCAATCGAAGGGCTCCTGGTCTATTCGCAGACAGATTCCGAATGCATCCCGTAGCCGACCGCTGAGAACCGTCGCAGGTAAAGGGTGGGGATCCACTCGGGATGGGAGGTGTGCATGCGCGCGCTCTACCCGGGCGGAGAGCCGAGTCGTCCTCACCGGCTTCACATCCACCTCACCGAGCCCTCGCTTTGTCCACACGCGGTGAAGGCAGACTCGACGGCATGCTCACGCTGGCATCCACCCGCTCCCGTATCGCCGCTGTCGGCCTTCGAATCCTGATCTTGACCTTCCGATGGCTGGGCCATGCCGCAGCGTTGATCTTCTGGTCAACGACTGTGCTGTTCCTGATCATGAAGATGATCTTCGACACCGGCGTTGACGTAAGGCCTCGAAGCATCGCCGAATGGGCGGTACGTTCTAGGCGTGAGTCACGCCGACCCAGGCGCCATGGGAACGGCACGCCAGTCTTTCGCGATGAGGCGAGGCAGCGATGGCCCGTTCGAGGCATTCGTTGAATTGAAAGCATCGCCCGCCGTCGCACACATCGACCACGAATGGGAGGCCGCTTCGATCGTCTTGAAGGGCGTCCCCCCTTCTTCTCTGAGACAGATCATGCGCAGCGGCAAGCCGACCGGAACCATGGTCGTGCATTTCGGAGTCGACGAATGACGGCGTGGCAACGGCTCGCCTACGCCGTCAAAGTCCGTCCTGTCACCGTCGTCCTGCTGCTGCTGCTGATGCGCTGGACCGGCATCGCGGGCTTCCTGTGGATTCCCGGCCAGTGGCTTGTCGAGCAGGCAACGATCGGAATCCAGGACTTGGGCTGCACGTCCACGGTGGCGGAACGGATCGTGCTGCCGGATCCTCACCGGCAGGTGGAGGCGCGGATCCATCGATGCACGAATGCGTTTGAGCGACGGCCCAGCCTCAGATGCGAGGACGCCTTCACAGCGGGCGTCCCGTGCCGGTTGATCTGCGCGCGACAGGACTGGATTTCAGCCTTGAAGGATCCATTCCGCTTGGCAGAGGTCGCCATCCCGCCTTTCCGTTCAGTCGGTATCAGTTGCCAGGACCACATGAATTTTTCTGTTGGCGGGTTGGATCACCAGGCATGTGTAGTCCCAGGCAACATCGAAGAAGAACGCTGACCAAGCAGAGTGCGCCACAAACACCTTCGACTCTTCAAAGTCTCCGCCCAACAAGAACGCTGCCGCATTCGTTGCGAGTCCCATGGCGTCTCTTGCTGACGGCACGTGATGCCCGTAGGCTCCGCCAGCGACAAGAACTCTGGCCATCGACCCGAACAGTTCTACGGGATGCACCCAGCGAAACAGATCGGTGCCAAGAAAGTTCACCTCATGAAGGCTGTACGGGAGCGATGCTTGGACGCTCTTTGCCTGCCAGAACCGCTCAAAAAAGAATGCGGAATGAAGCTGGCCCCGAAGCAGGAAATCGTCCAGATCCTGGTGCTCGGGAATCGAGAAAGTCCGATGCAGGACACTTCCGTTTTCGTACGTCTTTCGCAGGCAGTGCAGATAGCGATTCAGCTCGTCACTGTCATCGGCCAGAACTGGGAAATCCAGCTCTCGCCACATCCGCATGGATCGATCGAACATCGACAGCTCGTTGGTCACTTGAGAGTGCGCCATGGTCTAGTCGTAGAACGATTCCGGATGCACCTCGGCCTCGGCAAGCGCGATGGCGCGCTTCAGCTCCGAAAGCGGAAATGCGACGTCCTCCTGGCCGTGCAGCACGACCTGCATGCCCAGCAACTCGTCCGCCCGGAAAGTCATGATGGGCGTGGCAGGGGCGCTCGGCCGGCCTGTCGCCTCAACGTGCATCCCGTCCTCGACCGCTGAGAACCGTTGCAGATGAAGGACGGGGATCCACTCGGGATGGGGGGTGTGCATGCGCGGACTCTAGCCGTTGGGAAACACTCCCGGCAACGTCGTCCCAGGGGGCCTGCATGTGGCAAAGCCACTTCAAGGGATAGCGAGAAGAATGAAGACCACCTCAGCCCCCAGGGAGATCCATTTGCGAGCAAGACTTCTTTCATGTGGCCTCGCGCTTGCGTTGACGGCCTGTGCCACCTCGGTCTCCGTCCAGGATTCGACGGACGAGGATGCGGCGCGCGTCTACTTCATCCGTCAGCGTGCAGAGCCCACCGCGTGGAATCTTCGCGTGTCCATGGACGGCAAGGAAGTGGCCTCCCTGTCCAACAACTCGTATGCCAGTTTCAAGGCGCCGTCGGAAGCCGAAGGCCTCCTGGCCGCAATGCCGGCGAGGTAGCTCGTCCCGTCATTCGACTGGCGCAGGCTCGTTCTCCTCGGTGTGCCGCTCGGGCTCCGTGGTGCGGAGGATCTCATTCAGCACGGACGTGGCGTAGTTCCCGGCGGGCAATGAAAACGTGAGCACCAGTTGATCGGCTTGCGGCCATTCCCATGACATGTCGATCGGGCTCGCCACCAACGAGCGGCGCTCCTGGTCCAGCCCGGCGTGTTCCATGCCATCGCACAGGGTGGCGTTGCGTTCCGCCACGCCGTTCTCCAGGGCCTGCGTTTCATCGGCGGTGCTCACTCGGCCGCGGCCCCACAGGGGTCCGGTGGGTCGGCCCCCTTCGTCCATCACGTCGCCGGGCAGGCTCTTGCCCCAGAGGCCTTGCTGGATGCGCAACGCCAGCACTTCATTGAAGATGAAGGAACGCACCGCCGACAGATAGATGCCCTTCTTCTTCGGGTTGCGCACGCGGATCTCGCGCGCCAGCATGGCCCGGCCCTGCTCGACGTTGCCGCCGTCATGGCCGAAACGCTGGGCGCCGAAGTAGTTGGGCACGCCCTGCGACGCGACGGCCTGGAGATTGGCCTCGATGGCGTCGCGGTCGCCGGTCACGTCGCGCAGCACGATGCGGAAGCGGTTGCCCTGCAGATCGCCGGGGCGCAGCTTCTTCACGTGGCGGGTCTGGCTCAGCACCTTGAATTCCGGATGCTGCAGCTGGGTCAGGTCGGGTGTCTCGCCCTTCGGGAAATAGATGCTGAACCACTGACGCGTGATCGCGTAGCGGTCCTTGAGACCGGCATACCCCACGTCCCTTTCCTGGACGCCGGTGGCATCGGACAGCTGCAGCGCGATGTAGGCGGTGTTGGCACCGTTCTTCTCGATGTCCAGCCAGATGTGTTCGCCCTCACCGGAAGGCAGCTGCAGCGGCAGTTCGGTCACGATGAAATCCTCGTTGAGGAATTTCAGCATGGCGCTGGCGCCGCTGGCCGGATAAGCGTTGGGCCAGTGCGGCAGGGTCGTGTATTGAGCGTCGGTCATGAGTGGGAGGCAGTCCAGACCGCGATTCTCTCCCACCCCTGCGAAGCAGGCCGAAGACGAATGGGTAGGTTTCCTGGACGACGCGTGCCTCTCCCCCAGCTCACTCGCGAGAGACTCGACAGACCCGCCCCGCCCCTATCGAGATCTTCGTGGACCAGTCGCCATCGCCGCCGCCATCGCCGCCGCCATCGCCATCGCCCTCCCCTCCTCCCGCCGCGCGGCCCGGCCCTGCCGGTCCGAAGCCGATAGGACGCGTGCGCTCGGTGCTGCTGGGTGCGGTCCAGACATCGCGTCGACCCGGCCACTGGACCGGCATCAACAAGACACCCGTCGACGGCGCGGTGCCCGTCTCCCTCACGGGCCTCGTCGGCGACGCCCAGGGCGACACTGTCATCCATGGCGGCGTGGACAAGGCCGTGCACGTCTATCCCTGGAGCCATTACCCGCATTGGCGCGGCGCGCTCGAGCACAACCTGCGCGCCACGCAGCTGCTGAGCGCGCCGGGCGCCTTCGGCGAGAACCTGAGCATCGAGGGCCTCGAGGGCGACGTCCTGGACGAGCGCGCCGTCTGCCTCGGCGACCAATGGCGGGTGGGCGCCTCGACCGTCCTCGAAGTCAGCCAGGGCCGACAGCCCTGCTGGAAGCTGAACGACCGCTTCGAGCAACGCGACATGGCCGCCCGCCTGCAGCATTCGCTGCGCGCGGGCTGGTACCTGCGCGTGCTGAAGAGCGGCCCCGTCCAGGCGGGCGATGCCATCGTCCTGTTGAGACGACCCCATCCGGAGTGGTCGATCGCCCGTCTGCTCGAACTGATCGATCGGCGGACGACCGCGCCGACGACGCTGCGCGAGGTGCTGGCCCTGCCGCTGCCAGACTCCTGGCGGAGACTCTTCGCGCGCCGGCTGGCCTCGGGAGAATCCGAGGCCTGGGAACGGCGGATCGACGGGCCCTGAGACGTAATAATCAAGTCAGGCGCGCTGACCAACATCCGAGGGTGTGCCCACACCGCTGTCGCGACCGCCGCGCGGTGCCGATGCTTCCCAGGATTCGAGGGCACCTCGCGGAGCGCACATGGACCTGCTTCACCACGGTAGTCACAAGTTCCCCAAGGCCAGGCTGATCGCGTCCTCAGGCGCGCTCGGCTGGAAGGGCATCGCCGCCGAGCTGCGCTCGCATCCGTCCGGCGAGATCGCCGCCATCCAGCCCGAGCAGGTGGAAGTCACCATCGCCGTCGCGGGGGAACGCGACGCCATCGTCAGCCGCAAGGGCGCGGGCCTGCGCCAGGACACGCCCGTCCTGCCCGGCCAGATCTGGATCTCTCCGGTCGGGGTCGTCGAGGACGACATCCGCATCACGCGGCCGCTCTCGCGCATCCTCCATCTCTATCTGCCGACGACGCCCTCCGATGACCTGTCCGCGGCCTTCGGCGGCCGCGGCTTCGGCGGCGACTCGCTGCGTTATCTCGCCGGCATCAAGGACGATCTCATCCTGCAGATCGGCCTGTCGCTCATGGCCGAGTTGTCCCGGCCCAGCGCCGGCGGCCGCGTCCTGGCGGAGTCCCTGGCCAACACGCTGACCGTGCGCCTGCTGCAGGACTACACCAGCGGCCGCCCCTCGTCGCCGGCCCCCTCCGTGCTCGCCGCGTCGAGGCGGCGACTGGACGACCTGCGCATGCGTCGCGTCATCGAGTTCATGATGGCGCACCTGGAGGAAGACATCGGGCTGGAGGACCTCGCGGCCTCCGTCAACCTGAGCGCCTTCCACTTCGCGCGGATGTTCAAGGCCACCACCGGCACCGCGCCGCATCGTTACCTCGCCGACCTGCGCCTGCAGGCCGCGAAGGAGATGCTCGCCCAAGGCCGTCTGTCCATCGCGGAAATCGCCGTGGCCTGCTGCTTCTCGAGCCACGCCAACTTTTCCCGGGCGTTCAGGCAGCACGCGGGCGTCACGCCGCTCGAGTACCGGCAGCTCGCCGCAAGCCGGTAGGCGTCAGGACACGCGACGCCAGGCCCGCGAGGCCATCGAAGCTTCAGGTGCTTCTGTACGGCGTCAAGTCAGCAAGAACGGAACAGCCCGCAGCAAGCCGGGATAAGCGTCCGGCCTCTGCCTGCGCGACGATGAAACCGGTTTCTCCACAGCTGCCGCGCAGGCCGATCGTGCACCCTCCCAGCGAATTCAGCTTCGGTCCCTTCAGGCTGTCCGTCGAGCGCAGGCGCTTGCTCGAGGACGGCCAGCCGGTCCGGATCGGCAGCCGCGCGCTGGACCTGCTGACCTTGCTGGTGGAACGCGCCGGCCGGGTGGTCGGCAAGGAGGAACTGATGGCCAAGGTCTGGCCGGGCAGCGTGGTCGAGGAGACCAGCCTGCGCTTCCACATCACCACGCTGCGCCGGCTGCTGGGAGAAGGCGCCGACGGCCCGCGCTACATCGCCAACATCAGCGGTCGCGGCTACTGCTTCGTGGCAGAGACACGCGCCGACGAGGGTGGCAACGTCGACGACATCGCGGGTGGCGCCGACGTCCGGGGCGGCGGCTCCGGGGTGGTGGAGGCGAAGGAAAAAACGAAGGCGATGTCGACTTCGAGTGCGCCCCCGACCCCCCACAACCTGCCCGCGCGGCTGACCCGCGTCGTCGGCCGCGAGGACGAGTTCCGCCGACTGCAGGCACTCGTGCCCGCGGAGCGGCTGGTCACGCTGACCGGTCCGGGCGGCATGGGGAAGAGCGCCGTCGCCCTCGCCTTTGCCGGGCGCGTGCTGGGCGATTTTCCAAACGGCGTCTGGTTCGCGGACCTGTCGTCCGTCCTCGGTCCCGGCCAGATCGCCGGCGCCGTGTCGCACGCGCTGGCGCTTCGTCCGACGGCACAGCCGGACCGTCCCTTCCTGCTGGTGCTCGACAACTGCGAGCACGTGATCACCGACGTGACGGCCCTGGTCGCGACGCTGATGCGGGATCTCGCCGGGCTCCACGTGCTCGTTACCAGCCGGCAGGCGCTGCAGCTCGGCGGCGAGGTGCTGGTGCGGCTCGCCCCCTTGGCCGTGCCGGGGCCGGCGGAGGTGCAGACCGCCGCGGACGCCCTCCGCCATCCCGCCATCCAGCTGTTCGTCGAACGGGCCGCCGCCAGCGAGGCGCGTTTCGAGTTCGAGGACACGCACGCGCCCGTCGTCGCCGACATCTGCCGCCGCGTGGACGGCATGCCCTTCTCCATCGAACTGGTGGCGGCGCAGGTCGACGCCCTCGGCGTCCACGGCCTGCTGGATCGGCTCGACGACGGCTTTCCGCTGCTCACGCAAGCCCGGCGGGGCGTCCCCGAACGCCATCGAACCTTGAAGAACCTGCTGGACTGGAGCTTCGACACCCTCGCCGCCCCGGAACGGGCCCTGCTGAAGCACGCATCCACCTTCGGCGACTCGTTCGACCAGAACGCCCTCTTCAAGCTCCTGCCGTGCCACCCTCGCGAGGGCGTGCTGCGGAGCCTGTCGAACCTGGTGTCCCGGTCGATGGTGGACGTCGACGTCGATGCGGGTCCGGCCGGCGCCCGCTATCGCCTGCTGGAGACCACGCGTCTGTACGCCGCCACAAAACCTCACAGCGATTAACTCGCGGTCGACGGGGGCCCCGGGGGACCATTCGGCCCCATGAGAACCCGTCCGAAGTGCAGACCTTCGCCCCTCGCCTCGACACTTGCGTTCAGCCTGGCCGCGACGCTTGTCGCGGCGCACGCAGCGCATGCGGCGGACACGGCGGACGCGCCGCCCGAGCCCGCATCCCGATCCGCCACGCTGCCCGAGGTCGTCGTCTCCGCCGAGCGCGTCGAGTCGACGCTCAGGAAGACGCCGGTCTCCGTCGCGGTGGTCGGCACCGACGCGCTGGAACGCCAGGGCATCGCGCAGTTGAGCGATCTGGTCGGCGTGGTCGCCGGCGTGAGCGTGCCGAACGGCTTCAGCAACATGCCCCAGGCGGTCGGCATCCGCGGCGTCGGCGTCTCCAATGCCGTCATGAGCCAGGCCGTCGGCATCTACATCGACGACGTGCCGCTGGTGCGCGGCTACGCGACGGCGCTGTGGGACTTGCCGGACCTCGTGCGCATCGAGGTGCTCCGAGGTCCCCAGGGCACGCTCTACGGTCAGAACAGCACCGCCGGCGCCGTCAAGCTCGTGTCCCGCGATCCCTCGGCGGCGGAGTGCCGGTGGGTCTCGCTCTCGGCCGGCAATCACGGCGCTCGGGAGTTCCACGGCTACGGCAACGTCCGGCTGGACGGAACGGGCACGGGAACGTCCGCCAGCATCGCCGTCTCCCGTCGGACGAACGACGGTTTCGGCTACAACCAGACGCTGGACAAGGGCGTCAACCGGCTCGACGCCACGCAGTTCCGCCTCAAGCTCAAGCAGCAGTTGAACGACGGCCTCAGCGCGCTCATCGCCGTCGACGGTCTGGACGACAAGTCGGACGCGAACACCACCAACTTCCCGCTCAACCATCCGGACGCCAGGCCACGGGTCACCTTCGCCGGCGATCCCCGGCTCGGCGACTTCCACCGGCGTGCCGGCGGCGCGCAGATCAGGCTGGAACAGCAATTGGCCGGCGACGCCGTCTTCCGTTCCATCACCAGCTATCGCGCGTACCAGGACGATCCGACGCGCGCCGACTGGGGGGGCCTCGCGCAGAGCCGCTCCAACCTGGACCAGGTCGTCGAGCAAGGCGCCCTCTCGCAGGAGTTCCAACTCCAGGGGCGCGGCAGCGTCCTCGGCTCGGCGGCCACGTGGACGACCGGCGTCATGCTCGTGCGCGACGATTTCGACTTCGTCCGGTTCGCCACCGCGGTTCCCGTCGCCACCGACGTCGCGACCTTCTCGGAGGCGCAGACCCACCTCCGCACGACCGACCTCGGCGTCTATGCACAGGGCCGGCTGCTGCTCACGGCGGACACGGGACTCACCGTCGGCGTCCGCGGCTACCGGACGCGCCAGACGGGGTCCAACGCGTTCTACCGCACCACGCAGGATCGCGTGCGCACCGTCACCGTCTACGACGCCGACGACCTCCGCTTCAGCAAGGGCGGTCTGCTGCCGCGCCTGGCCATCGACCATCAGCTCGATCCGCGCCACATGATCTACGTGAGCCTCGCCGAGGGGGCGAAGTTCGGCGGCTTCAACCGCGCCGCCGAATCCTTGAGTTCCGCGCTCGTCGCGACATCGCCTGAGAAGGTCCGGACCTACGAGGCCGGCGCGAAGAGCCGGATGCTGGACGGCCGGCTCACGACGAGCGTGGCCGCCTTCCACAACGATTACCGCGACTATCTCGCGGTCCTCACGAACACCACCATCAACGGCGTCCTGGTCGTCGATCCCGTGATGGTCAACGCCGGCCGCGCGCGCACCTGGGGCGTGGACCTCGAGTTCGCCGCGCAACTGGGCAAGGACCTCGTGTGGAGCGGCAGCGTCGAGTGGCTGGGCTCGAAGATCACCGCCTTCGCCAATCCGACGGGCGCGGCCGGCACCGACTACGTGGGACACCGGCTGCCCTACGCGCCTTCCCTGTCCGCCGGGACGGGCCTCGCCTACACCTGGTTCGCGGCAGACGGCGCGGCCGTCCGGCTGGATGCGTCGGCCCAGTACCTGAGGCCTCAGTTCGCGGACGTCGCGAACTCGGCGGCGCTGGCGCTGCCGTCCCAGGTCTACCTGCACCTCGGCGGCTCCTATGCCACCTCCGACGGTCACTGGACCTTCAGCCTGCGCATCAGGAACCTCGCCGACAAGACCTACCCGCTGCTGCGCACCCGCATCCCGCCGCTCGGTGTCGACGCGGCCTACTACAACGCTCCCCGGACCGTCCTGCTCACCGCCCGATACGACTTCTGACGCCCGAATTCCGAGTTCCAAGCTCCGATAGCCCATGCCTTCATCGCGTGCCTACGGCTTCGGCCCCTTCACCCTGAAGCGCCACGAACGGTCGCTCCATCGGGGTGGCGAGCCCATCCCGCTGGGCGAGCGCGCGACGGATCTTCTCCTGGCCCTCGTCGAGAACGGCGCCCGGGTCGTGAGCAAGAACGACCTGATGGCACGTGCCTGGCCGGACACGGTGATCGACGAGAGCACGCTGCGGTTCCACATCGCCAGCCTCCGGAAAGCGCTGGGGGACGACTCGACCCAGTCGCGGTACATCGTCAATGTGAGCGGTCGCGGCTACTGTTTCGTCGCCGCGGTGGAGCGTTTCTCCGCGCTCCCCGCGCCGGGCTCGATGGCGATGGGGACGTCGATGACGACGTCAACACCGATGCCGCCGGCCGTGCGCGCCGCGCGGCTCATCGGCCGCGACGCCGCGCTGGCCGATCTCGAGCGCCGGCTGCGGGAGCGGCGCTTCGTGAGCATCGTCGCCGCGGGCGGCATGGGGAAGAGCACGATCGCCTTCGCGCTCGCCGAGAAGCTGCGGCGGGACTTCCCGGACGGGGTGGCCGTGCTCGACGTGTCGGTGATCGTCGACGAGTCGCAGGTGGCCCCCACGCTCGCGCATCAGCTGGGTCTCGTGTATGCGGCCGGCGGCGCGGCGGAGGCGCTCTGCCGATGGTTCCAGCACAGGCAGGCCCTCGTGCTGCTGGACAACTGCGAGACCCAGGTGGAAGCCTGCGCCCTGCTCGCGAAGGCGATCCTCCAGCACGCCCCCGGCGTCCATCTGCTGACCACCAGCCGGGAAGCGCTGCGCGTGCTCGGCGAGTGGGTCCTGCAACTGAAGCCGCTCACCTGTCCGCCGCGCCCGCCGCTCGCGTCGCACCCTTTACTCCCGTCGTACCGGCTGTCCGCCGACGAGGCCCGGAGCTTCTCCGCCGTCGAGCTCGCCCTGTCCCTGGCGAGCGCCGCCCGACCCGGCTTCGCGCCGTCCGAGGCCGAACTCCAGCTCCTGTGCGAGCTGGTCCGACGCCTCGACGGCATGCCGCTGGCCATCGAGCTCACCCTGGCGCAGCTGGCCTCGCTGGACCTGGACGGCATCGTGTCGCAGCTGGATGAGAAGCTGCTGCTGGGGCGCGGCCCGGTCGACGGCGTCATCGACCGGCACCGGACGCTCAAGGCGCTGCTCGACTGGAGCTATGAGCGCCTGACCGGCGACGAGCAGGCGGTGCTGCGGCGCCTGTCCGTCTGCAACGGCCCGTTCACGCTGGCCGCTGCGGAGGCCGTCGCGGCGGACCACGCGCTGACCGAGGACCAGGTCACCCGCGCGGTCATGGGACTGGGGGCGAAATCGCTGCTGACCATCGACGGCGGCGGACACGGCATCACATACCGGCAACTCGACAGCACGCGGGCGTACGCGACGCACCGGCTGGGCGACGGGCCGGAGGGACGCCAGGCGCGCGTGCAGCAATGCGTCTACCTGCACGACCTCATGCTGAGGGCCGAGCGCCAGCGATCGCGCATGTCGCTGGCCGACTGGATGGCGGAGTTCGGCCCCGCCAACAACGACATGCGCGCCTGCATCGCATGGGCCTTCGGCGCGCACGGCGACCTGATCCGGGGCATCCGCCTCGTCGCGGCCTCGATCGGCTTCGCCCACCAGATGACGCTGGCCGGGGAATACGGCGGCCACGTCCGTCGCGCGCTCGGCGCCCTCCCCCGGCTTTCCAGGCCCGAGCCCGAGCTCGAGCTCCGTTTGCTGGAGGGCCTGTCGCTGCTGGACATCCTCAGCCGGGGCGTCTCCCGGGAGATGACGACCACGCAGGCCCGGATGCTGTCGCTCGCGACGCAGCTCGGCAACGAGCGGCTGATCATCCAGGCCTTGAACAGCCACTTCGTGACCCGGTTCTTCGGCGAAGGCGACTATCCCGCGGCTGCGGCCGTGCAGAGCGAGATTTCAGGAATCGCCGCCCAGTCCTCCGATGCCGCCGAGTACGAGCCGCTGCTCGAGCGGCTCCAGCTTCAGGCGCTGCACGGACTGGGCCGGCACGAGGCGGCGAGGCGGCCGCTGGAATCGCGCCTGCTCGATCCTCGACCGCGACAACGCATGCGCCCGCCCTTCCCCGTCGACATGACCGTCATGACGCGGATGCTGCTGGTCCGCATCCACTGGCTGCAGGGCCGCGCGGACGATGCGTTGGACCTGGTGGCGGACCTTCGCTTCATGGCGGAGCGCGATGTGCGTTTCGCGCTGGCCAATGCGTGCGCCTGGTCGATCTGTCCGCTGCATCTCTGGTGCGGCGACGAGTCGCGGGCGATCGCCGCGATCGACGAGATGCACCGCCAGGCGGCGTTGCTGGACATCCCGTTCGTGGCCGCCTGGGCTTGCGCGTTCGACCGGGCCCGGGCCGTGCGCTTCGGAACGCCGCGGCGGCTCCCCGACGGCCCGGCCGAGATGAGGGAGGCCACCGCCCGCGGCGTCGTCGCGGAGCTGCTGGGCACCGTGCATTTCTCGCTGGTCACGCCCGCGCTGCGGGAGGGCCTGCGGCGCGGCACGCTCGGCTGGGCGACGCCGGAGATCCTGCGCGCGGTCGGCGAAACCCGTCTGCTGGAAGGCGATGTCGCGGGCGCGCGGGCCGCGTTCGTGCAGGCGCGTCGGGTGGCCCGTCAGCACGGAGCGCTGGCCTGGGAGTTGAGGGCCGCGACGAGTCTGGCCCGGCTCCACCTCCGCGACGCGCAGCCGTCGTCGGCGCGTTCGGTCCTGGAGCCGGTGCTCGCCCGGTTCGAGCAGGGGTGGCGGACCGCGGATGTCCTCGAAGCGCAGGCCTTGCTCGACCTCCAGGACGTCCATTGAGGGGGGAACTCAACGGACCGTGCGACTCGCCACGCCCCGGGGCGACCACGCGAGCACCAGCAGGCTGAGCAGCAAGGACGCGCCCATCACGCCGAACATCGCGCCCGTCCCTTCGGACTTCAGCAGCGGCAGCAGCAGCAGCGGCGACAGCGCCGCGCCGATGCGGTTGAAGGTCCACGCTCCGGTCACCATGCCGCCGCGCCGGCCGCCGTCGGCGAACTCCGCGCCGTACAGGTTGAGCATCGGCACGTAGATGGCGGCCACCAGCGTGACCACGAGGCCCGTCGAGGCGAGCATCAGGCTCGTCTCGCTCAGCAGGAAGCCGGCCATCGCGATCAGCAGCACGACGGCGCATCCCGCGAGCGTGGTGCGCCGCTCGAAGGCGTCGGCGAAAGTCGAGGTCAGCAGGCTGCCCAGGAAGGGGCCGAAGGTGGCGATCCCCACGACCAGCAGCGTGTCGGACAGTTTCAGCCCCTTCTCCATCAGCACGGCGCCGGACAGCAGCGGGAAGGCAACCGTCGACCAGGCCGCCAGGAAGTACAGTGCCGCGAGCAGCGAGAAACCCTGCCTGCCGGCCAGCAGTGTCGCTGGCGGGGTCGCCCCCGGAGCGGCGATCGGCGGCAACGCCCGCAGCACGGGGCGCGACCGCTCGAAACGCGCCACGATCGCGGCCGCCTCCGCGGCCCGCCCCTGGCCCAGCAGCCACCGGGGCGATTCGGGCACCCACCGCAGCAAGGCCGCGCCCAGCAGACCGGCCCCCAGGGCGCCAAGCCAGAAGACCCATCGCCAGCCCTCGATGCCGAGCGGCTGGATCGGCGAGAGCTGGCGCATCAGGAAGACGCCCAGCGGCGCGCCCAGATAAGCGAAGCCGCACACGAACAGGATGGCCGGCCCGCGTCGACGGGCCGGCAGCAAATCGGTCAGCAGGACCACCATCAAGGGCGGGAACG
The DNA here is from genome assembly GCA_004210455.1 of Rubrivivax sp. Taxonomy (GTDB): domain Bacteria; phylum Pseudomonadota; class Gammaproteobacteria; order Burkholderiales; family Burkholderiaceae_C; genus Roseateles. Next base: position 4,904 of record SEFA01000073.1, on the reverse strand, counting down.
CACCGAGCGTCACGCCCGACAGGCCCCGGGCGATCGTCAGTTCGAGCGGGCTTCGACTCAGCGCCGCCATGGCCGACGTCAGCGTCAGGACGGCGAGCAGCCACGCCAGCACCCGGCGCCTGCCGAAGCGGTCGGCGGCCGGCCCCATGATGGCGGTGCCGACGATGGCCCCGATGTACACGCCGGACAGCAGCCACGACAGGCGCGTCGGACCGAGCTGATGCGGCGGCGCCGAGAAGATGGCGGCCAGCGCCCCGCCGACGTTGATCTCCATGAGGTCGAAGGCGAAGGCCAGGCCGCACAACGACAGCACCGCCAGGTGCAGACGGGTCAGCGGCGCCGCGTCCAGGCGGTCGATCAGGTCCTCGTTCGCGCCATCGCCTTGCACCACCCGTTCCTCCCCAGCTTCCATCGCGCGGAGCCTAGCCGAGCCGCGTCGGAGCAACACGACGCAGGGGACGCTCTCACAGAAATTAACGTCGTTCACTTGTCCTTCAGGGCGGGCTCACCCAAGATAGCGTTGTCATGTCCGCCACCCGCCACGCCTACCAGTTCGGGCCTTTCAGCCTCCTCCCCGCCAGCCGGCTGCTGCTGGCCCACGGCCAGCCGGTGCGCCTGGGCGCGCGGGCGTTGGACATCCTCATCGCGCTGGTGGAACAGCCGGGTCAGGTCGTCGACAAGGACGATCTCTTCCGGCGCGTCTGGCCCGACACCATCGTCGAGGAGGCCAGCCTGCGCGTCCACATCGCGGCGCTGCGCAAGGCGTTGGGCGGCAGCGACGCCCGGTACATCGCCAACATCCCCGGCAAGGGCTACTCGTTCACCGCGGAGGTGGCGCAGGTCGGCGCGGCCCCGGCGAGCGGCGTCGTGCCGCTTCGCCTGGCCCGGCACAACCTCCCGGTCCGGCTCACCCGCATGATCGGGCGCGACGCCGCCACGAACGACGTCTCCGCGCTCCTGCGGACGCGGCGCTTCGTGACCGTCACTGGCGAAGGCGGTGTCGGCAAGACGACGCTGGCGCTGGCGGTCGCGGAAGGGACGCTCGACGAGTACCCGGACGGCACGGCATTCGTGGACCTGGCCCTGTGCGCATGCCCGTCTGCGATCGTGGACACGGTGGGACACGCGCTCGGCGTGCCGCTGCCGCAAAGCTCCGCCGCGGAGGCGCTGATGCCCTTGCTGCAAGGCCGTCGGATGCTGCTGGTCATGGACAACTGCGAGCACCTGGTCGCATCGGCCGCCGACCTCATCGCCCATCTGCTGCGGGCCTTCCCCGCGCTGCACGTGCTCGCCACCAGCCGGGAGCCCTTGCGCGCGGACGGCGAGCACGTCCACCGTGTCGAGCCGCTGCGAGTCCCCCCGGCCTCGGTGGCCGTGTCGCTCGACGAGGCGATCGGTTATGAATCGATCCAGCTGCTCGTGGAGCGCGTCTCGGCCCACGCCGACGGCTTCGAGCTCTGCGAAGCCGATGTGCCTCACGCCGCGGAACTCTGCCGGCGGCTGGATGGCATCCCGCTGGCCATCGAACTCGCCGCCGCCCGCGTGAGCTTCTTCGGGATGGCGGGCCTGCTGGAGCGGCTCCACGACCGCCTGCGCATCCTGACCAGCGGCCACCGCACCGTGCTGCCCCGCCACCAGACGCTGCGCGCCCTCTACGACTGGAGCTTCGATCTCCTGGACGAGGACGCGAAACGCCTGTTCACCGGGCTGTCCGTGTTCCCCGGCCTGTTCTCCCTGGAGGACGCGCTGGCCCTGGTGCCGGGCGACGACCGCGGCGCGGCGCTCGCCGTGTTCATCGACCTCATCGCCAAGTCCCTGGTGGCGCCCGACATCGGCGGCGACCGTCGCCAGTACCGGCTGCTCGATACCGCCCGGGTGTACGCACAGGACAAGCTGTCGGCCTTTGGCGGAACGGACGGCACGGACGGCGCCCGGGCACCGGCTCAGGCGTCGGCCCAGGCGCCTGGTCAGGGGCCAGGTCAGGCGCCGGTTCAAGCGTCGGCCGCGGCCTGTGTCGACGCGCGCAGCAACGCCCTGGCGCGGACCGTGTCCGCGTTCTGAAACGCGCCGCGGCAGATCGCCTCGAAGGGCTCCAGCAGTGCCGCCGCAGCAGCGGGGTGGCCCTGACTCGCCTCCAGTTCAGCCAGACTCAGGCACGCGCGGAATTCCCAGGCCCTGGCCGTCGAGGCACGGGCCAGGCGGATGGCGTCCTCGAATCGGCCGCGCGCGGCCGTGAGCTCGCCTGAGGTCAGCAACGCCTGACCCTCGGCCCGGGCGACCTCGGCGTCGCACCATCCGACGACGCCGGACGCCACGCGCCGCGACACCCGCGGAAGCAGCCACGAGCACCCCGTCGTCGCCAGCATGTCGCTGAGCATGTCGTAGGGCTCGGGCCAGGCGTCCGCGCCCTGCGGGGCATGGTCGGCGGCCGTGCCGTCGAGCACCGCCTCGTACCACCGGGCCCATTCGGCGTAGAGCGCGATGCCGGCGGTCGCGGCGCAGGCCTGGAGCATGTCCAGGTGCCGGCGCGCGGCCTCGGCGTCGCCGTTCCACAGGGCGATCGGACAGAGCGCGAACGAGAGCACCAGGCACACCGCCACCGGCCGGTCCTCGAGCGCCAGCGCCAGCGCCTGATCCGCGGTCCTGGACGCCTGGTCGTACGCCCCGCACATCCACCGGGTGCGGGCCAGCACGATGCGCGCGGACACGCGCGCGTCGATCTGAGCCACGTTGTAGTAGCTCGGCGACAGGTGGTCCGGCATCAGTTCGAGCACGCGCAAGGCCTGGGCGGCGCCTTGCCGAAGGTCGCCGGAGAAGTGGAAGGCGTAGGCGGCGTGCTTGGCGGCATCCACCACGTCCGTCTTCACGGTCGAGCCCTCGGCCAGCGCCAGCAGCCGCCGGGCGGCCGCCACGGCCGCGGCGAAATCCGCCCGGGCGGCGCTGGTCGTCCACACGCTCATGCAGGCGCCGAACGCATCACGCGCGTCGCCGAGCTGATCGACGAGTTCCAGGACCCGCGCATCCGATTCCGGCAGATGCCGGACCTGCCGCTTCGAATTCAGGCCCATGGTCCGCAGCGACACCAGCAGCTGGAGCTCCTGTCGCGGGAAGCGTCCTCGCGCCCGGTCCTCGAGCGCCTGCAAGGCCGCTGCCATCTGCTCGATCGCCTCGTCGAAGCGGCCCAGACGGCTGGCCATGGGCAGCCCGCGCAGCACGAGGTCGATACCGACCTCGACGTCCATGTCGACGTCGCCATCGCCGTCCCCGTCGTGGTCGCCATCGCGGCCGTTCCCCAGGCTCCAGGCAGTCGCCAGCGTCACGTCGTCGATGAGACGTCCGTAGCGCGCGAGCCAACCCTTGCCGTTCATGAGCGACCAATCGCGCTCGGCCCGCTCCAGCCGCTCCATGCAATCCAGCGCATGCTGCCGGCGGACTTTCGAACGGCCCGGGGCAGTCCGCAGCTTCTCCGCGGCGTACTCGCGGGTCGTCTCGAGCAGGCGGTACTGCACCCGGCCTCGCGCGAGGTTCACGGCGATCAGCGATCGGGCCTGCAGGCCGAAGAGACTGTCCGCGGCCTGCGTCGGATCTTCCCCGTCGACCGCGATGACGCGCAGCGCGGACTCGAACGGGAAATCACCGCGGAAGATGCTCAGACGGACCAGGGCCGTCTGTTCCGCGGGCGACAGCAGCGCATAACTCCAGTCGAACGCCGCCTCAAGCGTGCGGTGACGCCGCAACGCGCGCGCCTCGACGCCTGCATCGGCTTCACCGCCTCTGTCGCCGCCGCTGCCCCCGCTGCCCAGCGAGGCAACGGGCCAACTCGTGAGACGTTCCAGCAGCCCGTCCATGCCGAGCGCCGGCACATGGGCGGCGGCCAGTTCGAGCGCCAGGGGAATCCCGTCGAGCCGTCGGCAGACTTCGCAGACGAGCGGCAGGTCGACGCTCAGCGAAGCTGTCGACACGCCGCGCCCCGCGGCCCGAACGACGAACAGATCCACCGCGCTGTAGGCGCGGGCCTCGCCGAGCGTGTGCGGCGCCGACTCGGGCAGCGCCAGCGGTCCCACGGGAACGACGACTTCGCCGAAGGTGTTCAGGGGTTCGCGGCTCGTCGCGAGCACGGAGGCTCCCTGGGACCGGAGCACGATGTCGACCACCGCGGCGACCTCCGCCACCAGGTGCTCGCAGTTGTCGAGCACCAGCAGGACGGAGCGTCCCAGCAGCGCGCCGTGCAGGCAGTCGTCGATGGCGGGCCGCCCCTCGGAAGGCGACGCCGGAGGCTCCCATCCCAGCGAGAGCAGCACCGCCTCGGCGACGGCGCCGGGGCGTTGGACGGCCGCCAGGTCGACGAAACACACCGGGGCCTGTCCATCGCGCGCGCGACGGGCGGCGGCGAGGACCGCGACCGTCGTCTTGCCCACGCCGCCCGGCCCGACCAGCGACACCAGGCGCGAGCCCTGCAGGCGGTCCAGGATCCGCGTCACCAGCTCGTCCCGGCAGACCAGTTCCGCATCGAGGCTGGGCAGCGCGGCGAACGACGACGTGCCGTTCTCCGGGGACGGCGCAAGGTCCTGCGCCACGTCTCGCACGTCGCCGAGAAAGACGAAGCGCTGGTCGTCCACCTGCGCGATGAAATGGCTGGAAGACCCGGCGGACAGCGCTATGTTCAGCGCCTCGCAGATCGCGAGCAAGGAGCTCCGACGGGCTGGATCCGCCCGGCGCAGGACCTCGTCGAGGTCCCGTTCGCTGACCTCGACACCGGCCTGGTCCACGAGCTCCAGGAGCAGGTCCACGGCGCCCGCCGGCAGCGGGACGGGACGTCCCGCGAGCGTCAGCAGCCGTTCGTTGCGGAACAGGCGGAACGGCCCCAGGACCTGGATGTCGGTGGTTGCCATGGCGTGGGAAGG
>SEFA01000072.1 GCA_004210455.1 Rubrivivax sp. | reverse complement strand
GCGCTCTGCCGCTCACGCCCGTGTCCATGCCGCCGCCCCATCCGCCGATCCCGCTGCCGCGCCGCCGCGCGCTGAAGTTGACGGCCGTCACCGCCAGGAGCGCGTACCCCGCCGGATTCCTTCCCGCGCCGAACGTCGCCCTGCCGGCCGCCAACGACGCCGATTTCAAGGCGGGCGACCAGGACCACGCCGTCCTGCGTTGGCAGGACCTCCATCTCGCGCCGACGCCGCTGTTCTTCGCGGTGCTCGCCTGCGCGGTGCCGCTGCTGATGCTGGGCGTGGCGATGCATTCGCTGCCGTCCATCGTCACAGGCGCGCTGCTGCTGATCGCCGCGCTGGGTTGCCTGTGGCACGGAATCCAGACGCTGAGGGGGCTGAGCTTGCGTTGCAGCTCGCCGCCGCCGTGTTTCCCCGGTGATCGGGTGATGGTGGATCTCGAGGTGGGGAATCCCGCCGGTCGCTCGCGCTGGGATATCGCCGTGACGTTGGGACTGACCGCGCCACCGGGCGGAAACGGCTGGATCGATCTGGCGCCACGCTGCCGCCAGCCGCTGCTGATGCCGCTGGTCGCGGCGGTGCGCGGTCGGCAACCGCTGCCGCTGGTCCGTCTCGAGACGCAGCATCCCTTCGGGCTGGTCCGCGTCAGCGCGTACTGGGCGCCGCGCGTCAGCCTGCTGGTCGTCGAGCGGCCGCAGGCGTGCGGCGGCACGTCGGTCGCGGTTTCGCTCCGCGACTAACAGCTCTCGCGCAACACCAGCTCGAAGCCCAGGTCCATGCTGGCCTCGGGGAGCGCCTCCCGGCGCATCAGCGCAACGAGCATCCGGGCCGCCTCCAGCCCGATCTCCCGTCTCGGCGTTCGCACCGTGCTCAACGGCGGCAGCATCTGGTCGCCGCCGGTCAGGTCGTTGAAACCGACGACCGCCACCCGTTCCGGCACCTTCACGCCCTGGCGGAGCGCCTGCAGCAGCGCGCCTTGCGCCAGGTCGTCGTTGTTGAAGAAGATCGCATCGACGTCGGGCGCCTCGCGCAACACGCGTTCGAACATCACCGCGCCCAATGCCAGCGACGACGGGGCGGCATCCATGAATTCCAGCGCGGGATCGTGCGCGGCGCCCAGCGCGGCGCGATAGCCCTCGGCCCGCTGCAGGGTGCGTGGATCCAGCTGCGCCGCCGCGAACGCGATGCGGCGGTAGCCGCGCCGGACCAGTTCGGCGGTCATCGCCTGGCCGGCCGCCTGCTGCGAGAAGCCGACCGAATGCAGCGCCGTGTCGGCGCGGTTCTCCATCACGTGGACATACGGCACGCCGCTGCCCTGCAACAGCGCGCGGGCGGCGTCCGTGCGGTCGAAGCCGGTCACCAGCAGCCCCGCGGGCCGGTTCATGAGGTAGGTGCGCAGCAGCGCCTCTTCCTCCTCGGGGTCGTAATGGGTGACGCCGATCAGGCTTTGATACCCGGCGGCCAGCAGCGTGCGCTGAGCTGCGTCGAGCAGGTCGACGAACAGCGCGTTCGACAGCAGCGGGATCAGCACCACGACCTGGTTGCTGCGCGCGGAGGCCAGCGCGCGCGCGGCCGGATCCGGCACGTAGCCCAGTTGCGCGACAGCGGCGGTGACGCGCTCGACCAGTTCCGCGGCCACGCTGCGCTCGCCGCGCAGGGCGCGCGAGGCGGTGATCGGGCTGACGCCGGCGGCGGCGGCCACGTCCTGCAGCGTGGCTCGGCCGGTGGCGCGACGGCGTTTGGAGGAGGGCGCGTTCATGGCCAGGAGGATAGCGCTGTCCCCCTGGGAAAGAAGCCCGGACGGACCCCAGGATCGTGCGCCGGCCCGTCATGAAACCCCGCGTAATCCCTGATTTGGTGCCCGCATGCACCACCTAAGATAGCGCTATCCCGTCTGCTTTCCTGTGCGACGCGGACTCGACGGCGACCCCGGATCCTCCGATCGCCGTCTCTTTTCAGAACTTGGGATAGCGCTATCCAATGACATCGTCGACCGTCACCGCCGCTTCGATTTCCGCGCGCGCCATCGTTGTGATGGGCGTTGCCGGCTGCGGCAAGACCAGCGTCGGACAGGCGCTCGCCCAGGCGCTCGACTGGCCCTTCATCGAAGGCGATGCCCATCACGCGCCGGCCTCGATCGCCAAGATGCAGGCCGGTCAGCCGCTCACCGACGAAGATCGCTGGGGCTGGCTGGAGCGCCTCGGCCAGATGCTCGCCGAGCAGTCGCCCGTCGTTCTCAGCTGCTCCGCGCTCAAGCGCGCCTACCGCGACCGTCTGCGCCGCGCCTGCCCGGCGCTGCGTTTCGTGTTCATGGACATCGACAAGGCCCTGGCGCTTCAGCGTGTCGCCGACCGCGCCGATCGACACTTCTTCTCGACCACGCTGGTCGACAGCCAGTTCGCCACCTTGGAATCGCCCGTCGGCGAACCCGGCGTCGTCTCGGTGCCCGCCGCGTTGACGCTGGCGGCGCAGGTCGATCTCGCGCTCGCGTTGCTGACCCCGAAGAACAACCAGGAAACCGGACCATGACGCACCCCGCCTCGGACGCTTCCGCCGCCTCCGCCGCCACGGCGGCCTCCGCGCCTCGCTCCCGCCTGCAGATCCTCAGCGAAGGCGCGATGGCGCTGTGCCTCGGCGTGATGGCGCTGGCCGTGTTCATCAACGTCGTGCTGCGCTACGGCTTCGGCAGCGGCATCAACGCGAGCGAGGAACTGTCCCGCCTCCTGTTCGTCTGGATGGTCTTCATCGGCGCGACCGCCGCCTATCCGCTCGGCGAGCACATGGCGTTCACCAGTCTTCTCCTGCCGCTGCGCAGGAAGCCCGTCGCCCTGCGCGTCATCACCGTGTTCATCCGCCTCGCCGTCATCGTCGCGGCGGGCCTGGTCGGATGGGGCGCCTGGCAGCAGGTGGTCGTCGGGCTGGACAGCAATTCCGTCGTGCTGGGCTATTCGAATGCGCTGCTCCCGCTGCCCGCGCTGCTGTCGTGCACCGCGATCGCGCTCATGGCGCTGTGGGAGTTGGTCCGCAACCAGCCGATCGACCTCGAGCACGAGTCGGACGTCGAGTAAGGGCAGGGCGCCTCCATCATGAGCAACGAAGCACTCTCCTTCATCGTCTTCTGCGGCGGCATGCTGCTGCTGATGGGCCTGGGCATCCCGATGGCCTTCGCGCTGGTGCTGACCGGCGCCGGCATGGCCTGGGCGCTCGACTTCTGGGACACCCAGCTGCTCGCGCAGAACCTCGTCGCCGGCATCGACAGCTTCCCGCTGCTGGCCGTCCCGTTCTTCATCCTCGCCGGCGAACTGATGAACGCCGGCGGCATCAGCCGGCGCATCATCGAGATGGCGCAGGCCTGGGTCGGCCACATCCGCGGCGGACTGGGTTTTGTCGCCATCGGCGCCTCGGTGCTGATGGCCAGCATGAGCGGCTCCGCGCTGGCCGACACCGCCGCGCTCGCCACCATCCTGCTGCCGATGATGCGGCGCCACGGCTATCCGATGGGCACCTCCGCCGGGCTGATCGCGTCGGGCGGCATCATCGCGCCGATCATTCCGCCGTCGATGCCGTTCGTGATCTACGGCGTGACGACCAACACCTCGATCTCCGCGCTGTTCATCTCCGGCATCGTGCCGGGCCTGGTGATGGGCCTGGGCCTGCTGATCGCGTGGAAGCTGCAGCTGCGCAAGATCGACCTGCCGCCCGGCACGCCGCTGCCGATGGGCGAGCGTCTGCGCGCCACCGCCAAGGCCTTCTTCGCGCTGCTGATGCCGCTGATCATCATCGGCGGCATGAAGACCGGCGTGTTCACGCCCACCGAGGCCGCCGTCGTGGCCGCGTTCTACGCGCTGGTGATCAGCTTCGCCGTGCACCGCGAGATGAGCCTGCGCGACCTGCACGGCGTGCTGGTGCGCGCCGCCAAGACGACGGCGATCGTGATGTTCCTGTGCGCCGGCGCGCAGGTCGCGAGCTACATGATCACGCTGGCCGACCTGCCGGGCGTGCTGAGCGGCTGGCTCGGCGGGCTGATCGAATCGCCGCGCCTGCTGATGGCGCTGATGATGCTGATCCTCGTGGTCATCGGCACCGCGCTCGACCTGACCCCGACCATCCTGATCTTCGCCCCGGTGATGCTGCCGATCGCGGTCAAGGCCGGCATCGATCCGGTCTACTTCGGCCTGATGTTCGTGCTCAACGGCGCCATCGGCCTGATCACGCCGCCGGTGGGCACGGTGCTGAACGTCGTGGCCGGCGTCGGCCGGCTGTCGATGCACCAGGTCATCAAGGGCGTGAATCCTTTCCTGATCACCTATGCGCTGATCCTGGTGATGTTCACCGCGTTCCCCGAGCTGGTCACCGCGCCCATCAAGTGGATGCGCTGACGCCGCCCGGCTTCCCGTCGAGACCCGTTCCCCCAAGGAGACAAGCATGAGCCTGAAGAGCCTGAACACCCGCCGCAAGATCCTGGCCGCCGCTTCGGCGCTGGGCGTCGCCCTGATCGCCGCCGCGCTGCCCGCGCAGGCCGCCGACATCAAGCCGCGGCTGATCCGCTTCGGCTACGGCCTGGCCGAGAACAGCAACCAGGGTCGCGCGGTCAAGGTGTTCGCCGACGAGGTGCAGAAGCTCTCCGGCGGCAAGATGAAGGTGCGCGCCATCGGCGGCGCCGCGCTCGGCCCCGACAACCAGATGCAGCAGGCGCTGATCGGCGGCGCGCAGGAGATGATGGTCGGCTCGACCGCGACGCTGGTCGGCATCGCCAAGGAGATGGCGCTGTGGGACACGCCTTTCCTCGTCAACAACGTCCGCGAGGCCGACGCGCTGCTGGACGGACCGGTGGGCGACAAGGTCAAGGCCAAGCTCACGGACAAGGGCCTGGTCGGCCTCGTCTATTGGGAGAACGGCTTCCGCAATCTGACCAACAGCAAGCACGCGGTCAACAAGCTCGAAGACCTCAGCGGCATCAAGCTGCGCGTGATGCAGAACAACGTGTTCCTCGACAGCTTCAAGCAGCTGGGCGCGAACGCCGTGCCGCTGCCGTATTCGGAACTGTTCACGGCCCTGGAGACCAACGCCGTCGACGGCCAGGAGAACCCGTACAACACCATCCTGTCGGCCAAGTTCTACGAGGTGCAGAAGTACCTCACGGTGACCAACCACGTCTACAGCCCGTGGATCGTGACGGTGTCGAAGAAGTTCTGGGACGGCCTGTCCAAGGACGAGCAGGCGGTGCTGCAGCAGGCGGCGGTCAAGAGCCGCGACTTCGAACGCAAGGACACCCGCGACGAGGCCGCCAAGGCGCTGGCCGAACTCAAGGCCAAGGGCATGACGGTCAACGAGCTGAGCCCGGCGGAAACCGCGCGCATGCGCGACAAGCTGACCCGCGTGAACGCCGGCGTCGCGGCGCAGGTGGGCATGGACCTGTGGAACGAGACGCAGGGACAGCTCGTGAAGCTGCGCGGCGGCAAGTGAGCGCATGAGGCCTGAAGCGCATGATGTGCGTCCGTGACGCGCGGGCGACAGCGCGGCTCGGTGTTTTCCCCGTCCGCGTCTGCGCACGAATGCGCGTCGCGGATGTCGCTTTCTCCCCGATGCGCGGGACACGTTTCGTTACTGCCGCCTATCATGGTTCAAACGCCTGACCTGATTTGCGGATGCATCGACGACACCTGACCCTGGCGGGTCTGGCCTGGCTCAGCGGCGCACACGCCGCCGGCCATGCCCCCTTGTCGCCTCCGGCCTTGGTACCGGGGCCGGCCCCGGCATCGAACACGCCGCCCGCGCCGCTGCCGGCGCCCACGACGACCGCCTCCGGCGGTGCGGCGTCCGCATCGCTCCGTCTGCTGAGCGAGGAATTCCCGCCGATCAACTTCTCCGAGGCCGGCCAGGCGCGCGGCCTCGCCGTCGACATCGTGCAGGCGATCCAGAAGCGGCTCGGCCAGTCGCTGCCGATCGAGTTCATGCCCTGGGCCCGGGCGTTCCGCGAAGCGCAGGACGGGCCGCCGGCCGCGCTGTTCTCGATGGCACGCATCCCCGAGCGCGAGCATCTCTTCCAGTGGGTGGGCCCGATCATCACCTTCCAGAGCACTTTCTATGCTAAGGCCGGCAGCGGCATCCGGTTGCGCTCGCTCGCGGAGGCGCGGCGCGCGACCAAGGTGCTGGTCGTGCGGGACTGGTACACGCTGGCGCAGCTCCAGTCCGCCGGCTTGCGCAACCTGCAGCAGATCAGCGATCCGATCCAGGGCGTGCGCATGCTGGCCGCCGGACGCGCGCCGCTGTTCGCGGCCGAGAAGCTGTCGATGCCGCAGACGCTGGTGCAAGCCGGCGTTCGGAGCGACGCGCTGGAGGAAGTCTTCAGCTTCGCCGCGAGCGACGGCTACATCGCGTTCTCGCGCAGCACGCCGATGGGGACGATCAACGCCTGGCAGTCGCAGCTCAACGAGATGAAGCGCGACGGCAGTTTCCTGGCGATCCACAAGCGCTGGCTGCCGAACGACACGCCGCCGAGGTAGGCTGCGGCTTCCACCGTCGCCTCGCGCCGCCTCGCCGCGCGCGCGTTCACGCCATGCCGACAGCGCCCCGACCGACCGATCGAACCCCCGATCGAACCACCGATCGAACCACCGATCGAACCACCGATCGAACCACCGACCGAACCACCGACCGAACCACCGATCGATCGATTGACCTCGCCCTGCAGGGCGGCGGCTCCCACGGCGCCTTCACCTGGGGCGTGCTGGATCGGCTGCTCGAGGACGGCTCGCTGCGCATTGACGGCGTCTCCGGCACCAGCGCCGGCGCGATGAATGCCGCAGTGATGGCGACCGGATTCGCGCAGGGCGGGGCGCTGGGGGCGCGGCAGGCCTTGTCGCGCTTCTGGCAGGACGTCTCCGGCGTGCCGGCCTGCTTCGGCGTCGTGGGCGAGGCGAAGGGCCCGGCCGAAGCCGTGCCGTTCGAGACGCCCGCCTGGGTCTTCAACCGCAGCGCCTGGCCTGGGATGGCCGCCTGGGACGCCTGGCTGCGGCTGTGGAGCCCGTATCAGCTGAATCCCTTCAACCTCGATCCGCTGCGGGACATCGTCCGCCGCCACGTCGACATCGACGCGGTGCATGCCGGGCCGATCAAGGTCTTCGTGACGGCGACCTCGGTCCGCACCGGCCAGCCGCGCGTGTTCAGCGGCGACGATCTCAGCATCGAGGCACTGATGGCGTCGGCCTGTCTGCCGCACAGCGCGCAGACGGTCGTCATCGACGGTGAGCCGTTCTGGGATGGCGGCTTCTCCGGCAATCCCGCGCTGTGGCCGCTGGTCTACGGCACCGGGTCCGACGACGTGCTGCTGATCCAGATCAACCCGCGCCAGCACGACGGCATCCCACGCACGTCCACCGAAATCGACGATCGCATCAACGAGATCACCTTCAACGCCAGTCTCGTCGCCGAGCTCCGGGCGATCCACTTCGTGCAGCGCCTGTTGCGCGACCAGCGCGTCGATCCCACGCGCTACAAGCAGATGCGGCTGCACCGCGTGGCCGACGAGGGCGGACTGGCGCAGTTCGGCGCGTCCAGCAAGCTCAACACGGATCCGCGCCTGCTGACGACGCTCTTCGGACTGGGCCGGACGGCGGCGGACGGCTGGCTGTCCACGTGCGCGAAGCACGTGGGGCATGAAAGCACCCTGGACATCGGCGAGGTGTTCCTGGCGAATCGAGTGCGCAACGCGCGGCCGGCGATCAAGGCGCCGGACGGGGCCACCGGCAAGGGCGTGGACAAGGGAGTCGACAAGGCGGTCGGCAAGCTCATGGGCAAGCCGGGCAAGACCTGACACCGGCGCATGACCCCGTGCGGACGGGGCCTTCTCGTCCCGCGACTTGAGCGCCTCGCGCGGAGCGACAAGAATGGGTGTTCTCATTTTTCAACCGCCCCGCACCAGCGACCCTCCCGGCAGCACGACGCGACGGGCTCCTCCGGAGTCTCACGATGCCTCATGCCCTGCCGCCGCTGCCCTACGCCGTCGACGCGCTCGAACCCCACCTCGACGCGCGCACGATGGAGATCCACCACACCAAGCACCACCAGACCTACATCAACAACCTGAACGGCGCGGTGGAGGGCACCGCGTTCGCGGACATCCCGGCTGAACAGCTGATCGTCCAGCTGGACGCGCTGCCCGAGAACCTCCGCGGGGTGGTGCGCAACAACGGCGGCGGACACGCCAACCACAGCCTGTTCTGGACCGTGATGGCGCCGGCAGGCCAGGGCGGCGGCGGCGCGCCGACGGCCGATCTGGCCAAGGCGATAGACGCCGATCTCGGCGGTCTCGACGCCTTCAAGGACAAGTTCACCAAGGCGGCCTTGACCCGCTTCGGCAGCGGCTGGGCCTGGCTCTCGGTGGACGCGAACGGCCGGCTCGGTGTCGAGAGCAGCGCCAACCAGGACAGTCCGCTGATGGTCGGCATCGGCTCCGGCGGCACGCCCATCCTCGGCCTGGACGTGTGGGAACACGCCTACTACCTGCAGTACCAGAACCGCCGACCCGACTACATCGCGGCGTTCTACAACGTGGTGAACTGGGACGAAGTGGCACGCCGCTTCGAGGCCGCACGCGCGGGCGCGAAGGGCAAGTCCTGACCCCCTGACCCCCTGACCCTCAGCGGGCATGATCGTCGGCCCTCGGCCGCGCCGGTCGATGTCCCGGCGCCGGGGGACAGCAAGAACGCCGGCACCGAACGATGTCTTCACCGGATCGTCATCCGTCTGCTCGAACATCGGTCTCCATATTTCGACGTGCGGAAAGCACGCGGCACTCGGGACCATCAGCGAGACTTCGATGCGATCCATCCTGCTTCTGACCGCCGTGGCGGCGGGCCTCGTCCCCTCGACCGACGCCGACGCCTTCGCCCAGGACACCCACAAGCGCATCGCCATCGATGCGGTCCGCTACATGCAGCGGCATGCGGACACCACCAACTACGCGAAACTGCTGGCTGGCGTGACGCGCGCGGGCTACACGATCGACCAGTTCGCCGAGCAGCTCGGCCAGGGCGCCTACGACGTCGACGACTTCGCCGACACCTACCTCTGCGGCGCCGTGACCGGCGACTGCGTGCTGGCGCCCGTCTGGGGACTGGGCTCGGGCATCGTCAACTACACGTCGTACTGGCACTTCCAGAACCGCACGCAGGGACCGGACGTTCACGGCAACCCATTCGGCGGCTACCACTACGCCAGGCTGACGGTGAAGGGCGACATCGACGACCTCGCCGCCGCGTGGCTGGTCGGCGACCACCTCGACGACGGCAAGGGCGGGATGAAGGGCTGGTTCAGCGACGGCAGCAAGTACAACGCCTACGGCCTGACCGAAGCCAACTACCGCCAGGGCGGATCGTCGAGCCCGTCGATGTACGCGGACTTCGAGCAGGCGCCGTTTCAGCCGATCGACAACCTCGGCCAGTACTGGTGGTCGCAGTTCCTGGCGCGGCCCACGGTGCAAAGCCTGGGCTTCGTGATGCACACGACCGACCTGCTGCAGCCGCATCACACCTGGACGACGTCGGCGCTGAACCATTCCGGCTGGGAGACCTGGGTCAAGGACTACTACGACAGCGAGACGCTGAACGCGGATGCGCTCGTCACCACGGCGCTGGCCAGCTACACGCCGCTGCCGGCGACCGCCACCGACATCCGTCCGCTGCTGCGCCAGGGCGGGCAGATCTCGTACAGCCGCGGCGGACAGGTGCTGTCGACGACCGATCACGCGGTGCGTCGCGACGTGGGACGCGTGGTCGTGCCGCACGCGATCGCCATGGTCGTGCATCTGCTGAATCGCGCGGCCGAACGGCTGTGAGACCGTGATGCCGTGAAGGGCCGCCTGCCGCGCAGCGTCGTGCGGCAGGCGTCGGAAAGGGTCGGAATGCGCCGGACGAGAACCAGGTGTCGCGCTGGCTCGACGTAGCGGGGATGAAGAACCTGCTGCTCCCGACCGCCGTCCTGATCGGCCTCGCCACCATGACCAACGCCCATGCCTTCAAGGAGGACACGCATCGACGCATCGTCGTCGATGCGGTGCGCTACATGCAGCGTCATCCCGATGCGACCAACTATGCGCGGCTCCTGAGCGGCGTCACGCGCGCCGGCTACACGATCGAGTCGTTCACCGACGCCGTGAGCCGCGCCGCCGCGGACGTCGACCGTTTCGCCGACACCTATCTGTGCGGGGCGATTTCCGGGCGCTGCGCCAGTGCGCCCGCATGGGGCGTCGCCGGAGCCTCCGTCAACTACACCTCGTACTGGCACTTCCAGAACCGCACGCAGGGACCGGACGTCCACGGCAACCCGTTCGGCGGCTACAACTTCTCGAAGCTGAAGTTCAAGGGAGACATCGACCGCCTGGCCGCGGCCTGGCTGACCGACGATCATCTGGATGACGGCCCGGGCGGTCATCGCGGCTGGTTTCGCGACGGCACCCGTTACGACAGCTACGGCCTGACCGAGGCCCGCTATCGGCTCGGCACGCATTCCACGCCCAGGATGTACGCCGATTTCGAGACGTCGCCATTCCAGCCCATCGACAACCTCGGGCAGTACTGGTGGTTGCAGTTCCTCGCCCGGCCGACGGCACAGAGCCTCGGTTTCGTCCTGCATGTGAACGATGTCCTCCAGCCGCATCACACCTGGACGACGTCGGGCCATCATCACGCCGGTTGGGAGGGATGGGTGCGGGACTACTACGACAAGGAAGCCCTCAACGACGAGGCGCGGGTGACGGCGGCGCTGCTCAGCTACACGCCGCTGCCATCGCCCGCCGCCGATGTCCGCGGCATCGTGCGTGAAGGCGGGAAGATCTCTTACAGCCGAGGCGGTCGGGTGCTGTCGACGACCGACCATGCGGTCCGTCGGGAAGTGGGACGCCTCGTCGTTCCGCATGCCATCGCCATGGTGGTGCACCTGCTCGGCTCGGCGGCCGGTCGGCTATGAGCGCGTGTCGTCGATCACTCAAGCAGGCCGTCCAGGGCGCGCTCCTCTGCGCGGCATGGGTCGGAGGCGCCGGTCCCCTGCGTGCAGAAGACGGTCCGGGCAAACCGGCGTCGCAGCCCCTCGCCGACTCGGCGTGGGTGGCGCGGGCAGGCGGGGAGGTGATCCTTCGGCGGCCCACGCAGGCGCTGTTGATGCTCGCCCGGCGCGAGCAGCCCGACCTGACGCTGCAGGAGCTTGCACGCCGGCTGGCCATCGATCTGCTCATGGGCGAGGCGGCGTCGCGCGAGGTCGGCGACGCGACGCTGTTCGCAAGTCGGCGGGTCGCATTCGCGCCGGAGGTGGACGCGCGGCGTCAATGGCTCGCGACGCTGCAGCAGCTCTGGCCCGATCGGATCGAGCGCGACTGGCAGGCGGCGACCCCGGAGCTGCCGTCGACGGTCGACGCACGCGCATGGCGCGCGCTGTGGTCGGCCGTAGCGGGCGCAAGCCTGCGGATGAATGAGGACCTCGACGAGTCGCAGCGCGACGGCGCGGCGCGGCTTGTCCTGCTGCGACATCGGGCGTTCGGCCAGACGCCGGCCGGCGCGATCACGCTGGCCGATGTCTGGCCGGTGCAGAACGTCCAAGGGCGCCGGCTCCTGCGCGACGGCGATCTCGACTACGCGCGCGCCCAGGCGCGGCAACTGCTGCGCGAACGGTTCGTCGAGCAGTGGTCGCGCCGCGAGAGCGGATGGAGCCGGTCGGAACTCGGGTTCATCCATCGGGTCATCGAGGCCCGGCAACGCAAGCTCGCCTGGGAGCGATGGCAGGGCCTGAGCGGCGACCCGCACGCGGAAGCACCGCCCCGGGACGCCCTGGCCGCGTCGGTGACCGCGGACGAGATCGGAGCCTACTACCGCGCGCATCTCGACCGCTTCGAGCGCCTGGAGTCCGTCGAGGGCCTGCGTCTGCGCTGCGCGCCCGCCGGTTGCGCGGACGAGGCGCGGGGAGCGGATCTGAAAGGGCGGCCCGGTGCGGTGCGGGTGTCCTGGCGCCTGGGCGATGCGAGACCGTCAGCCGAGATCGATGCCTGGGTGCTCGATCTGTTGCAGGCCTGGCCCGCGGGCACGGCATCGCCGCCGATACGTCATCCGGACGGCAACGGCTGGGAGCGGGTGCAGGCGCTCTCGGTGAAGCGTGGGCATCATCCGGCAGACAGTGAGACCGTCCGACACGAGGCCCGGCAGGCGGTCGCCCTCGAGAAGCTGGAAGCGCGCTGGCAGCAACGTCAGGTCGAGCTGCTGGCGTCCGCGGGACTGCGCTGGGCGCCTGGCATCGCTGAGCCGCAGGCGCCGTTCGAGCCGCAACGAGCGACGCCTGCGGGCGGGTAGCACGGACATGCGCATTGATGTCGGAGCGGCCATCACGCTGGCGGTTGCCGCGGTCGCGTGGGGCGCCTTCAACGCGTCAGTCGGCTCGGGCGACAGGGAGCCCGCGGCGCCGGTTGCGGCCCACGCGGCCCCGGCCTCTGCCGCCAGCCTGATGGCTGAGGGCGCGTCGCCGACGCGCGATGCGGACCTCCCGCCTTCGAACGTCGAGCTGATCGCGCCAGCGTCCGCCGGGTCGGACGCCGCCTCCACGCTGGCGTCCTCAGCGGGCAACGAGGTCCCGGCCGCCTGGACTCTCGCGGACTCGCGCGTCACGGGGGACGACCGCGCGCCGCCGATCCAGCGGGCGAGCGAGGAATCGCCCACACCGGCGTGGCAACTCGACAACCATCAGGCCTATGCGCAACGCGAGCAGGACAGGCATCAGGCGGTCCAGCGCGCTTTCGTCGACGCGGCCGACCGTGAACTGCCCTTGCTCGACCGTCAGATCGAGCAGGGTCGCGCGATGGGCCTCCCGCCCGAGCAACTCGCCAAAGGTGAGGAGAAGCGGCGCCGCATCGCGGAAATGCGCGAACGGATGCAGGCGAACCTGGCAGCAAGCGCGGCTGCGCCCTGACCCGGCGAATGGCACCGCTGCCAGGGCGCCGCGACCTGCGGTCGGACCCTCAGGCGATGCGGCGGAAGCGCAGCTCTTCGATGAGCGACTTGTCGCCCACGGTGCTCACGCGCTGCTGGACCACTTCGGCCCGGCCCTCGGCGGCGAGTTGCTGGATCTCGCGCGCGGCGCTGTCGAAGACCAGCGGATGCTCCAGGGCGGAGCCGGCGTGCGGCAGGTCGACGAGCTCCCCGGGCGTGGAGTCGAGGAACATCGTCATGGCGATCGAACTCATGCTGGACCTCACGAGCGGGCTGAACACCGGGACACTCTATGCTGCATGGCAGCAGGTTCAAAGCCGCTTCCAACAAGTTTTGGCCATGGCGTCCGGCGATCGCACGAGCCGTGGAAGCGCACCACATTGAACGCGTTAGGACAAGAAAAACGGGAGTCTTTTGGACTCCCGTTTCGATTTTTCCGAATTTTCCTGGCAGCGCTGGCTGAGGGGCTTTGCTGAGACTTTGCCGAAGCCTTTTCTGCGATCGTCCGCCAGGGGGGCGATCGCGCCGGGGTCAGGCGACCGCCATGCCGCGCACCTTGAACCGGGCGATCGCGTCGGTCAACGCCATCGCCTGCTGGCGCAGGCTTTCCGCCGCCGCGGCGCTCTGCTCCACGAGGGCGGCGTTCTGCTGCGTGCCGCGGTCGATCGCGGCGACCGCCTCGTTGACCTGCACGATGCCGTGGGTCTGCTGGTCGGTGGAGGCGCTGATCTCGCCCATCAGGTCGGTGACCTTGCGGACCTGGGTCAGCACCTCGTCCATCGTGCGGCCGGCTTCCTGCACCTGGACCGCGCCGGCGTCGACCTTCTCGACCGAGTCCGAGATCAGCGTCTTGATCTCCTTGGCCGCCTGGGCGCTGCGCTGCGCCAGCGCACGGACCTCGCTGGCGACGACCGCGAAGCCGCGGCCCTGTTCGCCGGCACGGGCCGCCTCGACGGCCGCGTTCAGCGCCAGGATGTTGGTCTGGAACGCGATGCCGTCGATCACGCTGGTGATGTCGCCGATGCGCTTGCTGGAGCCGGTGATGGCTTCCATCGTCGTCATGACGCGGTGGACCACCTCGCCGCCCTGGCCGGCGACATGCGCCGCGGCATCGGCCAGGCCGGTGGCCTTGCGCGAGGACTCGGCGTTGACCTGCACCGTCTCGGTCATCTGCGCCATCGACGACGCCGTCTCCTGAAGCGCGCTGGCCTGGGTCTCGGTCCGGCTGGACAGGTCCTGGTTGCCGCTGGCGATCTGCGTGGACGCCGTGGCGATGCCGTCGGCGGCCTGGCGCACGTGGGTCACCATCGTCGACAGGTTGCCGCTCATGGCCTTCAACGCCGTCAGCAGCTGGCTCAGTTCGTCCCGGCCGTCGACCTCGATCTCGTCGCGCAGGTCGCCGTCGGCCACCGACTGCGCGACCTTGATCGCGCGGTTCAACGGCGCCGTCACCGCGCGGCTGATCAGCCAGCCCAGCAGTCCGGCCACCGCCGCGGACAGCACGGCCGTCGCGATCAGCAGCGTCCGGTCGGTGGCGAACAGCTCGGTCGCTTCCTTGGTCTCGGCGGCGGAGCGCTCGTCCTCGTAGCGGATGAAGTCGCCGGTCGCGGTCAGCAGCGCCGCGAGCAACGGGCGGCATTCCGCGTTCATCTTGGCGACGGCGTCATCGCGCTTGCCGTCGTTGGCCAGGCCCACGATCACCAGCGCGACCTTGCCGTACTGTTCCTCGATGGTGGCGACCTTGTCGAAGAGCGCATGGTCCTGCGACGTCGCGTCCTTCGCGGCCGCCAGGTGGGACTTCAGCGTGGCCAGCGACTGGCCGACCTCTTCATGCGCCTTGGTGACGGCGGCCAGTTCCTTCGTCCGGTCCTCCGGCGTGGTGACCAGCACCAGGTTGCGCGCCGCGATGGCGCGCGACTTCGCCGCGGACTGCACCGCGATCACCATGCGTTCCCGGGCGGCGACGCCGCTCAGGTAGTTCTCGACGCGCGAACTCGACTGGTTCAGCCAGTGCAGCGCCGCGCCGGACACGGCAGCGACGATCAGCGCCATGACGCCGAAACCCGCCCACAGCTTGGTCTTGACCTTGAGGCCTGAGAAGTTCATTTGTTATCCCCCTGATGGATGTGGAACCGTGGTTGCGATCCCCAGGTGATCTTCGGCGCTATGCGCACCTTTCTCAATTGGAGACGCGCCGAATCCCGTGTGCTGCGATCACCTACATCAAGGAGAGGAAGGCCCCCGGCATCCAGGAAAACCCGATGATGTCCGGCCCGGTGGACCGGTGGCCCACGGGCCCGGCGGCCTCAGGCGCCGAAGGCGTGCGCCAGGCCGGCGACTTCACGCTCGAAGATCATCCGCTCGCGCTGCACCGCCTGCTGGGCGGGGCGCGACAGTTCCAGGTAGAGCGGGAAGTGGCGCATCAGCTCGTGCGCGCCGGCGAAGACCTGGTCGACCTGGTCCGGCTTGAAGTAGCACTCGTCGGGCAGCGCGTAGTCCCGGGCGGCGCCGACGTCGAGCGCGAAGACGCAGCAGTCGCGCATCAGCGCCTCGCGCGCCAGGCGGTCCTTGCCGGGGAAGGTGCCCAGGTCGATGAAGAGCCGGCTGCGCCCCAGCGCCTCGTAGACCTGCGCCCGCGTCAGCCCGCGGATCAGGTGGACCTTGCAGTTGTTCTCCGCCTCCAGCCGGGCCGCGATCGCACCGACGTCGTAGACCACCTTGTGGTTGGCGTTCAGCGCGATGTCGGTCTTGTCGGCGGTCGCGAAGACCGGCTCTCCTTCGTGCGGCACCGGCTTGCCCGGCGTGTAGTCGGACAGCGGCAACGTCCGATGGCAGCCCAGCGCCCGGATCACGTCGTGGGCGTAGCCCGACTGGTAGGTGTGCAGCACCCGCTCGCTGCGCAACAGGTTCAGGTTGATCTTGTTGACCGACAGGTACTCGAAGGCGTTGTCGATGCTCAGCCACCAGACCATGGGCGTGCAGGGCTGGAAGTAGCGCAGCCAGTGGACATAGGTCTCGGCCAGGACGACGCAGGTGTCCGGCGTCATCGCGATCTCCTCGGCCAGGCGCACCTGGTACTTCTGGTAGTCGGCCACGGTGTTGGGCCGCGGCTGCAGCTTGAGCGCGGTGCCGGCCGACAGGCCGTTGCGGCGGAACAGGTCGTCGACCGCCGGCAGGTCGGTCGGCAGGACGTACCAGACGCGGGCATCGTGGCCCTGGCGGATCAGCGAGTCCGACAGCTGGTGCAAGGCCTCCGGGCCGCCGGTCTGCACGCCGTGGGGGATCAGGATGACGATCTGCTTCTTCGCGTTCATGGGGAGGCTTTCGAGAGGGAGTCCAGCCGCGCCTGCAGCTTCTGCGCCGCGGCCGGCGAGACCGCCTGCAGCCCGGGCATCAGGAAGCCACTGCGGCTCTTGACGATGCGGTCGGAGAGGTGGTCCAGCAGGAAATCGGGCATCTCGCGGTACACGCTGGGCAGATGGAAGATGCCGTGGAAGCCGAAGGTGGGATAGGGCACCGCCGGGAACTCCACCGAGAAGTGCGAGGCGATCGCCTTGGGCGCGAAACGGCAGCCGGCGCGCTCCAGCGTCTCGCGCATGGTGCGGCAGATGAAGAGGTCCTCGGCCTCGGTCGGATCCGGGTAGTCGAGCTGCGCGACCGCGTGGACCAGCCGCTTGGAGCGCCACGAGAAACCGCCGTTGCCGACCTCGTTGACCGGGTAGTTGGGCCAGGGCGCGCCGATGTAGTCGTAGTGCAGGAAGTGCGGCGAGAACTGGTCGGCGTTGAGCACGAAGCCGTCGTACTGGATCACCAGCACATGGTCGGCGCTCAGGTGCTGCGCGAGCTCGCGCGTGATCAGCAGGTTGTATTCCGCGATCGAGCGCAGCGTCGGCACCGGGATGACCGGCAGGCCGGGCCAGAGCTCCGGCTTGTCCGAGTAGATCAGCACCTGGCTGAAGGGCAGTCCCTGCTGCTCCATCGCCCGCATGCTGTGCAGCAGCGCCTGACGCGCGAGCACGTGCAGGTCGGTGTCGACGATGGCGACGGCGATGCTCGGCTTCGGAACGGACGACGCGCTCATGTCACATCAGGTCCAGCAGCTGCTTCGTCACGGTGGCCCAGGAGAAGCGCTGCGCCAGCCGCAGGCGGGCCGCCTCGCGGCGCGGCGCCGGGGTCAGGCGTTGCTCGACGACCTGCAGCATCGATTCCCGCAGGTCGTCCAGGTCGGGCACCACGAAGGCGCCGACCGGTTGCGGCGCATCCGCGTCGGTGCCGGGACGGCTGTGCAGGCGGTGGCAGAGCTCGGGCGGCGTGAAGTCGTCGGTGGCGCCGCCGCCGCTGACGATCACGTGCGTGCCGCAGCCCATCGCCTCCAGCACCGGCAGGTTGAAACCTTCCGCGCGGTAGGGCGAGACGTAGGCGTCCGACAGCGCGTACAGCGAGCGCAGCTGCGGCAGGTTGAGGCTGGTCGACAGGATGGCGATGCCGTCGCGCACCTGCGGCGTGTTCAGCAGCGGCGCGCGTGCCGCGAGCTCGGCGAAGACGCGCTCGACGCCGATGCCGTACAGGCCCTGGTGGTCCTTGAGGATCAGTCGCACCGGCAGGCCCTTCAGGCGCAGTTCGGCGAAGGCCAGCAGCAGCAGGTCGATGCCCTTGTTCCAGGTCGCCACGCCGACGTTGGTGAAGACGGTTTCGTGCGGGGCCATGCCCAGCGCCGCGCGCGCGGCCTGGCGCTGCTCGGGCGTCATCGGGAAGAAGGTGTCCGTCTTGTAGCCGTGGGGAACGACCAGGACCTTGTCCGGCTCGAATCCGTAATCGACCAGCCGGGCCTTCGACCAGCGCGTCGGCGTCACGACGAAGTCGTCGCCCTGCGTCAGGGCGGACGGGGCCGTCTCGGGCGGATCGAAGCTCTTGCCGGACAGGCCGAACTCGGTGACCACGAAGGTGGCGTTGCGGCGCGCGGCCACGGCCGCGCCCAGGCGGACCGGGGAGGCGATGCTCAGCCGCACATCCATGACGCGGTCGCCGGGATCGGGCAGGCCGTCGATGACCGCCCGTTCCTCGGGCGCGAAGCCGGAGTCCAGCTTGCTCTTGTCCCAGTGCGGCATGAAGAAGGGCGCGTCCTTGTGGAACAGCTCGAACCGCGGGTCCTTCACCATCTCCAGGATCTGGTTCTGGTTGACCATCGCGATGGAGTGGTTCACCCCCCGCCAGCCCTCGATGCACAGTGTCTTCATCGGGCCATTGTGTCGCGCGACGCCGCCGACCATGCCCGGATAAGGGGGACAGGTCCGGTCCAACTCGGTCGAGGGCGGCGCCGGCCCGGAGCCGACCCGGCCGCCGTCGGACCGTCGCCGTCAGACTGTTGCCGTCAGACTGTTGCCGGCAGGGCGTCCATCGTCAGCAGGTCCCGTCCGCCCAGGGCCGTGTTGACGTGGCCGCCCAGGGTCACCCGTCCGCCGCCGAGGAAGCGCTCGGCAAAGTCACCCTGGCCCGAGCCCGGCGTGGCGCGCACGTCGGCCCCCAGTCCGCGTTCCTGGACGGCCTGGACCGTCTCGTTGACCACCAGCTTGAAGGGCTGCCAGCTGCCTTCGTCGGCGACCGTCGCGGCGATATGCCGCTGCAGGATCGTCAACTGCTCCTGCGCGCCCGCATCGCGCGGCGTGCCGGGCGGCAGCGGGCGCTGCAGCACGTCGAGACGGTCCATGCAGGCATTGATCGTCTCGGCCGCGTCGGACGTGAGGCACTTGCGTTCGATGAAGACGCGATGGCCGCCTGGCGGCAGGTTGACCAGCCGGTGGAGGAAGTCGTCCAGCATCCGGTCGCCTTCGCGCAGCCGGCCATCGGGGCCGCGCTCGCCCAGGCGGGCCGCCCAGACCTCGCGCTGCGTGTTCAGGACCTTGATGAAGTCGTCGCGCACGCCGAATTCACGGTGCTTGAACGACAGCCGGGGAAGGACCTTGCCGTCCTCCGTGGTGATGCGCACCATGCCGTTGGTCGACTGGATCACCAGTTCGGTGTCGACGCCGACCTTGTGTCGCCCGAAGAGCGCGACGTTCGGTCCCCCGGGCACCTGGAGCGCCGGATGGCTGATCCCCAGGCTGACCCCGGCGCCCAGCGCCGTGCGCGAGCCGCTGCCCGCCTGCAGGCTGCGCAGGGCGCCGGCCGTGTCACGCGATGCGCTCTTGTTGAGCAGGGTGTGCTTGAGGCCCACGCCGCCCACCAGCGAGGCGCCGACGCCGGCGCCCAGCTTCGCGGCCAAGGTGCCCTCAAGCGACACCGACACGTCGGCGGTGCGCGTCTTCCCGGCGTTCCAGCCGAAGGAGACTGTTGAGAGGTCGCCGATCCGGTCCACCATCTGCCGCCACATCGCGCCGCCGTTCGCGGGCCTGGCCCCCGCAGGCTGGTCGGCGATCTGGAAGATCGCGTTGACGACTTCCGCGCTGGCCGGATTCCAGAACGGCGACTGTGCGCCGGCGGCCTCGGCGGACTTCGCCGCGATCGCGGCGTCGCGTTTCGTGCGGATCATCAGGCCCTTCGAGACGAGGTGGGATCCCCCCAGCCTCGCCATCGCCTGCGCTGTCAGGTTCAAGACCGGTCCGGCCTGCGCGCCGGCGCGCACGCCGGCGCCGATCGAGGCGGTCAACTTGCGTTCGCTACCGAGGAAGATCAGCCCCGTCGTCGGCGCGACGCCGGTGCGGAACACCGCCGCCCGGCTGTGATCCAGGTTGAACTCGCCCACCGGCGTCACGCCGGCCGCCAGGCCGCCCAGCCCGCCGAAGCTCGCCATGCCATAGCCGAAAGTCCCGCCCAGACCGAATCTTCGACCGTCGCTGTAAGAGGACGAATCGTTGCCGGCCACGATCGGGACCATCACCCGGCGCAGGATCTCGCGCCGCTGGACCGGCGTCGCCCGGTCGAAGTCGGCGTGCCATTGCCGCAGGTCTTCCTTGGTCTTTGCCTCGGCGGTCGCATCGGCCGACTGCAGCTTGGCGACCCACGATGCCGCCGTCTCGGCCTTGCCCGAGCCGTCGACCTTGGCGATCCGGGCCACCGGGCCCAGGTCCGCTCCCATCGGTCCCGCCTGAAGCAAGGTCTGCAGCGGCGACTTGTCCTTCCCCATGAACCGGCGCACGGCCCGCGCCGGCGCTCGCAGTCGGTCCCAGGCGGTCGGGGCGCGGCCTGCCGGGGTCTTGCAGGCAAGGTCGATGTAGGTGACGAATTTGCGCAGCCGTTTCGTCATCAAGTGGAAGTCGGACCCCTGGCCGCTTTCGGTGAAACCGTTGCGCAGCGCCACGTAGGCGGGCTTCATGGCGGGTCGGGCCTCGATCGCCCGCAGCGGGCGATCCAGGTTCTCCGTGGCGTAAAGGAAGGCCTGCGCGGCCAGTGTCGCGGGGTGCTCGGCCTCGCGCGGACCGCCGGGGCGGCGCCGGGCGTTGCCCGTGCCCAGGCGCGACGGGTCCAGCAGTCGCTCACTGTCCGGATGATCCGCCAGGGCGTGCCTGATGTCGGTCGTCGACTGCCTGCCCCGCACCGTCACGCCGAGCGTGAACAGGGCCTCCTCGGCGCGCAGCCCGTACTTGTAGTGCTGCAACTGCTCCTGCGCGTGCTGTCGGACTTCGAGATCGGACTCTGAATCGGATTCGGGCAGGGCGAGTTCCTGCAGTTCGAGCAGGGCCTGGAAGCCGCCGGCGGTGGCGGCCAGCGCCCGTCTGGCCGCGTTGGCCATCCGCTCGATGGCCGGATCGTGGCGCGCGCAGCGTTCGGCCGCCTCCGCACCGGCGGCCTTTCGTGCAGACAGACCGGCCAGCGCCGGCGGCAGGTTGTGTCGGAGGAACTCGTGCACCTGCAGCGCCCGCGCCGGATCGGCGGTCACCGAGCGCAGCGTGGACGCGATCAACAGCGCTCGCTCGTAGCGCAAGGGGTGGCCGTCCGGCCGTGCGGCGACATCGCTGCGCGGATGGTCGAGCAAGGTGCGCGCCAGTCGCGCCGCGTCCGCTGAGCCCCGGATGAAGGATCCGGACCGCTCGCCGATCGATGCGGGCGGTGCGAACAGGCGGTCGACCTCGGCGTCGAACGCCACGGCGCTTCCGAGCGACGCCGGCGCGCTCACCGAGGGCGCATCGTGAGTCGGACGCCGCGGTGCTCCCTTCGTCAGAAGCGACGAGACTTCGCCGCCGGCGGTGCGCGTCTTCCCGTCGACGGCCTTCAGGCCGCGAGGGCTGACAGCGCTGGTCGGGCGTCGCGCCGTCTTCTCGGCTTCCGGCGTCGATGTGGGCGCCTTCACGGTTGAGCTGATGGCGAATGGACCGATCGCCGCGTCCAGTTTGACCGGCGCGAGGCGGGATCGCAGGCCGTCCAGCGGGCGCCGGAGGATGTCCGCGATGCCGCCGCCGCTGCGGACGACGGCGGGGGGCGTGCCGCCGGCTTCGTCGGCGGCGCCCGTTTCGAGTGCCGCCAGCGCCTGCAGGCGATCGCTCAATGCGGAGACGGCGTCGTCCAGCGTCTGGAATGCGGCGTCGGCGCCCGGGCGCAACTTGTCGCGTGCATGTCGGGCCTGCGTCGCCACGTGATCGGCCATGCCCGCATGGCCGGTCAACGCGACGCGGACGTGGGGGTCGGGACGCGCCTGGTCGGAATCGGCAAGTGTCGCATCGACCAGCGTCCGGTGAGCCTGTGTGGCATGCGCTGCCGAGTTTGCGGCGACTCGTGCTGCCTCGCGATGAGACTGGATGAGGTCGTGGTGCCTGGCGAAGTCGTCATCCAGTTGCCGTCGCGCCTCGGTCAGCACCGCCACGTTGGCGACTGCCACCCGGTCGCCGACGGCCGCTTTCCGACGGTTGAGGGTCTCCCAGGTCTGATGTGCCCTCGACAGGATCGCCGCGTCGGCCGCCTGCCGATCGATCGCCTTCAGCGCCTGGGCATGTGCCCGCCCGGCCTCGGCCCGTGCCTCGCCCATCGCTGCATCGAAAGGAGGTCGGTCCCCCGCAAGGAGGAGGCCGGACGGAAGCCGTCCGGTCGGCGGTCGACGCCCGGGCAGACCGGCACCGACATCGGCCCCGGCCCCGGCCCACTGCGGCATCGTGGGCGTCGCCACAGCGGCCTCATCGGGCGGCGAGGATGGCGGAATCTCGGAGGGGTACCGCGTGGAACTGCTGCCGAAGAGACCGGATCGCATCATCGAGCTCCTTCGCAAGACGACGGGTCCGACCGTCTCGCCACCGCGGCGGACCATCGTTCAAAGGCCCGTCATTGGCCGAAGATGAGTTCGAGAGTGGTGCGGTTGTCGTTCGAGGTTCGTCGTGACAACCACTCAAAGATGCAGAGCGACGACGAAGGGGGGAACAGACGGGTGTCGCCTGAGAGGCGAACGAGGGCAGCCGCCGAAGAGGCGGCTGGCCGCGGTCAGAGCAGCGGCGCGGCGCTGTCGTCCTCGAGGCGCTTGGCAGTGGCGTGGAGCGCCGCCATGGCGGCGTGTTGGACCGTTTGCGCGGAATCGTTCGACGCGGCCGCTGCGGCCGTGTGCGTCGCGTCGCTCAGCAAGGCGGTCGTGGTCGGGGTCGACGACGGCGCGGCCAGCAGGTCCTCGGCGGCGAGGTGCGCCTTGGCGGCTTGCGCGTCGACGCCCGAAGTGGCCGAAGTGCCCGCGCCGTCCGTCGACTTCGAGAACCAGACGTCGCCCATCTGGTGCGTCGCGCCGTCCGCAGTCTTGTAGCCGGAAATCAGGCCGATCAGATTGCCGTGATCGATGGTCGAGCTCGACTGCGCGTCGAGGTCCAGTTCGACGATGCCGAGTTCCGCCAGGGACTTGAGCTCGCCCGCGTCGGTCTTGCCGTTGCCGTTGGCGTCGGCCCAGATCCGCAACTGGCCGAAGGCGGCGTCGAGCGCGTTCAGGGCATGGTCGCCGTTGGCGTCGAGCGCCAGCATCGCCTCATAGCCGTTGGCCGCGTGTCTGCCGTTGGCCAGCACGGTGCCGGTGCCGAAGAGTTCCGCGCCCGAGTCGATCTGCCCGTTGCCGTCCAGGTCGCGCGCCAGCAGGCCGTTGCCCTGGGCCATCCACCCCCATTGCTGGGCATGGCCGGTGTTGTTCATGTCGAAGCTCACGCCCTGCGCGGCGGACACCGTCCCCAGGCCGTGACCGTCCAGGTTGAGCATGATCGGCGTGGCCAGGAAGAGCGCGTCCAGCTGCGCGCCGGACATCGCATGGATGGTCTCGCTGGTGAAAGCCAGGACCTGGTCCATGCTCAGCACGGCGAGGTCGCGGGTCTCGAAGCCGACGATCGCGTCGCTGCCGATGGCGTGGATCTGGTCCACCGTCAGGGCCTTGGCCTGGTCGCGGCTCAGCGCCGTCAGGTCGTCGCTGGACATCGTGGCGAAGGCCTCCGACGTGATCGCCGCCAACTGCTGCGTCGTCAGCGACGCGACCTGGCGGCTGTCCAGCGCCTCGACGGCGACGGAGTTCATGGCCGCGAAGGCCTCGGTGTGCAAGGCGCGCAGCGTCTGCGTGGTCAGGCCGTGGATCTGCTCCGCGCCGAGCGCCGCGAAGACGTCCGTCGACAGCGCGTTCAGCGTCGCCGTGCCCAGCACGCGGAAGGCCGACGAGGTCAGGGCGGCATAGTCCTCCGTCCCGAATCCGTTCAATTGCGCGACCGTCATCTCGACCAGCTGCGTGCTGGTCATCGCGTGGATCTGGTCGGTGGACAGCGCGGCGAAGTCGCCGGCGTCCATCACCCGGATCGCGCGGCCGGGCAGCAGGGCCACGTCCTGCGCGTCCAGCGCCGCGATCTGGTCGCTCGTCCAGGCCAGCACCTGCACGTTGGTCAAACCCAGCATCTGTGCCGTGCCCAGCGCCTGGATCTGGTCCGTGTGCATCGCCGCGGCCTGCTGGAAGGTCAGCGACCCGACCTGGTCCGGACGCAACGCCGCAATCTGGTCGGTGCTGAACAGCGCGATCTGGTCCGAGCCCATCGCCTTCAGCGCGGTGGTGTGGAGGACGGCCAGGTCCTGCGTCTCCAGCGCGGCGAGCTGCGCGCCGCCCAGCCCGGCGAGTTGCGAGGAACGCAAGGCAGCGAACTGCAGGGTCGTCAGCGCCGTCAGCGCCGCGGGATCCATGGCCGCGATCTGCAGCGACGTCAGCGCCGCGATCTGCCTGGCCGACAGCGCGGCGATCTGGTCCAGGTCCAGCGAGCCGAACTGGTCGCTGGTGAGGCCGAGCAGGGCCTGCGAGCCCAGGCTCGCGAGCTGGGCGGTACTCAGGTGGTCGATCTGGTCGGCGGTCAGACCCAGCAATTGCTTCGAGCTGAGCGCCGCGAGCTGCGCGTTGCTCAGCGAGGCGATGCTGTCGACGTTCATCGCGCCGATCTGGGCCGAACTCAGCCCGAGGAGCGCCCGGGTGTTCAGTCCGACGACGTCCTGGAACTCCAGCTGGCTGATCTGGTCGGTCGTGAAGGCCGCCAGCTGCTTCGACGAGAACACCGCGAACTGCGCCGAGTCCAGCGCGTTCAGGTCGGCCTGTTCCATGGCCGACAGCTGCGCGCTCGTCAGCGAGGCGATCTGGTTGGTGCGCATCGCCGCGAACTGCTCGGGCACGAGGGCGTTGAGCTGGTCCGTGGTGAAGCTCTGCAGCGACTGCACGGTCAGGCCGCGCACGCCGTCGGTCGAGAGCGCGTCGATCTGCGACGGCGTCAGCGCCGCCACCTGGCCGGTGCCCAGCAGCGCCGTCTGCGCGCTGCCGAAGGCGCCGACCTGCTCACGGCTCAGTTCGTGGATCTGGGCGGTCGTCAGCGCGGTGAGGTAGATCGGCTTGACGCCGGCGAGCAGTTCGGGCGCCAGTGCGCCGATCTCGTCGGTGGAGATGGCCGCCAGTTGGAACGAGGTCAGCGCTGCGAAGTGGACCGAGCCCAGCGCGTTCAGGTCGTCGCGGTTGAGGCTGCGCACCTGCGCCGTGCTCAGCGCGGCGAGCTGGGCGTCGCGCAGCGTGGCCACGCCGAGGGGACCCAGCGCGTCCAGCTGATCGGCGCTCAGGCCGCGGATCGCCAGCGTCGAGATCGCCTGCAACGCCTGGGGCGACAACGCCTGCAACTGGCCCGCGGTCAGCGCGCCGATCTGC
Organism: Rubrivivax sp.; assembly: GCA_004210455.1. GTDB lineage: Bacteria > Pseudomonadota > Gammaproteobacteria > Burkholderiales > Burkholderiaceae_C > Roseateles. The sequence continues at coordinate 4,984 of SEFA01000072.1, read as the reverse complement.
GCCGCGTTGAGCGCGAAGGTCTGCGAGGTGCTGAAGGCCGCGACGAGGTTGATGTCCAGCGCCTGGACCTGCGCGCTGCTCAAGGAGCGGATCACCGTCGCGTTGAGCGCGCCGAAGTCTTCGGGCTCGAGCTGCGACACCTGTTCGGTGGTCAGTCCGCGGAACTGCGCGGATGTGAAGGCCGCGAACTGCGCCGTCGTCAGCGTGTTCAGGTCCTCGATCGTCAGCGCCGCCAGCTGTGCGGTGCCGAGCGCGCGGATCTGGTTGGTGGTCAGCGCCTGCAGCTGGTCGGAGTTCAGGACGTCGAGCTGGTGATCGGTCAGCGTCGCGATCACGCGGGTGGTCAGCGCCTGGATCGCACCGGTGCCGAGCGCGGCCAGTTGCTCGTCGCTGAGGTCGCGCAGTTGCGTCGTCGACAGCGATCCGGCCTGCGCGCCGCTGATCGCGGCGAGCTGTTCCGAACTCAGCGAGGCCAGTTGCGCCGGGGTCAGGCCGCGCAGGGTCGTGCTGCTGAGCGCGGCGAGGTCTTCCGTGCCCAGCGAGTGGAACTGCTCCGGCGTCAGCGACTGCAGCTGCTTGGAGCTGAACGCCGCGATCTGCGCGGTCGACAGCGCGGCCAGGTCGTCGGTGTCGAACGCCGCCAACTGGCGCGTGGTCAGCATCGCGATCTGCACCGTCTTGAGCGCGCCGAGCTGCTCGGCGCTCATGGCGGCCAGCACTTCGGGCTTCAGGCCGACCAGCGCGCTGCTGCTCATCAGCCGCAGTTCGTCGGTGCTGAAGGCGGGCAACTGGTCGCTGGTGAGGCCGATCAGCTGGGTCGAGGTCAGGCTCTGCACCTGGCGAGAACTCAGCGCGTCGACCTGGTCCGAGGACAGTGCGCCCAGCTGCTGCGAATTCAAGGCGCGCAGGCCCTTGGTGCCGATCGCGGCGAGGTCCTCGCCCTCGAGCGCCGCCACCTGCGCGGTGTTCAGCGACTTGATCTGCAGCGTGTTGAGCGCGCCGGCCTGTTCGGTCGTCAGAGCGACCAGCGCGTCGGTGCTCAGCGTGCGGAACTGCTGGCTGGTCATCGCGGCGATCTGCCTGCTGTCCAGCGACTGCACCGCGTCGGAGGAGAGGTGCGACACGGCGGTCGTGCTGAGGCCGCGGACCGCGCCCGTCGTCAGCGCCTGCAGCGCGTCGGTGCTCAGCGCGCTGAGCTGGTCGCCGCTCAGCCCCTTGGTCTGGTTGCCGCGCAGCGCGCCGATCTGGGCGGTGCTGAAAGCGTTGAGTTGATCGACGCTCAGCGCGCCGATCTGCACCGTGTTCAGCACCTGCATCGAAGCGGTGCTGAAGACGGCCACCTCGTCGGTGGACAGCATGCCGATCTGCTGGCTGCCCAGGCCGCGCACCTGCACCGACGACAGCGCCGCGATCTGCGTGCTGTCCAGCGCGGTGAACTGGCCGCTGTCCATGCGGCGCAGCCGGTCCACGGTCAGCGCGGGCATCTGCGCCGTGGTCAGCGCATGGATCTGGTCGGTGGTCAGCGCCGCGAGCGATGCCGTCGTCAGCGTCCGGATCGCCGCGGTGTTGATCGCCTGGACGTCCTGCAGCTCCATCGCGCCGAGCTGTCCCGACGCGAGGTAATTGAGCTGGCGCGCCGACAGCGCCGACACCTGGAAGGTCGTCAACGCCACCACCTGCTCGGCGGTCAGCAAGGCCCACTCCGACCCCGTCAGCGTTGCGAGCTGCGTGGTGGTGAGCGCTGCGATCTCCTCGGGAGTGAGCGAACCGACGTCGAAGGTGGCCATGCGGGAACGGAGGGTACTTCTGAAACCTGTCTGGTCTGTCGTTTGCAGCCCCACGACCTGCGCCGGGTGGGCGAGGGCCGGAAGCCAGAGCCGCAAACGACAAACGGCAAACCGGGGGCGCGAGGCCCCCGGTTCCGGACTGCCGCTTAGATCAGCGGGACAGCGCCGTTCTGGTCGTCGTCATGCAGCTTCTTGTAAGCCGCGCTCATGACGTCGTGGTTCACCGTGTCGGTGGCCGCGGCGGTGGTCGCCGCCGTGACCGCCGTCGCGGTGGCGGCCGTGCCGCCGCCGAGCAGGTTGGCTTCCGGCTGGGCGAGCAGGTCGCCCAGCTGCGGCGCGGCTTCCCGCGTCGTGCCGTGGACCTGCTGGGTCGCGCCGTCCTTGGCGAACCACACGTCCGACATCTCGTGCGTCGTGCCGTCCGTCTTGGTGTAGCTCGACACCAGGCCGATCAGGTTGCCGTTGTCGACGTCGGTGCCCTTGCTCGCCTGGAGGTTCAGGTCCGAGATGCCGAGCTGGGCCAGCGAGTGCAGTTCGCCCGCGTCGGTCTTGCCGTCGTGGTTGGCGTCCACCCAGACCTGCAGCTTGCTGAAGTCCACGTCCTTGCCGTTGATGTGGCCGTCATGGTTCGAGTCCAGCGAGGCGAGGGCGGCGAAGCCGTCCAGGCCCTTGCGGCCGTTGACCTCGGTGCCGGAGCCGAAGAGCTCCGCGCCGCTGTCGATCGTGCCGTTGCCGTTGCGATCCATGACCAGCAGCCCGTCGTTGCCGCCCACCCAGCCCCACTTGTCGTTGTGACCGGTGCCGTTCAGGTCGAAGTTGACGCCGTTCTGCGCGGACAGGGTCTGCACGCCGTTGCCGTCCAGGTCCAGCACGATCGGCGTGGCCAGGAAGTGGGCGTTGATCTGCTCGTTGCTCCAGCCCGCCTTCTGGTCGGAGGTCATCGCCAGGACCTGGTCCATGCTCATGCCGGCCAGATCCTGCGTGTCCCAGCCGATGAACTGGTCGGAGGTCATCGCCACGATCTGGTCCGTCGACAGGCCCAGGATCTGGGTGGACGTCAGCGCATGGATGTCGCCGGAGTCCAGGGCCAGGATCTGTTCCGTCGTGAACGAGTGGAACTGCGCCGAGGTCAGGGTGCCGAAGTGCGTGCTGGTCAGCGCGCCGATGTCGTCCGTGGTCAGGGCCGCGATCTGGTCCGTGCCCAGCGCGCGCAGCTGCGCGGTGCTGAATTCATGGACCTGGTCGCTGGTCAGGGCCGCGATCTGGTCGGTGTTGAACGCGTGGACGGCCGCGGTGCTGAGCGCATGGATGCCGGCGGTGGTGATGGCCGCGATGTCGGCGGTCTCGATGCCGGCCACCTGCGTCGCGCCCACGGCGCTCCACTGCTGCGAGGTCAGGGCGTGGATCTGATCCGAGGTGAAGGCCTCGAAGTCCGCCGAGCCGAAGGCCACCATGTTCGCGCTGCTGATCGCCGCGAGGTCACCCGAGTCGATCGCCTGCACCTGGTCGGTGGTGAAGGCGTGCAACTGGGCCGAGCTCATGGACACGATCTGCTGCGAGGTCAGCGCCTGCACGTCGTCGGTGGCCATCTGGCTCACCTGCAGCGTGCTCAGCGCGGCGACCTGCTGCGTCGTCAGCGCGGCGATCTGGTTGCTGTCCAGGGCTTCCAGCTGCGCGCTGTCCAGCGAGCGGATGGCCGCCGTGGTCAGGCTGCGCAGATCGGCCGTCTCGAAGGCCGCCATCTGGTCGGTCGTCAGGCCGTCGACCTGCGCCGAGCTCAGGGCCGCGGCCTGGGTCGAGCTCAGTGCGACGATCGCATCCGTGCTCAGCGCGCCGATCTGGGCCGAGCCGAAGGCCTGCAGCTGCGCGGAGGTCAACGCGGCGACGTCTTCCGTCGTCATCGTCGAGATCTGCGCGGTCGTCAGGGCCTGCAGCTGGGCGTTGCTCAGCGAGCGGATCTGGCCGCTGGTCAGCGCGTTCAGGTCGTCGCTGCTCAGGTTGGCGATCTGGACGGTCGACAGCGAGGCGACCTGCGCGGTCGTCAGCGCGGCGATCTGGTTGCTGTCCAGCGCTTCGATCTGGTCGGTGCCGAGGGCGCGCAGGGCGACCGTCGACAGCGAACGCAAGTCGTCGGTTTCCATCGCTGCCATCTGGTCCGTCGTCAGGCCCTTGACCTGCGCCGAGGACAGCGCGGCCACCTGGACCGAGGTCAGCGCGACCACCGAGTCGGTGCTCAGCGCGCCGATCTGGGCCGAGCTCAACGCCTGGACCTGCTGCGAGGACAGGGCGGCGACGTCGTTGCTCTCCATCGCCGAGACCTGCGCCGTCGTCAGCGAGGCAACCTGCTGGGTCGTCAGCGCCTTGATCTGGCCGCTCGTGAGGGCGTTCAGATCGTCCGAGGTCAGGTTGCTGACCTGCGCCGTCGTCAGCGAGGCGACCTGCTGCGTCGTCAGCGAAGCGACCTGGTCGGAACCCAGGGCCGCGAGCTGGTCGCTGGTCAGCCCGGCGACCTGCTTGCTGGTCAGCGCGGCGACCTGCAGCGAGCCCAGGGCCACGACCGCTTCGGTCGTCAGCGCGCCGACCTGGTCGGAGCTCAGCGCGGCGACCTGGTTGGTGGCCAGCGCGGCGACGTCCGCGGTCTCCATCGTCGACACCTGCGCGGTCGTCAGGGCGGCCACCTGGGCGGTGCTCAGCGCCTTGATCTGCGCGCTGGTCAGGGCGTTCAGGTCGTCGGAAGTCAGGTTGCTGACCTGGGCGGTCGTCAGCGCGGCGACCTGCTGGGTCGTCAGCGCGGCGACCTGGTTGCTGTCGAGCGCTTCGAGTTCAGCCGAGGTCAGCGACGCCACCTGAGCCGTGGTCAGGGCGCGCAGCTGGCCGGTGGTCAGCGCCGCGAAGTCGTCGGTGGCGAACTGGCTGATCTGGCCGGTCGTCAGCGCGGCCACCTGGGCGGTGGTCAGCGCTTCGACCTGGTCGGAGCTCAAGGCCTGCAGTTGGTCGCTGGTCAGGGCGCGCAGGGCGACCGTGGACAGCGACTTCAGATCACCGCTTTCGATCGCGGCCATCTGGTCGGTCGTGAGACCGGCGACCTGCTTGCTGGTCAGCGCGGCGACCTGCAGCGAGCCCAGGGCCACGACCGCTTCGGTCGTCAGCGCGCCGACCTGGTCGGAGCTCAGCGCGGCGACCTGGTTGGTGGCCAG
>SEFA01000071.1 GCA_004210455.1 Rubrivivax sp. | reverse complement strand
CTACAACCAGGCGCGCCTGTTCTTCGAGAGCCAATCGCCGGCCGAGCAGGCCCACATCGCCGCGGCCTTCCGATTCGAGCTGAGCAAGGTGACGGTGCCCGCGATCCGCGAGCGCATGCTGTCCTCGCTGCGCAACGCGTCGGAAGAACTGGCGGCAAAGGTGGCCGACGGCTTGAACATGCCCCTGCCGCCGGCGATGCCGCTGGCCATCGAGAACCCGCCGGAACCGGAGGTGCGCAAGTCGCCGTCGCTGTCGCTGCTGGCGCGGCCGGGCGACGGCTCGATCGCCGGCCGCAAGGTGGTGATCCTGGTGGCCGACGGCGTCGACGGGAAGAGCGCCAAGGCGGTCCACGCCGCCTTGTTCGCGCAAGGCGCGGTGCCGCGATTCGCGGCGCCACGCATCGGTCCGGTCAAGACGGTCGACGGCGTACCGCTCGAAGCCGACTTGTCGCTCGAAAACGAGCCCGGCTTCCTGTTCGATGCGCTGGTCGTGTCCGACGGTCAGGCTGCGATCGATGTGCTCGCACGGGACGCGCACGTCTACGAGTTCATCCGCGATCAGTTCCGGCATTGCAAGCCGATGCTGGCGCTCGGCGCAGGCGTGGGACTGCTGCGGGCGGCAGGCCTGGGCCCGGCGATCGACGATCCGAAGACGCCGACACCCGGCCTGATCATCGAGTCGGACGCGGCCGCCGGTGCCAAGGCGCTCATCGCGGGCCTCGGCACCCATCGGCCGTTCGAGCGGGAGACGGATCCGCCGAAGGTGTGATTGGCACCGCGCCGGGGCCCGGACTTGGGCCCCGGCTTGGCTTGAACTGGGTCGGGCTTGCGTCCAGCTCCAGCTCAAGCACCAGTTGAAGCCGGCTCAGACTCTGGATGTGCGGGGGGCCGGGTCCCGCTTTCCGCCTTCCGCCTTCCGCCTTCCGCATTCGAACGTAGAAGGTCGGGGAGGGCGGCGTCACCGCCTGCCCCCAGTCCGCGGACCACCAAGACCGTCACTTGGGTGGCTTGGTCTCCTGGCGGTAGGTGCCGATCAGTTCCCCCTTGCCGATCACGTGGCCCTTCGCCGCAGCGAGAACTTCGTCGCGACCGGCGCCCAGTGGCAGTTGAAGCATCGTGTCGAGCGCCAAGATCTGGAAGTGGTAGTGGTGCGGCGGGTCGCCGACGGGGGGGCGGGGGCCGTAGTAGCCGACTGAGCCGCGGCTGGTGGGGCCTTGCATGAGGCCATTGGGCTCCGTCAGGCGTTCCTGTTCCTGCAGGCCCTCCGACAGCGCAGTGACAGAGCCAGGGATGTTCCAGGCGACCCAGTGGATGAACGGCGTGATCGGCTTGGCGTCGGGATCCTCCACGATAAGCACATAGCTCTTTGCGCCAGGCACGGCATCCCAGCGTAACGACGGGGAAACGCCGTCCGCATATTCACTGTGCTTGGGCGGGATCGCGGCGCCCGTAGCGAAGGCGCTGGAGGTCAGGGAGATCGAGGTCTGGCTGGAACTCGCCGTCTCCGGTCGGTCTTTCGCAAGCGGCACGCCAACGCCGCGCAGCGCCTGGCGCTTCATCTCGTCTGCCGGGGTCTGCAGCGCTGCGCCCGGTGGCTGCTTGCCCTCGTAGGCCACCCGGTACAAAACTCCGTTCGCATCGTCCGCCATCAGCAGCCCGCCGTCCTTGGCCCAGGCCAGCCCGACCGGTCGCGCAATGTGCGTGCGGCCGCGCTCGGTCAGGAAGCCGGTGACGAAGGGGTCGATGCGCTGCGGCTTGCCGTCGGCGAAGCGCACGCGGACGATCTCATAGCCCGACGCCTCCTTGCGATTCCACGAGCCGCGCATGGTGACAAAGGCGTCGCCGGCGTACTCGGCGGGGAAGCGTCCGCCGCCCTTGGCGAAGACCATCTGCATGGGTGCGGCGTGCGCCTTGTAGCCCAGCGTCATCGGCGTGCTGACGGCCTTCCACTGTGCCTTGGTGACCTCCCCAGGCGGGGTGCTTTGAGGGTTGACCCCGCCGTCGCCCCAGACATGCGGCCAGCCGTAGCGCTTGCCCTGTTCAATCTTGTTGAGCTCCTCCGGCTGCACCTCGTCCCCGAGGAAGTCGATGCCGTGATCCATGCCCCAGAGTTCGCCCGTCACCGGGTGCCAGTCGAATCCGATGGTGTTGCGAAGCCCGCTGGCGACGATCACCCGGCTCTTGCCGTCGGGCGAGGCCCGCAGCAGCGTCGCGTTTTCGGGGTTGCTCTCGTTGCAGGCGTTGCACGTCGAGCCGGCGCTGATGTACAGCATGCCGTCAGGGCCGAAGGCGATCGTCCGGTTGGGATGCTGGCCGGAATCGGGCAGGTCGCCGACGATCAGCTCGAGCTCGCCGACGCGGCCGTCGGGCTGCAGCGGCGCGACGAAGATCTCCTTGACAGTCGCCACGTAGAGCTTGCCGTCGTGGATCGCCAGGCCGTGCGCCCCGGCCCGGTCCAGTACCATGACCGGATCGCCGTCGGCCACGCCGTCTCCGTCGCGATCCTCAAGCATCAAGACGTCACCGGTGTCGCGCCGACTGACGTAGATGCGACCGTCCGGCGCCACTGCGACGATCCGCGCGTTCTTCAAGCCGCGAGCGAAGACGGACACCTTGAACCCGGCCGGTGCCTTGAGGTTTGCGATGCGAGCGTCCGTGGCCTCCACTTTGTCGGGCTTGAAGACGTGGGTGCGGATGGCCACATCGGTGCCGTCGCCCTGTTGGCTGCGCGCCGCCAGGGACAGGCACATGCCGATGGCCAGTATCAACACGCGGGGTTTTGCAGTCATGGCGGTGATGTTGGGAGAAGTGGAACGTTCTGAGAGCAGACCGCGCTCCCGGAACACGCGCGTGTGCGCGAACGAGGCTCCCGCCACGCCGAGCGCGCTGACGGTGAGAACGGCGCAGGTTCCCATAACGGCCCGGAGGTCTATGACCTTGCGGATTCGCGAGGTCCTGGCGTGATCGAGGCCGGGCCGATCCCGCAGAGCAAGTTTGTGGCGACGATTTGCGGGTTCCGGTCGTCCTCGCTTCTTCCTCGCTTCTTCCTCGCTGCGCATTTCGGCGATACAGGCCAAGGACACGCCCAATGCCTAGGAGCTTTGTTCTCCCCTCGGCGCCGATGTCTCGGCTGCTGTCGGGCGACGCATTCCCAGGCGAAGGGGGTCTGGGCAAAGAGACCCTGGGCGTGTCGATTGCATGCGGCGAAGCCGCGCAGGGGAGACAGCCAAGAGGTGCGGTAACACATGCTGATCCAAGTCGGTCTTGCATCCGTGACGCCTGCCTCGGTGCCGCCGATTCGCATGGACTGGAAAGGAACTGGACGTGACGCGCAAGACTTCTCTCAGTACCTCGCTGCCTCCTTCCCGGCGCGTCATGCTGCTTGTGGACTTCATCAATCCACTGCGGTTTGAAGGCGCTAAGGAGCTGGCGCCGTTCGCGGTCGACGCAGCGCAGGCGACCGCGCAGTTCAAGAAGCGGTTCCGCGCCGAGGGCGGAACGGCCATCTATGTCAACGACAACTTCGGGGAGTGGCAGTCCGACGTGCCTCGGTTGCTTCGAGAGTGCAAACGGTACGGCGGTGCGGCTGCCAAGTTGGCGCGCTTTCTAGCGCCGGCGCAGGAGGACCTCATCGTTCTCAAGCCGCGCCATTCCGGGTTCTATCAGACGCCGCTGGATCTGCTGCTGCACGATCTCAAGGCCAAGGAGCTTGTGATCGTGGGACTCTCCACGGATTATTGCGTGAAGTGCACGGCGATGGATGCGTATGTGCGTGGATACCGCGTGTGCGTGCCGGCGGACTGCACCGCGGCGGAGTCGGTGCAGCGGCGTGACGATGCGCTCGCGTGGATGAAGGATGCACTCAAGGCCCGCACAGGACCGATTGCGCTTGAGCGCTGAATACTGAGCGGGCGCCGCGCTGCGGCTGAGATCAGCGCTTGATGATGCTGATGTGTCCGTCGGTCTCCAGGATGGCGAGCTTCAAGTCTCCTAGCGAACAGTCCGCCTCTCGCAGGGCCTTCTGTACGTCAGCTTCGCCCAGGCGATGACGCCGCATGACATCGGGAAACCACGCGCCCTCGCGCCCGATGAGGACGGGGGAGCCTTCGAGAAGCCGCTCGAGTCGCTTGCTCCGGGAACCGATGAAGCCCAGCAGGCCGTTCATCACGATGAGCGCCGCAGCGACGATCCAGGCGCCCGTGACCGAGTCTTCGCCGCCATTCAGGCCATTGCTGACCGCCTCGCTGAGCAGCATCACGACGAGCAAGTCGAAGGGCGTGAATTGTCCGACCGTGCGTTTGCCTGACAGGCGAACCATCAGAAAGAGGGCGAAGTAGATCAGCCCGGCACGCGCGAGCAATTCCCACCAGGCAACGTGAAGTTCAAACATGCCGCGTGCACAGCAAATGCGATGCCATGGCTTCGGGGGGCGGCGCGAACGACGAGTGGCCGGGGACGGCGGGAGGGTGCTTTGCTGATGAAGCTCCGCATGGGCCCGCGACGCGTCGCGATCCCGGTCCGGCCGAGTCACGGCCACACCCTCGATTTCACCTCGAAGGAACCTTCATGCTTGCATTGACCTATCACGGCGCTCGCGACGTACGCGTGGAGACAGTCCCCGATCCCGTGCTTGCAGCGCCCGATGACATCTTGTTGCGCGTGACCGCCACGGCGATCTGCGGGTCCGATCTGCACATCTACCGCGGCAAGATCCCCGACATGAAGTCGGGCGACATCCTCGGCCACGAGTTCATGGGCGTCGTGGAAGAGGTTGGCAGCGGCGTGACAAACGTGAAGGCGGGCGACCGCGTGGTGGTGCCGTTCACGATCTCATGCGGCGATTGCTTCTTCTGCGGGCGCCAGCTGTTTGCTGCCTGCGAGACCACCAACCCGGGGCGCGGCGCAATCCTCAACAAGAAGGATGTCCGGTCGGGCGCCGGGCTCTTCGGCTACAGCCATCTGTACGGCGGCTACCCGGGCGGTCAGGCGCAGTACGTGCGCGTGCCCAAGGCGAACGTGGGACCGCTCGTGATTCCCGACACGCGCTTGAGCGATGAGCAGGTGCTCTTCCTCTCGGACATCCTCCCGACCGGCTACCAGGCGGCGCTCAATGCCCAGATTGTCCCAGGCTCCAGCGTGGCGATCTTCGGCGCCGGTCCCGTGGGCATGATGGCGGCGGCCAGTGCGAGGCTGCTGGGCGCAGAGAAGATCTTCATGGTCGACCACCATCCGTATCGGCTCGCATTCGCCAAGGAGACCTATGGTGTGCTGCCCATCGACTTCGACCAGGTCGACGACCCAGCGCAACTGATCATCGAGCAGACCGACCACCGTGGCGTGGACGCTTCGATCGACGCCGTCGGGTTCGAAGCCAAGGGCAGCACGGTGGAGACGGTCCTGACCACGCTCAAGCTGGAGGGATCAAGCGGCACGTCGCTGCGCTGGGCGATTGCGGCGACTCGCCGAGGGGGCGTCGTGAGTGTGCCGGGCGTGTATGCCGGCTTCATACACGGGTTCCTGTTCGGCGATGCGTTCGAGAAGGGGCTGAGCTTTGCCAGCGGCCAGACCCACGCGCAGCGGTTCATGCCCGAGTTGCTGACGCATATCGAGAGCGGCGCGCTCAAACCCGATTTGATCGTGAGCCATCGACTCCCGCTCACCGAGGCCGCTCGGGGCTACGAGATCTTCAACAAGAAGGAAGAGGACTGCCGCAAGGTGGTGCTGACGCCGTTCGAGACCTGACTTCCCTGCGCGATGGCGACCGCCATTTCCTCGCGTTCGCGCGCGTTCGCGCGCGTCCCCGCTGGCTTGTGCCGCCGCTCGCGCCCTGCACATTCACTACTTCAAGGGGAACACATGAACACGATCGACTCTTCCGCACGGCGTCTGGCTGTTGTCACCGGCGCCTCGAGCGGGATCGGACAGGAGCTCGCGCTGGAATGCGCGCGGCATGGCTACGATCTGCTGATCGCAGCCGATCGCCCCCAGGACGACACGGCCGCGGCCTGTCGCGAACTGGGTGTCCAGGTGCAGACGCTCCAGGCCGACCTGGCAACGTCCATCGGCGTCGACGCTTTGATCGCCGAATTGCGAGGACGACCGGTGGACGCGTTGCTCGCCAACGCGGGGCACGGACTGGGACACGCGTTTCTGGATCAGGAATTCGAATCGGTGCGGCACGTCATCGACACGAACGTCACCGGTACCTTGGACCTGATCCAGCGCGTGGGGCGGTCCATGCGCGAGCGCAACTCGGGAAAGATCCTCATCACCGGGTCCATCGCTGGCCTGATGCCCGGCACCTTCCAGGCGGTCTACAACGGGACCAAGGCTTTCATCGATTCTTTCGCCTACGCGCTGCGCAATGAGCTCAAGGATACCGAGGTATCCGTGACGGTCCTGATGCCTGGCCCGACCGACACGGAGTTCTTCCGTCGGGCCGAGCTCACCGATACCAAGGTCGGCGCTGGGAAGAAACAGCCGCCGCAGGAGGTGGCCAAGACCGGGTTCGAAGCGATGGAGGATGGGGAGAGCGCAGTCGTTGCCGGTTGGAAGAACAAGGTCCAGGCGCTGCTGGCCAATGTCACGCCAGCGGAAGTGCTGGCGGAGCAGCATCGCAAGACCGCTGAGCCGGGTGGCGCCCAGGATTCATGAGTGCAGCCAACCTTGCCGATCGTGCGGCAGCTCCGGCGCGTCAGCGATTGAGGTGCCGAACGCCCAGAAGGTGGAGGAGTTGACGAGGGTGTCCAGGTCGCCAAATGCCGCGCGCCGAGTCGGGCCCGGCAGTGCAATGCCTGATGACGTCCCCGCTGGAGACGCCGTCAGAGTCTCCTAAGCGGTGCGAAGGCGCCCCATGTGTGCGGAAAACCCATCCGGGGCCCGGCCGTCCTGGCGGGCGCTGGTGACCACGCGCACGGTATTGGTCCAAGCGATGCGAAGGCCGAGCGCGTGGAGCCGCTGCACGAGGTCGACGTCTTCGCGGCTGCGCAGCTGTGCAAAGCCGCCGGCCTGCTGATAGGCGCTCGCGCTGACGCCCAGGTTGGCGCCGTGGATGTGGCGATGACCCTCAACATCGCAATAGCCGAGCTCGTACGCAGTGCGCTCCTGCGCGGTGAAGCCGGTCCAGTCGTCGACCTCGACGACGCCGCAGACGGCCTCGGTGCGGAGCGCCAGCTGGCGCGATAACCAGCATGGCGCCACCATCGAATCCGCATCGGTGAAAGCCAGCCAGCGCGCGCCTTGCTCAATGAGGGCCTGCGCGCCCGCCGCGCGCGCAAAGCCAACGTTGCGCGCCTCCACGGCCAGGCACTGGGCACCGAGGGAGGACGCGATATGGGCGGTTCGGTCGCGACAGGCATCGAGGACGACCAGGATGTGTACTTCCTCGCCCTGCAGATCCGGATGAGCAGCGGCGACGCCCAACGCCCTCAGCGCACGACCGATCAGCGCTTCCTCGTTGTGAGCGGGAACCACCGCGCCGATCATGGCCGCAGTCCTTCGCGCCGTGCGACCGAGCGCCCGTCGGGGCTCCACACCTCGACAAGAAAGTCCTCTTCCTCATGCCGTAGCAACCGCGTCCAGCCTGCCTGCTGCTCGAACGAGAGACGCAGGTATCGATGCACATCATCACCGCTGCGGAAGTAGTCGCCTTCCGGATGTCGCCAGTGGCTGGCGAGCAAGGTGCCGCCCTCTGCAAGGCTCTCCACGGCGCGGTCGATGGTGGTGTGGAAGGCGTGTTCGTCGAGGTAGTAGCCGATCTCGCTCAGCACGATCAGGTCGAAGCGGCCCTCCGGCCAGTGCGCCGGAATCGGTGCGTGCCTCAGGTCGGCGTGAGGGTGGTGGGCCAGTCGCCGGCGCGCGTGCGTGATCGCCGCCGCGCTGCCGTCGCTGCAGATCAGCCGAGCGCAGCGTGTCGCCAGTTCCGCGCTCAACTCGCCGTTTGCGCAGGCTGGCTCGAAGGCCAGGGCGTAGCGCTCCGCGGGGAGGCAGGCGAGGAGTTGCGCGCGCTTGCGCCGCTCGTACCAGCGCGTTCGGTACCCCCAGGGATCGTCCGTATCGGCGAACAAGGACTCGAAATGCTCGGCCAACGCTTGCGGAGCGGAGCGATCGGATTGGTTCATTTCTGTCGCTCCATCACGAAGAAGAATTCGGACGAACGGAGCAGGCGGTCCACAGCCTGCGGGAACAACACCGCAGGCTGTTCGCCGTCCGGCTGTAGCTGGGTTTGGTGTTCCGACAGTGCCAGCCACTTGTCTTCCAGCGCGCGCCCGGAGAGATGCAGTTGTCGCAGGCGGTCCCAGGGCACGGCCGCATCGCCTGGCTGAGCCCAGTGCCAGGTCCACACCGGCATCTCCAGCAGCGCGGCTCCGACGCGACGCGTTGCCTGGGCACAGGCGCGACCAGTTGCTTCGTGGTCAGGGTGTCCGTCCCGGCGCCAGGTGGTGATCACCACATCGTCGGGCCGCAACTGTGCGGCCAGGGCGTCGACCAGCTGTGCTTCATACCGACTAACGCGCCCGTCCGGGATGCCGAGCCCTTGGACCGCGACCCGCCAGCCCAGGTGGCGAAGACCCCTCAGGCGCTCCAGCCGGCGTTGCGCGGCGAGGAACTGCGGAGCCCAGGTCAACGATCCCGGATGGCTGGCGTCACCATCAGTGACGCCGATCACGGCAACAGAGGAGGCATTTGAGGAAGCATTTGTGGGGGCAATCGAGGTGGCACGCGTCGACGTGCCGGAGGAGCCGGCCCGACCGCGCGCCGCCAGCAGCGAGAGCAGTCCGCCGCACCCGAGCACCTCATCGTCCGGATGCGGCGCGACCACGACCACCCGCGATCCCGGCGGCACCAGGGCATCGAGTGATGCCAGCTCGGTTTCCCATAAAGGCATCCAGTGCCGCCACGCGCTTTCCGGGGTGCCCGTCCCTTCGATCTGGCGGCGTGCGGTCGCAGCTTGCGTCGGCGGCACGGGCTGCAATGTCGGCCGCAGTGATGGCCGCAGTGATGGCCGCAGAGTTGGCCGCGGTGTTGGCGTGGGGAAATCGATGGTCAGAGCGTCCATGTCGCCTCCGCGTGGTTCAAGATTGCATGACCCAAGGCAACCAGATCCCGGTCGCCATGGCATTGGCGGATGAACACTGGCAAATCTGCTGCCAGGCGCGCGAGAGCCTCGTCGTGGCACAGCGGGCCTGCGCCCATCGCTCTTGCGACGGCGCGCAGCACCTGTTGGGCACACTCGTCGCTGGCGGCCCGCGTTCGAAGCGCCCACGCGCGAGCGTCGCCCTCGGGATCACGGTCGACCCAGGCGGCCGCTTCGCGCAGGAGCGCGGCGTTGGCGCTGAGCAGGCGATCAATCTCACCCAGTGCCAGGGCCCGGTGCCAACCGGGATCAACGCCACCCGACGGTGCAGCTTCCGAATGCCTGGCGGCGGCGGCCTCGGTCTGGACGCGCAATGCCGACGCCGCGGCGCATGCAGCGCCGTGCCAGCAGGCGGCTACGCCAATTCCGCCGTGCCAGAACCCTGGCCGTGAGAGATAAAAGCCGGCTCCGCCGACCAGTCGCGCCGACGCTGTTTCAAATCTCACGGACGCGCTGGCGGAGTCCACCATGCCAACCGCTTTCCAGCGTGAAGCATCAAAGCTCACGCCCGGTTGATCGAGCTCGACATCCGCCAGCCAAGGGCCCGTGGCGGGGCTGGAAGTTGCGCTGCCACCCGACACGCCGTCTTCGGGCCATACCGTCAACAATGCGCGGTCCAACACGGTGGCCCCTGAGCACCAGGCTTTGGTGCCGGAAAGGGCGACCGACCCGTCGGGCATGCGTCTGAACGTCACCCGCGCGCCGGGCGGCTCAGCCGCCCACACGCCATAGGCGGGGCCGCCGGATCGCGCCGCCGATGCGACCAGTGGTGATCCTGCGGCGATGCTGGATTCTCTGCTTCGTCCCAGCACGGCGGCTTCGGCGAGGATCGCCACCGCGTCGGTGTGACCTTCGAAGAGCTTTACGAGCGACAGATCCCTAGCGGCAACGGCTGCCAATGCCGACCACCGCGCAAGCGTTCGGCCATCGCCGGGCAACGGCAGTTCGGCTTGCCCGGTGTCGATCAGTGCGCGCAGCTGGAGGCTGGCTTGAGCGGTTGTCACGGTTGTGGTTCGACCAGTTGATGGGCCCTAGGCATAGCAAGCCACAGGCCCGTCCACGGTCTCGCGATCAGCCGTCGTTGGACGCGTCGGAGTCGTCGTTCTTGCGAACGCCGCGCAGGTTCAGCACGAACAGCCCGACCTGGAGCACGATCAACGCGTACGACCCGGTGAACGCACCCCAGATGCACCAGAGGACGTTGCTGATCACGAAGACCCAGAATCCAAGGCTGCGCCGCCGCGCGCTGCGCCCGCCGACCAGCCACGCCGCGACCAGCGTGACGACCATCGCAGGCCACTGAAGCGCGTTGAGCAGGTCATCCATGACCAGCAAAGGCAAGCGGCTCGCCAGCGCGAACGCCAGTGCCAGTGCCATTCCCAGTGCCAGTGCCAGTGCCATTCCCAGTGCCAGTGCCAGTGCCAGTGCCGGAGCGCCGCAGGCGAACGGGAGGGCGATCGAAGGCCAGATCCGAGCGATCGGTGCGCGGCTTGCCATGCTTGAGCGTCACCACTCCACGAGGGTTCGCTCGCATGTCCGTCATCGTCCGTATCGGCACGGCCGGGTGGAGTATCCCCAAGGCCGTCGCGGCGTCCTTCCCTGGTGACGGCAGCCACCTGCGCAGGTTCGGCCGGGTCCTGGACGGCGCGGAAATCAACACGACCTTCAGCCGTCATCATCGGCCTGCGACCTTCGAGCGATGGGCGACGGAGACGCCGGAGGACTTCCGTTTCTCCGTGAAGTTGCCCCGGGCGATGACGGACGACGCGCGGCTGAAGGTTTCGCGGGCCGAGGTCGCAGACTTCGTGGCGCCCCTGGCCGGTCTTGCCCAACGTCTTGGCGCACTGCTCGTGCAGTGGCCACCCTCGCTCGACCTGGACGCGAAGGCAGCGCGACGTTTCTTCCGCTCGGTCCATGCTGAATTTGATGGCGCGATAGTCTGCGAGCCTCGCCATCCGACCTGGTTCACACCACCTGCTGAGCGGCTGCTGGTTGAAGAACGCATCGGACGCGTGGCCGCCGATCCAGCCAAGCCCGAGGGGGCGGGCGCGCCGGGCGGCTGGCTGGGAGAGCAGGGCGACGGTCGCGGCGCGATGGTGTACTACCGCTGGCATGGCGCGCCACGGATGTACTGGTCCGCTTATGGCGATAACTGGCTCGCCGCCCGCGCGCTCGAACTGACACGGTGGCCGTCCGGGACGGATGTCTGGTGCATCTTCGACAACACCGCATCGGGTGCGGCCGCGGACGACGCATTGCGCCTGCGTCGCTTGCTTGACCTGGCCGACCTCAAACAGTGATTGCCTGGTCGACGTCGCCAGAGAGCAGGCATTGCGGTACCTGCTCGAAGTGCCAGACGTCGCCGCTGGAGAAGAGCGCCCAGGTGATGTCGAACCGATCGGCAGGCCAAGCGGACGGGATCCGGTCGTCCCTCATGATGGCCCGCGCAAGAGCAGGCAACTGGTCATGACGCCAGCAGATCAGTACGGGGCCGTCCATGCCTAGGACAGCCCGGGCAAGTTCATGCACCGAGGTCTGATCAGACCACCGTTGGTTCACCGTCAGGCCAAGCACGTCTGCCAGGGATCGGACGGTGTCCGTGGGCCGGGTGGAAGGATGCTCCCCACTGGGTGGGGCCGCGAGGATATGGCGAGGTCGTCGGATCGGGCCGTTGGTGCACTCGGCAGCGATTGCGAAATAGCGCGTCAACGCGCCTGCGCGGCGCCACCCCGCCACGCTGAGCGATCGTGGATCAGCGGCTCCCGTTTCGGACACGCCACCTAAGCCGGCAGAAGGCTTCTCGGCATGCCGAATCAACATGATGCAGTGAGACATCGCTTCGCCCTTTTTCGTCGTTTGTCAGCGGGTGGCTTCGTTGTCGCCGCGAAGCGTGAAGCGTGAAGCGTGCTCCACAGTCTGCCTGACCAGGCGAAGTCGGCTGACCAGGCGCGACGCCAGCGCGGTAGCCAGCGCGAGTGCGCAGGAGGCGGGTGGGGAAGGGTCATGTAGATGGATCATCGCAAGGCACCGGCGCAGAACATGAGCGGTACAACGCGATTGGTCGGAGGGTCGGGCCATCGCGCCATCGGGCCGTGGATCGTGGGCCGTTGTACCGTCGCTTCCGTAGCATTTCAGACAGCGTCTGCGAACTGGCTGTTGAGGGTACGCCGCAGTGCGTTCAGGTCAAACGGTTTGCGCAGTACCACCGCCTCGCGCCCCAAGGCGGCCTCGAACGCATCGGCGTCCGGATGACCGCTCGCGAACACGATCCGCAGCCCGGGACGCAACGCCAGGGCGTGCCGAGCCAGTTCGGCGCCGTCCATGTGCGGCATTGAAAAATCGGCCATCAACAAATCGACGCGTTCGCTACCGAGGATGCGCAGCGCTTCACGGCCGTCGCTCGCACTTGCCACCTCGTGGCCCAGCGAACGAACTGCATCGCACAGGAAGGCGCGCACGTCCGGGTCATCATCCACCACCAGGACGTGGTGCCGTCGCGCGTCGTGCTTCTCGGAATCGTCAAACTCGGGTCGCGGCTCCGGGTCGGGCTGTGCCCGATTGAGCGTCAACGTGACGGTGGTGCCGATGCCGAGCTCGCTGTGCAAGGAGACGGTCCCACCCACGCGTTTGCTCATGCCATAGACCTGGCTCAGCCCCAGCCCGCTTCCCTTGCCCACGCCTTTGGTCGTGAAGAAGGGATCGAAGCAACGCGCCAGCACCTCAGGGCTCATGCCCGCGCCGTCATCGGCCACCGCGATGCTCACCTGCTCGCCCTCCTCACGCACCGCGAGCCGAAGGTGCCCAGTACCCTCCATCGCGTCTCGCGCATTGATGACAAGATTGAGCAGCGCCATCTCCAATTGCACTCGGTCCGCCTCCACACAGACCTCGTGCGCTGGCGTGTCGCGCTGGTACACGACGCGCGATCCCATGGTGGTGCGGAACAGGCTTTCCAGATCGTCGAGCAGCAGCGACAGGCACACAGGTCTCAGATCAAAGACGTGTTCGCGAGAGAACGCCAGTAACTGCGACGTCAGCTTGGCGGCCCGTTCGGAGACGGACTGCCCCTTTTGCGCGCATCTCAACACCAGCGACGCATCGTCGGGGCGGCGGGTGAGGATATCGAAGTTGCCGCGGATGGCCTGCAGCAGGTTATTGAAGTCATGGGCAATGCCGCCCACGAGTTGGCCGATGGCCTCCATCTTCTGCGCCTGGGCGAGGGCGGCTTCCGTACGTGCCAGATGCTCCTCCTTCTCGATGCGCTCGGTCACGTCGTAGACGAATTGATAGGCGCCGATGCGTCGGCCGTCGCGACTGTGCAGGCTGCGAAAGTGCATCTCGTAGTGCCGACTCCTGCCCGTCTCTCCGAAAAGTCCCGTGTCGGTGAACTCTTCTCCGGCGAGCGCGCGCTGCCATACCGCCTTCACGGCGGCCTGATGTTCCGGCACATCGGCCAGCACTGCCAGCATGTTGTCCCCGACCTTGGGTCGCACGCCATAGATGCGTTCGAACTCCGAGGCGGCGGCCTCGTTGATGGCCATCCAGTTGTAGTTGTGATCCGAGACCTGTACGTAGGCATCGGTGCCCTCCACGAGGTCGCCAAACAACTTGCGTTCAGAAAGGTACAGGGACAGCCGCTGTTCGAGCGCGTCGTTGAGCTCCTGGATGCGATGCTCGTCGTGCTTTCGACGGGTGATATCGATGACGGACCCCACGACTCGTGCGACGCGTCCCTGCGCGTCCACGACGGGAACGCCCCGGGCCGCCACCCACCGCACTTGGCCGTCTTCCCGGCCAATCGTGCGGTATTCCACGTCGTACGTAGCGCCGCTCCCTGGCACCGTGACTGCGGAGAAGGCCTGCGTCACCGCGGCGAAGTCAGCCGGATGCAGGCCTTCGTAAAAGTCCCTGAGCGATATCGCCCGATCGCTGTGGATGCCGAACATCTCTCGCGTGCGAGGCGTCCAATAGAGGGTATTGGCGAGCAGATCGACATCCCACAGACCGACACCGCCGCCCTCGGTGGCCAGCCGCAGCTGTTCCTCGCTGGACGAAAGCTGCTGCAGCGCGTCATGCCGGGCGGTGACGTCCGCACCCAGCACGAAGATGCCAGTCACATCTCCCTGGCCATCGCGCACCGGCTGGAACACGAAATCCAAGGTCACCCAATGCGGCTGCGCGTCCGGCGGCTCGACGCGGTACTGCACGCCCACGCCCTCATGGGAGCACCCGGTCCGGTACACCCGGTCGAGCAGCTCCACATAGCCCTGCCGGCTGGCCTCCGGCAAGGCCTGTGTGATTGGTTTGCCAAGCAGATCGCGTGTTCCCACCAACTGCATGTATGCAGGATTGATCATCGCGAAGACGTGCTCGGGGCCAGACAGCAGGGCCATGAACGAAGGGGCCTGTTCGAACAGCCTGGCGAATTGGACGTGTTCCCGCGCCAGTTCGTGTGCGCGCTGGATGTGGGAGGTGGTGTCGGTACACAGCACCAGGACACCGCCTACCCCGCTCGACGCACACGGGTCGTCAATCGGGCTGACCGAGTAAGTCCAGTAGATTTCCTCAAGCATTCCATCGCGAAGAAGGGGAACGCGGTGATTGAGCTGCCAGGTGGGAGCCCCGCCGTTCATCACGGACTCCACCTGCGGCGCCATGACATCCCAGGATTCCGGCCAGGCGGCCCTGCCGAGGCTGCCCAGGATGCCGGGGTGCTTGTCCAGCCCAAGGGATCGGCGATATCCGTCGTTGTACAGACACACGCTGTCGCTTCCCCAGAGGATCAGGGCGGGGTGGCGCGTGGTCAGCATCATGCGGGTGATCTCACGCAAAGCCGGCGGCCAGTCCATGGGATCTCCCAGGGACGTGCGCGCCCAATCAAACTCCCGTATGAGCTTGGCCATCTCGCCATCACCCGCCAGGAAAGTTGGCGTGTGTCCAGTCCCAACCATCGTCGTCCTCTTATCGCGAAAACTTTGCGCTCGGAGTTTGATGAGGCTGGCAATGCGTTGTTCGCGGCCCGCCTGTGCTCCCATTCGGTCATCCGTCGTGCTGCACCGGCCTGACGCGGACTTGCGACCTGGGGGCAAGAATGCTGCCTTACCCTGACAGTTTCACTGCGATCCCTTGTCTGGTCAGCCGCATTTCGGACTGTGCGAGACGCACGGCTGGGCCGCTGACTACCCGATGCGTCCGCGCAGCTGGTCCTCAGACATCACGGCGCGTTGGTGAAGGTCTGGCGTTTGCCAGCACTCAATCTCGGACAGGGGCCCTTATCGTGCGTAGAGGAAGTGGCGAACGCCGCGGACACGATGGGGCTGGACGCAAAGGGGGGAGAGATGCACGCCAGCGCGTTTCCCGACAACGAGCCAGTTGGCCGAATTGTCTATATCGAAGATGAGCCCATCAACGGCCTCCTGATGCAGAGTTGGGCCGCTCAATTCCCGGGGTTGACCATGGAACTGGCGGTCACCGGGATGACAGGTGTTGCGGCATGTTTGCGAGAGGCGCCGGATGCAGTGCTCCTCGACATGCATCTTCCGGATCTGCACGGACTTGAGGTATTGCGCCGCATTCGCGACGTTCCAGCGCTTGCAAGCCTTCCGGTGATCATGCTGTCGGCCAGCAACTCGAGCGAGCACGTGCAGGCTGCCTTGCAGGCCGGCGCGAGCGCTTATTGGCTCAAACCCGTCGACTTCAAGCAGATGGAGCAGGGGCTGGTTGACCTCATGACAGGCTCACGCAGGCCTACGTGAACCTGCATGTACCCTTGCGCAGTCAAACGGGCGTCTTGGAGGCCGATACCCATGCGCAACAATGTCGCGTCGGTCACGCGACCGAGTCCGGAGCGGCCGCACGCCGGCCGACGGCTTCACACTCGGCGATGAAATGCGCCCACTTCTCCAGCGCCTCGCGCCGCTCCGGAATCTCGTCGCGCACGTCATAGATCGCTTCCATGCCCTTGAGGACATGATTCAGCGCGAGTTCGGAGATCTCCCGGGAAACGCCGAGATTGCGCATGTGTCCCTTGGCGGTACTGCGCGTATCGTGAGGCGTGAAGCGCCGAATTTCAAGATCGCCGCGATTGAACGCGCGGTCAATGGCGGCCCATAAGGTCGTGTTGCCGACGTGCGTATCCCCCAGCCGGTCTCGTCGACGAGACGTGCGGCAAGGCAGCACCCAGGGAGAAGTTCCGGCCAGCAACTTTAGCTTCCTGAACCATCCGATCACGGTAGGCGTCAATGGCACAAGAAAGCCGTTGCGCGTCTTGACGATCTCGTCCGGCACCCACCAAGTGCCGCTTGCCAGGTCGACGTGTTCCCAACGCGCCTTTGCCAGTTCGATCGAGCGCACGCAAGTGGCCAACAGAATCCGTAACGCGAGCGCGTTCTCGGTGCCGATCTCCTCGATGTCGCGAAGCAGGATCTCGAGCTCACGACGGGTGAGCATGACACGCTTGCGGATAGGTGGGCGAGGGCCCATCAGCGCTTTCAGCTCGATGCCGATCGCGGGGTTGGAGTGGATGAGCTTCTTGCCACAGGCGTGAGAAAAAAGCTGCTTGCACGAGGTCAGAATCCGTTTCGAGTTGGTCCAGCTTCGCTTGGCATCCTCGATGGAGAAAACGATATGCGCGGAAGAGACCTGATCGACTCTTAACGAGCCTAGCTTGGGACGAAACACTCTATCCAGATCCAAGATCCGGCAGTGGATGGTCCCGGGGGCCAAGCTGTCTGGAGTGAGCCTTTTTTCCTTGTAGTCCTCGATCAGCTGATTGACGGTCCATGCCCCCTTGGCCTCCATACGGTCAATCTTCTTGCGCATGGCGGGGTCTTCGCCAACATCGATCTGAGCGCGTTCTGCACGAGCTCTGACGCGGGCGTTTGACAGGGTCACGTCTGGATAGTTTCCAAGGGTGAGCTCACGTCTGCGTCCGGCGACGCTGTATCGCAGCACCCAGCTTGCTGTGCCAGCGTTGGACAAGGTGAAGGTCAGTCCCCCGCCATCCGATACTGCAATTGAATCGCCCTTGGCAATCCAATGCCTAATTTGGACGTCGTCCAAGCGGTGAATTCGCTTACTCATTACTACCCCGAAAGCCGCGCACCAAACTAATGAATGTCCGGATTCACGAGTTTAATGATTCTGGTCGTCGGAGCAACACCCCTAGCTACCATTTGGGGGTGAAGTGCCAGGAGCCCTCCTGACACGTGCTGGGACCTAAGTCATTGATTCATAAAGACCGTGTGCATGACTTATGGGATGGCATGACACTGGTAGAAACCCTAATTCCAGTGGCAGGTGGCGAATTTCATGGGGTCCATAACCTGTTGCTCTTATTGAATATTGTCTGATGCTTTTCGAGCTCCCGTCGTTCGCTGGAGTCCTGTCTGGCGACCAGGAACGGCCTGCTGAAGCGCGCGCATGGGGGGATGCTACCGATTCGAGGACACGCGGTGGCCAGGAATGCGCTCGGCGCGGGACCTGACGAAACCGGGGCATAGTCGCGGCTTCTCCTTCGCCGCTGCCCATGCCCCATTCCCGATTCCGCCCGTCGAGCATCGCGCGCAACGCCAGGTGGCTGGCGGCGGCGCTGGCCGCCCTCGTGGCGGTGCTGTTGCGTGCGTTGCTGCAGCCGGCCCTGGGAGACGAGCTCCCATTCATCATCGCCGCCCCGGTGTCGCTGTTCTGCGCGCTCATGTGGGGCGCGGGCCCCGGGGCGCTGGCAACGTCGATCTGTCTTGCCGGTACCTTGCTCCCCGCCCTTCCGCCCGATGTGCTGAACCGCGATGGGGCCGTCCGGTCGGTCGGCTTTTCGATGGTGCTCGTCGCGGCGTGTGTCCTGGTCGCCCGCGTGAACGCGCTGCGGCGTCGAACAGACAATCCGGGAGCGACGGTCGACATGCCGCTGGTCCGGTGGCTCAACGCGGCGCTCTTCGGCGCGGTGCTGATTCCCGCGACCGCCTTCGTGCTGGTGGGCTGGTGGACCTACGACCGCGCGTTGCTCGCCTCTCGCGAGACGGTGCTGCAGCGGGCCGACCTGGTGTACCAACATGCGCGGCGCACCTTCGATGTGGCGGAAAAGCTGACGGTCGAGGCGGCGCTGCTGACCACGGGCGACGACGACCTGATCCGTCGGCATGAAAGCGAGGCGCGACAGCGGTTGACCGACATGCTGCTGGGCGTGCCGTCCGTGGTGAATCTCAATGTCTGGGACGCCCTGGCGATCCCGGTGGTGCGAAGCGATCGCGCCATCGATCCGACAGTCACCGTCGCCGATCGCGGCTACTTCCGCCGACAGGCCGAGCAGGATCTCGGATTCGACCTCAGCGAGGTGCTCCATGGACGCCAGACGGGGCGGGAGCTGTTCAACCTGACCTACCGTAGACCGGCCGTCGACGGTCGCTTCAAAGGCATCGTCGCCGTCTCCTTGAATCCGGAGTATTTCCGGGAGTACTACCGTGCCATCCTGGCCCAGAACGCGGACGTGGCGTCCATCGAGCTGGTGCGCACGGACGGGCAGATCCTGGCGCGTTGGCCGTTGCCTGCGCAAGGCGGCACGCGCGTGGCCGCTGACGCGCCCTCGCTGGAGGCCGTCCGGCGAGGGGAATCCTCCGGCGTGGTCTATGGCCCGGGGCAGGGTGCCGGCGGGCAGCGCATCGCGGCGTTTCGGCGCCTTGAGGAACTGCCCGTGCTTGTGGTGGTGAGCTTCGATCAGGCCGCCTTGATGTCGGGATGGGCGAGGACCATGGGCATCGTCGGCGCGATGGCGCTGCCCATCACCCTGTTGCTGATCGCCGTCACCGCGATTGCCCGGCGCCGCGTGCAGCTCGAACAGCGGGCCCAACATGAACTGCATGAACAGATGCGGCTGCGCGCCGCGAGCGAGAAGCATGCGCTCGAGGCCCATCGGCGCGAGACCCTGGCGACGCTGACCGCAGGGGTCGCGCATGATTTCAACAACCTGCTCGCCATCCTGAGCAACAGCCTCCACATCCAGAACGCCAGACACCCGGAGCACGCCGCGGAATCGCAGAACGCCGCGATGCGCCGGGCCGTCCAGAGCGGCACCCGGCTGACGCGACAGCTGCTGTCGCTCACGCGGCGGCAAACGCTCCGGCCCGAGGTCATCGACTTGCGAAGCTAGTTGCCGGAGGTCGAAGAGCTGCTGCGCACGACCCTGGGACGCGGCATCGCGCTGAGCGTGGACGTCGCGCCGCACGTCCCGCCCGTGCGCGTGGATGCGGCCGAGCTGGAGTTGGCCATGGTCAACCTGGCGGTGCATGCCAAGCACGCCCAGCCGCACGGCGGCGTTTTTGCGGTCATCGCGGACGTGACGGTCGAGGACGGGGAGAAGCTCGTGACCCTCCGTGCGCGCGACGAAGGCCACGGCATTCCCTCGCACATCCTCGGCCGGGTGAGCGAACCGTTCTTCACGACCAAGGAGCCCGGCTCCGGGTCGGGTCTGGGCCTGAATCAGGTGCGCGGCGTCGCGGAATCGGCCGGGGGACGCTTGCGTATCGACAGCGAGGTCGGGCAGGGCACGACGGTCATGCTGATACTGCCTGCGGCCCAGCCGGCCGATGACGCATCCCCGGGGGCCGACGGACAGGTCCAGTCGACAGCCATGCCCTCGGCGCGGCCTCAACGCAACTTCGAGGGGCACGTCCTGGTCGCGGAAGACAACGACGACGTCGCGTCGGTGACGATCGCGCTCATCGCGAGCCTGGGGCTCAGGGTCACGCGGGCGGCGAATGCCGACGAGGCGCTTCGCGTGTTGCGCACGCCCCAGTCGGGAGACGACATCGGCTTTCTGTTGACGGACGCGGTCATGCCTGGCGCCATGGGCGGCCTTGAGCTCGCCATGACAGTGCGGGCCGAGCGACCTGGCTTGCCGGTGACGGTCATCACCGGCTACGCCGAGAACGTCCAGGCCGCGCTGGATGCCAAGCTCGACGTCGTCCAGAAGCCGTTGGCGCTGGAGGACCTGGTGGCGCGCCTGAAGTTGGCCTTTGCGCAGGGCTGACGTGGCCCGGCGGTGAGGCCGCGCCAACGGCGCTGCGGTGTGCTGCGGTGCGGTGCGCTGCGGTGCGGTGTGCTGCGGTGCGCTGCGGTGCGGTGCGGTGCGGTGCACGGCACGACGTTTGCCGATGGAGGGCATGAAGACTGAGCCTCGATCTGATTGCAGGATCCTGGTGGTGGACGACAACGTCGACGCGGCCGACTCGCTCGTCGCCCTGCTGGGTGCACTGGGCTTTGACGCCTGTGCCGCCTACGACGGCAGGCGGGCGGTGGAGCTGGCCGCGTCATTGCGCCCCCGCCTGATCATCCTGGACATCCAGATGCCCGACATGGACGGCTTCGAAACCGCGGCCTGCATCCGCGGCGCGGAAGGCCAGCAGCGCACCTGCCTGGTGGCGCTGACCGGTGATCTCCATGACCTGGACCCCGTGCTGGCGGACTGCATCGGCTTCGACGAATTCATTCTCAAGCCGGTGACCGGCAGGCGATTGCGTCAATTGGCCAGCGTCGCCTACCGATGACAGGTTGTCGTCGGCTGCACGCCGCCAGGACGGGCGGTTCCGCCACCCGCACGACGCCCCCCTCCTCCGGACGTTTCCCTGCGCAGCCCGCGCGACGTCAGGTTCCCGATGCCAGACCTGTCCTCACACCTGCCTGGCGGTGCGCCTGGGCGCCAGATGGCCGCGCAAGTCCTTGGGGCCCAGGACGTACTCGCAGGTCTCGCCCAGCCGCTGAAGCGCCAGGTCGATGAATGCGCGAGCACGCGCTGGCTGCGACGATCTGCTGCCGAAGTAGACGAAATAGCTGGCGTAGTTGGGCATGTGCTCGACCAGGACCGGCACCAGTTGCCCCGAACGGATGTAGGGCGCCGCCGTCACGCCGGCGAGTTGGCCCAGCACGCGTCCGGCCAGGACGGCTTGCAGCTCGAAGAGTTCGTCGTTGCTGCAGATGGCCGGCACCACGGGCTGGTCCGCCGGCTCGTGGTCGATCTTCACGCGCCACGGCAGGACTTTGCCTGTGCTCGGATGTCGATAGGCGCTGCATTGATGCGCGGCCAGGTCCGCCAAGGTCTGCGGGACGCCGTGCCGTCGGAAGTACGAGGGCGCTCCGCAGATGGGCAGCTGCACAGGAAAGAGACGGCGGGCGATCACGCCCTCGTGCGGTGAGGGTCCCAGGCGAAAACCCACGTCCACGCGATCCTCGACCCAGTTCCCGATGCGGTCGTCCAGCAGCACGTCGGGCTGGATGCCCGGATGCAAGTCGCAGAATTCTTCGACGAGCCGCCACAGGATCGGCTGGAACGTCGTGCGCGGGCCCGTGATGCGCAGCGGCCCGGCGAATTCATCCTTCGCCGACCTCGCGGTCTGGAGCGCCCGCTGCATGCCCAGGAGCGACGGGTGGACGTCCTCGAACAGCCGCTGCCCGGCATCGGTCAGGGACATCACCCGGGTCGTGCGATGGAACAGGCGGGCGTCCAGATGCGCCTCCAGTTGGGCCAGGGCCTTGCTGGCCGCCTGGGGACTGATGCCCAACGCCAGGGCCGCCTTGCGCAGGCTTCCCAGCTCCGCGGCCTTGATGAAGGTGGTGATGGAACGCAGTTCGTTGATGGCCATGGCGGCTCTCCTTCTTGGCGATTGTCATCAATTCGGAGCCAATTCATCAACCTGACCGTCACTATTCAGATGCCAGTGTGCTGCCTACAGTTCATCCCATTGAACGTCCCACGAGGAGCAGCCCATGCAACATGTCGTCCTGAACAACGGCCTCCAGATGCCCATCGCCGGTTATGGCGTCTTCCAGATCGCGGATGCCAGGGAGTGCGAGCGAAGCGTCGTCGACGCCATCGAGACCGGCTACCGCCTGATCGACACGGCGGCCTCCTACATGAACGAGGAGGCCGTGGGCACCGGGCTGCGGGCCAGCGGGGTCGCGCGCGACCAGCTTTTCGTCACCAGCAAGCTGTGGGTCCAGGAGACCGGCTACGAGCGCACGCAGCAGGCCATCGAGAAGTCGCTGCGGCGCCTGCGGCTCGACTACCTGGACCTCTACCTGATCCACCAGCCCTTTGGTGACGTCCATGGCTCCTGGCGCGCGATGGAGGACGCCTACCGGGCCGGCAAGCTCCGCGCCATCGGCGTGAGCAACTTCCATCCTGACCGCCTGATGGACATCAAGGCGTTCAACGAGATCGCGCCCGCGGTCAACCAGGTCGAGGTCAACCCCTTCCAGCAGCAGCGCGAGGCGGCGCCGTTCATGGTGGACATCGATGTTCAGGCCGAAGCCTGGGCGCCTTTCGCGGAGGGCCGCAATGGTCTGTTCCAGAACGTGGTGCTGAAGGGCATCGCCGAGCGGCACGGGAAGTCGGTGGGCCAGGTGGTGCTGCGCTGGCTGATCCAGCGCGGCATCGTGGTCCTCGCCAAGTCCGTGCGCAAGGAACGCATGGCCGAGAACATCGCCATCTTCGACTTCGCCCTCGAGGACGCCGACATGGCGCGCATCGCGGCGCTCGACACCAACACGAGCAGCTTCTTCTCGCATCGCGATCCGTCCATCGTCAAGTGGATGGCGGAACGCAAGCTCGACATCTGAGCGCCACCATGAGCATCGCCGTACCGAGCTCGACCCCGCGCAACGCGGGCGCGATCCTGGCCATCATCGTGGCCAGCTACCTGATGATCGTGGTGGACATCTCCATCGTCATCACCGGCCTGCCGCGCCTCCAGAGCAGCCTGGGCTTTTCCGCCGCGCAGCTCTCCTGGGTCACCAACGCCTACACGCTGACCTTCGGCGGCCTGCTGCTGCTGGGCGCGCGGGCCGGGGACATCCTGGGCCGCAAGCGCATGTTCACCCTCGGGTTGACGGTGTTCACGCTGGCCTCGGTGCTGATCGGGTTCGCGCCCTCCGCGACCTGGCTGTTGGCATCGCGCGCCATCCAGGGCGCCGGCGCCGCGGTGCTGGCGCCGTCGACGCTGGCCTTGCTCTCCACCCACTTCGCCGAAGGTCCGGAGCGCACCCGCGCGCTGTCCTTGTATGCGGCCGCGGCGGGCGTGGGCGCCACGTTGGGGCTGGTGTTGGGCGGCTTCTTCGCCGACCTGGTCTCCTGGCGCGCCGGGTTCTTCATCAACCTGCCCATCGGCCTGCTGCTCATCGTCATGGCACGCCGGCACATCGAGGAAACGCCGCGGCATCCGGGGCGCTTCGACATCGGCGGCGCCATCACCTCCACCCTGGGCATGACCGCGCTGGTCTACGGACTGGTGCGAGCGGCCGACGCCGGTTGGAGCGACCGCCTCGCGCTGGCCGCCCTGGTCGGCGGGGCGGTCCTGATCGCCGTCTTCGTCGTGATCGAGCGCAGCGTCAGCCAGCCCATCCTGCCCTTGCGCCTGCTGGCCAACCGGGAGCGGGCCGGGGCCTATCTGGCGCGCATGCTCTTTCTCGGTGGCGCGGTCGGCTTCTGGTTCTTCTCCACCCAGTTCCTGCAGGGCGTGCTCCACCTGCGCCCGATCCAGGCCGGGTTGGCCTTCCTGCCGGTCACGCTGCCCAACTTCGCTTCGGCGATGGCGGTGCCCAGGCTGGCCCGCCGGTTCGGCAACGAGGCGCTGCTGGTCGTCGGCCTCCTGCTGGGCGTGAGCGGCTTGGCGTGGCTCGGCCAGGCCGGCGTCGCGTCCACCTACTGGATCGGTGTGGCCTTGCCGATGGTGCTCATCGGTCTCGGCCAGGGGCTGCTGTTGGCGCCGCTGACGGCCGCCGGCGTGGCCGGGGTCGCCCAGAAGGATGCGGGCGCGGCCTCGGGGCTGGTCAACGTGGCGCATCAACTCGGTGGCGCCTTGGGCCTCGGTCTCCTGGTGCTGGTGTTCGCGAACGCCGCGCCAGAGGCAAGCCACGACACCGCATCTCTCGCACTTCGAATCTCGGCCGTCATGGAGGTGGCCGCCTTGCTGGTGGGCCTGGCGCTGATCGCCGTCCTGTTGTTCATCGTCGTGCCGCGCCATCGGCGGGCTCGACATCTGGAGGTCCTCTCATGAAATCTCTCCTGTGTGTCGCGCTCGGGGGCGCTGCGGCGGCATGTGCAGCGCCGCTGCCCGATGCGGAGCCCGCCCGCGAAGTCGTCGAGGTTCGGTCCGCCGCCTCGCAGCGGGTGATGGCGGGGCCCGCCGAGAACTTCACCGGCACCGTGCGCGTCAGTTCTCCCTTCCAGGCCGTGCCGCCCGGCACGGCGGGCGGCGCCACGGTGACGTTCTCCGCCGCTGCCCGCACGGCGTGGCACACCCACCCGCTGGGGCAGACGCTGATCGTGGTGGAAGGGCTGGGGCTGGTGCAACAGCAAGGGCAGCCCGCGCACGTCATCCGCCCTGGCGACATCGTGACCATCCCTCCCCACGTGCGTCATTGGCATGGCGCGGGGCCTTCCGGACCCATGGTCCATCTGGCCATCGCCGAGAAGGAGAACGGCTCCGCAGTCACCTGGCAGGACAAGGTCACCGAGCAGGACTATCGCGACGCGGTGGATGGCGCCGGTCTCCGGCTCTCGGACGCCCCGCAGGCGACGAGCGCCAAGGCCCGTCCGCCTCGCTCCGAGACCTTGACCGCGAGGCAGCGCGCCATCGTCCTGACCGGTGCCTTCATGGCCACCAGCGACATGCCGCGTCTCCACGCAGCGCTGAATCAAGGGCTAGCCGACGGGCTCACGATCAGCGAGGCCAAGGAAGTCCTGGTGCAGCTCTACGCCTACGCGGGCTTCCCCAGAAGCCTGAACGCGCTGGGCGAACTTCTCAAGGTGGTGGACCTGCGCAAGCAGCAAGGCATCGAGGATGTCCTGGGTCGCGAGCCCAGTCGTCCGGTCGCCACCGGCAACGCACTGGTGACCGCGGGCCAGACGAATCAGAGCGAGATTTCAGGAGGGGCCGTCCAAGGGCCCGTCTTCGAATTCGCGCCCGTCATCAACCAGTTCCTGCAGACCCATCTGTTCGGCGACATCTTCGAGCGCGACAACCTCGACTGGCAGAGCCGCGAGCTGGCCACGGTAGGCGCGCTGGCCGCCACGCCCGGCGCGCAGGCTCAGCTCCAGTCGCACATGCGGGCCAGCCTGCGCGTCGGCTTGACCGCGCAGCAGCTGAAGCAGCTCGTTCACGCGCTCGCTGAACACGTCGGTCCGGAAGTGGCCGCCAGGGCCGAC
Source organism: Rubrivivax sp. (assembly GCA_004210455.1). Lineage (GTDB taxonomy): Bacteria > Pseudomonadota > Gammaproteobacteria > Burkholderiales > Burkholderiaceae_C > Roseateles. The sequence goes on along the minus strand of SEFA01000071.1, from coordinate 4,422 downwards.
GAAGCACTCACGCAGGCCATCGGCGCCGCAACGAAAGGTTGATTCATGATCGTCCCTCGATACCTGTGCGTCGGAACCCTGGCGATGGCGGCGCTGCTCGGCGGCTGTGCCTCGCCGCCAAGCGGCGGCACGGCGCCCCTGGTCCTCCAGAGCCAGGGCAGCTTCAGCGTGGGCGGCATCGTGAAGACGACGCCTGGCAGCTACGACAACAACAAGCCGACGTCGGCGGGCCAGAGCTTCCACGGCGACCACCTCTACGCCTTCTATCAGGTGCCGCAGCACCCGAATCCGCTGCCCATCGTCATGCTGCACGGGGCCTTCCAGTCGGCTCGCAGCTGGGAGACGACGGCGGACGGTCGTGAAGGCTTCCAGACCCTCTTCCTGCGCCGTGGCTTCCCCGTGTACCTCGTCGACCAGCCTCGCCGCGGGCGAGCGGGCAACAGCACCATCGCGACAACGACGGAGCCAACGCCGAACGACCAGCTCTTCTTCGACCAGTTCCGGCTCGGCAAGTGGCCCGGCTACTTCAGCAACGTCCAGTTCGACCGCGATCCGGAGACGCTGCACCAGTTCCTGCGCTCGGTCACGCCCAACACCGGGCCGTACGACGCGGGGGTCATCTCCGAGGCCATGGCCGCGCTCTTCACGAAGGTGGGACCGGCGATCCTGTTCACGCACTCGCAGGGCGGTGGTCCGGGCTGGCTGACGGCCATCAAGAGCGCGAACGTGAAGGCGGTCGTCGCCTTCGAGCCGGGCAGCGGATTCATCTTCCCGGAGGGCGAGTTGCCGCCCGCCATGCCCAGCGCGGCAGGAACTCTGGCGCCCGAGGCCGTGTCTGTCGCGGACTTCGAGAAGCTCACCCGCGTGCCCATCGTGATCTTCTACGGCGACAACTTCCCGACCGAGCCCACGACGGAGCGCGGCCAGGACAACTGGCGCGTGCGGCTGGCCATGGCTCGGCTGTGGGTGGACGCCGTGAACCGGCATGGCGGTGACGCCCGGCTGGTGCACCTCCCCGACATCGGCGTGCGCGGCAACACGCACTTCCTCATGTCCGACCTGAACAACGTGCAGATCGCCGACCTGGTGACCGCCTTCCTGGTTCAGAAGAGGCTGGACTGAGCCCCGATATCGACAGCGACAGCGACAGCGTCGCCAACGTCGGCCCGCCAGCGACTATCTGTTCCCAGCGCCTGATGCGTCGGTACCCGCTGATCGTGCGCTCTGCTGTCATGAGGCAAGTTGGGGCAGTCGCTGAACCCATGAATGCGGAAGCGATCCCTCCGCGGGGCAAGGTTGTTCGCAACGAGCGAGCATGGGCTCGTCGTTCACGATTGCTGGCGAAAGCCCCTGGCGCATGATGAAACCGATGAACGCCTCGACGCGAGGCCGGCTCAGATCTCCGACCGCCGCGATGGCCTTGGCGGCCGCATTCTTCGCACTCGCCGCGCTCAGTCCGGCCAGTGAAGCCGCGCCGTCCAACTTCGGCATGCTGGCCCTGTGGGATCAGTCGCCCCGCAGCTATGAGGGGCGGGTGCCGTCGGGCAGCCTGGTGGTCATCGGCCCGGTGCAGGGCGTGCAGCGCCTCGATGCGACGCAGCGGGCGAACTGGAAGGCGGTCATCCGGACCATCCGGTCGCAAGGAGGCCAGGTGCTCGGCTACATCGCCATGGGGCACGGCGGCGTGACGCAGGACCAGCAGGCCAGCTTTGCCGCCGTGCCGCTGGAGATCGCCGCCTATCGCGACATCCTGGACGGGGTGGACGGCTTCTTCTTCGATCAGGCGGGACCTGATCCGATGCTTGCCGTCAAGCCCGACGCGTGCGAAACCGCGAATACCCGCTGGCAGGGCGTGCGTGCGCATCTGTCCGCGCTCAACGTCGGCGGCACCGTGGTCTGGAATGCGGGCGCTTCCGGACCCAACCACTGCTTCTTGCGATCGGCCCGCGCGGGCGAGCATGTGGTGAGCGTCGACGGCCCGGCCGACGACCAGCGTGGCGGGATCCTCGACGCACACGCTCGAGAGGTGGCCGACGCGCGCCAGGTCAAGACCTGGGCGCTCATCCATTCGGCCACGCCCGCTCACATGCAGGACGTGCTGAAGCAGACCCGCACGCACTACGTCTATGTCACGGACGGCGCGCGCACGCTGTCATGGGGCGGACCGATCTGGAACCATCCCCCCGGCTACTGGGGAACGGATGCCGACGCGCGGTCGGAGCGCGGGTGTCTGCGGCGCGTGCAGGCCGGCGCGGCCTGTGATTGACGGGCAGGCGCGTCGAGACGAAAAAAAACCGGCTCCACCGAGCCGGTCCTTTCAGCCGAGGCTGCCGGGATCAGTAGCGACCGCCGCCGAAACCGCCGTTGCCGTAGCCGACGTCCGAACGCTTGCTCGAACGGAACTCGCCGGTGTCGCGGTTGTCCCGACCACCGCGGCTGCCGCCGTCATTGCCGCCTTCGCGGGGGCGCGCCAGGCTGACGACGATGGAACGACCATCGACCTGCATGCCGTTCAGCGCGGTGATGGCCGCCTGCGCGTCTTCGGCCGAGGCCATTTCCACGAAGCCGAAGCCCTTGGAGTTGCCGGTGTCGCGGTCGGTCATGACCTTGGCGGACTTGACGCTGCCGTGCTCCCCGAAGTTGCTTCGGAGGCTGGCGTCGGTCACGGAGTAGGGCAGATTCCCAACATAGATCTTGGTGCTCAAGGAGAGCCTTTCTGAGTCATGGCGCACCGTCAGAAGACTGAAGCGCCCAGAGGCGCACGCGGCGCGGAGGTGCGTGGACGGCATCTGGCGTGAACAGATGGTCTATACGCGAACGGCTGCAGTCTGGCGGCATTGCCAGTCAGCCATGAGGGGGATGCCGATTCTACGCGACCCGCGCAGCGCCGGCTAACCGCCCATCGTCAGCCGGTACCACTCATGGAAATGCCGCATCCCGTCCTCCATCGGCGATTGATACGGACCGGCATCGGTGGTGCCGCGCCGGACCAGCGCCCGGCGTCCCGCATCCATGCGCTCGGCGATCTCGTCGTCCTCCACGACCGTCTCGTTGTACGCCGCCTGGTGCGCCGCCACGAACTCGCGCTCGAAGGCGACGATGTCCTCGGGATAGTAGAACTCGGTGACGTTGAGCGTCTCCTGCGGGCCGCGCGGATGCAGCGTCGAGCGCACCAGCGCGTGCGGATAGAGCTCGATCATGTGGGTCGGGTAGTAGGTCACCCAGATCGCGCCGAAGTCCGGCGGCACGCCGTTGCGGTAGGCCAGCAGCCGGTCATGCCAGGCGCTGTAGACCGGCGATCCCGGCGACTCCAGCCCGCGGTGCACGCCCACGCGCTGCACGCTGAAGGGCTCGGCGAACTCCCAGTCGAGGTCGTCGCAGGTCACGAAGCTGCCCAGACCGGGGTGGAAGGGGCCGACGTGGTAGTCCTCCAGGTAGACCTCGATGAACGTCTTCCAGTTGTAGCGGCAGGTGTGGGTCTCGATGCGGTCCAGCACGTAGTCCGAGACATCGAACTCCGGCCGCTTGAACAGCCCGGCCAGGTCGCGCGCGGGGTCGCGCGGACCTTCGAAGAAGGCGCCGTGGCACTCCTTCAGCGGATACCGGGGAAGATGCGCGCAGGGCTGCGGCGAGAAATGCGGCGCGCCCACGAGTTCGCCGGCGTCGGTGTAAGTCCATCGATGCAGCGGGCAGACGATGTGACCGCCAGCGGCCGCCGGCAGCCGCCCGTGCGAGGTGCCGGCCGTCACCGCGCCCGGATCGCCGCCCAGGATCAGCGCCTGGCGGTGCCGGCACACGTTGGACAGCAGCTTCACGCCGTCGCGTCCGTTCACCAGCACGCGCCCGTTGTCCTCGTGGCCGAGGGTGCGCCAGTCACCCGTTTCCGGCACCCATTGACGATGTCCGACGTAGCGCGGCGCCTGGCGCTCGAACATCGCCATCTCGCGCTGGAAGCGCTCGTCGTCGAAATAGGCCTGCGCCGGCAACTGCGGCTGGGTGGACAGCAGGTGGGCGCGTCGGACGATGTCGTTCATGCGGAGTTCCGGAGATCCAGGGCGCCCAGCCGCCGCAGCCGTTCGGCGCGCGGCAGGCGCGGGCAGGTGTTGCACATGTCGCCGCCGGCGCGCCTGTCGTCGAGGCAGCACACGCCGCGGTCCAGCGCCAGGCACGAGGTGCCGGGCGCCGTGTCGAAAGCCAGGTAGCCGCTCTCGCCGGACGCGCCGAGGTGTCCGAGCCAGTCGGCGCCGATGTCGGACAGTGCGTCGTCCGCGAGCCTCGCGATCGGCTGCACTCGCAGCAGCGCGGCGAGCACGCAGTCGGCGAGCTGTCGCCGCGCCGCCTTGGGATGCAGCGGCAGGGTGGCCTGCACGGCGCCCAGCAGCGTGGCCGATAACGTGCGCAGTTGCGCGGCCGCCTTGGCAC
>SEFA01000142.1 GCA_004210455.1 Rubrivivax sp. | reverse complement strand
AAGCGTGCCCTCAAGTCGCTGGCCGACATGATCAAGGGCAAGAGCGGCCGTTTCCGTCAGAACCTGCTGGGCAAGCGCGTCGACTACTCGGGCCGTTCGGTCATCACCGTGGGCCCGACGCTCAAGCTGCACCAGTGCGGCCTGCCGAAGCTGATGGCCCTGGAGCTGTTCAAGCCCTTCATCTTCTCGCGCCTGGAAGCGATGGGCATCGCGACCACGATCAAGGCCGCGAAGAAGGAAGTCGAGAGCGGCACCCCCGTCGTCTGGGACATCCTGGAAGAGGTCATCAAGGAGCACCCGGTCCTGCTGAACCGTGCGCCGACGCTGCACCGCCTGGGCATCCAGGCGTTCGAGCCGGTGCTGATCGAAGGCAAGGCGATCCAGCTGCACCCGTTGGTCTGCGCGGCGTTCAACGCCGACTTCGACGGTGACCAGATGGCCGTCCACGTGCCGCTGTCGATCGAAGCGCAGATGGAAGCCCGCGTGCTGATGCTGGCGTCGAACAACGTGCTGTTCCCCGCGTCGGGCGAGCCGTCGATCGTGCCGTCGCAGGACGTGGTGCTGGGTCTGTACTACGCGACCCGCGAACGCACCAACGGCAAGGGCGAGGGCATGGTCTTCTCGGACATCCCCGAGATGATCCGCGCGCTGGAAAACGGCGCGGTGGAGATCACCGCCAAGATCAGCGTGCGTCTGACCGAGTACGTCAAGGACGGCGAGGAATGGGTCGCCCAGACCAAGCTGACCGACACGACCGTCGGTCGCGCGCTGTTGTCCGAGATCCTGCCCAAGGGCCTTCCCTTCTCCAACATCAACAAGGCGTTGAAGAAGAAGGAAATCTCCAGGCTGATCAACACGTCCTTCCGCAAGTGCGGCCTGAAGGAAACCGTGGTGCTGGCAGACAAGCTGCTGCAGTCCGGTTTCAAGCTGGCCACGCGCGCGGGCATCTCGATCGCCATCGACGACATGCTCGTGCCCAAGCAGAAGGCCGAGCTGATCGACCGCGCCGAGAAGGAAGTCAAGGAGATCGAGCAGCAGTACGTCTCGGGTCTCGTGACCGCCGGCGAGCGCTACAACAAGGTCGTCGACATCTGGGGCAAGACCGGTGACGAAGTCGGCAAGGTCATGATGTCGCAGCTGTCCAAGGAAAAGATCCTGGACCGCAACGGCAAGGAAGTCGAGCAGGAATCGTTCAACTCGATCTACATGATGGCCGACTCGGGCGCGCGGGGTTCCGCGGCGCAGATCCGTCAGCTGGCCGGCATGCGTGGCCTGATGGCGAAGCCGGACGGCTCCATCATCGAGACGCCGATCACGGCGAACTTCCGCGAAGGCCTGAACGTTCTGCAGTACTTCATCTCCACCCACGGTGCTCGTAAGGGCCTGGCGGACACGGCGCTGAAGACCGCGAACTCGGGTTACCTGACCCGTCGTCTGGTCGACGTGACGCAGGATCTGGTCGTGACCGAGACCGATTGCGGCACGGACAACGGCATCAACATGCGCGCCCTGGTGGAAGGCGGTGAGGTGATCGAGTCCCTGCGTGACCGCATCCTGGGTCGTGTGGCTGCGATCGACGTCGTGCATCCGGAAACGCAAGGCGTTCTGCTGACCGCCGGCAACATGCTGGACGAAGACATCCTGGACATGCTGGAAGCTGCCGGCGTGGACGAGGTCAAGGTCCGCACCCCGCTGACCTGCGCCACGCGCTTCGGTCTCTGCGCCAAGTGCTATGGCCGCGACCTGGGTCGCGGCGGCATGGTGAATACCGGCGAAGCAGTTGGCGTCATCGCCGCGCAGTCGATCGGCGAACCTGGCACCCAGCTGACGATGCGGACCTTCCACATCGGTGGCGCGGCGTCGCGTGCGGCGGTGGCCTCCAGCGTGGAAGCGAAGTCGGACGGCATCATCGGTTTCAACGCCACGATGCGCTACGTGACGAACGGCAAGGGCGAGCTGGTGGTGATTTCGCGTTCCGGCGAAATCGTGATCTCGGATCCGCACGGCCGTGAGCGCGAGCGTCACAAGGTGCCGTATGGCGCGTTGCTGAACATCAAGGCTGACCAGACCGTCAAGGCCGGCCTGATCCTGGCGACCTGGGATCCGTTGACCCGCCCGATCATCACGGAATTCGCCGGCCAGGCGAAGTTCGAGAATGTCGAGGAAGGTGTCACCGTGGCCAAGCAGGTCGACGAAGTGACGGGCCTCTCCACGCTGGTCGTGATCGACCCGAAGCGGCGCGGCGCTGCCAAGGTCATCCGCCCGCAGGTCAAGCTCCTGGACGCCAACGGCCAGGAAGTGAAGATCCCCGGCACCGATCACTCGGTGACGATCGGCTTCCAGGTCGGCTCGCTGGTCCAGATCCGCGACGGACAGGAACTGGCGCCTGGTGAAGTGCTGGCACGTATCCCGGTGGAAGGTCAGAAGACCCGCGACATTACCGGCGGTCTGCCGCGCGTGGCCGAGCTCTTCGAAGCCCGCTCGCCGAAGGATGCCGGCTTCCTGGCGGAACAGACCGGCACGGTCTCGTTCGGCAAGGAGACCAAGGGCAAGGTCCGCCTCGAGATCACCGATCCGGAAGGTCGCAAGCACGAGCTGCTGGTGCCCAAGGAAAAGAACATCCTGGTGCACGAAGGCCAGGTGGTGAACCGCGGCGAACTGGTGGTCGACGGGCCGGCCGATCCGCAGGACATCCTGCGTCTGTTGGGCATCGAGGAGCTGGCACGCTACATCGTCGACGAAGTGCAGGACGTGTACCGTCTGCAGGGCGTGAAGATCAACGACAAGCACATCGAGGTGATCGTTCGCCAGATGCTGCGTCGCGTGCAGATCGTCAACCCAGGTGACTCGGCCTACATCGCTGGCGAGCAGGTCGAGCGTTCGGAGCTGTTGGACACCAACGACCGCCTGCGCGGCGAGGGCAAGCTGACGGTCACCCACGCCGACGTGCTGCTGGGTATCACGAAGGCCTCGCTGTCGACGGACTCGTTCATCTCCGCGGCGTCGTTCCAGGAAACGACCCGCGTGCTGACCGAAGCCGCCATCATGGGCAAGCGCGACGAACTCCGTGGTCTGAAGGAGAACGTCATCGTGGGTCGTCTGATCCCTGCCGGTACCGGCATGGCCTTCCACCAGGCGCGCCGCGCCAAGGAAGAAATGGACGACGCCGAGCGCCGTTCCATCGCCATCCAGGAAGCCGAGGAAATGGCGGCGGTGCAACTGTCCGCGCTTGACGCGGCGAGCGACGCCGGCGCCAGCGAGTAAGCGCAAGGAATTCAAGCCGCTCGCGGCTTGATCCGAAGGCTGCTGTCCCGCAAGGGCGGCAGCCTTTTTTCATTGGCGCAACGGAATCAGCTGCTGGTCGTCGATGCGTTCAGCTTCAGCCAGGCGGCGGGTGACAGGATGGGGAGCCCGAGCTTCGCAGCGCGCTTGGCGACCTTGAGCACGGCTCGATCGCGGGAAATGAGGCTTGTCGGCTCCGTTGCGGCCAAGGCCAAACCGAGGTCAATGAACTTCTGGTCGTCGGTATCGCTGCAGCGCGGACGTGCAATGCCGAGCACCGGCTCATCGACGAAGCGGCAGTACTGTTCGAACGCCTCTTCGATGCGTGCCGGATCCGGTGCAAAACGTGCAGCCACGCCCCGGCCGATAACATGAAGAAGCTCGCCCTTCATGGCCAATGTTGCGGTCCAATGTAAGCGCCGGCTTACCACGGCTGCAATCAGCGGCGCCAGGCTGACTTCGTCGAAGACCAGCCAGTCCATCACGATCTGCGTGTCGAGGATGACCAGGGGCGAGGCCTTGTCGGCATTGTCCGGATGCAGCGGAAAAGCGGTGGAAGCGGCGTCGTTCATAGGGTCCTGGAGCATAGCGCCTTGTGTGTTTCCCGTGAACTCGCCTACAATCGCCGGCTCTCCAGCATGTCTTGATGCGTCCCGAGTACAGGTTCCGAACCGACCCGGGGTTGATTCGAGCGTGGTGCCGCAAGGCGCTGCGCTTTTGTCGCTTGTGGAAGGCCCTCGATCCCGCGGGCTTCCTCAAGGCCAGGGCCGGCTGGGGTTGTGACTTCAAACGGGAACAAGTTACTTATGCCAACCATCAATCAGCTCGTTCGCCACGGTCGTGAGACCGAGGTGACGAAATCCAAGTCGCCGGCCATGCAGTCGTGCCCGCAACGTCGTGGCGTCTGCACCCGCGTGTACACCACCACTCCGAAGAAGCCGAACTCGGCGCTTCGTAAGGTCGCCAAGGTGCGTCTGACCAACGGTTTCGAGGTCATCTCGTACATCGGCGGTGAAGGCCACAACCTGCAAGAGCACAGCGTCGTGCTCGTGCGCGGCGGCCGGGTCAAGGACTTGCCGGGTGTGCGTTACCACATCGTGCGCGGTTCGCTGGACCTGCAAGGCGTCAAGGATCGCAAGCAGTCGCGTTCCAAGTACGGCGCGAAGCGCCCGAAGAAGTAAGGCTCAACAGCCAAGGTCTTGGTGGCCGAGAGGTCATCGAATTTTTTGCGGCCCGAGTGCCTGTGCACCGGCAGCCGAGTAAGTGGATCCCCCCAGATGTCGGTGGAGATCCCCGGCGGGGCGAGAGCCCTGACCAACTGAAGCATTGAAGGAAGAATCCCATGCCACGTCGTCGCGAAGTACCCAAGCGCGAGATCCTGCCGGACCCGAAGTTCGGTAGCGTTGATCTGTCCAAGTTCATGAACGTCATCATGGAATCGGGCAAGAAGGCGGTCGCAGAGCGCATCATTTACGGTGCCCTGGAACAGGTCGAGAACAAGTCCGGCAAGGACCCGCTCGAGATCTTCATGATCGCGATCAACAACGTGAAGCCCATGGTCGAAGTGAAGTCCCGCCGCGTTGGCGGTGCGAACTACCAAGTTCCCGTGGAAGTTCGCCCCGTCCGCCGTCTGGCCCTCGCCATGCGCTGGTTGAAGGAATCCGCGCGCAAGCGTGGTGAGAAGTCGATGGCCCAACGTCTGGCCAACGAACTGCTGGAGGCCTCCGAAGGCCGTGGTGGCGCGATGAAGAAGCGCGATGAAGTCCACCGCATGGCAGACGCCAACAAGGCGTTCTCGCACTTCCGCTTCTAATCAAGACCTCTCTGGCCGCCTCGGGTTACTACTGACCCGATGGCGGCTCCATGCATTTGGAGTGACACCATGTCCCGCAAGACCCCCATCGAGCGCTACCGCAACATCGGTATCTCGGCGCACATCGATGCCGGCAAGACCACCACGACGGAACGCATCCTGTACTACACCGGTGTGAACCACAAGATCGGTGAAGTGCACGACGGCGCTGCCACGATGGACTGGATGGAGCAGGAACAAGAGCGCGGCATCACGATCACGTCGGCCGCGACGACCTGCTTCTGGAAGGGCATGGACATGTCCTACCCTGAGCATCGCTTCAACATCATCGACACCCCCGGACACGTCGACTTCACGATTGAAGTCGAGCGCTCGATGCGCGTGCTGGACGGCGCCTGCATGGTGTACTGCGCCGTCGGCGGCGTGCAGCCCCAGTCGGAAACCGTTTGGCGCCAGGCCAACAAATACAAGGTGCCTCGCCTGGCGTTCGTCAACAAGATGGACCGCACCGGCGCGAACTTCTTCAAGGTCGTCGACCAGATGAAGACCCGCCTGAAGGCCAACCCCGTGCCCGTGGTCATCCCCATCGGCGCGGAAGAAAACTTCAAGGGCGTTGTGGACCTCTTCAAGATGAAGGCCATCATCTGGGACGAAGCGTCCCAGGGCATGAAGTTCACCTTCGAAGACATCCCCGCTGACCTGGTCGAAGTCGCCCAGGAATGGCGCGAGAAGATGGTCGAGGCGGCTGCCGAAGCCACCGAAGAGCTGATGAACAAGTACCTCGAGACGGGCGACCTGACCGAGGAAGAGATCAAGCTCGCTATCCGCAAGCGGACCATCGCGACTGAGATCCAGCCGATGCTGTGCGGTACGGCGTTCAAGAACAAGGGTGTGCAGCGCATGCTGGACGCCGTCATCGACTTCCTGCCGTCGCCGCTGGACATCCCTCCGGTTGCTGGCACGGACGAAGATGATCAGCCGATCACGCGTCAACGCACCGACGAAGAGAAGTTCTCGGCGCTGGCCTTCAAGTTGATGACCGACCCGTACGTCGGCCAACTGACTTTCGTGCGCGTCTACTCGGGCGTGCTGCAGTCGGGCGCGACCGTCTACAACCCGGTCCGTGGCAAGAAGGAACGCATCGGCCGGATCCTGCAGATGCACGCCAACCAGCGTGAAGAAATCAAGGAAATTCTGGCAGGCGACATCGCGGCTTGCGTGGGCCTGAAGGACGTCACGACGGGTGAAACCCTGTGCGATCCGGACAGCATCATCACGCTGGAACGCATGGTCTTCCCGGAGCCGGTGATCTCGCAGGCTGTCGAGCCGAAGACCAAGGCTGACCAGGAAAAGATGGGCATCGCGCTGGGCCGCCTGGCTGCCGAAGATCCGTCCTTCCGCCTGCGTACCGACGAAGAATCGGGCCAGACCATCATTTCCGGCATGGGCGAGCTCCACCTGGAAATCATCGTTGACCGCATGAAGCGCGAATTCGGTGTTGAAGCCAACGTGGGCAAGCCGCAGGTGGCTTACCGCGAAACCGTCCGCAAGCCGGTGACCGACGTCGAAGGCAAGTTCGTGCGTCAGTCGGGCGGCAAGGGCCAGTACGGTCACGTCGTGTTCTCGCTGGAACCGCAAGAAGCCGGCAAGGGCTTCGAGTTCGTCGACGCCATCAAGGGCGGCGTGGTGCCGCGCGAGTTCATCCCCGCGGTCGAGAAGGGTGTCATCGACAGCCTGCCGAACGGCGTGCTGGCCGGCTACCCGGTCGTGGACGTGAAGGTCACGCTGACCTTCGGTTCGTACCACGATGTGGACTCGAACGAAAACGCGTTCAAGATGGCCGCCTCGATGGGCTTCAAGGAAGCCTGCCGTCGCGCCAGCCCGGTCATCCTCGAGCCGATGATGGCCGTGGAAGTCGAAACGCCGGAAGATTATGCTGGTACGGTGATGGGCGACCTGTCCAGCCGTCGCGGCATGGTGCAGGGCATGGACGACATGGTCGGTGGCGGCAAAATCATCAAGGCGGAAGTTCCGCTGTCCGAGATGTTCGGCTACTCGACCTCGCTGCGTTCGGCCACGCAAGGCCGTGCGACGTACACGATGGAGTTCAAGCACTACAGCGAAGCTCCGAAGAACGTCGCCGACGCGATCGTCACCGCTCGCGCGAAGTGATGGCCTGGGCCGGCGCTCCCAAGTGCCGGCTCGTTCCGCTTTCGATCATCGAATCGTCTTCGCAGTGACTCCTCCCGGTTGCCGGTTGCCGGGGTTTCAGGACACTGCGGAAACGCTAAACCAACAGACCGGACAGATGCTCTTTTTGGAGAATTGAAATGGCAAAAGGCAAGTTTGAACGTACCAAGCCGCACGTGAACGTGGGCACGATTGGCCACGTTGACCATGGCAAGACCACGCTGACGGCCGCGATCGCGACCGTGCTGTCGAAGAAGTT
>SEFA01000003.1 GCA_004210455.1 Rubrivivax sp. | reverse complement strand
CGCCCACGCGCTGGAAGCGATGATCCGCCAGGCGTCCGAAGGCCGCGCGCAGTGGCAGCTCGGCGCCGGGGCGCCGAGCTGCCACTGCGCGCGGCCTTCGGACGCCTGGCGGATCATCGCTTCCAGCGCGTGGGCGTCGCCTTCGCGGATCGCCTGCTCCATCTGGTCCAGCGCTTCGCGGAAACGCTGCGACTGCGTCAGCAGGTCCTGCTTGTTGGCGATCAGGATGTCGCGCCAGATGGTCGGATCGCTGGCCGCGATGCGGGTGAAGTCACGGAAACCAGGGCCGGCCAGGCTCAGGAAGTCGCGGCCGGAGGGCTGCTTCTGTACAGAGTTGAAGTACGCGTAGGCGAGCAGGTGCGGCAGGTGGCTCACCGCGGCGAAGGCCTCGTCGTGATGATGCGGCGCCATCTTGAGCACCTGGCAGCCCAGCGCCGACCAGAGGTCGGTCGCCTTCTGCACCATCTCCGGCTTCGTCTGCTCCAGCGGGGTCAGGATGACCTGGCGGCCCTGGTACAGCGCCGCGTCGGCGTGCTGCACGCCGGCGCTTTCCTTGCCGGCGATCGGGTGCGCGGGCACGAAACTGGAGAACTGCTTGCCGAGCGCGCGCTTGGCGGCGTCGACCACGTCGCTCTTGGTCGAGCCCACGTCCATCAGCAGCACGTCGGCGCGCACGAGGTGGCGGATCGCCTTCATCGTCGATTCGGTGGCGGCGACGGGCACGGCCAGCAGCACGATGTCGGAGCCGGAGACGGCCAGCAGCGCGGATTCGGCGGCGATGTCGATCACGCCCATGCGACGGGCGGTCTCGGTGGTGGACGGGCTCTTGCTGTAGCCGACCACCCGGCGCACCAGGCCGGCTTTCTTCATGGCCAGCGCAAACGATCCGCCCATCAGGCCGCAACCGATCACGCCGAGTTGGTTGTACATCGCGAGAAACCTCTTTCGCTCAGACGTCAGCGTCAGGACTTCAGCGGGTAGGCGCCGATGACCTTGTAGAACGCGCACAGCTCCCGCAGTTCCGCCAGCGCGGCCGCGACGTGCGGCTGCGACGGGTGGCCGTCCAGGTCGATGTAGAAGTAGTACTCCCACTGACCGGTGCGGGCCGGGCGCGATTCCAGGCGTGTCATCGACACGCCATGCTTCTTCAAAGGAACCAGCAGATCATGCATCGCGCCGGGGCGGTTCGCCACGGACACGATGAGGCTGGTGCAATCCCGCCCCGTGGCCGGGGGGGTGGCCATGGTCTGCGGCAGGCAGATCACGGCGAAACGGGTCCGGTTGTACGCCTCGTCCTGCACCGCGTGCGCGGTGATGTGCAGGCCGAAGAGCGTCGCCGCGCGTTCGCTGGCGATGGCGGCGTAGGCCGGGGTCTGGGCGGCGAGCCGCGCGCCTTCGGCGTTGCTGGAGACGGCGCGGCGCTCGGCGTTGGGCAGGTGCTTGGACAGCCAGTTCTGGCATTGCGCCAGCGCTTGCGGGTGGGCGAGCACGGCTTCCACGCCCTCGAGCGTGTTCTCCTTGCGCAGCAGGTTGTGGCGGATCAGCAGGCTGACTTCGCCGACCACGTGGGTGGGCGTGTGCAGGAACAGGTCGAGCGAGCGCGTGACCACGCCCTCGGTCATGTTCTCGACGCCGACGACGCCGTACTGCGCGCTGCCGGAGGCGGTCGCGTGGAAGACCTCGTCGAAGCTGTTGCAGTAGATGAGGTCGGCGGCGCCGCCGAAGTACTCGATCGCGGCCTGCTCGCAGAAGGTGCCGAACGGACCCAGCACGGCGACGCGCTGCGGCGACTCCAGCGCCAGGCAGGCGGACATGATCTCGCGCCAGATCGCGGCGACGTGGTCGCCCTTCAGCGGGCCGGGGTTGGCGGCCTTGATCTTGGCGATCACCTGCGCGACGCGGTCGGGGCGGAAGAAGGGCGTGCCGTCGCGGCGCTTGATCTCGCCCACCTGCTCGGCGACGTGGGCGCGCTGGTTCAGCAGCGTCAGCAGCTGCGCGTCGAGCGCATCGATCTGGTCGCGCAGCGCGAGCAGTTCGGGATCGGCGACCGGCGCGGGCGGCATGGTGCCCGCGGTCGGATCCGGATCGATCGGCTCGATCGGCGTGGAAGGGGTCGGCGTGTCAGCCATGTCGGGTCTCGAAGTCGTGGAGGTGGCTCACCAGGGCTTGTACGCCCTCCAGCGGCATCGCGTTGTAGATCGATGCCCGCATGCCGCCCACCGACTTGTGGCCTTTGAGTTGCAGCAGTCCGCGTTCCCTGGCGCCGGCCAGGAAGGCGTCGTTCAGACGCTCGTCGCGGAGGAAGAAAGGAACGTTCATCCGCGAGCGGCAATGCGCCGCGACGCGGTTCTCATAGAGCGAGGAGCCGTCCAGCGCCTGATAGAGCAGGGCGGCCTTGTCGATGTTGCGCTGCTCGATCGCCGCGAGACCGGTCTTGCCGGCGTACTCGAAACGCTTGAGCCACTGGAAGACCAGGCCGGCGACGTAGATGCCGAAGGTCGGCGGCGTGTTGTACATCGACTGCGCCTCGGCCACGATCTTGTAGTCGAAGGCGGAGGGGCAGATCGGGAGCGCGTGGCCCAGCAAATCCTCGCGGACGATGACCAGGGTCAGGCCGGCGGGGCCGATGTTCTTCTGCGCGCCGGCGAAGGCGATGCCGACGCGGGACCAGTCGACCGCGCGCGAGGCGACGTGCGACGAGAAGTCGATCGCGAGCGGGGCATGGATGCCCAGCGCCTGGAGATCGGGCAGCGTCTGGAATTCGACGCCGTCGATGGTCTCGTTGGTGCAGACGTGGACGTAGGCGGCGTCCTTGCGGAGCTGCCAGGTCGAGGGATCGGGAATGTCGAGGTAGCGGCCGCCGGTGGTGTCCAGCTCGGCGGCGTTCGCGGCGATCCTGACGTCGGCATAGCGCTTGGCTTCGCCCGCGCTCTTCTTCGACCAGGAACCCGTGACGACGACGTCGACGGCGCCGCCGCGGGACAGGTTCAACGGCAGGATCGCGTTCTCGCCCAGGCCGCCGCCCTGCATGAACAGGATGCGGAAGTTCGCCGGCACCTGCAGCAGCTCGCGCAGGTCGGCCTCGGCGGCCTCATAGATCGAGATGAATTCGCGGCCGCGGTGGCTCATCTCCATGACGCTCATGCCGGAGCCGTGCCAGTCGAGCATCTCTTCGGCCACCAGGCTCAGGACCTCTTGCGGGAGAGCGGCGGGACCGGCGGAGAAGTTGAACGGGCGGACAGCGGGCATGAGCGTGCGGGAGATTTACTTCTTCGGCGTGGTGGCCGGCTTGTTGGTGTTCAGCTTCGGGGCCGAGGCCGCGCCCGAGGGCGCCGGGCCGGCTTCCAGGCCGAGCTGCTTGGCGATGTTCTGCTGCAGCGCGGTGAACTTCTCGTCGAGCTGCTTGCCGTTGTCGTCGATCAGCTTCTTCGTGTAGAGGCTCTGCAATTCCTGCGAGGACTCGGCGAACTTCTTGCTCACCGGCGATTCCAGCCAGGCCAGCAGCTGCTTGAGTTCGTCCTCGGTGAACTTCTCGTCCAGCGCCACGCCCATGGTCGACGGGGCCAGCTTCATGCCCTTGTCGACCAGCGGCTTGGCGTTGTCTTCCAGGAACTTGCGCAGGTCGGCGTCGATCTGCTTGGCGGTGGCTTCGCGCTTGGCTTCCGGCACGTTGCGCAGCGCCGGCGCGGCCTTGGCGGCCAGCTCGTTGACCGGGCGGCTCAGCACGCCCATGGTCAGCGCCTCGATCGCGGGCTGCTGGATCTTGAGGATCTTCGCGATGACGTCCTTCTTGGACTGCGGGCTGTCAGCCTTCTGCGCGAAGACGACGGGGCTCGCCAGCAGCGAGGCGGCGATGGCGCCGGCTTGGATGGACTTCAGCAACAAGGTCATTCCTTCACGTCGGGGGTGGAGTCGCCGGCGTCGCCCTTGGCGTCGCCGGCATCGGTACCGGCGGCGCCGGAGGCGTCCGCATCGGTCGATTCTGTCGGTTCGAGCGATTCAACCGCATCGTTTTCCACGATGCGCTGCAGGCCCGAGAGCTTCGCGCCCTCGTCCAGCGAGATCAGCGTCACGCCCTGCGTGGCGCGACCCAGCTCGCGGATCTCGGCAACCCGCGTGCGCACCAGCACGCCCGTGTCCGTGATCAGCATGATCTCGTCTTCCGGGCGGACCAGCGTCGCGGCCACGACCTTGCCGTTGCGCTCGCTCTGCTGGATGGCGATCATGCCCTTCGTGCCGCGGCCGTGGCGGGTGTATTCGGCGATGTTGGTGCGCTTGCCGTACCCGTTTTCGGTGGCGGTCAGCACGCTCTGGGTTTCGTCCTCGGCCACCAGCATGGCGATCAGGCGCTGGTCGGGCTCGAGCATCATGCCGCGCACGCCGCGGGCCTGGCGGCCCATCGGGCGGACGTCATCCTCGTCGAAGCGCACCGCCTTGCCGCCGTCGGAGAACAGCATCACGTCATGCTGGCCGTCGGTCAGCGCGGCGCCGATCAGGTAGTCGCCCTCGTCCAGGTCGACGGAGATGATGCCGGCCTTGCGCGGGTTGCTGAAGTCCTTCAGCGAGGTCTTCTTGACGGTGCCCAGCGCGGTGGCGAAGAAGATGAAGTGATCTTCCGGGAAGGAGCGGAACTCGCCGGTCAGCGGCAGGATGACGTTGATCTTCTCTTCCGGCTGCAGCGGGAACATGTTGACGATCGGCTTGCCGCGCGCGTTGCGCGAGCCTTGCGGCACTTCCCAGACCTTGAGCCAGTACACGCGGCCGCGGTTGCTGAAGCACAGCATCCAGTCGTGGGTGTTGGCGATGAAGAGCTGATCGATCCAGTCGTCGTCCTTCGTGGCGGTGGCCTGCTTGCCGCGGCCGCCGCGGCGCTGCGCGCGGTACTCGCTCAGCGCCTGGCTCTTGATGTAGCCGGTGTGCGAGAGCGTCACCACCATGTCGGTCGGGGTGATCAGGTCCTCGGTGCCGAGTTCCTGCGCGTTGTGCTCGATCACGCTGCGGCGCGCGCCCAGCTTGGTCTGGCCGAATTCCTGGCGGACCGAGGTCAGCTCGTCGCCGATGATGGTCGTCACGCGGGCGGGCGTGGCCAGGATGTCGAGCAGGTCGGCGATCTGGGCCATCACGTCGCGGTACTCGCCGACGATCTTGTCCTGCTCCAGCCCGGTCAGGCGCTGCAGGCGCATCTGCAGGATCTCGCCGGCCTGGTCGTCGGACAGCTTGTACAGGCCGTCCTCCTGCATGCCGTACTGGGCGGGCAGGCCTTCCGGGCGGTAGGCGTTGCGGCCGCCGGCAGTCTCGCCCTCGGCGCGCGACAGCATCTCGCGCACCAGCGACGAATCCCAGGCGCGCGCCATCAGCTCGGCCTTGGCGACCGGCGGGCTGGGGCTGCGCTTGATGATCTCGATGAAGTCGTCGATGTTGGCCAGCGCGACGGCCAGGCCTTCCAGCACATGGCCGCGCTCGCGGGCCTTGCGCAGCTCGAAGACGGTGCGGCGGGTGACCACCTCGCGGCGGTGCTCCAGGAAGACCGTGATCAGGTCCTTCAGGTTGCACAGCTTGGGCTGACCGTCGATCAGCGCCACCATGTTCATGCCGAAGCTGTCCTGCAGCTGCGTCTGCTTGTACAGGTTGTTCAGGACGACTTCCGGGACCTCGCCGCGCTTGAGCTCGATCACCACGCGCATCCCGTCCTTGTCGGACTCGTCCTGGATGTGGCTGATGCCTTCGATCTTCTTTTCCTGGACCAGCTCGGCGATGCGCTCGAGCAGGGTCTTCTTGTTCACCTGGTACGGGATCTCGTCGACGATGATCGCCTGGCGCTGGCCGCGATCGATGTCCTCGAAGTGGACCTTGGCGCGCATGACGACCTTGCCGCGGCCGGTGCGGTAGCCCTCGCGCACGCCGTTCAGGCCGTAGATGATCCCGGAGGTCGGGAAGTCCGGTGCCGGGATGATCTCCATCAGCTCGTCGATCGAGCAGTCCGGATTCTTCAGCGCGTGCAGGCAGGCGTCGACCGATTCGTTCAGGTTGTGCGGCGGGATATTCGTCGCCATGCCGACCGCGATACCGGACGAGCCGTTGATCAGCAGATTCGGCAGGCGGGCCGGCAATACCAGCGGTTCTTTCTCGCTGCCATCGTAGTTAGGACCGTAATCGACGGTTTCCTTGTCGATATCGGCCAGCATTTCATGGGCGATTTTCGACAGGCGGATTTCGGTGTATCGCATGGCGGCGGCGTTGTCGCCGTCGATCGAGCCGAAATTGCCCTGGCCGTCCACCAGCATGTGGCGCAGCGAGAAGTCCTGCGCCAGCCGCACGATGGTGTCGTACACGGCGCTGTCGCCGTGCGGGTGGTATTTACCGATGACGTCGCCGACGATACGGGCCGACTTCTTGTAGGGCCGGTTCCAGTCGTTGTTCAGCTCGTGCATCGCGAAGAGCACGCGCCGGTGCACCGGCTTGAGGCCGTCGCGGGCGTCGGGCAGGGCGCGGCCGACGATCACGCTCATCGCGTAATCGAGGTAGGAGCGGCGCATCTCCTCCTCAAGGCTGATCGGCAGGGTTTCCTTGGCGAACTGGGTCATGCGCGTGGGGCGCGCAGGGAAGTGCGCGGCCTCTGGTGAGATCGGAAGACGGTGATTCTAATTGCGTGCGCTTGTCGTGCTTCTGCAACAGGTTCATCAACGGAAGTCGCGCCTGCCGTGAGAATGCAGACGTCCTGTTGCCCTATGGCACAATCGGTTCGTCCCTAGGAGAAACCCTTGGTCGGGGAGACTCCTGAGGTTTTAGTTCCGACATTGGACGTTTCGCAGGGCAACTGCGGCTTTCCTTGAGAGGAGAATCATGAAGAAATTGAACCGCGTGGCAGCGCTCTTCGCTGTCGCCGCCGTCGCCACCTCGGGTGCTATGGCCCAAACCGTGGATAACTGGCGCGCTACCGATGGCACCGTTTGGAAGAACGGTACCAACGAACTGTGCTGGCGCGATGCCTTCTGGACGCCGGCCACGGCTGCCAAGGACTGCGACGGCGCGCTGAAGCCGGTGGTTGCTCCGGTGGCTCCGGCCGCCACGCCGTCGGCTCCGGCGGCGACGCCGTCGGCTCCGGCCGTCGTGCCGGTGCCGGTCGCTCCGACGAGCGAGAAGGTCACGTACGCTGCTGACGCCTTCTTCGACTTCGACAAGGCTGTCCTGAAGCCTGAAGCGAAGGCGAAGCTGGATGACCTGGTCTCCAAGACCGGCGGCATCAACCTGGAAGTGATCATTGCTGTCGGCCACACCGACGGCATCGGTTCCGACGCCTACAACCAGAAGCTGTCGGTTCAGCGTGCTGAATCGGTCAAGCAGTACCTGGTGACGAAGGGTCTGGAAAAGAACCGCGTCTACACCGAAGGCAAGGGCAAGAAGCAGCCGATCGCCGACAACAAGACCGCGGAAGGCCGCGCCAAGAACCGCCGCGTCGAAATCGAAGTGGTCGGTACGCGCGCCGTCAAGTAAGCGACGTCTGCACGCTGAGTCGGCGACCTGGGTCGCCGCTCGACAAACCCCGCCAGCCGCAAGGCTCGCGGGGTTTTTTCATGGCGGTGTCATGCGGGGAGGTGCCCGGGAGGGTGCATGACATCGGCAATCTGCGCGATGTGGCTCCGTGGTGGCATTGTGCTCGGCTACCATAAGGCTTATGGCGAATGTCGATGCAAAAGAGCTCGAGAAGTTCAGCGAGCTGGCCCACCGCTGGTGGGATACCGAAAGTGAATTCAAGCCGCTGCACCAGATCAATCCATTGAGATTGAACTGGATCGACGGGTTGTGCGGCCTTCAAGGCAAGACGGCGCTGGACGTCGGCTGCGGTGGCGGCATCCTGGCCGATGCGATGGCACGCAAGGGCGCGAACGTCCTGGGCATCGACCTGGCGACGAAGTCGCTGCGCGTGGCCGAGCTGCACGCGATGGAGGCGGGCACCGAGAACGTCGCCTACCAGGAGATCGCAGTCGAGGATCTGGCGGCGCAGAAGCCGGCGTCCTTCGATGTCGTGACCTGCATGGAGATGCTGGAACACGTGCCCGATCCCGCGTCGGTGGTGACTGCGCTCGGGCAACTGGTGAAGCCGGGCGGATGGGTGTTCCTGTCGACGCTGAATCGCAATGCCAAATCCTTCCTCTTCGCGATCGTCGGCGCCGAATACGTGCTGCGCATGCTGCCGGCGGGCACGCATGAATACGCGCGTTTCATCCGTCCGTCGGAGCTGGCGCAGATGTGCCGCGATGCCGGCCTGGAAGTGCAGGGCGCCAAGGGACTGACCTTCAATCCGATCACGCAGCGTTATGCGTTGAATGCGGATACCGACGTGAACTACCTGCTGGCCTGCCGCCGTCCCGCATGAGCACGGTGATGCTGAACTCGCCGGTCGGTGTGCCGCTGCGCACGACCATCCGGACGGTGCTGTTCGACCTGGACGGTACGCTGGTAGACAGCGCGCCCGACCTGGCGGGAGCGACAAACGAGATGCTGGCGGCGCGTGGCCTGCCCGAGGTCCCGTTCGAGCGCCTGCGGCCGATGGTCGGTGCGGGCGCGCGCGGGATGATGGGGGTGGCGTTCGGCGTGTCCCCGATGGAGAGGTCGTTCCCCGCGCTGCGCGATGAATTCTTTGATCGCTACGAGCAGCGACTGCTCCGCGCGACCTTCCCGTTCGAAGGCATTGCCGCGATGCTGCAGTCGCTGTCGGACGACGGCCTCAGCTGGGGCATCGTGACCAACAAGTCCGAACGCTTCGCGCTGCCGCTGGCGCGCGGGCTGGGATGGGATGCGCGGGCGGCGGCGGTCATCGGCGGCGACACGACGCCGCACAGCAAGCCGCATCCGGCGCCGCTGCTGGAGGCGGCGCGACGTGCCGGCGTGCCGCCGCACGAGTGCATCTACGTCGGCGACGATGCGCGGGACATCCTCGCGGGTCGTGCGGCGGGCATGCCGACGGTGGCGGTGCGCTGGGGTTACCTCGGCGATGGCGAGCCGATCGACGCCTGGGGGGCGGACGTGGTCGTGGACACGCCGTCGCAGCTGATCGACTGGCTGAAGTCGGCGCGCTGAGCGCGTCGATTCAAACGCCTGTCGAACTTCGAAACGAGTCTTTGAAGACTCTTTGATGAAGACGACGAGATCGGGCTCTTGAAGTCTGACGGACAGGCATAATGTGAGACTTCTCTCTCTGGGGCCGACCTGGTTTCGACGTGGGTACGGATTTGGAGTAGGGCATGCCGAGGGCCAGGCACCTCGTAAATCCATCTGGAACAAACCAACTGCGAACGATCAAACGTACGCTCTCGCGGCTTAAACCCCGCGGACCTCTCACCGGTTGGCCGATGGGCCGGGTGACGGGACGCAAGTCCTGACACAGAGAGGTTATTCACATTGGCTGGCTGTCATTCGTGCACCTTGGGTGACGGCGAGATTTAGGGTGCTGGCTCATCCGGTAGCGTGCTCCTGCGCGACCGGAAGGGTGAGAACCAAATCAGAGAGCTAAGCATGTAGAACTGCCCGATGAAGGCTTGCGGACGCGGGTTCAATTCCCGCCGGCTCCACCATCTTCCTGAAAAGGCCCGGACATTTCGTCCGGGCTTTTTTCTTGGCTCATCGCTTCAAGATCGCGCCGGAATGGCCGATATTGAAAGCATGAACATCACCAACTCCCCCAGCGTCGCGACTGCGGTCAGTGCTGCCTCCAGCAGCGCGCCCGGCACGGTCGGCAATGCCGCCGGCCTGTTGGTGCTCCGGAAAGCCATGGACACGCAGGAAGCCGGCGCCGCCGCGCTCCTCGCAGCCTTGCCGCAGGCCCCTGCGCTCGCCACCGAAGGCACGCTCGGCCGCAATATCAACACCTACGCCTGAACGACCGCTCAGCCACGCGAGGCCGGATAGGCCGTTCAGGCCACGGGTTCTCCGCGAGCCTCCGACACAAACCGTTTCATAAGGCTGGCAGGCCCTTTGCCACTGTT
Organism: Rubrivivax sp.; assembly: GCA_004210455.1. Classification (GTDB taxonomy): domain Bacteria; phylum Pseudomonadota; class Gammaproteobacteria; order Burkholderiales; family Burkholderiaceae_C; genus Roseateles. The sequence goes on along the minus strand of SEFA01000003.1, from coordinate 125,101 downwards.
CCTTCGCCAAGCCTGGGCGACCGCGAGCCGGTTGCCTGGGATACCGAAACCAGGAAGGAACCGCCACGCCATGGACGCTCTGATGCATCGACGCCCGTTCCGGAACGTGAACGAGGGCATGCCCGTCGGCCTCATCCCCGCGGAGTCGCTGTTGCGACCGCCTTCCGAGCGCCACATCGACGGCGAGGGCACGCCCGAGTGGGCCTGGCGCCAATGGCAGCCGCTGTGGGGCGCGCCGCTGACCTCGCTCGACGAACTGGTGCCGGAAGGCCGGCGCGCCGTCGTCGTCGCGCCGCACCCGGATGACGAGGTGCTCGGCTGCGGCGGCCTGCTGTCGCTGCTCGTGACGCGCCACCGCGCCGGACTGCCGCCCGATCGCGCCCCGGCGCCTCCGGTGGAACTTGTGGCCGTCACCGACGGCGAAGCCAGCCATCCCGGGTCCGAACGATGGACGCCGGCGCGGTTGGCCGTGCAGCGCCGCCATGAACGGGCCTCCGGGCTCCGGCGTCTGGGCTTGCACGTCCCCGTTCATTCGCTCTGCGTGCCGGACGGCCGCGTCACCAATCACGAGGACGATCTCGTGCTTGAGCTCTGCCGGCGCCTGAGGCCCGACGATGTGCTCCTCACCTCGTGGCGGCTGGACGGCCATCCAGACCACGAGGCCACCGGACGCGCCTGCGCGCGCGCCGCGTTGCTGACGGGCGCCACGCTGATCGAGATCCCCATCTGGGCCTGGCATTGGGCGCGTCCCGGCGACACCGCGGTGCCCTGGCATCGGATGCGTCGTCTGCCGCTGAATGCGCGGGCACTGCAGGACAAGCGCATCGCCCTGGCCGCGCATCGCAGCCAGCTGCTTGCCGACGACGACCGCCCGCCCGTGCTCTTCGCCGAAGCGGTGAACCGTCTGCTGCGTCCGTTCGAGTTCGTGCTGCAGCCGGAAGCCGCGCCCCAGTAGACCGCCTCAGTAGACCGCCGCAGCAGATCGCCGCAGACGGCGTTGCCGCGAGCACGACATGCCCTCGCGGGCATTGCCGCGGCGCAGCATGACAAGCGCGAGGACGGGGGCGTAGCATCGAGTCTCCTCGGACTCATGCACCTTCGTCATGTCCGTCTGGCAATTCGATCTGGCCTTCGCGCAGGGCGGCGCGGCGGCGTCGTGGCTGCCGTCCTCGCGCTCCGACGTCATGCACTACCTCGCGAGCCGCGTCGGGCCGAGCACGCCGATGCTCGAGGGCTGGCGCTACTTCGGCAACGAGGCGGGCAACTGCATCGACATGGTGTCCGATCCCGATGGCCGCTACGAACTGCACGCGCGGCTGGATGCCCGCGCCGGCGAGACAGACCACTTCATCGAGGTCGTCTGCGATGTCGCCCACGCGCTCGGCTGCGAGTTCTTCAGCGAGGAACTCTCTGCGCTCGTGCGGCCGAGTTCCCGGGCCTTGAAGGAAGCGCTGCAGCGCTCCAGTGCGTGGCAGTTCGCCCTCGATCCCGAGGGTTTCCAGCCGAGCCGCTGATCGAGCCGCTGATCGGCTTCAACGCGGTCCGTCGATCGCCGCCTTCAGATGCGGCGCCGTGCGCGACGCCGCGTGCGCCGCGACGTCGTCCGGCGTTCCTGCGACGACCATCTTGCCGCCGTCACCTCCCGCGCCGGGCCCGAGGTCGATGACCCAATCCGCTGCGGCGACGACGCGCATCTCGTGCTCGACGACGACGACCGTGTGGCCCGCGTCGACCAGGTCGCGCAGCTGCGCCATCAGCTTGTCGACGTCTGACGGATGCAGCCCGGTGGTGGGCTCGTCCAGCACGTAGAGCGTGTGACCGCGCTGCGTGCGTTGCAGTTCGGTGACGAGCTTGATGCGCTGCGCTTCACCGCCGGACAGCTCGGTCGCAGGCTGGCCGAGCCGCAGATAACCCAGCCCGATGCCCTTCAGCAAGCCGAGCGGCCGCGCCAGCGCCGGTTCCTCCGCGAAAAACTCGAACGCGGCGTCGACCGTCATCCCGAGCACGTCCGCGATGTTGCGCTCGCGGTAGCGGACCTTCAGCGTCGCCTCGTTGTAGCGCGCGCCGTGGCAGGCGGGGCAGGGCGCGAAGACGCTGGGCATGAACAGCAGCTCCACGCTGACGAAGCCTTCCCCTTCGCAGGTCTCGCAGCGCCCCTTTGCGACGTTGAAGGAGAAACGCCCCGCGTCGAACTTGCGGGCGCGGGCTGCCGGTGTCGCGGCGAACAGCTTGCGCACGTGATCGAACAGTCCCGTGTAGGTCGCGAGATTGGAACGCGGGGTGCGGCCGATGGGCTTCTGGTCGACCTGCACCAGGCGACGAATCGTGTCGGCGCCGCTGGCGATCCGGCCGCCCGTCGCGGACAGGACGTCGGCGCCGCCTTCGGCGTCCTCGTCATCTTCCGCAGCGACCGGCTCATGGCCGAGATGGGCGCCGACGAGGTCCACCAGCGCACGGCTGACCAGCGACGACTTGCCCGAGCCCGACACGCCCGTGACCGCCGTGAACACGCCGAGCGGGAACGCGGCGTCGACGTCGACGAGGTTGTTCTGCGTGATGCCTTCGAGCCGCAGCCAGTCCTTCGGCGCGCGTCTTTCGCGACGGCGTCGCGTACCGGCGGTCCCCGCCGCACGGTCCGGGTCCTCGTTGGCGCCGGCGGCATCGGGGAAGAGATAGGCGGCGGTGCGCGACGCCGCGACGCCGCGCAGGCCGTCGGGCGGCCCGCTGTAGAGCACCTCGCCGCCGAGCTCGCCGGCCGCGGGGCCGACGTCGACGATCCAGTCCGCGGCGCGCATCAGGGTGAGATCGTGCTCGACCACGTAGATCGAGTTGCCCGCCGCCTTCAACGCGCGCAGCGAGGCGAGCAGCGATTCCCCGTCCGCCGGATGCAGCCCCGCCGACGGCTCGTCGAGCACGTAGACGACACCAAAGAGATTCGAGCAGATCTGCGTGGCCAGGCGCAGCCGTTGGAGCTCGCCGGGCGACACCGACGGCGTGGCGCGTTCCAGCGACAGATGACCGAGCCCCAGGCTCAGCAGCGGACGCAGTCGCATCAGCACGTCGTCGACGAGGCGCCTGGCCGCGAGGCGCTTCTCCTCGCTGAGTCCGTCGGTGGCCGCGTCGCCGAGGTGATCCGTCAGCTGCGCCAGGGGGAACTGCGACAGCGCGCCGATGTCGAGCCCGCCGAAGGTCACCGCCAGCGCCTCGCGCTTGAGCCGCTTGCCGTCGCAGACCGGGCAGGCGCCGCCGATGAGGTAGCGCGACACGCGGCGCTTCATCAGCGCGCTCTGCGTGGTCGCGAAGGTGTGCATCACGTAGCGCTTCGCGCTGCTGAAGGTACCCTGGTAGCTGGGCTCCATCTTGCGTCTCAGCGCGTCCTTGGTCTCGGCGGGCGAGAAGCCGGCGTACACCGGTACGGTAGGCTGCTCGTCGGTGAACAGGATCCAGTCGCGCGTCTTTCGCGGCAGCTCGCGCCAGGGCTTGTCGACGTCGATGCCGAGCGTCACCAGGATGTCGCGCAGGTTCTGGCCGTGCCAAGCCGGCGGCCACGCGGCCACGGCGCGGTCGCGGATGGTGAGCGTGTCGTCGGGCACCATCGAGGCCTCGGTGACCTCGTACACGCGCCCCAGCCCGTGGCAATGGGGGCACGCGCCTTGCGGCGTGTTGGGCGAGAAGTCCTCGGCGTAGAGCATCGGCTGCTTCGCGGGATAACGCCCGGCGCGCGAGTAAAGCATCCGCAGCAGCGACGAGAGGCCGGTCACGCTGCCCACCGACGAGCGGGCGCTTGGCGTGCCGCGCTGCTGCTGCAGCGCGACGGCGGGCGGCAGGCCGTCGATCGAATCGACCGCGGGCACGCCGACCTGGTCGATGAGCCGGCGCGCGTAGGGCGCGACCGATTCGAAGTAGCGCCGTTGCGCTTCCGCGTAGATCGTGCCGAAGGCGAGCGAGGACTTGCCTGATCCCGACACGCCGCTGAACACCACCAGCGCGTCGCGCGGCACGTCGACATCGACGTTCTTGAGGTTGTGCTCGCGGGCGCCGCGGACCTGGACGAAGGCGGCGCGTGCGGCGGAGGGCGATGGGGCGGAACGTTGGCTCAAGTCGGACCTCGTGGCGGCAGGGGAAGGGCGGGGCCGGCGTATCGGTGGCCGGACACGGGTCGGCAGCAAGCTGGATGCCTAGGGCGCAGGCGACCGGGTGTCCGGCGGGAGCGGCACTTGCTGGGTAGGGGACATCAACCGAAGGAGTTTTCCGATGACCGACAAGCCCCTCTCCGACACCGAGCGACGTGCCAAGCTCTGGGACCTGATCAAGGACGTCAAGGTCGGACTGTTCACGACCCACCATGCGAACGGGCATCTGCATTCGCGTCCGATGACGCTGCAGAACAAGGACCTCGACGAAGGCGAATCGCTGTGGTTCTTCATGTCCCGCAGCGGCGATCCGTACAGCGACATCGTCGCGTCGTCGCAGGTGAACGTGGGCTTTGCCGATCGCAGCGATGACACCTACGTCTCGGTGTCCGGCACCGCGGAGCTCAATGAGGACCGCGCCAAGCGCCAGGAACTCTGGAACAAGGCTGCGGAAGCCTGGTTCCCGAAGGGTGTCGACGATCCCGATCTGGCCGTGGTGCGCGTGCGCATCAGCCACGCCAGCTACTGGGACGTGAAGGCGTCCAAGCTGACGCAGCTCTACGCGATGGCGAAGGCGGCGGTGACCGGCAAGCCGCCCACCGGCCTGGCCGAGACCGGCGAAGTCCGCATGAAGTAAGGCATCAACCCCGACCGGAGCACCCTATGCCCAGAGGCGACAAGTCGTCCTACACGGACAAGCAGAAGCGGCAGGCCGAGCATATCGAGAGCGGCTACGAGGATCGCGGCGTTCCCAAGGCCGAGGCGGAAAAGCGCGCCTGGGCCACGGTCAACAAGGAGACCGGCGGGGGCAAGAAATCCGGCTCGGGACGCGGCCAGCCGGAGAACCACGAGCCGTCCCGCAAGGGCGGCCGTTTGGGCGGCAAGGCCGCAGCCAGCCGCACCGCGGCGGAGCGATCCGCTTCGGCCAAGAAGGCCGCCGCGACGCGCAAGCGCAATGCGGCGGCGCGCGCGGGTCATCATTGAGCCGGTGACGGCACACGCCGCTGGACGCGGCTGAAATGCAAGACGCCCGGCGCAAGCCGGGCGTCTTCGCTTCGAGCCTGACGGTCCGAGCGGGGCTCAGCGGGCGGCGACGCCTTCGGTCGCGGCGCCCTTGGCATCCTTGGCCGCATAGCGTTGCACCAGCGCGGCGTACGTCGGCGACGCCTTCAGCTCGGCGTAGCGTGCTTGCGCCTTGGCGCGTTGGCCGGCGTTCAGCGCGAAGTCTTCGGTGCGGTCGACGGCGGCCAGTCCGGACGCACGATAGATCTCCAGATCAGCCAGCACTTCGGCGCGGGTCTTCTGGCCTTGCGTGATCGGATCGAGGTGGCTGTAGCTCTGCGCGAAGGCCGGCACGGCGGCGGCGGACAGGGCGATCAAGGCGGTGGCGATCAGGGTCTTGGTGGTCATGATGATGTCCTTTGAGAGAGCGGTGGATCGGGGCGTCTGGGGTCTTGGGCCGGCTTCGTTTGCCGATGACTGAAGGTTAGAACCGCCTTCCTTTCTGATAAATGACCGGCACGCGAATGAGCCGTTGTGAGGCTCGCAACAATCGCGTCCGCCCGCAGCGCCCCCAAATGCGAAGCGCCCGGCAAGGCCGGGCGCTATGTCTGGCGAAAACCGTCGACGATGCGACGTCAGGCTTCTCCCTTGAAGACGGCCTCGATGCGATGTCCGTCCGGATCGATGAGGAAGGCGGCGTAGTAGGTCGCGCCGTAGTCGGGACGCAAGCCCGGCGCGCCGTTGTCCGTGCCCGCGACGGCCAGCGCGTCCGCGTGGAAGGCGTCGACCGCCGCGCGGCTGGGCGCGGCGAACGCCAGGTGGAAGCCCGGTCCCGGCGCAACGACCGGCGAACGCAGCTTCAGGCAGAACAGGTCCTGGTCGTCCTCGAGGCCGTAACCGATGGCGTCGTCGTCCTCGAAGACGCGGCGGAAGCCCAGGGCGCCCATCGCGGCGTCGTAGAACCGGCCGCTGATGTCCAGCGAGGTCGCCGGGAACGAGATGTGATGAAGCATGAGGATCGTGGGTGGAAGTCGGAACCGCCCGGATGATCGGTCATCGGTCATCGGACGCTGCGCGCAGAGCGGTCGCATCCCGCGCATCAATCGATGCTGATCTTCCCCTGCTCGATCACCTGCTTCCATCGCGCGAATTCGGCGGACTGGAACGCGGTGAACTGCTCCGGCGTGTTGCCCACGATCTCGAAGCCCAGTTCCAGCAGCTTGGGCTTGACCGCCGGATTGTTGAGGCTCTCGACGACGGCGTTGCGCACCTTGGCCTTGATGTCCGCCGGCAGCCCCTTGGGCGCGGCCACCGCCTGCCAGGAATAGACCGTCACGCCCTTGTGGCCGAGCTCCTCCATCGTGGGCACATCCGGCAGCAGCGGCGAGCGCTTCGCGCTGGTGATGGCCAGCGCGCGCATCTTGCCGGCCTTGATGTGGGGCAGGGCGGTGTTGATGTTCATGAAAGTGGTGTCGACCTGTCCGCCCAGCAGGTCGGTGATCGCCGGCGCGCCGCCCTTGTAGGGCACGTGGGTGGCGGTGGTGGCGGTCTCCTGCCAGAAGAGCGCCGCGGTGAGGTGGTCCGAGGTCCCGGGGCCCGCGGAGGCGAAGGTCATCTGGCCGGGGTTGGCCTTCATGAAGGCGATCACGTCGGCCAGCGTCTTGAAGCGCGAGCCCGCCGGCACCGCCAGGACGTTGGGCGCCTGCACGGCGATGGTGATGTAGTCGAAATCCTTGAGCGGGTCGTAACCGGGGCTCTTCGTCAGATGCGGCCCGATCACGAAGGGACCGAGCGAGGACACGAACAGCGTGTAGCCGTCCGGCGCCGCGCGCTTGGCCGCCGCGGCGCCGATCATGCCGCCGGCGCCTGCCCTGTTGTCGACGACGAAGGTGCCGCCCAGCTTCTCCTGCAGCTTCACGCCGAGCGTGCGCGCGACCATGTCCGTGGACCCGCCGGGCGGGAAGGGCACGAGCAGCGTGACCGGGCGCGCCGGCCAGGTCTGCGCGAGGGCCGGGGCCACCGGCAGGGCGCTCAGCAAGGCGAGCGCGAGGCCCGCTGTCATGCGGCGGGCAAGGGGGCGAAGGGCTCGGATCATCGTTGTCTCCTGGTGTCGTTGTTTGAGCGATGGATCGGGAAGGAATCGGGGGTCAGGGGCGTTTGCCGACCTCCGTCTGTTCGCGCGTCCAGACGCGCGCCTGCTCGCTGAGGCTCAGTCCGAGCCCGGGCCGGTCCGGCACGAGCATCCGGCCGCCGGCGATCTCCAGGCGTTCGTTGAACAGCGGCTCGAGCCAGTCGAAGTGCTCGACCCAGGGCTCGGTGGGGTAGGTCGCCGCGAGGTGCACATGCAGCTCCATCGCGAAGTGCGGCGCGATCATCAGCCCCGCCTGTTCCGCCTGCGCGGCGATCTTCAGATACGGCGTGATGCCGCCGACGCGCGGGGCGTCCGGCATCAGATAGTCGGCCGCGCGATGGCGGATCAGGTCGCCGTGCTCCATCGCGCTGGTCAGCATCTCGCCGGTGGCGATCGGCGTGTCGAAGGCGGCGGCGAGCGCCGCATGCCCCTCGTGGTCGTAGGCGTCGAGCGGCTCCTCGATCCAGACGAGCCGCAGCGGCTCGAAGGTGCGGCACATCCGCTGCGCCGTCGGCCGGTCCCACTGCTGGTTGGCGTCGACCATCAGCGCCACGTGGTCGCCCAAATGCCGCCGCACCGCGTCGACACGCTTCAGATCGAGCGCGCCGTTCGGTTGCCCGACCTTCAGCTTGATACCGCCGATGCCGCGTTCGATCGAGGCCGACGCGTTGACAAGCAACTGCTCCAGCGGCGTGTGCAGGAAGCCGCCCGAGGTGTTGTAGCAGGCGACCGAGTCGCGGTACGCGCCCAGCAGCTTGGCCAGCGGCAGACGCGCGCGGCGCGCCTTCAGGTCATACAGCGCGACGTCGAAAGCCCCGATCGCCTGCGTCGACAGCCCGCTGCGCCCGACCGAGGCGCCGGCCCAGCAGAGCTTGTTCCAGAGCTTGGCGATGTCGCTCGGATCCTCGCCGAGCAGCGCGGGCGCGATCTCCTTCGCATGGGCGAACTGGCCCGGCCCGCCGGCGCGTTTCGAGTAGCTGAACCCCAATCCCTCATGGCCGTCGCGCGTGACGACCTCGACGAAGAGCAGCGCGATCTCGGTCATCGGTTTCTGCCGACCGGTCAGCACCTTGGCGTCGCTGATCGGCGTGGCCAGCGGGAGATAACACGACGAGAGCCGGAGCCACTCGATGCGGTCGTTGGAGGCATTGTCTGGCATGGCTGTTAACGTTAACATTTAGGTGGATGAAAAGGCGCTGAAAGGATTGGAAGGCGTTTGACGTGACCATTCAGCGCCGCGATGATGGATGGTAACGGTAACATTACAACGCTTGCAAGATGCCATCTGCAAAGCCGGGACAATCGCCGGCACTCCTTTCCCCTCCGCCTGATCAATGCCGCCTGTCCGCCCCGGCGCTGGAGCCGTGACCCTGCATGACGTCGCCGCCGCGGCGGGCGTGTCGTTGATGACCGCGTCCCGCGCGCTGCGCACGCCGGAGGTGGTCTCCGCCGCCACCCGCGAGAAGGTGATGCAGGCGGTCGCCCAGACCGGCTACATCCCCAACCTGCTCGCGGGCGGCCTCAAGTCGCGGCGCAGCATGACGGTGGCCGCGCTGGTGCCGGTGATCTCGGTGCCCCAGTTCCTGCCGACGATCCAGGTCTTGACCGAGCAGCTCGACCGCGCCGGGTACCAGGTCTTGCTCGGCCAGACCGGCTACGACCACGCCCGCGAGGAAGCCCTGCTGAACACCATGATCGGCCGGCGCGTGGACGGCATCGTGGTGGCCGGTCTTCTGCAGCACGGCGACACGGCACGCCGCCTGGCGCGGCTGGGCGTGCCGGTGGTGGAGACATGGGACATGACGGAGCGACCCCTCGACACCGTCGTCGGGTTCTCGCACGTGCAGGTGGGGGCCGCGGTGGCGGGCCACTTCATGGCGCGCGGATGGACCCGCGTGGGTCTGGCGACCGGCAGCGACCAGCGCGCCGGCCAGCGGCGCGCCGGCTTCCTGTCGGTGATCGGCAAGGAGGTGCCGACGGCCGTCACCGAGGTGCCGGCAGGCGTGCCGCACGGACGTCGCGCGCTGTCGGTGCTGCTTGAGCAGGCGCCGGACCTGCGCGCGGTGTTCTGCAGTTCCGACGGCATGGCCGAAGGCGTGCTGACCGAAGCGCTCGCGCGCGGCCTGCGCGTGCCCGAAGACCTCGCAGTGATCGGCTTCGGAGGGGCGGAGTTCTCGGCCTCGCTGCATCCGTCGCTGTCGACGGTCCACATCGACGGCGCCGAGATCGGCCGCCGCGCCGCCGAGGTGCTCATCTCGCGCGGCAGGGGCGAGGCCTCCGGACCGGCCATCGTCGACGTCGGCTTCCAACTGGTGCTGCGGGGCTCGACGGGCGACGCCGGGTGATCCGTCCTCCCGCCTGACCTTCCCAAAGCTTGACGGAAAGGGTGGTAGCGCTGCCATCCCTTTCAGCAATCGCACGGGCATTCACAGGACTTGCATGCTGCGCAACTATGATGCGAAGCATTCTCATTTGCAACGAAGCTGCGCTCATGTCCGTCCGTTCTGAATCGCACCTCCTGCTCTCGCCGCTGTCCGCGGCCCTGAAGTCGCTGCTGGGCGCCAGCCTGGCGGTCGGCGCGGCAGGCGCCCTGGCGCAGGAGGCCACGGCACCGGCCGCGCCCGCTCAGGCGGCTTCCGCGTCCGCCGGCACCGCGCTGAACAAGGTCACCGTGCAGGGCAAGGCCGAGCGTCAGAAGGCTGGTCTGGGATCGCGCGGCGGCGTCGGCATCCTCGGCTCGCAGGACGCGATGGACATCCCGTTCAGCACGCTGAACTACACCGAGCAGCTGATGCGCGACCAGCAGTCGCGCACGCTGGCCGACGTGCTGCAGAACGACGCCTCGGTCCGCGTGATGACGGCCGCGCAAGGCTTCGGCGAGGACTTCCAGATCCGCGGCTTCGCCGTGCCCAGCGGCGACGTCGGCTTCAACGGCCTGTACGGCCTGTCCTCCGGCAACCGGATGCCGGCGGAGATCATGGAGCGTGTCGAGGTCCTGAAGGGCCCGGCCGCGATGGTCAACGGCATGCCGCCCGGCGGCAGCGTCGGCGGCGCGATCAACATCATTCCCAAGCGCGCCGGCGACCAGAACCTGACGCGCCTGACCACGAGCTTCGCCAGCGGCGAGCAACTGGGCATGGCCTTCGACGTGGGCCGCCGCTTCGGCGACAACAAGGCGTGGGGCGTGCGCATCAACGGCAGCTACCGCGACGGTGAGGCCAGCATCGACGACGGCAACGCGCGCCAGCGTTTCGCCTCCGCCGCGCTGGATTACCGCGGCACGCAGCTGCGCTGGAGCACGGACGTGTTCAAGCAGCACGAGAACATCCGCGGCTTCCGCTCGCAGCCCGCGTTCGTGGCCGGCCTGCTGAAGCTGCCGGAGGCGCCGGATCCGAGCAAGAACATCTACGGCAGCAACGCGCTGCTGGCCATCGACGACGAGGTGGTCGCAACCCGCCTGGAGTACGACGTCAGCGACCGCCTGACCGTCTGGGCCGGTGCCGGCTGGCGCGACAGCTGGTCCATGCAGGACTTCCCGACCGCCAGCACGCGTGCGGACGCGCAGGGCAACTTCCGCCTGATCGGCGCGTGGTACGACGCCTACTTCCAGACGACCAGCGCCGAAGCCGGCGCGCGCGCGCGCTTCGACACGGCCGGCATCGGTCACACGATCTCGGTCGGCGTGAGCCGGCTGGATCAGGAGACGGGCAGCTTCTATCTGGCCAACCCGACCTCGACGTCGGTGCCGTCCAACATCTACAACCCGGTGGAGATGCCGGCCGTCATCGGCGTGCGCCGGCCGGCGACCCTGACCTCGGACACCCGCCTGTCCGGTGTCGCGATCGCCGACACGCTGTCCTTCCTGAACGAGCGCCTGCTGGTGACCGTCGGCGTGCGCGACCAGACGGCCGAACTGACCGCCTATCCCAAGACCGCCACGAACTACTACAAGAAGAGCGCGGTGTCGCGCCTGGGCGGCGTGGTGTTCAAGGCCAGCGACGACATCTCGGTCTACGCCAACTACGCCGAGGGCCTGACCCGCGGCGGCATCGCGCCGGCCACGGCGGTGAACGCCAACGAGGCCTTCGCCCCCTATCAGTCCAAGCAGATCGAAGCCGGCGTGAAGGTGGACTGGGGCAGCTTCCTGACCACTGCCAACGTCTACCAGGTCAAGAAGCCCAACACGATCAACGAGACCGTGCCGGCGGATTCGCAGGGCCGCACCGTGCGCTACAGCTTCGGCGGCGAGCAGCGCAACCGCGGTGTCGAGTTGTCCGCGCAGGGCGAGATCATCCGCAGCGTCCGCTGGCTGGCCAGCGCGTCCTTCACCGACGCCAAGCAGACCCGCACCACCAACGGCCTGAACCAGGGCAAGGACGCCACCGGCGTGGCGGACAAGACCGCCAGCGTCGGCGCCGACTGGGACGTGCCTTACCTGCCGGGTCTGGGCATCAATGGGCGGGTGATCTACACCTCCTCGGGCTGGCTGGACACCGCCAATACGCTGGCCGTCCCCGCGTGGACACGCGCCGACATCGGCGCCCGATACACCACCAGGATCGCCGGCGTGCCGACCGTCCTGCGCGCCAACATCGACAACGTCTTCGACCGCAACTACTGGTTGCTCAGCGGCACCTACGCGACGGTGGCCACCGGCCGCACGGTGGTGCTGTCGGCGTCGTTCGACTTCTGATTCCCGCTGTCATCGCGTCACCCTTCCGTTCATCATCCGAGTCCCCCAAGGAGACCTCATGAACAAGAGCTTCCGTCCATCTTTGTCCCCGTCCGCGCATCTGTCTTCGCGTCTGTCTTCGCGTCTGTCCGTCCTGTCGCTGCTGCTGGCCGCGGCCGGCGCCGCGCAGGCGCACCAGATCTGGATCGAGCAGCCCGCCGGCGCCAAGGAACCCGCGGTGGTGCGCTTCGGCGAATTCGGCGAGAACCTGCGCGAAGCCTCGCCGGGCCTGCTGGACAAGTTCGGCCAGGTGCGCGCGATCCGCCTGGACGGCAAGGGCGAGCAGCCGGTCGATGCCGTCAAGGGCAAGGACGGCTACGCGCTGCCGTTCCGCGCCGAGGCCGGTGAATCGCTGCTGGCCGAGGACGCCGCCTACCCGCTCTACAGCTTCAAGCAGGGCGACAAGCAGGTGAGCAACTGGTACCGTCCGGCCGCCCGCCTGGTGACCGGCCACGCCGCGCTGCCTCCCAAGCTGACGCTGGACGTGGTGCCGGCCGGTCAACCGGGCCAGTTCAAGGTGTTCTTCCGCGGCCAGCCGCTGGCCAAGGCCAAGGTGTCGCTGGTGACGCAGTCGGGCTGGGCCAAGGAAGCCCATTCGGACGCGCAGGGCCTGGTCACCTTCGACCTGCCGTGGAAGGGCCAGTACGTGGCCGAGGTCGCGCACAACGACAAGACCGCCGGCGAACGCCAGGGTCCGAAGGGCGCCGAGAAGTACGACGCCGTGAACTACGTGACCTCGCTGACCGTGGTCAAGGCCGACGGCGTCGAGCCGATCGCGGCCGGCCCGGCGGCCACGCCGAACAAGTGAGCGCGACGGTGAGCGCCGTCACCGGCCAGGCCACGAGCGCGGGCGCTTCCCGCGCCTCGGCGGCGGTCGCCCGCATTCGGGGTGCCCTGGGTGTGATGCCGCTGCTCTCGCGCATCGTCGCGGCGATCGGCGGCGGCTACGCGCTGGCGGCGCTGCTCAGCGTCGCGGTGCTCGCGTTGCCGGTGAGCCGGCCGCAGGCGGTCATCGGCGGCATGCTCGGCAGCTTCGCCGTGTACGCCGGCGCCGTCGTCTGGGTCTTCGCGGTGCGCAGCGCCACACGGGCGTGGGTCGGGCTGGTCATCGCCGCGCTCCCACTCTTGCCGTTTGCCTGGTCCGTCTGGACCGCCGCCGCTCCCGCCGCATCGCCATGACCGTCGACGTCCAAGACTCCCCGACCGCGCCGCAGGCGCGCGGCATCCGGCAGACGATGTCGGACCTCCACATCTGGACCGGCCTGCTGCTGGGCTGGTTCCTGTTCGCGATGTTCCTGACCGGGACCGTCAGCTACTTCAAGGAGGAGCTGTCGCAGTGGATGCGGCCGGAGATCGCGCACCAGGCCGTGACGCCGGAACCGGCCGTCGTGGCCGGCCGCATCGCGAAGGAACTGGATACGCTGGCGGCGGGCACCTCGCAGTGGAGCCTGCGCCTGACCGACGACCGCCACAGCGTGGCCGACGCCTTCTGGCGCCTGCCGGCCAAGGAGGGCGCGCGGCGCGCGTTCAAGTCGGCGGTCTTCGATCCGCAGACAGGGGAGAAGGTGGTCGCCGCCCGCGAGACCCTGGGCGGCGAATTCTTCTACCGCTTCCACTTCCAGTTCCATTACATGCCGGTGCTGTGGGGCCGATGGCTCGCCGGACTGGCGGCGATGTTCATGCTGGTGGCCATCGTCAGCGGCGTGATCACGCACAAGAAGATCTTCACCGACTTCTTCACCTTCCGCTGGGGCAAGGGCCAGCGCTCGTGGCTGGACGCGCACAACGCGCTGTCGGTGTTCGGGCTGCCCTTCCACCTGATGATCACGTACACCGGCCTGGTGACGCTGATGGCGCTCTACATGCCGTGGGGCGAGCAGGCCGGCATCAATTCGCCGGCGCTGAAGAAGCAGCTGACCTCGGAACTCAGCGCCTTCATCCAGCCCGGAAAGCCCTCGGGCGAGAAGGCGCCGCTGGCGTCCGTCGAGGCGATGGTGCGTGAGGCCGAAAGCCGCTGGGGCGCGGGCAATGTCGCGCGCGTCACCGCGACGAATCCGGGCGACGCCGCGGCGCGCGTGGCCATCACGCGCGGCGAAGGCGGCCGCGTGTCGATGAGTCCGCAGTACCTGCTGTTCGACGGCGTCTCGGGCAAGCTGCTCGAAGACCGCAGCGGCGTCGGCGCCGCGGCCGAGACGCGCGGCGTGATGTACGGGCTGCACCTGGGCCGCTTCGGCGACGACACGACGCGCTGGCTGTACTTCATCGTCAGCCTCGCGGGCACGGCGATGGTCGGCAGCGGGCTGGTGATGTGGACGGTCAAGCGCCGCCAGAAGCTGCCCGATCCGGACAGGCCGTACATCGGCTTCATGGTGGTGGAGCGGCTGAACATCGCCGCCATCGCGGGCCTGCCGCTGGCGATGAGCGGCATGCTGTGGGCCAACCGGCTGCTGCCGATGGGCCTGGACAAGCGCGCGGAGTGGGAAGTCCACGTGATGTTCATCGTCTGGGGGGTGACGCTGCTGCACGCGCTGGTCCGGCCGGCCAAGCGGGCGTGGATCGAGCTGTTCTGGCTGGGCGCGGTGTCGCTGGCGCTGCTGCCGGTGGGCAACGCGCTGACGACGGACCGTCCCCTGTGGCGCAGCCTCGCGCAGGCCGACTGGACCTTCGCGGCCGTCGAGCTGATGTTCTGGGCGTTCGCCGCGCTGCTGGCTTACCTGGCGATCCGCACGTCGCGCCATGTGCCCAAGGGCAGGACGGCGCCGAAGGCGAAACGCGCCGCGCCGTCCGGGCAGGACGGTGCGGGGGCGAAGGCGGCGGTCAAGGCAACGGGCAAGGCAGCGGTCAAGGCTTCTCGGATGCCGCCGCCGCCGCCCTCCGGCGAGGCCGGCATGGCGCTGCGATCGGGCGGGGAGGGCGCGCGATGATGCACGTCCTGAGCCTGCTGATCTGCGTGGCCGCCTTCGCGGCGCTGGCGATGGCGACGGACCGCGCGCAATCGGACGTGCTCGGCCGCGAGCTGCCCGCCGCCCAGTCCAAGGCGCTGCGCGGCGCCGGCTGGGGACTGCTGCTGGCGAGCCTGGCGCTCGTCGTCTCCGTGCAGGGCTGGGGCCTGGGGCTCGTCAGCTACAGCGGCCACACCAGCTTCGCGGCGGGCGTGGTGTTCGTCGCCCTGATCGTGCATCAGCGCAAGGCGCCGAGGCGCCGCCGCTGATCTTTCTCCGGGAGCCGCGGGCGGGGAGACGCCATGGCGGTTCCGGGTGTGGGGGAATCCCATCCGCGTGTAGTCCTTCGCCTGACCCCTTGTCGGCCAGCGTCCCCACCTCGGCTGGGGGCCGGTCCGCCTCGAAAAACTGTCGCCCGTGGCTGATCATTGAGTCATTCCAGGGAGACAAGAAATGAAGGTTGCACTGATCGAGGACAACGCGCTGCTGCGACGCCTGATGGTCTCGCGCCTGCAGTCCGAGGCGTCCATCACCGTGGTGGGGCAGGCCTCCAGCGAGGATGCCGCGATGAGCACGATCGCGCTGAGCGCGCCGGACGTGGTGCTGGTGGACCTGAGCATCGACGGCGGATCCGGCCTGGGCGTGATCGAACGCCTGCGCGCCGCGCGCTTTCGCGGCCGTATCCTGGTGCTGAGCTCGGAAGACCGCTCCGCCTACGAATCCCGCGTCCTGTCCTGCGGCGCGGACGGCTTCTACGACAAGGCCTGCGACTTCGAACGCCTGGTCGACGAACTCTGCACGTTGGCCAACAGCGCCTGGATGGCCCATTGATCCCCGTAGTCGCCGAGGCCCCGCTTCGGGCGCCCCGCGGCGTTGCAAATCCTCGCCATAGCTGGGCTATGGCTCCGGTTTGCGCCTAGCGGTGCATCCCGAATCGGAGCCTCGGCGACTACGGGGATTCGGTGCGGTCAGTGCGCGTGATCGCCGTGAACGGCGCCCTTGCCTTCCTTCGCCGGCATCGCCGCGTTGAGCGCGCGCACCGGTGCCTTGACCTCGACGGTCTGCCGCGCGCCGCTGCGGTCTTCGAAGGTCAGCGTCAGCGGCACCTGATCGCCGGCCTTCACCTGCGCGGGGAGGTCCAGGAACATCAGGTGATAGCCGCCGGGCTTGAGTTCCACCGTCTTGCCCGCCGGCAGCTCGATCGCGGGGATCTGACGCATGCGCATGACGTTGTCCTGCATCGCCATCTCATGCACCTCGGCCTTGGGCGTCAGCGGCGTGGCCACGGCCACGAGCCGGGTGTCCTTGGCGGCGGTCAGTTTCATGAACGCCCCGGTGGCCTTCTGCTGCGGGACGGTCGCACGCACCCAGGCGTCGTCGACCTTCACCTGTGCGTGGACCATGGAAGCGAGCAGCGAACCTGCGACGAGCAGCAGCGGGTGAATCTTGGAAGTCATGTCGGTTCTCCAGAAATTTGCAGACGGAAATCTGAGTTGTTCCCTCTCCCGCTTGCGGGAGAGGGTGGGGGTGAGGGCCGGGGTCGGTGCAGGACGCACCTCAGGCATGGAGCAACTGCCGCACGTCCTCGGCGACGTCGGCAGCGCTCATCTCGTGCTTGATGGCCAGGCGCGCCTTGCCCTGCCGGTCGAAGACGGTGCTCAAGGTCGAGTGGTCCATCGTGTAGCTGCTGCCGGTGGGGACCTTGCCGTAATAGACCTTGAACTCCTTGGCGACGGCGGCGGTCCCCTCGAGGTCACTGTAGAGCCCGAGGAAGCTCGGGTCGAACGCGGCCGTGTAGGCCGCGAGCACCGGCGCGGTGTCGCGCTCGGGGTCGATGGTCACGAAGAGGACCTGGAAGTCCTTGGCGTCCTCGCCCAGCATCTGATGCACGGCCGCGGCGCGTGAGAGCGCGGTCGGGCAGACGTCCGGGCACTGCGTGAAACCGAAGAACACCATCACCACCTTGCCGCGGAAGTCGGCCAGGCGATGCGGTCGGCCGTCGGAGCCCTGGAGCGCGAAGTCGCTCGCGTAGCTCACCAGCGAGAGATCGATGCCATGGAAGGTCGGCGAGGGCTTGCAGGCCGTCAATGCCGACGTCAACGGCAGCAGGCAGGCGGCGATGGTCAAGGTACGGCGACGCGCGTCAGGCGCGCGTGGTGCGAGAGAGGGTTGTCGCATGATCAGAAGGCGTGGACCGACCATGGCGCGCAGGAACGCACGGGCGCGAGCGAACGCGACAGGTCAGTCGGAAAGTGCTTCGCATCCGGCATGGAGCGAAGTGCGCATCAGCCGCGAGGCGGCGATCAGGCGACGGCGGGAGGCCCGCGTGCGAGCGAGGGCGCCCACGCGAAGAGCGGGCGCGGCGCGGTGAAGAACAGGCGGGGATGCTCGAACGTCAACGCGTCCGGCGGCGTCCACTGCACGGTGGCGGGCGGCAGATCCGGCGCGCCATGGTGGATGGCGCAGTAGTGGCAGTTCATCGACGAGTTCATCAGCGATGCGCTGTCGCGGCTCGCGTCGGCATTGCCGTCAGCATCGATGACCACCAGCTTGGCGCCGGTCGCGGAGCAGATCTCCGCAAAAGTGGCGCCCTGGCGGACCAGCATCGCATGCGACAACGACGGCAGCATCGCCGCGAGCAGGATCGTGAAGCTCACGAGCCATGCCCAGCGCTTGGTCGATGTCCGTGACGGATGCATGCGGGAAATTTTATGACGAGATGCCACCGTGGCACCGGGGCGGACAAGGCCTGACCCTTTTCACGCGGATCCGGCCTTTGGCGATGGCGCCGCATCCTCACAAGATAGCAGCGCACGGGTGCGGCGCGGATGTTCGGAAGCGAACTTAGCGTGGCTGCATCGCGAACATTGGCGATTCATGCAGCGCTGGGCGCTCTCCCCGCGCGGAGGAAATCACAGGGCGAGCGGCATCGCACCTTCAATTGGTGGACGCGCGGCCGATGATGCTCCGTTGGGATGCGTCCGCGCATTCACGATAAAAAATGAGGTGACTTTGAGTTCCCGAGAAACCGGATCCTTCGCTCGTTGTGGAAAAGCCGGCCTGTGGCGTCTTGCCCTGGCCGCGTCGATCGCCTGTTGCGGTACGGGTGTGCTAGCCCGGGACGCGTTGCTCGACCAAGCATCGTCATTGCTCGCGCGCCGCGATCCCGCTGCCGCGTATGCGCTGCTGGTCACCGCCGAAGCCAGCCGCGCCGGCGCTCCGGACTTCGACTATCTCTTCGGGATCGCCGCATTGGACTCCGGCCATGTGACGCGCGCCATCTTCGCGCTGGAGCGCGCCGTCGATGCGCGACCTGACGATCGGCTCGCGCGGGCCGAATTGGGCCGGGCCTACCTGGCCGCCGGCGATGCCCGGCGGGCGCGTGAGCAACTGGTGCTTGCCCGCGGCGGCGATACGCCGCCCGACGCGGCAGCCGCCATCGACCGCGTGCTGGGCGTGGTCGATCAGGTCGTTCCGCGGCGCGGGACCCGGGTGTCCGGCTATGTGGAACTCGGCGCCGGCCATGACAGCAACGTCAACAGCGCGACCAACCAGGGGGAGTTCGCGATCCCCGCGTTCGGCGGCATCCTTTTCCAGACCGCGCCGGAGAACCGTCGCCGAGCGGCCTCTTTCGGAAGCGTCGCGGCGGGCGCGCTCGCCGAGTTGCCGCTGGCGGCGGACTGGAGTCTCATCGGCGCCGCGAACCTCCGACACACGGCCAATCGCGACGTCCACGACATGGACACGGTGCTGGCCGACGCGACCGCCGGCGTCCGGCACACGGCCGGCTCGCAGAGCCAGACCCTCGCCGTGCAGGCCGGCTCCGCCCGGGTCGGATCGCGGCGCTACCGCGATGTCGGCGGCGTGACCGCGCAGTGGCAGTCGCAGTTCGACGAAAACATCCAGGGAAGTCTATTCGGCCAATGGTCGCGCCAGGACTTCCCCGGCGAGGTCGGCCGCGACAACGACCGGTCCGTGCTCGGTATGGGTCTGGCGCGCAGCTTCAGCGGCGGCGCGACGCTTGCATTCGGCAGCGTCTACGTCGCGCGTGAAGACACCAGCGCAGACTTCGCGTCCTTCGGACACCGCGGGCGCGGCGTGCGGATCGGCGTCGAACGGCGCCTGACCGGCGCGCTTGACCTGGTGGGTGACGCGCAATTCGAAGATCGACGCTACGGCGGCGAGGAGCCGTTCTTCGACACCGCCCGCCGCGACCGGCAGAAGGACGTGTCCGCCGGCCTGCGGTACCGGGTCGCCGATCGGTGGGAACTCGCCGGTCAGCTGCGCTACACACGCGCCTCGTCCAACGTCGTCCTCTACGACTACGTGCGCACCACCCTCCAGATCACCCTCCACAGGAGCTTCCCATGACCCTCGATGCACGACGGCCCTCCGACCGTCGCGTGGGCACCGCCTCCGTGCCCGGCCTTCGCCGTCTGGTAGCGACGGCCGCGTTGTGCGCAGTATCCGGGCTGGCCTGGTCGAGCCCGTCGGCGACCGTGCTGTTCTCGAGCGGCGAGGTGCACGCGGTCTCCGCCAAGGGCGAGGTGCGCGAACTCAAGACAGGGGCTCAGGTCGACTCCGGCGAGACCGTGCAGACGGGCAAAGGGCGCGTGCAACTGCGCATGGTCGACGGCGCGATGATGGCGCTCAGCGAGCAGACCACCCTGCGACTGGACGACTACCGCGTGGCGAGCGCTCCGGGCGGTGAGGAGCGCGGCTTCATGAGCCTGGTCCGCGGCGCGTTGCGCACGATCAGCGGGAGCATCGGCCACCCGCGCGCCGAGGAGTACCGGCTCGACACGCCGTCGGGCACGATCGGGATCCGCGGTACCGAGTACACGGCGGCCGTCAGCGGAGACGATGCCCTGGAGGTGGGTGTCATCGGCGGCCGCGTGGCGGTCTGCAACGATGGCGGTTGCGTGGACGTGCCCAAGGGCTTCACGGCGTTGGCGCCGAACCGGTCCGTGAAGCCCGCCGTCAGCGTGAAGCCGCTGGTGCTCCTGCAGCCTGGCAATGCGGCCGCGGTCGCGGCCATCCCGACGGAGGCGGCAACGCCCGTCGCGGAGATCCCCTCCTCCCGCAACACGCCCTCATCGGGAGAACATGTGTCGCAATTCCTGGTCGCGGCCATGACGCCGCCGGTCGCCGGGGCGCCCGTCACCGGAGCGGGTGCGCCGGCGGACGAGGATCTCCTGCCACCACTGCCAGGCTCCGCCGCCGTCGGATCTCCTTCGGGCGTCGGCGCGGGCGGTCAGAACGCGCCGATCGTGGTTGTGGCGCCCCCCGCGGCTTCGCCATCGCCGTCGCCGTCGCTGCCACCGCCGCCCGCACCCGCACCCGCACCCGCACCGGCACCGGCACCGGCACCAGGCCCATCTGGACCGCCGGCTCCTCCGACGCCGCCGACGCCGCCGACGTCGCCGACGCCGACGGTCCCGGGGCCGGTTCCCATCCCGCTGCCCGACGGCAACGTCACGCTCGGTCTGGTGTGGAGCACCGACAAGGGCGAAGTCGCTTCCGGGCTGACACAGGGCAAGGCGCACTTCAACCCCACGGGCGGCCTGCTGGACGCGGACAACCCCGCGACCGGTAAATCGATGCTCGAGAAGGGCCGGCCAACGGACGTCGGCGTTGATGGCGTCATCGGGTGGGGGCGATGGAGCGACGGCCAGAGCAAGGTCAAGGGCACCTCCAACGGCAAGGGCGTCGGCAACGGCAACCTCGCCACCCTGCATTACTTCGCCATTGCGGAGACCCCGACGGGGCCGGTGACCGGCGCGTTCTCGTCGATGGCGTCCACGGCGCCGACGGTGCAGTCCGACGGCAAGCTGGTAGCCGTCGGCGTCGTGAACGGGGCCGGCGGGTCGTTCAACGCGTCGTTGCAGCTGCAGCTCGGCGGCAGGGCGAGCTATTCGCTCACGGTGCCCGTGGCCGGCCAGACCTTCTCGCTGGTGGGCGTGGCGACGCAGACCTCGGCGTCCGGCTTCTCCGGCGTCTCGCTGATTTCCAGCACCGGGTCCGGCTGTCAGGGAGGATGCACCGGCAGCCTGGGCAACAACGTTTCGGTGATCGGCCAGATCGCCGGCGCGGCGGGCACGCGGGCCGGCGTGGCCTACGGCTTCGACAGCCGCATCGGCAATGTGTCGGGCGTGATCATCTTCAAGCGTTGAACCGATGAACTCACCCGACCCTCGCCACCCTCGACGCTCCGTCGAAGCGGTCCGGCTCAAAGGCCTGATCGAAACCTGCATCATGATGTCCATGAGCCGGGACCGCCAGGCGCTGCTGCAGCAGCTGCTCGGCGAAGGCCGCCGGCTGCTGCATTGCGACGGCGCCACGATGTACATGGTGACGGAACAGCAGACGCTGCGCTTCGAGCTGCGCACCCGCAGCGATCCCTTGCCATCCCAGCAGATCCCGCTATACCACGAGCACACCGGCCGTCCCAACGAGAACTTCGTCTCGGTGTATACGGTGCTGCACAACCGCGCCGTGCTGATCGACGATGTCTATGCGGAGAGCCGGTTCGACCTGACCGGCACGCGCGCTTTCGACGTCGCGACCGGATATCGCACCGTGTCCATGCTGACGGTGCCGATCGCCCCCCGCGGCGGTGCGCCGATCGGCGTGCTCCAGTTCATGAACGCGCTGGATCCCGCCACCGGCGCCATCGTTCCATTCGATCCCGAGACAGTGACCCTGGTGGAGGCGATCGCGGCCCAGGCGGCGGTGGCGCTGGACAACCTGTCGCTGGTGGAGTCGCAGAAGGACCTGATGAGCAGCCTGATCCGGGTGCTCGCCAACGCGATCGACGCAAAGAGTCCCTACACCGGCCGCCATTGCGAACGTGTGCCGGAGCTGGCGATCATGCTCGCGCGTGCGGCGAGCGATGCCACCGACGGCCCGCTCAGACATTTCGCCTTCCGGTCCGAGGAAGAGTGGGAGGAGTTCCGCATCGGCGCGTGGCTGCACGATTGCGGCAAGGTGACGACACCCGAGTACGTGATCGACAAGGCGACCAAGCTGGAGACCATCCACAACCGCATCCACGAGGTCCGGATGCGCTTCGAGGTCCTGCGGCGCGACCTGGAGATCGCGGCGCTGCAGGCGCGGCTGGACGGCAAGTGGACCGGCGACGTCCAGTCGGCGCATGAGACCGCGCTCGCGCAGCTCGAGGCGGACTTCGCGTTCGTGGCCAAGTGCAACGTTGGCACGGAGACGATGGACGATGAGGCGGTCGACCGACTGCATCGTGTCGGTGCCCGCCGCTGGACGAGGCACTTCGATGACCGTCTCGGCCTGTCGGCGGCCGAGCTGGCGAGCCGCGGCGGCGAGGCCGACGCGGAGCTGCCCTGCAGCGAACCGCTGCTGTCCGACCGCCTGCGCGACATCGTGCCGCGTCCGGCGGAGGACCGGCCGGATCCTGCCTACGGCTTCCGCATGGACGTCCCCGAACATCTCTATAACCGCGGCGAGCTGCACAA
Organism: Rubrivivax sp.; assembly: GCA_004210455.1. Taxonomy (GTDB): domain Bacteria; phylum Pseudomonadota; class Gammaproteobacteria; order Burkholderiales; family Burkholderiaceae_C; genus Roseateles. Next base: position 102,674 of record SEFA01000003.1, on the reverse strand, counting down.
CCTCGGCGTGCGCAGCGGGACGCTGACGCAGGAGGAGCGCTACAAGATCAACGAGCACATGGTGCACACGGTCATGATGCTCGAGCAGATGCCGTTCCCGAAACATCTGCGCCGCGTGCCGGAGTACGCCGGCACGCATCACGAGCGCATGGACGGAAAGGGCTATCCGCGCCGGCTCGGTCCGGACCGCCTGTCGGTGCCCAGCCGCATCATGGCGGTCGCCGACATCTTCGAAGCGCTGACGGCGTCGGACCGTCCGTACAAGAAGCCCAAGAAGCTGTCGGAGGCGCTGGCGGTGCTGCAGCGGATGGCGGGGCCGCACGTCGATCCGGACATCTTCAACCTGTTCCTGACCTCGGGCGTCTACCTCGACTTCGCGCGCAAGCACCTGGACCCGTCGCAGATCGACGTGGAGGACGCGAGCGCCTACCAGGCCGCAGGCGCCAATGGCTGAGATCGGCATCCGGATGCCGCGCCGCGCCTGGCTCGTGCCGATAGGCGCGATGCTGGCGGCGATGGCGCTGATCCTGCAAGACCCCGTCCCTTTGCGCGTGGCGCGCAACGCCGTGTTCGACCAGTTCCAGCGCTGGCATCCGAGGCCTTATCTGGTGCCTCCCGTGCGGATCATCGACATCGACGAGGAAAGCCTGCGACGCATCGGTCAGTGGCCGTGGTCCCGTGCCCAGGTGGCGCGGCTGCTGGATGCCACGCGGCAGCTCGAGCCCGCATCGATATCGCTCGACATCATGTTCCCCGAACCCGAGGGGCAGACGCGCGCCGATGCGGGCGGCCGCGCTTCCGACGATCCCGACCAGATGCTGGCGCAGGCGCTGCGACGCGGGCGGGTCGCACTCGGCGCCGCGCTGACCGGACCGCGAGAAGCAGGCGACAAGACCGCCGCAGCCCTCTGGCTGTCCAAGGCCGGCTTCATCGCTGTCGGGGGCGAGCCGACCCGCTCGGTGCCGGCATTCTCGAGCAGCGTGACCAATCTCCGTGACCTGCAGCTGGCCGCGGCGGGGCTGGGCGCGATGACCTTCATGCCTGACGTGGACGGCGTCGTGCGCCGGGTACCGCTGCTGTTCAGCCTGCAAGGCCGGCCGGTGCCGTCGCTCACCGCGGAGGCGCTGCGCCTGGCCGCCGGCGCCGACGCCTATGTCGTCAACACTGCCGCGGACGCTGGCGGTGTCGTCGACCTGCGCATCGGCACGCATCGCGTCGACACCGATCAGACCGGCGCCTTGTGGATGCACTTCGCGCGCCCGCAGGCGGAACGCTACATGCCGGCGTGGCAGGTGCTGGAGGGGCGCGTTCCCCCGGCGTCGCTGAGGGGCCGCATCGTCCTGATCGGCACCTCGGCGCAAGGCCTGCTGGATCTGCGCTTCAGCCCGCTGGGAAGCGTCATTCCCGGTGTCGAAGTCCATGCGCAGGCGCTCGAGCAGATCGTGTCGGGTCAACAGCTGCGCAGACCCGGATGGGTGCCTGCCGCGGAGGGGATCGTCGCCTTGATCGGCTGCATCGCGGTGGGCATGGTCGCGATGAGGGCGCGTCCGGGCCGATCGAGCCTCCTCTTCCTCGGTCTGACCGGTGCCATCGGACTGGCGGCATGGACGTCCTTCCGCTTCGAACGCCTGCTCCTGGATCCCGGTGGGCCCGTCCTGGCGATGGCGCTCGTATTCGGCCCGACCATGTTGATGCGTCATCGGTGGGCGGAGCGGCGTCAGCGCTGGATGCAGACGACGTTTTCGCGGTATGTCTCGCCCAATCTGATCAACTACCTGTTGGCGAACCCGCAGGCGCTGGAGCTGGGCGGTCGGCGCCAGCGGTGCAGCTTCGTGTTCACCGACCTGGAAGGCTTCACGGGGAGGATGGAGTCGATGGATCCGTCGGTCGCGGTATCGGTGCTGAACACCTACCTTGACCGGATGATCGCCATCGCGTTCAAGCACGACGGCACACTGGACCGCATCGTGGGAGACGCGGTCGCAATCATGTTCTCCGCGCCGGTGCCGCAGGTCGACCACGAAGCGCGCGCGCTGCGTTGCGCGCTGGAGATGCAGGCGTTCGCGCGGGAGCATCTCGACACGCTGCAGCGGCAGGGCATCGCGTTCTGCGAGACCCGCATCGGTGTGCATACCGGTGAAGTGACCGTGGGCAACTTCGGCGGGGCGACCCTCTTCGACTACCGAGCCCTGGGCGATCCGGTGAACACGTCGGCGCGGCTCGAGGGCGCGAACAAGTTCCTTGGAACCTCGCTCTGCGTGTCGGAGGAGACGCTGCGGGGATGCCCAGGGGCCGTGACGAGACCCATCGGGCGCTTGCGGCTGGCAGGCCGCTCGACCTACCTGATGGTCCACGAGGCCTTGGCGGCGGATGGGCGTGCCGCCGAAGCAGACGCCGACTACGCGCGCGCCTTCGAGTTGATGCGAAGCGGCGCCCCTGCCGCGCTCGCGGCGTTCGAGATCCTGGCGGCCGGCCGTCCCGAGGACAAGCTGGTCGCGTTGCATCTGAACCGGATGAGGGCCGGTCGGTGCGACGACGCGATCGATCTGATGGCGAAGTAGCCTGGCTCGAGGCCACTGCCTCCTGGGCGGATCATTCCGCCAAGCGTCTGCCGGTGAGGCGTGACAGACGGTCGAGCCCCACTGCGTTTCATCCCGCCCGGATGGCGGATCATCGGCTCCAGCTCGCCGCAACGTGCCCGGCGTGGAACATTGGCTCCGCGTCGATTGCGGTTCCGGATCGGCCTGAAGACAACGACCACGCTCCGAGGACCGCTCCATGACTCTCAAGACCTTCTTCACCAGCGACCCCGCGCGTCACCACGGCGTGCGCCCCGTCCAGATCGCCGCCCTGCGCGTGATCTACCTGCTGATGTGCAGCCTGATGGCGTTCACCGCCTGGAGCTCGATCCTCCAGCATCAGGGCGACTGGGAACCGTACCGCGCAATGGCCGTCTGCGTGTGGGCCGCCTACGGCACGCTGTCGCTGCTCGGGCTGCTGCATCCGCTGCGGATGCTGCCGGTGGTGCTGTTCATGATCTTCTACAAGACGCTGTGGCTGGCCGTGGTGGCCTACCCGCTGTGGCAGAGCGGCACGCTGTCCGGCTCTTCCGCGGAGGAGCTGACCTACATCTTCCTGGCGGCGCCCGCGTTTGCCTTGGTCATCCCGTGGGGTTACGTGCTGCGCCGACTTGTGCTCGTGTCACGGCGGGGAAAGACGGCATCGACCGCCCGCGGGACGATGACGGCACTGCGCGCCGACTGACGCTGCGAAGGGGGGAGGATCGACGCGGCAGAAAGCCGACTCGGTACCTGCCTCAATACGTCTTGTACGGCAGGAACTTCCCGCTCATCACGATGCTGACGCGATCGCCCTTCGGATCGGGTTCGCGCTGCAGGTCCATGCGGAAGTCGATCGCGCTCATGATGCCGTCGCCGAACTCTTCGTGGATCAGCTCCTTGAACGTCGTGCCGTAGACGCTGATCAGCTCGTAGAAGCGGTAGATCAGCGGATCCGTCGGCACCGACGTCGGCAGGCTGCCCTTGTAGGGCACGACCTTGAGCCACTGCGTCTCCGCCTCGGTGAGGTCGAAAATCCCCGCCAGCGTCGCGGCCTGCGCGTCGTCGAAGGTCATCTGCCCCAGGCAGCCGGCCGTGACCCACTCCTTGCTGAGGCCGACCGCCTCGGCCACGTCGGACCACTTCAGGCCCTTGGCCACCTTGGTGGCGATGATCTTTTCGGTGACGTCGAGTCGGCTCATGGGATGCTCCTTGCTGGGGTGACGGGATGGCTGCGCTCCACCAGGAAGTCCATGAGGTGGTTGCGCATCGGGTAGTACTGGGGATCGTGGTGCAGCGTGGCGCGCTGGCGCGAGCGGGCCATCGTGTTCACGACGATCTCCGCGACCCGCGCATTCGGGCCGTTCGACATCAGCATCACGCGGTCGGCGAGCAGGATGGCTTCGTCGACGTCGTGCGTGATCATGAAGACCGTCTGGCGAGTGGCGGCGCAGATCTTGAGGAGCTCGTCCTGGATGGTGCCGCGCGTGAGCGCATCCAGCGCGCCGAAGGGCTCGTCGAGCAACAGCATGCGCGGCTCGATCGCGAAGGCGCGCGCGATGCCGACGCGCTGCTTCATGCCGCCGGAGAGCTGGCTCGGCTTCTTGTCGAGCGCCGGCGTCAGGCTGACCAGCGCCACGTACTTGCGCACCTGCTCGTCGATCTTCGCCCTCGACCAGTCCGGCCACTTGCTGCGGACCGCGAAGGCGATGTTCTGCCGCACCGTCAGCCAGGGCATCAACGCATGTCCCTGGAAGACGACGCCGCGGTCCAGCCCCGGTGCGACGACCTCGCGGCCATCGACGATGACGTGGCCGTCGCTCGCCCGCTCCAGACCGGCGAGGGTGTTGAGGATGGTCGTCTTGCCGCAGCCGCTGTGGCCGACGATGCAGACGAACTCGCCTTGACGCAGCGTGAAGTTCACGTCCTCGAAGATGGTCACATCGCCGTAACGCTTGGCCAGGCCTTCGACACGGACCAGCACGGGCGACGAGTCGGGCTGGGTGTCGACCGCCGCCGCGGCCCCATGTTCCATCGGATCAATCCGCATACGTCACCGCCTTCTGCGCGCGGGCGAACAGCCCGTCCAGCGTCATGCCTACGAGCCCGATCACGAGGATGGCGAAGACCACATTGGGCAGGCTGAGGTTGTTCCACTCGTTCCAGACGAAGTAGCCGATGCCGGTGCCGCCGACCAGCATCTCGGCCGCGACGATCACCAGCCAGGCGATGCCCATGCTGATGCGCATGCCGGTGAGGATGGTCGGTGCGGCGGCGGGGAGGATGACCTCGAGCGCGCGGCGCAGCGGTCGGACCTCCAGCGTGCGGGCGACGTTGAGCCACTCCTTGCGGACGCCGGCGACGCCGAAGGCCGTGTTGATCAGCATCGGCCACACGCTGCAGATGAAGATCACGAAGATGCCGCTCGCCGCCGAGTCCTTGATCGTGTAGAGCGCCAGTGGCATCCACGCCAGCGGCGAGATCGGCTTGAGCACCTGGATGAACGGGTCGAGAGCGCGATGGATCAGCGGGCTCATCCCGATCGCGAAGCCCAGCGGGATCGCGACGAGCGCCGCGAGCAGGTAGCCCAGCGCGACGCGCCCCAGCGAGTACGCGAGCTGCAGGCCGATGCCCTTATCGTTGGGGCCTTTGTCGTAGAACGGATCGGCGAGGTGATGCACCACCGTCGCGCCCATCTGCGCAAGCGTCGGGAAGCCGCTCTTCGTCGTCACTGGAGAGGTGTTTGCGCCGGCGTCGGCAGGCACGGGCTTGCCCATCAGCTTGGCGTATTCGATCTGCTCGGGCGTCATTGCGGGTGCCGTGGCGGATGTCGCGGACGAGGGGGTCCCGGTGCTCATCGTCGCCAGGTGCCAGATGCCCAGCAGCAGCCCGAAGAGCAGCAGCGAGAGCAGGGCAGCGCGCGCGTTCAGCGAAGTCATCGACGATCTCCGCTCACGCGCGCTTGATCGCGAAGCCGGCCACGTAGGCATCGGGCTGCGTGGGATCGAAGGTCTTGCCCATGACGCTGAACTTCGGATACGCGCCGTCCGGCACGGCCTGATCGAGCGCCTTCATCTGCTTCTTCGCGTCGGTGAGCAGGAAGACCTTCTCCGCGATCTGCCTGTAGTTCACGTCGCCCTTCAGGTAACCCCAGCGCTTCATCTGCGTGAGCATCCACACGGCCATGCTCTGCCAGGGGATCGGGTCGAAGTCGGCGCGGTCGGGCACTACGCGCACGTTGCCCAGACCGTCCGCGAACTTGCCGGTCAGCACCTGCGCGATCACCGTCTCCGGCTGGTTGAGATAGGCCTGCGGCGCGATGACCTTGGCGATGAGCTCGCGGTTGCGCGCCTCGCGCGCCATCGCGGCGGAGGTCAGCACCGCGCGGTACAGCGCGGCGAAGGTGTTCGGATGCTTCTGGATGAACTCGGTGCTGGTGCCGAAGGCGCAGCAGGGATGGCCGTTCCACAGTTCCTTCGACAGGATGTGGATGAAGCCGGCTTCCTCGAAAACGGCGCGCTGGTTGAACGGATCCGGGCCGAGGAAGCCGTCGATGTTGCCGGCCCGCAGATTGGCGACCATCTCCGGCGGCGGCACGACGCGGATCTGGATGTCACGGTCTGGATCGAGCCCCGCTTCCGCCACGTAGTAGCGCAGCAGGAAGTTGTGCATCGAGTACTCGAACGGCACGGCAAACTTGAAGCCCTTCCACGACTTCGGATCGCGCCTGTCCTTGTGCTTCATCGCCAGCGTGATGGCCTGGCCGTTGGTGTTCTGGATGGTCGCCACGTTCATCGGCGTGGCCGTCGCGCCCAGCCCCAGGCTGATGGCCAGCGGCATCGGGCTGAGGAAGTGCGTGGCGTCGTACTCCTTGTTGATCATCTTGTCGCGGATCAGCGCCCAGCCGGCAGTCTTCACGACTTCTACGTTCAGTCCCTGCTTGGCGTAGAAGCCCAGCGGGTGCGCCATGATCAGCGGCGTCGCGCAGGTGATGGGGATGAAGCCGATCTTGAGATCCTTCTTCTCAAGCGCGCCGCGCTCCTGCGCCATCGCCTGCAGCGGCGCGATCGGGAGCACGCTGCCGATCGCGGCCATCGCGCTGCCGCCGCCGACCGCGCGCAGGAAACGTCGCCGCAGCGCATCCTGCGGGAACAGCGCCTTCACCAGCGCCGCTTCGACGAACTGGTTGGATTCGGCTTCGATGTCCGTCGTGTCCATCGCATCGGCCCGCGTCCGTAGCGTCAAGACGGCCTGGTCACGGTTGAGTTGGCGGGCGTGCTCCGCCTCGCTGCCGTGGCGGCCGCAGGCGCAGCGCATCAGCAGCGGCCGATCAGCGTCGTAAGGGTCGTGTCGGAGGTCGCTCATCGCTGCTTTCCAGGTCGGTGGACGGAAGACTCCACTCTAGGAAAACACGACCCCTCGCGGCATCGTGCGCGGCGTGGTTCTCTTGTAGGGGTGGCACTACAAACCTCGCGATCGCCCTCGGCCATGACTTCGTTCAGCCAAGCGCGGGCTCTCCACGGGGCATGGGGCACCCCTCCAGGGACCCCAAGCCCCATTCCGGCCCCACTGAGATTCGCTGACCTCGTGTCTTTCCTGGACCGAGGTCAGGGGGAGAGGAGCTCGCGCCTCACGGCAAAGAGCGTCAACTCCACGTCGTTGCGCACACCGGTCTTCTCGAGGATGCGAGCGCGGTAGGTCGACACGGTGTTGGAGGACAGGATGAGTTGCTCGGCGATCTCGCCGACGCTGCGACCGGCCACCAGCATCTGGAAGACCTGGTGCTCGCGATGCGACAGCACCTCATGCAGCGGTACACCGTCGTCCGCCGCGACACCGTCACCGATCGCCGCGGCCAAGTGCTCGGCGACGCTGGGCGTGATGAAGCGGCGTCCGCGCGCGACGGTGCGCACGGCGTCGATCATCTGCTCGCTGTCGGCGCTCTTGTTGAGGTAACCGGCCGCGCCCAGCTTGAGGCTGCGCACCGCGTACTGCCGGTCCGGATAGGTGGACAGCATCAGCACCGGCAGCTTGGGAAACTCGCCCCGGAGCGCCTTGAGGATGTCGAGCCCGTCGCGCTGCGGCATGGCGATGTCGAGCAGCACGACGTCGGGACCCGCGTCGGTCGTCGCCCCCAAGCGGACCTGCTGGATCGCCTCGGGACCGTTGGCGGCCTCGCCCATCACGCGCAGGTCGCTGGCTTCGGCGAGGATCTGCTTGATGCCCTCGCGCACGATGCGGTGGTCGTCGCAGATCAGCACGCGGATGGTCATGCGGCGATTCCTTCCGGCGATGGACCTTCCAGCGGCATGACCAGCCGCACCGTGGTGCCTCGCCCCGGCGCGCTGGCGATGCCGAGCCGTCCGCCGAACTGCGCCGCGCGTTCGCGCATGCCGAGCACGCCGTAGCTGCGCGCGTCGTTGAGCGCCTCGTCACGGGCGCCCACGCCGTCGTCGCTGACCTGCAGGTAGAGCACCGGAAGCGGCGGCGCATCGACGTCGATGCGGATGTCCACGCGCGAGGCCTTCGCGTGACGCGCGACGTTGGAGAGCACCTCCTGGAAGATGCGGAAGACCGCGATCGCCAGACCGCCTTCCGGCGGGACGACGTCGGCGGCGACGAAGATGCGGAAACGCACTTCGCGCTCGTCGCTGCCGGCGAGCTGGAACTCCTGCGCCTGCCATTCGAGCGCCGCCCAGAGGCCCTGGTGATCGAGGATGCTGGGGCGCAGGTCCGTGATGATGCGACCGACGGCATCCACCGCGGTGTCGACCAGGCCGCCCATGCGGTGGCACTTCGCCACCATGGCGTCGCGTTGCGCGTTGTCGCCGACGCGGCGTTCCAGCCAGTTGAGGTCCATCTTCAACGCGACCAGCAGCGAACCGAGTTCGTCGTGGATCTCGCGCGCGATGCGCTTGCGCTCGGTCTCGCGGACGGCTTCGAGGTGATGGGCAAGTTCGCGCAGCTGCGAGGTCCGCTCGGCGACGCGTCGTTCGAGCTGGTCGTGACTGGCGCGCAGCTGCTCCTCGGCCTGCCTGCGCTTGGAGATGTCGACGAAGGTGACCACGGCGCCCTGGACCTGGCCGTGCTCGAAGAGCGGGTAGCTGGAGTACTCGGCCGGGAAGGCGCTGCCGTCGGCGCGCCAGAGCACCTCGTCGTCGATGCGGCAGGGATCGCCGCGACGGAAGGCGTTGAAGATGGGGCAGTCGCACTCCTGGTACCCGCTGCCGTCGCCATGGGAGTGGTGGATCAGCGCATGCATGTTGCGCCCGAGCACCTCGTCGGTGCGCCAGCCCAGCGTGTCGCAGGCGGCGCGATTCACGAAGGTGCATCGCCCGTCCATGTCGATGCCGAAGATGCCCTCGCCGGTGCTGGCCAGCAGCAGCGCGAGACGACGCGCGGCCTCGTCGGGCGAGGCCTGGCCGCCGACGGCATCGACGGGCGCGACGGGAGCGGGCAGGGCAGTCGGCGGGAGCATGCCCTGCGGCCGTGCAAGGGATGTGCCACGTCGGCCCGTTGCTGCCGGAGCCTGACCGACCCGCGATGGGCGCGAGCCGGTCGGCGATACGCGGTCAGGCGCGGCGCAGCTTCACCGACGGGAAGTCGACCGGCACCGCGAAGGCGACGTTCACATAGTTGGTGAACAGGTTCAGCGCGACGTGCGCGAGGATCTCGACGATGGCGCCGTCGTCGAAGCCGACATCGCGCAGCGATTGCACGTCGGCGTCGTTGACCTGGGCGCGGTCGCTGACGACCTTGAGCGCGAAGCGCAGCGCGGCGGCGGTCTTGGGATCGGCCGATTCGCCCATCTGCGCGGCGGCCATCTCGTCGGAGGTGGCGCCCGCCTTGCGGCCCAGCGCGGTGTGCGCGGCCAGGCAGTACTCGCAGGCGTTGCGATCGGCGATGGCGACGGCGATCTGCTCGCCGAGTTTGGCGGGGATCACGCCGCCGCCCAGGGCGCCGAAGCTGCCCCACATGCTCTTGATGGCGGCGGGCGAGTTGGCCACGGCGCGGAACATCGCCGGCGTGGCGCCGAAGGCGGCTTGGATCTGGTCGAGCGCGACCTTGGCGTCGCCTTGGGCCTGCTTGGGATCGACGAGGGCGACGCGGGAAGTGGTGGACATGATGTTTCCTTTCAAGGGTAGATGTCGGGTATCGGTGGTGGGTGTCAGGCAGCGTCTGGTGTTCGTCTGCTGCTGGACGTCAGTGTGAGCGTCGAAGGAGTAGCATTGGCCGCGTTTCATCCATCAAACGCATCCAAACGTCCATGGCTGCCAAGTCCGCATCCATCGCCCCGTCGACTCCCGGGTCGACGGCGTCGCTTCCGCCGATCGACCGGCTGTCCTCGCTGCTGGAGCACTTCCGCGTTCGCGCGCGGCTGTTCCACGTCGGGCCACTGTGCGGGGTCAATCCTTTCGATCCGCTGCCGGGCCGGGGCTTCCTCCATGTGATGAAGCGCGGCGAGATGGAGTTGCGCCATCCCGCCAGCGCAGGCCTGCCGCGCAAGCTGAGGGTGGACGAGCCCTCGCTGCTCTTCTATCCGCGTCCGATCGTGCACGAGTTCCGCAATCCGCCGCGCGAGGGCTCCGACTTCACCTGCGCGGAGCTGGAGTTCGACGGCGGTCCGTTGAATCCGCTGGTGCGCGCGCTGCCGCCGCTGGTGCTGCTGCCCCTGGCGCGCGTGGAAGGGCTGGAGATGTCGCTGCGGCTGCTGTTCTCGGAGACGGAGCGGGTGCGCTGCGGGCAACGCGTGCTGGCGGACCGCCTGTTCGAGGTCGTGCTGATCCAGCTGTTGCGCTGGCTCATCGACCATCCGGCGGAGGCAGGCGTGCAGCCCGGGCTGGTGACGGGCCTGTCGGACCCGCGGGTCGCGCAGGCGCTCGCGGCGGTCCACGAAGCGCCCGGCGAGGCGTGGTCGCTCGAACGCATGGCCGAGCGCGCCGGCATGTCCCGCAGCGCCTTCGCCGCGCGCTTCCGCGAGCTGGTGGGGCAGGCGCCGGCCGCGTATCTCGCCGACTGGCGGCTGAGCCTGGCGCAGGAGCAACTGCGGCTGGGCCGCTCGATCAAGCAGATCGCCGATCAGCTGGGATATGCGAATGCGTCCGCGCTGTCGCGCGTCTTCACCCAGCGGGTCGGGCGCTCGCCGCGCGAGTGGCGGCAGGCGCTCGCGGAGCCCTCCAAGACGGACGCGAATTGACGCCTGCTTCGGAGGGTGGCCTTAACACGCTCGATTGCCACGTGGTCGCTTGCAGGGACGATCTGATGCGGCTGCTGGACGTTCAGTGGCGTCCCCCGCGCTGCGGTCGCCCACACTGGCGCATCGACAACTTGCCCGATGTGAACTCCATGAAGATCGCCGTATTCGACACCTACGTCACCCGCCCCGACGGCCGCCTGATGCATTTCGACATCCTCGTTCCGGACGCGTCCCGCGCGCAGGAACAGGTGCTGGCTTTCGGCCGCAGGTACCTCGCTGCGCGCGGCCTGCCTGCGCACCAGCTGTCGGCTGAAGAGTGCCGCTTCTGCCACATGGAGATCGCGCCGGAACCGGTCGTCGAGGAGATCGCCCGCGAGGGCTTTGCAATCATCGAGTTGGCGAACTGCGAATGAAACGTTGAGCGCCGGATCCGAGGGCCGTGAGCCGAGGATAGAGTGTTGCGCGGAGCCTTGTTGATCCCGCCAATCTCGATGAATCCTTTTTGGACTGAACGCGCCGTTCTGCTTTCGGATGCCGATCAGATCGCCGCGCATGCGTGCTACCGCCAAGAAGATGCGCATCGCCGTGCAGGCTACACGGCGTGGCTGGCGCCTCGCATTGATGCCGGGCGCTATGTCGGCCTGTTTGCGAACCACGGTGGCGCAGTCGTCGGCGGTGCCGGCGTCGTGCTGCTGGACTGGGGTCCGACGCGCGCCAATCCGGGCGGACTGATGGGGCGTGTCGCCAACGTCTTCGTCGAGCCGAAGCATCGAGGCCATGGCATCGCGCGTTCTCTCGTCGCCAACGTGATGGCGCGATGCGAGGCGCTGGGTGTACGCGAGTTCAATCTCGGCGCAACGCCGGAAGCACGATCGCTCTACCAGTCGTTGGGTTTCATCGACTATCCCGCGGAGATGCGGCGGCGCGTCTTGGAGAAGCAACTGTGATGAGTCGATTGCCATCGCTTGACGGCACGCACGCTGGTGCGTCGCTCAGCGCCCGCTACTTCCGGTTTGCCGGCGTCGATCGCGGCGACTGGCAGGTGCTCGATCAGCGTGTGATCGTCGGTGAAGCGCTCGCGGACGTGGCCGCCCTGACGGTCTTGCCGCCGACCTCGCCGACACCTGATTCGATGCATTGGATGCTCAGCGGCGTGACGAGCAACGAGCGCTACGTGGAGCGCGAGGAGAAGGCCGCGCTGGTCAACAGGCAGGAGCCACTGGGCCATCCCGGCGCTACCTGCGCGGCGCTGATCCCGATCCGAAAGAACGCGACCTGGTGGGCGCTGACCCAGGACGAACGCCGACGGATCTTCGAAGCGGACTCCCGCCACATCGCCATCGGTCTTCAGGCCTTGCCGGCGATCGCGCGCCGATTGCACCACTGCCGAGACCTGCCCACGCCGGAGCCGTTCGACTTCCTGACCTGGTTCGAGTACGCGCCGCAGGATGAGCCCATCTTCGACAAGCTGTTGCGGGATCTCCGCAGCACGCACGAGTGGAGCTATGTCGACTGGGAAGTCGAGTTGCGGCTGATGCGCGAGGCCTGACGGACCCTCGCCATCAGCTTCGCTGCTGCCGAGACCTGACGCCGGAGCACTTGAACCCGTTCAGGGCTTCGCCTTGCCCTTCTGGATATCCATCTTGCTGTCCGGATCCAACGTGCGCACGAGGTAGCGCGTGCGCGCATCAAAGGAGCCGCGGGCGATGACGACGCCGGGGTTCTCCGCGTGATAGACCGCCGCTTCGAGGATCACCGGATCCTTCGACGGCGCGATCAGCCAGCCGCCCGGCTCGACCTTGGGCAGCGGCGAGCAGGGCATCGGCCCCGTGTGCTCCGCGATGCCCTTCTCGGGATACCAGATCACGCACTGGCCCTTCTTGAGCGGCAGCAGCGGCGCCGGGATGCGGTTCTTCGCCGTGACGTTGAAGTAGGAGTTGTCCTGCCCGGGGGCGGCGCGGCCCACGTCCCGCTCGGCATCGGACGACTTGCCGACGGATTGGGCCGAGGCGCCGATGCCGGTCAGCAGGGCGGCGGTGCCGACGAGGGCGGCGGCGAGGTGGCGGAAGGTCATGACGGACTCCTGTTGTGATGCCGGCCTCCTCCTGAGGCCCTTGCCGACAACAGGCAACCGGCATGCCAGCGCCGCCTCGCTCCGGGGGAACCCGACCCGGGACTTCCATGCCCGCGACCTATCATCGGGCCCACTCGACCGGCAGGGAGTGAATCGCCGGCGCGCCTACGACGACTTCGGAGCCGCCCGCGATGACGCCTCTTCCTTCGGTCCCCGCTTCGGTCCCTCCTTCGGGCCACCCCCCGGCGCCCGCCGACGCGACCTGCCACAACTGCGATCTGGCGCTCCAGCCCGGCGGGCACTTCTGTCCCCATTGCGGCCAGGAAGCCCATCTGCACGCGGCCTCGATGCGCGAGTTCATCCATGAATTCGTCGGCCACTACGTCGCGCTCGAGGGGCCGTTGTGGCGGACCCTGTGGGCGATGCTGTTCCTGCCCGGACGTCTGACGCGCGAGTACTTCATCGGCCGACGCCGGAGATATGTACAGCCGTTGCGCCTCTACCTGAGCCTCAGCTTCATCTTCTTCATCGCCGTGCATCTGCTGCCCGGCGATCACGGGCTCAAGGTGACGCGCGACGAACAGGCCATCGCGCAGGCGCGCCAGGGCAGTTGCTCCAGCCCAGGCAGTCATTGCACCGACTGGCAACGTCGCCTCGACGGCGTCGGCGAGCGCCTGGCCAGCAGCTCCGCCGTGCAGGTGCAGAAGCGCCTGGACAAGCTCGCACCGTACGCGATGCTGTTGATGCAGCCGGTCTTCGCCGGCCTGCTCGCACTGGTCTTCCTGCGGCGGCGGATGAAGTACGCCGAGCATTTCGTCTTCGCGCTGCACCTGCATGCCTGCTGGTTTGCCGCCTACCTGTTGGCGATCGTGCTGCCGGCCGCGGCGACCGGCATCGTCGCGCTGGTGCTGCTGCACGGTGTCATCGCGCTGCGCACCGTCTACGGCACCAGCTGGTGGGGCGGCGTCTGGCGGGGCGGGGTGCTCACGGCGCTCTATCTGCCCCTGCTGCTGGTGGGCATGGGCGCGCTGGTGTTCGGTGCGGCGTTGATCGCTTGACCTCGCTGGCGAGCAGGATCTGGTGGACTCCCGAGGCCGCTGGCCCCACGCTCTCGCAAGCGGGAGAGGTAGTCATCCCTGAACGGCGAGACGCCCTGCGTCCAGCAGTCATACCTGGACGGCCGGGTTCCCTGCGTCGAGCAGTTCTTCCATCACCTGCTCCAGCTCGTTGAACTCCACCGGCTTGACCAGGTGGGCGTCGAAGCCCGCGGCGGCGGTGGCCTCGCGGTCGGAGCGCTGGCCCCAGCCGGTGATCGCGATCAGCGCGAGCGGCTCGGCGCCCGGCGTCGATCTCAGCTGGCGCGCGACATCCGTGCCGGAGAGCCCGGGCAGGCCGATGTCCAGCAGCACCACGCGCGGCTGCGTGCGTTCGAAGACCGCCAGCGCCTCCTCGCCGCTGTAGGCGACGGTCGCGCGATACCCGACGCCACGCAACACCTCGGCCAGCGTATTGGCGGCGTCGACGTTGTCGTCGACGACCAGGACCAGGGTCTGACTCCGACTCTGCGCCGCCAGCGGGCGTGCGCCGTCGACCGAGGTCCCGTCCGCGCTCGCGAGGGCGGCCGGGGCGTTCTCCACCAACGGCAGGCTGACCGTGAAACGGCTGCCGTGTCCGATGCCTTCGCTCGCCACGGCGATCGTGCCGTCGTGCAGCTGCACCAGCTGTTTCGACACGGCCAGGCCGATGCCCAGCCCCGACGGCGCCGGACCGCGCGCATCGATGCGCGTGAACAGCTCGAAGACCCGCGGCTGCATCGACGGCGCGATGCCCACGCCCCGGTCCGTCACCGTGATCTGGGCCCGTCCCGACACCACCGCGACGTTCACATCCACCTCGCCCGGCTCCGGGCTGTACTTGGCCGCGTTGTCCAGCAGGTTGCCCAGCACCTGCTGCAGCCGTGTCGGATCGCCGTCCACCGGCACCGCGGCCGGCGGCAGCGACAGCGTGACGCGGTGCTGCATTTCGACATACAGCGGCTCGATCGCCTCCAGCGCCTGCCGCACCACCGTGCGCAGGTCGATGACCTGGCGCTTGAGCTCGACCACGTTGCGCGTGATGCGGCTCATGTCCAGCAGGTCGTCCAGCAGCCGCGCCATGTGCGCCGACTGCCGCGCGATGATGTCCGTGGCCTGCGCGCGGGTGTCGTCCGACGACGACTGCCGCAGCATCGCGACCGCGTAGCGGATCGGCGCCATGGGGTTGCGCAGCTCGTGCGCGAGCGTGGCCAGGAAGGAGTCCTTGCGCTCGCTCTCGCGCCGCAGTTCCTCCTGCGCCGCCGACAGCTCGGTGACGTCCACCGTCGCCCCGATCACCCGCTGCACCTGGCCGTCCTCCGCCATGATCGGCCGCAGCGAGGTGAGCAGCTGGTAGGTCCTGCCGCTGTGCGTCGTGCGCTGCGCCAGGTTCATCGAGTGACCTGTCAGCACCGCCTCGCGGACGATGCCGGCGAACTCCGGCTCGCCGACCAGGCTGCCGACCTCCGCGCCGATCAGCGCCTCGCGCGTGAAGCCCATCGGCGTGTTGAAGGCCCAGGTGTAGCGGCCCTGGACGTCGCATTCCCAGGCCATCACCTTGCCGCTCTGCAGCGCGAGGTGGAAACGCTCCTCCGCGGCCTGGCTGGCGCGCAGCGCCTCCTGCTGCTGCGTGACGTCGACCGCGACGCCGTAGGCATGCACCGCGCGGCCCTTCGCGTCCAGGCTCACGTAGCCGTCGAACTGGGTCCAGACGACCTCGCCGTCGTCCGCGCGCGTGATCGGGCAGGCCAGGCTGAAGCGGCCGCCGCTCTGCGTGGCGTAGCGGTAGCGGTCGCGGAAGCGCGTCGCGTCCTCGGCGGACATGCCGGCCAGCATGTCGTCGATGGACTTCCAGTGCTGGCCGAAGAGCTGCTTGGCGCCGCCGCCGGTGGTGGCGAAGCCGGTCACGGCGTCCCAGTCCCAGGTGATCATGCGGCCCGCGGCCAGCGCGAGGTTGAGCCGCCGGCGGCTGTTGCGCTCCTTCTGCATCAGCCGCCCCGCCCAGGCAGATACCGAGGCGACCAGTGACCCCGTCAGCAGGAACAGCACGACCATCGCGGCGTCCGGCAGCGAGTTGACCGGGAACATCTGTCCGACAGGCTCGACCCAGAGGTAGAGGATCGCGAGGCTGGCCGCGATCAGGAAGGTCAGCGCCGGCGCCATGCCGCAGACCAGTCCGACGATCACCAGCGAGGGGAAGTAGGGCAGCAACGGCTCGCGGCCGCTGAGCGCCGGCTGGAGCTGCAGGTTGAGCCAGGTCGCGGCGACGAAGACGAGCACCGCCGTCGGCCAACGCAACCAGAACCTCTCGATGACCATCTTGCCGTTCCTCCCCACTGCTCCCGCAGCCGCTCCGATCGGAGGCCCGTTCTTTTCGGGGGCTCCCCGTGGAGGGCAGAGCCTGGAGCATACCGACGCAGGGAGGGGTTGGACCGTCTGACGTGTCCCCGACGTGTGTCGGTCGATGACAGGGCGACGCCGTCAATCGGGCGGCGGATCGGCGGCGTCCGCCCCGGTCAGCCCTGGTGCGTGCGCCGCCGCGCCAGACCGCCGACCGTGAGCGCACCGGCGATCATCAACGCGTCACTCGACGGCTCGGGCACCGCGCTGGTCGCCAGCAAGCCGCGGATCTCCCCGCCCGGCGCGCAGGTCGAGTGCACGTTCAGATACGCATTGCCGCCCGCCAGTCCCGTCGACAACGCCGCCGTCAAGGCGCCGTTGTCATCGCGAAGCGGGAGCGATCAGACCGGCTTGACCAGCAGCGAACGCGCCCAGGCGTCGGCCTCGCGCGCCGGCGTCTGGCCGCTGACCTGGATGCGGTCCAGCAGCTCGGCGACGCGATGGCGGATCTGGCCGACCTCGGCCATCACCGCGTTCTCCTCGCCTTCGTTGCGGAACTCGCGCGCGACGCTGATGATGCCGCCGGCGTTCACCAGATAGTCCGGCAGGTAGGTGATGCCGCGGGCCTGCAGCGCGTCGCCGTCGGCGGCCGTGGCCAGCTGGTTGTTGGCGGCGCCGGCGATCAGCGCGGCCTGCAACGCGGGGATGCTCTGCGCGTTCAGCGTCGCGCCCAGCGCGCACGGCGCGACGACGTCGACGTCCGCCGCCAGGATCTCGTGGATGCCGACGGCCTTCGCGCCCAGCTCGACCTGCGCGCGCGCGACCTTCTCGGCGTTCACGTCGGCGACGACCAGCTTGGCGCCGGCGCGATGCAGGTATTCAGCCAGGTGCCAGCCCACCGCGCCCAGGCCCTGCAGCGCGACGCGCACGCCTTCGAGCGATTCGCGGCGCAGCACGCGCTTGACGCCTTCGTCGATGGACACGAACACGCCGTAGGCGGTCTTGGGGCTGGGGTCGCCGCCGAAGGCGCCTTCGCGCGGGATGCCCGACACGTACTGCGTCTGGGCCATCATGCCCTTCATGTCGGCCGTGGTGGTGCCGACGTCCTCGGCGGTGATGTAGGCGCCCTGCAGCGACTGCACCGCGCGGCCGAAGGCCGCGAACAGCGCGGCGCGGTCGACATCGCCCTGCGGCTTGATGATCACCGCCTTGCCGCCGCCGAAGGGCAGGTTGGCCAGCGCGTTCTTCAGGCTCATGCCCTGCGACAGGCGCAGCGCGTCGTTCAGCGCGGCCAGCTCGTTGTCGTAGTTCCAGAAGCGGCAGCCGCCGAAGGCCGGGCCGCGCGCGGTGCTGTGCACCGCCAGGATCGCCTTGAGGCCGGTTTCCGGATCCGCGGCCAGCAGCACGCGTTCGTGCGGCGCCTGGTCGGGCAGGCCGAAGAGGGACGAGGGGATGGCGTCGGTCGAACCGGCGGCGAGGGCGCGGGCGATGTCGGTGATGGCGTTCATGGGAACCTGCACTTGTGATGCTTGAAGAAGACCGGACGCTGACGATCCGGCAGGGGATGTCACGCTTGTGGCGTGCGGGCCGGCAGTTTAAGCCGCTTGGCCCGCCTGTGCCGCAGCAACCACGCCGTCCCCTTGTCGGGCGATTGGCGCACGGATTGGCCCGTGATACACCGGTGCTGCAGAGAAATTCAAAGACGGACGAATCGTCAGGCTGGGAGGTTCCCCCATGTCCATCGACCGCAGCGACGACCGTTACCGGTCGATCGTGGAGGCGATCCCGAGCGCCATCGTGCTCGTGGATCGCCGACGCCGGATCCGGCTGGTCAACCGCAAGGCCGAAGAGCTCTTCGGCTACGCCCGTGACGAGTTGCTCGACGCACCGGTGGAGCTGCTGATACCGAGCCGTTTCCACGGGGAACATCCGCGTCATGTCGCGCAGTTCTTCGCCCAGCCCGAGACGCGGCCCATGGGCGCGGGGCGGGACCTGTTCGGACGGCGCAAGGGGGGCGAGGAAGTGCCGATAGAGATCGGCCTGAGTCCGATCGACACGGACGAAGGCTTGTGCACGCTTGCCTCCATCATCGACATCACCGAGCGCAAGAACGCGCGGGAACGCTACGAGGACGAACTTCGTCGCAGCAATGCGGACCTGGAGCAGTTCGCCTATGTGGCTTCCCACGATCTGCAGGAGCCGCTGCGCATGGTCGCCAACTACACCGAGCTCCTGGCGCAACGGTATGCGGGGCAGCTCGACGATCGCGCCGACAAGTACATCCACTATGCGTCCGACGGCGCGCGCCGGATGCAGCGGCTAGTGGCCGACCTGCTGGCCTATTCCCGGGTGGGGTCGCAGGGCAAGCCGCTGGCGCCGGTCGCTGCCGGAGAGGTGCTCGCCGCGGTCACGCACGGCCTGCAGCGCCTCCTGCGCGAGTCGGGCGGCGCCGTGGAGGCCGGGCCGCTGCCGCTTGTGCTGGCCGACGAGGTCCAGCTGCACCAGCTGTTGCAGAACCTGGTGAGCAACGCCATCAAGTTCCGTTCGGAGTCGGCGCCTCTCGTGCGCGTCGAGGCGACCCGCGAAGGCCCGCGCTGGCGGTTCAGCGTGAGCGACAACGGCATCGGCATCGACATGCAATACGCTGAACGCGTCTTCCAGATGTTCCAGCGCCTGCACGAGCAGGGGCGTTACGACGGCAGCGGCATCGGTCTGGCGATCGCCAAGCGCATCGTGGAGCGACACGGCGGGACGATCCGGATCGACTCCGAACCGGGGCGCGGCAGCGTCGTCTCCTTCACGCTGTCCGCCGCCCGGCCGGAGGACGCCTCGTGAGCCGGCCGCTCAGCGTCCTCCTGGTCGAGGACAACCCCGGCGACGCCGATCTGGTGATCGAGACCCTGGAGCAAGGCAAGCTGAAACTGGACATCGCCGTGGCGGTCGACGGCGCGCAGGCGCTGGCCCGGCTGCTGCGCCAACCGCCGTTCGAGGCGGTCGTCTCGCCTGACCTCATCCTGCTCGACCTGAACCTGCCCAAGGTGACAGGCCGGGAGGTGCTGGCGCGGATCAAGCAGGAGCCCGGTCTGCGGGAGATCCCGGTGGTGGTGCTGACTTCGTCCGATGCCGAGCATGACATCGTCAGGAGCTACCAGCTCGGGGCCAACTGCTATGTGACCAAGCCCGTGGGGCTGGTGGCGTTCCAGACGATCGTGCAGGCGATCGAGGGTTTCTGGTTCACGGTGGTGAAGCTGCCATGAGCGCGCTGCCTGACGACCTGGGCCTGGAACCCTCGCGCGCGCGCTGGCCGATCCTGCTCGTGGAGGACAACGACGGCGACGCGGACCTGATCGCCGACCTGCTGGCCGAAAGCGGCGCCGTACCGCCGCGGCGGGTGGTGCGTGCGGCGAGACTGGACGAGGCGGTGCGCACGCTGCAGCACCAGCGCGTGTCGGCCATCCTGCTGGACCTGCGGTTGCCCGATGCGCAAGGCATCGACTGCGTGAAGGCGGTCCGGTCGCAGGCGCGCGACACGCCGATCGTCGTGCTCACCGGTCTGGAGGATGACCAGCTCGCGTTGTCCTGCATGACGGCCGGCGCGCAGGACTATCTGTCGAAGCAGGACGTCCGTCCCCGTTCGCTGCTGCGGGCCATCGATTACGCCATCGTGCGCGCCCGCGAGGCTCGCGAGCGGATGCGCTCGCAGGCACTTCGACTGCGCAGCGAGGAACTGCAACTCGAGAACAAGCGCATCCTGGAGGCCAGCCGCCAGAAGGAACGGGTGCTGGCCAACATGTCGCACGAGCTGCCGACCCCCTTGAACGCGATCATCGGGTTCTCCCAGCTGCTGGGCGACGGGCCCGCCGCGATGGACACGCCGGCCGTGCAGCGCTATGCCGGGCACATCCTGACCAGCGGTCGTCATCTGCTGGCGCTCATCAATGACATCCTCGACATGGCGCGGATCGATGCCGGCGGCATCGACCTCCGTCCGGAAGCGACCCGCCTTGTCGATGTCGCGCGCGAAGTGGTCGACATCGTGACGGGCAGCTTCACCGACAAGCCGATGACGGTCCGGCTCGAGATCGGCGACGCTCTGGCGAGCGTCTGGACGGATCCGCTGCGCTTGCGGCAGGTGCTTTACAACTATCTGTCCAATGCCTGGAAATTCACGCCGGCCAACGGCGAGATCGTCGTGCGCGGCGAGCGATCCGGCCCTCACGGCTTCCGGATCGAGGTCAGCGACACCGGCCCAGGGATCGCGGCCGCTGATCTGCCACGGCTGTTCACCGAGTTCACGCAGCTGCCGTCGGAGGATCGACGGCGTTATCGAGGCACCGGCCTGGGTCTGGCGCTGAGCAAGCGCATCGTCGAGGCCCAGGGGGGCAGCGTCGGCGTGATGAGTTCGCCGGGCCATGGGTCGACGTTCTTCGCCGAACTGCCCGACCGGGCCGCGGCAGACGTCAACGCCCCATGAAGGCGTCCGCCCGCAGCGTCACGACCAAGGTGTCGCGGTGGCCGGCATGCGCGGGATCGAAGGGCTGGATGGGCGTGGTCTCGTGGATGACGCGCTCGTCGTCGAGCAGCAGCAGCGTCCACGGCTCCATCATCGTGAAGCGCTGGCCGCGCGGGCCGTCGGCCTCGAAGACGCGCGACTCGCCGCCCTTGATGCCCTGGCGCGCCAGCATGAACACCGCCACCAGGTCCACGCCGTCGCGGTGCGCGCCCTCGGGCGTCGGCCGGCCGATGCCGCCGGCGGTGTCGATGCGGAACTGGTGCGCCTCGACGAACCAGGGCCGCGCGCCCTTGAGCCGGTCCGCCACCGAGGCCAGGCCCAGCAGCAGCCGCGGCCAGATCGGCAGGTCGACCGCGGCGGGATCCATCGGCTCGAACCAGCGTTCGATGCCGCCGTGCAGCGCGTTGTAGTCCACCGGTTGCCAGTGCGCGCGATGCGGCGCCAGCCGCACGGACGGATCGGCCTGTGCGTCCACCACGAAGCTCGCATGCCGCCGGAACCGGTAGCGGCCGCCGTCGCGCAGGTAGGCGTCGGGGGGCAGGTCGTTCCAGAAGGTCTGCAGCCCGCGCAGGTCGCCGGCCTGGCAGTGCAGCCAGTGCGTCAGGCTCTCGGGTGCGATGACCGTGTGACCGAGGTCCTGCAGCTGCTGCTCGAACTGCGCGGCGCTGGAATAGGGCGGCGGGAAATGCTTCATGTCCGAAAGTATGGAACGCCGCGCACCGCCATGGCGCATGTCACGCCGGGAAGGGGGACTTGCGCGGGCGCTAGGTGGACGTGCTCAGCCCGCGTGCTTGTCCAATTCGGAGGTGAACGCGTCGGCGTAGAACTCCTCGGCGGGCAGGCCGCAGGCGGCGACGAAGTCGCGCTGCGCGGACTCCACCATCACCGGCGCGCCGCAGGCATAGACCTGGTGCTTCGACAGGTCGGGCAGATCCGCCATCAGGACCTGATGGACGAAGCCGGTGCGGCCGGTCCAGCCGTCCTCCGCCTTGGGTTCGGACAATACCGGCACGTAGGTGAACGAGGGCATCGCGGCGGCGGTCGCCTCCGCCCAGTCGTGCAGGTAGAGATCGGCCCTGGACCGGCAGCCCCAGTACAGCGTCACCGGGCGGGTGATGCCCTGGTCCTGGATGCGCTCCAGGATCGCCTTGATCGGCGCGAAGCCCGTACCGGACGCGAGCAGCACGATCGGCTTGTCGCTGTCCTCGCGCAGGAAGAAGCTGCCGAAGGGGCCTTCCATGCGCAGGATGTCCTTTTCCTTGAGGGCGCCGAAGACGTGGTCGGTGAACTTGCCGCCCGGCATGTGGCGGATGTGCAGCTCGATCGCCGGCGGCGTGCCGAGCCGGCTCGGCGCGTTGGCCATCGAGTAGCTGCGACGGGCGCCGTCGCGCAGGATGAACTCGACGTACTGGCCGGCGCGGTACTGCAGGTTCTGGTTGGCCGGCAGCTGCAGCCGGATCACCGCGACGTCGCCGGCCGGCTTCTCGACCGTGATCACGCGGCTGGGCAGCTTCAGCACGGGGAACTCGCCGGCGCCAGGCACCGTGCGGGCCTCGACCGTGCAATCCGTCTGCGGCTTCGCGCAGCAGGTGAGGATGAAGCCGGCGGCTTCGTCCTCCGGCGGCAGCGCCTTGGTCTGGTGCTCGCCGTGCACGACCTGACCCTCCATGAGCCGGCTCTTGCAGGAGCCGCAGGCGCCGTCCTTGCAGCCGTAGGGCAGGCCGATGCCCTGGCGGATGGCCGCGGCCAGCACGGTTTCGTCGTCGTCGACGGTGAAGTTGCGGCCGGCGGGCAGTACGGTGACCTGGAAGCTCATGGTGCGGGGGTGACTAAACTAACCCGCCATTTTGCCCCAGCCCGCCAAGACCCCATGCCCGGTGCCAATCCCGCTTCGCCTGCCGTCAACCGCCGCCGTCGCCGCGGCCGCCTGCTGATCGTCGGATGCGGCGACGTCGGGATGCGGGTGCTGCGGCAACTGGCCGGGCGGTGGACGGTGTTCGCCCTGACCAGCACCGCGGCGCGGGTCGATGAACTGCGTGCCGCCGGCGCGATCCCGCTGATCGGGAACCTGGACGACGCCGCGTCGCTGGGCCGGCTGGCGGGGCTCGCGGACCGCGTGCTGCACCTGGCGCCGCCGGCCGCCCAGGGGCGCACGGATGAGCGAACCCGGCGTCTGCTGCAGGCGCTGTCGCGTTCCGCGGCGCCGGCGCGTCTGGTCTATGCGAGCACCAGCGGCGTCTACGGCGACTGCGCCGGTGCGCGCATCGATGAGACGCGCACCGTGAATCCGTCGAACGACCGAGCCTGGCGCCGCGTCGATGCCGAGGACCAACTGCGCCAGTGGGGCCGCGTGACCGGCGCGTCGGTGACCGTCCTGCGCGTGCCCGGCATCTACGCGTTCGATCGGAAAGGCGGACATCCGCGCGAGCGGCTCGGCAAGGGGCTGCCGGTCCTGGCCCGCGAGGACGACGTCTTCACCAACCACATCCAGGCCGACGACCTGGCCCGTGCCTGCCTGCTGGCGCTGATGCGCGGCCCGACACAGCGGATCCTGCACGCAAGCGACGACAGCGAACTGCTGATGGGCGACTACTTCGAGCTGGCCGCGTCCTTGTGCGGCATGGCGCCGCCGGCGCGCGTGACGCGGGCGGAGGCGCCCGGCGTGTTCTCACCGATGCAGATGAGCTTCATGAACGAATCGCGCCGGATGGACAACCGGCGGCTCAAGCGCGAGCTGCGCCTGCGGCTGCGGTATCCGACGCCTCGCGAGGGGCTGCTCGCCGTCGAGGACTGAACCGCAGGACCGCTCAGCGACGGCGGCTGCCGCGCCAGTAGTTGATCATCAGCCAGGCGCCCAGCATGCCGCCCAGGTGGGCGAAGTGGGCGATGCCGCTGCCGCCGCTGATGCCCAGGAAGAGTTCGAGTGCGCCGAAGATGGCGACGAAGTACTTGGCCTTCATCGGGATGGGCGGGAACAGCGGCATGATGACCCGGTCCGGGAACAGCAGCCCGTACGACAGCAGCAGCCCGAACAGCGCGCCGGAGGCGCCCACCGTAGGCGCGAACGAGCCCATCAGCAGCGTGAACACCAGCTGCGCCACCGCGGCGGTCAGCGCGCTGGCCACCAGCAGCTGCGCGTAGCGCTTGCCACCCCAGATCGTCTCCAGTTCGGAGCCGAACATCCAGAGACCGAACATGTTGAAGAACAGGTGCGCGAAGCTGCCGTGCAGGAACGCATAGCTGATGGGTTGCCAGAACTCGAATCTGCCGGAGTTCAACGGCCACAGCGCCATCATGAAATTCATCTGGCCGAAGGGGGCGTAGATGAACGGGAGACAGAACAGGCCCACGCAGATGAGCATGAAGGCCTTGGTCACCGGAGGAATGAAGGGCATGAGTCGGGCGTCTTCAGAAAGCACCGCGAGCGGCGCGTTGGGAAGGCGCAATGGACCTGGAATCCAGCCAATGCGTTCGGACCAGTGTAGCCGCGCCGTGCGCGGGCCCCGGATCGGCCCGCGCACGGCGACGCATCGGCTTTTGCGTCAGCGTGCCGTCACGAGCGTGAAAAGCGCCTGCGTGCCGGCGTTGGCGTGGGACGGCGTCGTCACCGACGCAGGCGCGTTGAAGCTCGCCATGGCCTGGATGAGCGGTGCAGCCCCGACGGTTGACGTCGACATCGGCTTCGGCGTCGGCGTCGGCGTCGGCATCGGCATGAGATAGGCGAGGTGCGCCGCGTCGGCGCTCATGAGCGCGATGGCCCTGTGCATGGTGTCAAGCCCCTGCAGCGCGCCACTCGACAGGTGGTTGACCGCGCTGGCCGGGACGCCCGCGAAGGCGGAGAACGACAGGGCGTTGAGCCACTTCGCATCGACCTTGGACCAGTTCGCGGTCGCAGCGATCGCCACGACCTGTTTCGGCTGCAAGGCAGCGACCGCGCTCGCGGACAGCGTCTCGATGGCGGGTAACTGGGCGACCTGCTTGGCGCTGAGTGCCGCGATGGTGCCCGCGCTCAAGTCCTTGACGCTCGAGGTCGGCAACTTCTGGAGATCCTCGGGCGCCACCGCTGCCAGGTCCGTGGCCGACATCGCGTTCATCTGCGCCGCCGTCATCCGGCTCCAGTCCGTCGGGGACACCGGCGATACCGGGGACACCGGGGACACCGGCGACACCGGCGATACCGGCGATACCGGGGATACCGGGGATACCGGGGATACCGGGGATACCGGGGATACGGGGTGCAGGATCGCCGCGTGCGCCGAATCCAGTCCTTGCAGCGACTCTTTCGTCATCTGGCTGACGCCGGCGGCGGGGATGGCGGCAAAGGCGTCGGTGGACATGGCATTGAGCTGGTCCGCCGACATCCACTCCCACGAGATGGAGACGGCGCGCGCCTGCGCCGCGGTCATGCCGGAGAAGGCATCCGCGGACAACCAGTCGGGGTGTTCCATGGCGGCGATCTGTTGTGCCGTCATCGCATGGAGGGTCGACGCCGAGAGACCCTTCTCGGCGTCCGACGACTCGATGTCCTTGATGGCCTGGTCAGGCAACGCGGCGATGGCCTGCGCGGACATCGCGTTGATCTGGGCGGCCGACATCCAGCCCCACGAGATGGCGATGGCGGGCACCTGCGCGGCGGTGAGTCCGCTGAAGGCGTCGACGGACAGCCAGTCCGGATGCTCCATGGCGGCGATCTGCTGCGCCGTCATGGCGTGAAGGGTCGAGGCGGACAGACCCTGTTCCGCGGCCGATCCCTCGATGTCCTTGATGCCTTGGGCCGGCAGCGCGGCGATGGCCTGCGGGGACATCGCATTGATCTGCGCGGCCGACATCAGGGCCCACGACACGGCGATCGCAGGCACCTGCGCCGCGGTCAGGCCGCCGAAAGCGGCGACGGACAGCTGCTCGGGATGCGGGATCCCCGCGATCTGCTGCGGGCTGAAGGCGGCCACGGTGGCGCCGCTCAGGCCCTGGACCGTGGCCGCGGGCAGCTTGCGCAAGTCGGCCGGGTCGATGGCGGCCAGCGCCTGCGCCGACAGCGCGTTCACGCTGGCCGCCGTGACCGTGGTCCAGTCCGTGATGAGCGCGGGCGCCGTCTTGATGTAGCCGGCGTGCGTGGCGTCGGCGGACCGCAGGGCGATGTCGCGATGGACCGCGTCCAGCCCCTGAAGCGCGTCCTTGGTCATCTGGTTGATGCCGGCTGCTGGGATGGCGGCGAATGCCTCGGCTGAGAGGCCGTTGTACCAGCCGGCGGTGAGGGCCTTGAACTGCGCCGCGAGCAGGCCCTTGACGGCGGACGCGGACAACTGGTCGAGGTGAGGCAGCGACAGCAACTGCTGGGTGCTCATGATCTGGAGGGTCGCCGCGCTCAGCCCGGCGACCGTCGCGCCGCTCAGCTTGCCCAGCGCCGTCGGGGAGATGGCGGCGATCAGGACCGCCGTCTGGCCGTTGATCCAATCGGCGCTCACGGTGGACCAGTCGGTTCCGTTCAGGCGGGCGGTCGCGGTGCCGTATTCAAGCGGCGACTCCATCACGTCGAACTCGCCCTGGCCGCTGATGGCATCCAGTTCTTCCGGCGAGAGTTCGAAGACGTAGTCCGAACCCCAAGGGTTCCGGAAGATGTACTTGTGATTGGCCTCGTCGACGCCAATGATCGCGAAGGCGTGGCCGCTCACCATCTGCTCGTTGCCCTTGGCATCCTTCGAGGACTTGCTGTAGCACCCGTAGGTCACGATGCCCGAGCCGTCCTCCAGCGCCGCCTTCACCGCATTCCATGCCGCGGCACCCGACGTGAAGCTCTTGTTGGTGCCGCCGGTCAGCGCCCTCATGGCCCAGGCGGGCACGCCGCCCTCGAGCTGGCTGGTGTCGTCCTTCCAGTTCGTGTATCCGTCGGCGGTCAACAGATTATTGGCGCCGGCCTCCACGAACGCGGCCTCGACCAGCCGGGCCCATGCGCCGGCGCTGGTGTCCGCGCCATAGTTGGCCACCTTGCCGTCGACCGTGACGAAGACGGGCTTGTCGGCGCTGCCGTTGTAGAACTTGACGGCGTAGGTGCCGTTGCCGTTTGCGCTGATCAGCCCGTTGAGCCGTTCCGGCGCCGTGGCGGCGAGCGCCTCCAGCGACGAGACCAGCCAGCAGTCGCCCAACTGGCCTTGAGCCACGTTGACGGCGGCCTGCTGGATGGCGCCGTTGAACAAGGCACTGTCGCTCACGTCGGTGTAGCCCTTGGCCGTCGGATTGCTGGTCCCCAGGAACCACTTGCACACGGCCTGATTGAACGCGTCCGCGCTCATGTTCACCTGCACGCCCATGCTGCCCATCAGCGACGACACGTAGGTCGCATTGCCCGCGGCCCCCTTGGCCGAGACGAGCGTGTTGTTGAAGGCGTCGAACTGGGCGGACGTCAGGCCGCCGGATCCGATGTTGCCGCACATCAGCTGCAGATCCGCCAGCACGTTGTCGTAGTTGACCGAGGCGTCCTGGGAGGCCATGTCGATGTAGCCGGCGTGCAGCTCGTCGGCCCCCTGGAGTGCGATGGTGCGACGCGTGGCGTCCAGGCCTTGCAGCGCGGCCAGCGACATCTGGTTGATGCCCGCGGCGGGAATCGCGGCGAAGGCTTCGGGCGACAGCGCATTGAGCCAGCGGGCGCTGGTGGAGTCCCAGTCGGTGGTGGTCTGCACCTGGTCCGGGCGCAGCCTGGCAACTGCGGACAGCGGGATCCAGTCGTTGTCCGCGATTGCGGCGAACTGGACCGCCGTCATGGCCTGGAAATCGGCGTCGGACAGGCCTCGAACGACTGTCGCGCCGAGCGAGCCGATGGCCGCGGCGGGCACGGCGGCAAACGCCGCGGATGACAGGCCGTTCATCCAGGCCGCCGACATCTTGCTCCACGCCGCCGGCGCGATGGCGGCCACCTGCTGCGCGGTGAACCCACCGACGGCGGCCGGCGTCAGCCATTCCGGATGCTTCAGCGCGGTGATCTGCGCCGCGGACATCGCGGCCACCTGACCGCTCGTCAGGTATTGGTAGTGCGACTGATCGAGCGAGGCGAGCGACGCGGTCGGGATCTGCTGGATCTGTTCCGCGGTCAGTGCGCCGAATGCGGCTTCACTCAGGGCGTTGGGCTTGGTGAGGTCGGTCATGATGATGGAGGGCCGTGGCAGGGAGGTGAACGGGGGGAACCGGGCGGGGAAATCGCGCGGGGCTTTCAACGCTCGCGCAGGCTCTCGCGCTGGTGCTGGATCAGCGGCGACAGGAGGTAGTCGATGACGCGTCGCGTGCCGGTGCGGATGTCCACGGTGCCGGACATGCCCGGGCCGATCGGCATGCGTCGGCCTTCGACATCGAGGGCGGTCTGATCGAGCGTCACGGTGACGGCGTAGATCGGTCCGCGTTTCTCGTCCTGCAGCGCGTCGCGCGAGACGTGGTCGACGCGGCCGGGAACCGTGCCGTAGCGCGTGTAGTCGAAGGCGTCGATCTTCACGGCGACTTCCTGGCCCTCGCGCACGAAACCGACATCGCGGTTTTCGATGAAGGCCTCGAACTGCACGCGGCTGTTCAGCGGCACGATCTGCATCAGCGCTTGGGCCGCCGGAATCGCCGCGCCGACCGTGTGCGTCGTCAACTGCTGGACGGTGCCGTCGACCGGCGAGCGCAGCTGCAGCAGCGATTGGCGCGCGGCGGCCTTGACCACGTCCTGGCGGGACGCCTGCGTGACGCGGGCGGCCTCGGCCAGGCGGTCGTCCGCCTGCTTGCGGGTCGTGGCGGTCAGCTCGCGCAACTGGCTGCGGGCCTGGGAAAGCTGGCCTTCCAGTTCGATGCGGGTCATCTTCCTCTGCAGGAAGGCGTCCTGCGCCACGTCCCGCGTCCGGGCCAGTTCTGCGTACTCGCGTTCCCGGTCGATCGCGATCGGCAGGGCGCCGGTGAACCGCGCGATATCCGTCGTCAGGTGGTCGCGGCGGGCGGCGTAGTCGTTCCAGGCGCTGGACAGGGACTGCTCAGCCTCCTGCCGGCGTTGCGCGGACAACTCGGCCAGCGCGGGCAGACGCGGCGCACGGCCCGTGTTCAGCGCGTCGATCAGCGCGGTCTGGACGGCCACCTGCACGGCGGCGGCCTGGCGCTCGCCTTCGGCCTTGTCCAGCTCGCTGTCGACTTCCCGGTTGTCCAGCTCGATCAGCAGTTGTCCGGCGCGTACCTGCTGGTTCTCGGTCACGTGAAGGACGCGGACGCTGGCGACCTGCGTCGAGGAGATCGTCTTGCTCTCGCCGTTGACGGCGACCTTGCCCTGACCGACGGTCACGATGTCGACGCGGCTGAAGAAGGACCACGCCAGCGTCGACACGACGATCAGCATCAGGATGCGGGCCACCCAGCGCCCGGCAGGGGACACCGGGCTGGCCTGCAGCGCGAGCGCGGCGGGCAGGAACTCGGCCTCGCGCGCCGTCCGACGCGGGGCCTTGTCGGCGGCCTCGTGTCGCCAGGCTTCCCGGACGACGGTGACGTAGCGGCCGATCAGGTCGGCGGCGGCCTGGGCTCGATGGAGCGCGTTCATGCGGTCACCTCGCGGGCGCCGTGCTGCAGCGCATTCAGGTGGGTGTAGATGCCCTTCGGGTCCGCCAGCAGGTCCTGATGGGTGCCGAACTCGGCGATCTCGCCGCGCTCCATCACCACGATGCGGTCGGCGTCCCGGACCGCCGACAGGCGGTGGGCGATGATCAGGACGGTGCGGCCCTCGCAGATGGCGCGCATGTTGTCCTGGATGATCTTTTCGGACTCGTAGTCCAGCGCGCTGGTCGCCTCGTCGAAGATCAGCACGCGCGGGTTGCCGATGAGCGCGCGGGCGATCGCGATCCGCTGGCGCTGTCCGCCGGACAGGCCGGTGCCGTGCTCGCCGACCATGGTGTCGTAGCCGTCGGGCAGTCCGCAGATGAAGTCGTGGGCGCCCGCCAGCTTGGCGGCGCGGATGACCGCCTCGATGGGCAGCGTGGGGTCGATCAATGCGATGTTCTCGCGGATCGATCGGTTGAACAGCACGTTGTCCTGCAGCACGACGCCGACCTGGCGCCGCAGCGAGGCGGTGTCGACGACCGAGATGTCCTGGCCGTCGATCAGCACGCGTCCGCGGTTGGGGACGTACAGGCGCTGCACCAGCCGGGTCAGGGTGCTCTTGCCCGAGCCGGAGCGGCCGACGATGCCGATGACCTGGCCCGGCTCGACCCGGAGGCTGACGCCGCGCAGCACATCCGGCGCGTCGGGCTTGTAGCGGAAGGCGACGTTGTCGAACTCGATCGCCCCCTGCAGCCGCGGCAGCCGGGTCTTGGCGCCGGCGATCTCCGGCTGCGCATTCAGGACGTCGCCCAGGCGCGCCACCGAGATGCCCACCTGCTGGAAGTCGTTCCAGAGTTGGGCCAGCCGCAGGATCGGGCTGGAGACCTGGCCCGCGAGCATGTTGAAGGCGACCAGTTCGCCCACGCTCAGCTTGCGGTCGATGACCAGCATGGCGCCGGCCCACATGATGGCGGCGCTCACCAGCTTGCTGATCAAGGTCACGCCGCTGCTGGCGATGGTGGCGACGTTGTTGACCGACTGGCCTGCGGTGACGTAGCCGGCCAGCTGCTGTTCCCACTTCTGGATCCAGCGCGGTTCAACGGCCATCGCCTTCACCGTGTCGATGCCGCTGATGGTTTCGACGAGGAAGGACTGGTTTTCCGATCCCTTGTTGAACTTGACGTCCAGGCGCGCGCGCATCACCGGCGTCACGGCCACCGACAGGACGAGGTACAACGGGATCGACAGCGCGACGATCAGCGTCAGCGTCGGGCTGTACCACAGCATCACGCCGAAGAAGATCACCGAGAACACCAGGTCCAGCACCAGCGTCAACGCGTTGCCGGTGAGGAACGAGCGGATGTTCTCGAGCTCGCGGATGCGGGCCACCGAATCGCCCACGCGACGCGCCTGGAAGTAGGCCAGGGGCAGCGCGACCAGATGCCGGAACAGGCGTGCGCCCAGTTCGACGTCGAGCTTGTTGCTGGTGTGGGAGAAGACCCAGGAGCGGATGCCGGTGAGCACCACCTCGAAGACCGTGGCCGCGATCAGTCCGACCGCCACCACGTCCAGCGTGCGCATCGCATGGTTGACAAGGACCTTGTCCATGACGACCTGGAAGAACATCGGCGTGACCAGGCCGATGAGCTGGATCACCAGCGAGATCGCCAGGATCTCGGTCAGGATTCGGCGGTAACGGACGATGGCCGGGATGAACCAGGTGAAGTCGAACTTCGCCATGTCGCCGGCGAAGCTCGCCTTGCTCGCGAAATAGATCAGCGTGCCGGTCCAGCGTGCGAGGAAGTCCTCGACCGACAGGATCCTCGGTGCCTGGCCGGGATACTGGATCAGCAGCTGCGGCGGCTGCCCGTCCTGCTGGCGGTACTGCGCAACGACCAGGTAGTCGCCCGTGCGCTTGTCCTTGGCGATCGCGGGCAGCGGCGCCTGCCGCAGGCGGTCCGGCGCCTGACGTACTGCCTTCGCCTTCAGCCCGAGCGATTGGGCGGCCAGCAGCAGCGTCTGCCGATTGAACGGGTCGTTTCCGTATCGATGGCGCAACTGGGCCTCGTCGGCCGCGACCCCGTGCAGCGAGGCGATCGCCAGCAGGCAGTGAAGGCCGGTGTCGGGCTTGGGAACGTCTGGGGCGATGTCCGTGATCGTCGTGTCCATGGTGGGCTCGCGGCGGCCGGTCGTCGTGACGACCGGCTGGGAGTGGAGGAACGCCGCGGGCCGGTATCGGCGCCCGCGGCGAAAGGCGGCGTCAGTGCGTCTTGACGAGCGTGAACGGGGTGTTCGCGCTGGTGGTCCCGTGGACGGTGGTCGTCACCGCCGGAGGGACGTTGAAGCTCGCCATGGCCTGGACGAGCGGCGCGGCGCTGCCCGTCACCACCGGCGCGGGCGCGGGCGCGGGCGTGAGGTAACCGGCGTGCGCCGCGTCGGCGCGCTGCAACGCGAGGTCGTGGTGTGCCGCATCGAGTCCCTGCAGGGACGCTTTCGTCATCTGATTGATGCCGGCGGTGGGGATGGCAGCGAAGGACGCGGCGGGCAGGGCATTCAGCTGGTCAGCCGACATCCAGCGCCACGAGATGGCAATGGCGGGCGTCTGCGTGGCAGTGAGCGCGCCGAAGGCGGCCGGCGCGAGCCAGTCGGGATGCGCCATGGCCGCGACCTGTTGCGTGGTCAGGGCCTGGACGGCCGACGCCGACAAGCCGGCGTACGTGGCCTTCGTCATGTCCCGGATGCCCTGGAGCGGTACGGCGGCGAGGGCGTCGGCGGGCAGGGCGTTGAACTGCGCGGCGGACATCCAGCCCCACGAGATGGAGACGGCCGGCACCTGGGCCGCGGTGAGTCCGCTGAAGGCATCGGCGGACAGCCAGTCCGGATGTTCCATGGCGGCGATCTGCTGCGGCGTCATGGCGTGCACGGTCGAGGCGGAGAGGCCCTTCTCGGCAGCCGACCACTCGATGTCCTTGATGCCCTGGGCCGGCAGCGCGGCGATGGCCTGCGGCGACATCGCGTTGATCTGCGCGGCCGACATCTGGTCCCAGGAGGCCGCGATGGCCGGCACCTGCGCCGCGGTCAGCGCGCCGAAGGCGGCCACGGACAGCTGTTCGGGATGAGGGATCGCTGCGATCTGCTGCGGGCTGAGCGCGGCCACGGTGGCGGCGCTCAGTCCCTGGACCGTGGCCACGGGCAGCTTCTGCATGTCGGACGGGGCGATGGCCGCCAGTGCTTGCCCGGTCAGCGTGTTCATGCCGGCCGCGGAGATCGTGGACCAGTCCGTCGGCGGGGCGACCGGAGGGGGATTGAGGATGGCCGCATGGGCGGCATCTGCGAGCTTCAGTGCCAGGTCGTGATGCGTCTTGTCCAGGCCTTGGAGGGACTCCTTGCTCATCTGGTTGACGCCCGAGGCGGCAATGGCGGCGAAGGCCTGGGGTGACAGGGCATTGAGCTGGTCGGCCGACATCAGACCCCAGGCGGCGGTGATGGCCGGGACCTGGGTCGCGCTCAGGGCGGCGCAGGCGGCCACCGACAGCAGCTCAGGATGTGGCAGCGCGGCGATCTGCTGCGGGCTGAGCGCGCCCACGGTGGCAGCGCTCAGGCCCTGGACCGTCGAGGCGGACAGCCTCTGCAGGTCGGCGGGATCCACGGCAGCCAGTCCCGCTGCCGACAGCGCATTCATGCCGGCGGCGGAGACCTGACTCCAGTCCGTGGTTGCCGCGGGCGCCGTCTTGATGTAGCCGGCGTGTGTGGCGTCGGCGGACCGCAAGGCGATGTCGCGATGAATCGCGTCCAGGCCCTGCAGGGAGGTTTTCGCCATCTGGTTGATGCCGGCGGCGGAGATGGCGGCGAACGCCTCGGGCGACAGGGCGTTGAGCTGGTCGGCCGACATCCAGTACCAGGACACGGCGATGGACGGCACCTGCGCCGCGGTCAGTCCGCCGAAAGCGGCGGCGGACAGCTTGTCCGGGTGGGCGAAGGCGCCGATCTGCTGCGGCGTCATCGCATGGAGGGTCGAGGGGGCCAGGCCCTGGACCGCGGCGGAGGACATGTTCTGGATGGCATCGACCGGAAGGGCGGCGACGGCTTGCGGCGACAGGGCGTTGAACCAGTCGGCCGTCTGGTAGCTCCAGGACGTATGCAGGGACGGAATCTGCGCGGCGGTGAGTCCGGCCGCTCCGACCGGACTCAGCCAGTCGGGATGTGCCATCGCGGCAATCTGCTGAGGTGTCAGCGCGCCCACCATGGCCGCGCTGAGCTCCTGATACTGGGACTTGGAGAGCGATGCGATCCATGCCACCGGGAGGGCAGCAATGGCCTGGGCCGACAGCGCGTTCACCCACTCCGTTCCCACTGCCGACAACTGGTCCTTCGACAGACCGGCGATCGCCGTTGCGGAGAGCTGGTCCGGATGCGACAGCGACTGCAGTTGTTGCGTGCTCCAGAGGTGCAGGGTTGATGCGCTCAATCCCTGGATCGCGGCCGCGGACAGTTGGCCCAGTGCCTGTGGCGTGATGGCGGCGATCATGGCCGGCGCCTGGGCGTTGATCCAGTCGGCGCTCACCTGGGACCAGTCGGTGCCGGAGAAATGCGCGGCGGCGCTGCCGTACTCCGACGGGGTCGAGAGGACGGTGAACTCCCCGCTGCCGGCGATGGCATCCAGTTCCGCCGGCGAAAGCTCGAACACGAGATCGGGGCTCCAGGGGTTGCGGAAGATGAACTTGTGGTTGGCCTCGTCAATACCGATGACGGAGAACGCGTGACCGCCCACCAGGTTGGTCTTGCCGTCGCTCCCGGTGGAGACCTTGTTGCTCGACCCGTAGCTCACCAAGGCGCATCCGCTGTCGAAGGCCGCCTTGACGGCGTCCCAGGCTTCGGCGCCGGTGTCGAAGTTGGCGTAGTCGTGGCCGCCCGCGATGGATCTCAAGGCATAGCCCGAGACTCCGCCATCCAGTTCCGCGGTCTGATTGGCCCACGGCGTGGCGTAGCCGTTCCCCTGCAACAGGCCGTTGGCGCACGCCGACACGTACGCTTCCTCGACCAGTCTCCCCCAGGCGCCGGCACCTGTGCCGGCGCCGTATCCGGCGACCTTGCCGTCGACCGTGACGAACACAGGCTGGGTGCCGCCGTTGAAGAACTTGACAGCGTAGGTGCCGTTGCCGTTCGAACTGATCAGGCCATTGAGGCGCTCCGGCGAATCCGCCGCGATGTCTTCCAGCGAGGAAATCAGCCAGCAGTCTCCGAGTCCGCCCTGTGCAAGATGGTTGGTGGCCTGCTGGATGGAGCCGACGAACAGCGGCTGGTCGGAGACGTCGACGTAGCTGTCGGCGGCGGCACTGTTTGTGCCCAGGAACCACTTGTCGACGGACTGCCTGAAAGCGTCCGCGCTCATCGTCGCCTGCACGCCGTCGCGGAGCATGTTGCCCATCAGCGACGACACGTAGCTCGGATCTCCTGTCACGCTCCGGGAAGCGGCGAGCGTGTTGTTGAAGGCATCGAACTGCGAGGCGGTCATACCGCCGGTGCCGATGTTCATGCACATCAGCTGCAGGTTCGCCAGCACGCTGTCGTAGTTGACCGAGGCATCCTGGGACGCCATATCGATGTAGCCCGTGTGGATCTCGTCCGCGCTCTTGAGCGCGATGGCGCGTCGTGTGGCGTCCAGACCCTGCAGGGCGGCCAGCGACATCTGGTTGATGCCGGCCGGAGGGATGGCGGCGAAGGCTTCGGGCGACAGGGCATTGAGCCAGCGCGCACTGGCGGAGTCCCAATCCGTGGCAAGACGCAGCTGCTCCGGCAGCAACTTGCCGACGGCCGACAGGGGCACCCAGTCGGTGTCGGCGATGGCCGCGAACTGGGCGGCCGTCATTGATTGGAAAGTCGCGTCCGGCAGGCTGCGGATGTCCGCGGCATTCAGGTTGGCGATTCCCGCAGCCGGGATGGCGGCGAAAGCGGCGGGCGCGAGCGCGTTCAGCCATGCCGGCGACACCTTGCTCCACGCCTGAGGCGTGATCGCCGCGATGGCGCCCGGCGTGAACGCGGCGACGGCGCTTGGCGACAGCATCTCGGGATGGGCGAGCGCGGCCGCCTGCTGCGACGTCATGGCGCCCACGGCCGCCGCGCCGAGTCCCTTGACCGCGGCATCCGACAGCTGCGCGATGCCGGCGGGCGGGACGCCGGCGAAGGCGGCGGGGGTGAGGGCATTGAGCCAGTCCGCCGACATCCAGCCCCACGAGACGCCGATGGCGGCTACTTGCGGGGCGGTGAGGCCGCTCACCACCGCCGGGGACAGCTGGTCGGGGTGCGGGATGGCCGCGACCTGCTGGACCGTCATGGCGTGGATCGTCGACGCGGACAATCCTTGCCTCGCGGTCGACGACATTTCCTGGATGGCGCTCACCGGCAGCGCCGCGACGGCCTCGGGCGTCAGGGCGTTGAACCACGCCGGCGAGCAGTACCACCAGGCATCCTTGAGTTGAGGAATCTGAGCGGCGGTGAGGCCGCTGACCGCCGCCGGCGTCAGCCAGTCCGGGTGGGCCAGGGCGGCGATCTGCTGCGGCGTCATCGCGGCGATCTGTGCGGCTGTCAGCCATTGGCAATGCGTCTTGTCGAGGCCGTTGAGCGCGGACGTCGACAGCTGCTGGATCTGGGCCGCGGCCAGCGCGCTGAAGGTGGCTTGATCGAGGGAGTTGGGTTTGGTGAGGTCGGTCATGGTGGCGGGCTGCTGGAGGAGGGGCGGTCCTGGCCGGCCTGCGTCAGGCGGCGAGGGGCCGAAGCGACGGGCGTGATGCGCGGCGTCAGCGGGAGGGGAATGCGTCGGTCTTTACGGATGCGAGGTCCGTGCTGCCGCGCCATTGGCCGATATCGGCCAGCAGTTTTAAGCGCGCGGCGTGCCACAGCGATTCACATTGCGCCTGGGATTCCAAGGCATCGCTGAGGGCGTTCTGGGCATTGATCAATTCGAGAATGTCGCCGACGCCTCGTTGATAGCGGTTCTCGGCTGATTCGAGGGCGGCATTGGCGGTATCCAGCAGCTGCTTCGAGGCATCCAGTGATGCCCGTGAGGAACGGACATCCGACACGGCGGTGACGAGTTCGCTCAATACCTGCTGTTCGGCGTCGACGACCTGCGCTTCGGAGGTCTGCGCCTGCGCGCGTGCGCGCTGGACCTGATACTTGTTGGAATATCCGTCGAATATGGGAATATTCACGGTGAATCCGGCGGAGAGGGTGCTTGAACGACCGGCGGCGGGCACCTGGTTCGACGATCCATTGCGCTGATGGGACAGGCTGAAATCGACCGTGGGCCGCCCCTGGGAGAGCGTTGCCGCAACCTTCCGGTTGTCGGCGTCACGCTGCGCGCGTGCCGCCAGGATGGCCGGATGATTCAGGCGGGCGTCGTCCAGCAGGGCGGCCAGCTCGGGCAGGGGCGTGTCGTCGACGGATTGGGGACGAGGCGGCAGGATGAGCGGTGTACCCACAGCTGCGCCGATCACGTAGCCCAGGGAGGAAAAGGATTTATCCACGTCCGACTGGGCACGTTGACGGGCCAAGCGCGCGCGGGCCAGCGCGGTTTCAGCCTGGAGCGTGTCACTGCGGCCGGCGATGCCCCGTTCCTCGCGACGTTCGGCCGCCGCCAGCGTGCGGGCGGCCTGGCGGGCGGCCTGCTGCCTTGCCTCCAAGGTGGCCCGAGCCTGCAGCGCGGCGAAATAGGCCTGAATGGTCTCGTCGACCGTCTTGCGCACGGCCTCGTCGCGGCTCGCGACCGCCGCCGCCAACTGGCTGTCGGCGGAGGACTGGTTGGCCGCGCGTTCGCCGAAATCGAACAGGCGCCAGTTCACGCCGACGGATCCGCCCAGGCCGCGCATCCGGCTCGTCGCATCGATGGTGCCGGGCGTGCGTGTCGTGGAGTCCTGGGCGAGCAGGCTGGCGTTGACGGTCGGCAGCGAGGCGGCGCGGGCGATGCCGACCTCGGCGGTGCGCGCCTGAACGGCTTGCCAGGCCGTGGCTGTCTTGATATTGCGGCAAAGCGCGGCGTCGACGGCGGCGGCCAGCGTCAACGGCGCGCCCGAATCGTCCGGGATCTCGCACCCGGGGAGTTCGGCGCTTCGCGCTGCGGGAGCGATCAGGAGCCACGCGATGGCGGCGATGCCGGTCGAGCGGCGCCAGTGCCGGATGAATCGTGCGTCCATGTCTCAGTTCCTCCGCGCCGTGGCGCGAATGTGTCGGACGTCGGCAGACGTCCGGGTTGCTGGAACGGTTGAACGCTGCGTCCGCGGTGCTCAACCATGGGACGCATTAGATTCATGTCAGGCCCTCAGATAAATAGGCCGGTCGAGTTTGTTCGAATGAAACTTCCGGGTCTGTGAAGATTATCCGAAATGGATGGCTTTGCGGGCTGATTTGGCTGATTTATCAGAACTTGCTATTGCTGGTCGGGGAGATGCCGACGGTATTGGATATCGCGGGGCCAGTATTGCGGTGGCGATTGATGAGGGTTGCGTAGCGTGGCCGGGTAAGTGATTAAATTGAGTCGGCCTCATAGTTAATATGAGCTAGCAAATATGATGAGGTCGTCGACTCAAACCGGACGACAACGCTGGATGAAGACCGGCACACCAGCGGTAGGCCTGACGAGAAGAGGGGAAAGGGATGGGAGGAATGAAGCGCCGCGAGACGGCGCTGGGAAGCAAGAACCTGGTGCCCGGAGCCGGACTCGAACCGGCACACCTTGCGGCGGGGGATTTTGAGTCCCCTGCGTCTACCGATTTCGCCATCCGGGCGGCACGGTTTTGCTTCTTCTGATGGTCGCCGTGGGCGACCGTCGGTGCGGCTGGTGACCGTTGACGTGGAAGCAACGGAGAGCCGCGAAATCAGAAAGCCATTATGCCACGCAAGACCTGACCTCCACTGAGAGAATGCGTGGTTATGAGTGATGCAAGCGCCTTCGACCCCACGAGCTATCCGACCCTGGAAGATGTCATCGGCAACACGCCGCTGGTGCGACTGCAGCGGGTGCTCGGTCCTGAACTGGCTGCGCGCGGCAACGTGCTGCTGGCCAAGCTGGAGGGGAACAACCCGGCGGGTTCCGTCAAGGACCGTCCGGCCA
The DNA here is from genome assembly GCA_004210455.1 of Rubrivivax sp. Classification (GTDB taxonomy): domain Bacteria; phylum Pseudomonadota; class Gammaproteobacteria; order Burkholderiales; family Burkholderiaceae_C; genus Roseateles. The sequence goes on along the minus strand of SEFA01000003.1, from coordinate 64,266 downwards.
TCAGCATGATCCGGCGCGCCGAGGAGCGCGGCGAAATCAAGCCCGGTGACACGCTGATCGAGGCGACGTCCGGCAATACCGGCATCGCGCTGGCAATGGCAGCGGCGATCCGCGGCTATCGCATGGTGCTGATCATGCCGGAGGACCTGTCGATCGAACGGGCCCAGACGATGAAGGCCTTCGGAGCGGAACTGATCCTGACGCCGCGCTCCGGCGGCATGGAGTACGCCCGCGATCTGGCAGAACAGATGCAGCGCGACGGCAAGGGACGGGTGCTCGACCAGTTCGCCAACAGCGACAACCCGCGCATCCACTACGAGACCACAGGGCCGGAGATCTGGCGCGACACCGGCGGACGGATTACGCATTTCGTCAGCGCCATGGGCACGACCGGCACCATCACCGGCGTCTCTCGTTTCCTGAAGGAGCAGAATCCCGACGTGCGCATCGTCGGCGCGCAACCGGCCGAAGGGTCACGCATTCCCGGCATCCGCAAGTGGCCGGCGGCGTATCTGCCGAAGATCTACCGCCCCGAAACCGTCGACGAACTCGTGCTGGTCGGTCAGTCGGACGCGGAAGACATGGCCCGCCGTCTGGCCCGCGAGGAAGGGCTGTTCGGCGGCATCTCGGCAGCCGGCGCTTGCTGGGTCTCGATGCAGATCGCGCGCCAGGTTTCGAACGCCACGATCGTGTTCGTCGTCTGCGACCGCGGCGACCGGTATCTGTCGACCGGCGTCTTCCCCGCCTGACGCCACGCGGCCGATCAGGGATGATGGCTGCTCCGCGACACGCTGGTGCTTTCGCGCCCACGCCCGATGAGCTTCCGCTTCTGCCCGCAATGCGCCAGTGAACTCGCTTGGATCGAGCTGCCCGAAGACGGTGGTCCCAAGACCCGGCTGCGTTGCCCGAACTGCGACTTCACTCACTGGAACAATCCGACGCCCGTGCTGGCCGCGGTCGTCGAATGCGTCGATCGCGAGGGGCAGGTCTTGCTCGCGCGCAACGCGGCGTGGCCGGGACCGTTCTTCGGCCTGATCACCGGCTTCATGGAGGCCGGCGAGACGCCCGAAGAAGGCATCCAGCGCGAGGTGCTGGAGGAAACCTCGCTGGAGGCGCTCGGCGCGACGCTGATCGGCGTCTACGACTTCCAGAAGAAGAACCAGGTGATCATCGCGTACCACGTGCCCGCGCGCGGGCGGGTCACGCTGTCGCCGGAACTGGTCGAGTACACGTTGACACCGCCGGATCAACTCGAATGCTGGCCGGCAGGTACCGGCCAGGCGCTGGCCGACTGGTTGCGCGGACGCGGCATCGAACCGAAGTGGATGGCGCCTCGCAGCTGAGGGGGCTGACTAGAATCTGCTTCATCGCCCCGGTCATCGGCGGCAAGGACGCTCTCATGGACATTGACAAGGAACTCGACACCCGCGGCCTGAACTGCCCGCTGCCCATCCTCAAGGCCAAGAAGGCCTTGGCGGAGATGGAAAGCGGTCAACTGCTGAAGGTCGTCGCGACAGATCCCGGCTCGACGCGCGACTTCCAGGCCTTCGCGCGGCAGACCGGCAATGAACTGGTCGAGCAGACCGCGGCCGGCGACGAGTTCATCCACGTGCTCAAGCGACGCTGACGTCCGGATACGCCTGGAAACGAAGAAGGCCACGCGATGCGTGGCCTTCGTCCTTCATGACGCGGCAGTGACGGGAAGTCCTGCCGTCAGAAGTTCAGCGCGGTCAGATTTCCAGGGCCTTGAGGTACTCGCGGAAGCTGGCGCCGAGTTGCGGGTGATCCAGCGCGAGTTCGACGTTGGCCTGCAGGAAACCTTCCTTGCTGCCGCAGTCGTAGCGCTTGCCTTCGTAGCGGAAGGCAAAGACCTTCTCGCGACGCATCAGTGCCGCGATGCCGTCGGTCAGCTGGATCTCGCCGCCGACGCCGCGCGGTTGCGTGGCGATCTCGCGGAACACGCCCGGCGTCAGGATGTAGCGGCCGGCCACGCCCAGGCGCGACGGGGCGTCCTCGGGGGCGGGCTTCTCGACCATATGGGTGAGATCCATCAGGCGGTCGCTGATCGGCGCGCCGGCCACGATGCCGTAGCGCTTGGTGTGCTCGGCCGGCACTTCCTGGACCGCCAGGATGGACGCCTGCCACTCGGAGAACTGGTCCACCATCTGCTTGAGCACCGGCGGCTTGCCGACCATCAGGTCGTCGGCCAGCAGCACGGCGAAAGGCTCGTTGACGACGACGCACTGCGCGCACAGCACCGCGTGGCCCAGGCCGAGGGCCTTGGGTTGGCGGATGTAGATGCACTCCATGTCGTCGGGCTTGATCGAATGGACCATGGCCAGCAGTTCCTTCTTGCCGGCCGCTTCGAGTTCGGTTTCAAGTTCGAAGGCGGTGTCGAAATGATCCGGAATGGCGCGCTTGTTACGCCCGTTCACGAAGATCATCTGACGGATGCCCGCCGCGTAGGCTTCTTCGACCGCGTACTGGATCAGCGGCTTGTCGACCACGGGCAGCATCTCCTTGGGCTGCGCCTTGGTGGCGGGTAGAAAGCGTGTGCCGAGTCCAGCAACCGGGAAGATTGCCTTGTTGATGAGGGCCATTTACGTACACTCCGACGGTAATTGCGCCGGCATTCTTGCACGGCACAGCTGAAAGAAAATCAAACAAACCTCTCCAAACCACTCATGTCAGTGCTAGTCCTGGAACCGCTGGAGGCCGACATCCTTGAATGGATGGCGGAACGCCACGTCATCCAGGCCGCGCCCGATCTGGCGGATGCGCCGCTGACCTTGAGAGAGCATGTTGCGCAGGCCCAGGCAATTTTCTTGCCCGCCTCGATTGCACTGGATGCGGAACTGGTCCGCCGTGCCCCCCGTTTGAGGGCCGTGGGCCGCATCGGCGCCGGCGCGGAGAACATCGATCTCGAAGCCTGCCGTGCCGCCAACATCGAGGTGGTGCGTGCGCCGACCGCGGCGGCCTCGGCGGAGGCCGAGTTCGTCATCGGCGCATTGCTGGCGCTGCTGCGCCGGGTGCCGGTGCAGGGCGCGGACGGGAACTGGGTCGGGAGAGAGCTCGGATGCGCGACGGTCGGCCTGGTGGGGCTGACGCCCTCGGCGCGCCAGTTGGCGACGCTGCTGCCGGCCTTTGGTGCGCGCGTGATCGGCTACGACCCCAGCCTGCACCATGCCGACCCGCTCTGGGGGCAGTGGGGCATCGAGCCGTACGGGTTGCGCGAGCTGATGCAGGCCGCCGATGCGGTCAGCGTGCAGCTGGCCTACTTCCCGCGTTACCGAGGCCTGATCGGCGAGCGGGTGCTGAACTTCTGCAAGCCGTCGCAAGTGCTGGTGTCGACCTCGCACTCGGCGCTGTTCGACGAACAGGCACTGGCGGATGCGTTGCAGGCCGGCCGACTGCTGGCCGTCTGGCTGGATCTGATGGAGCCGGGCCTCATGGAAGCCGGGCGACCCTTGCATGGCGTCCCTGGATTGCAGGTCACGCCGAGGATCGCGGCGACGACCCGGGAATCCCGGATGCGCGCCGCGTGGAGCGTGGCGCGGCGGATCGCGGAGATCCTGGCCACGCCCGCCGTTCAGCCTGAGTTCAGGCCGACCCACCCAGGCGTGCTGCCTGATCTTTTAGCCGAACCACGGTGGCGCTGAAGTCGGCGATGCGCTGACGTTCCTGCTCCACGACGGCCGCCGGCGCGCGCGCCACGAAGCCCTCGTTGTCCAGCTTGGCCCTGGCCTTGGCGACCTCGCCTTCCAGACGGGCGATCTCCTTGGCGATCCGGGCCTGCTCGGCCGCGACGTCGATCTCCACCTTCAGCGCCAGCCGCGCCGCACCGTGCACCAGCACGGGCGACATTGCGCTCTGCGTGTTGAACGCGGTCTCGTCCTCGATCAGTTCGACACTCTGCAGCTTGGCGAGCACCTTCAGCGCGGGCGCCGCCTCGCGCAGGAAGGACAGGTCACCGCCGGCCAGCAGCGGCACGCGGTCGGATGGGCTCAGGCCCATCTCGCCGCGCAGGCTGCGGCAAGTGCCGACCACCGACTTCAACTGCTCGACCCAGGCGACGGCCTGCGCGTCGATGCGTTCCGGCTGGGCAACCGGATAGGCGGCCGTCACCAGGTAGTCGGTGGACTTGCGGCCCGCGATGGGGGCGACGGTCTGCCACAGCTCCTCGGTGATGAAGGGCGCGATCGGGTGCAGCAGGCGCAGGATGGTTTCCAACACGCGGATCAGCGTGCGGCGCGTGGCGCGCTGCGCGGCCTCGTTGCCCTCGGCCTGCGCGGTCTGCAACTGCACCTTGGCCAGTTCCAGGTACCAGTCGCAGTACTCATCCCACACGAAGGAATAGATCGCGTTGGCGACCTGGTCCAGGCGGTAGTCCGCGAAACCCTGCGCGACCGCCTGTTCGACCTTCTGCAACTCGCTGACGATCCAGCGGTCGGCGTGCGAGAACTGCAGGTAGCCGTGGGCGCTGCCGCCGGGGGCGCACTGTTCCTTCGTGTGCTCGACTAGGCCGCAGTCCTGGCCTTGCGTGTTCATCAGCACGAAGCGCGTGGCGTTCCACAGCTTGTTGCAGAAGTTCCGGTAGCCCTCGCAGCGCTTGCTGTCGAAGTTGACGCTGCGCCCCAGCGTCGCCATCGCCGCGAAGGTGAAGCGCAGCGCGTCGGCGCCGTAGCCGGGAATGCCTTCGGGGAATTCCTTCTCCGTGGCCTTGCGGACCTTGGGGGCGGTCTCGGGCTTGCGCAGGCCCTGCGTGCGCTTGTCCAGCAGCGGCGCCAGCTCGATGCCATCGATCAGGTCGACCGGGTCGAGCACGTTGCCCTCGGACTTGCTCATCTTCTTGCCCTGCGCGTCCAGCACCAGGCCGTGGATGTACACATGCTTGAAGGGCACCCGGCCGGTGAAGTGCGTCGTCATCATGATCATCCGGGCGACCCAGAAGAAGATGATGTCGTAGCCGGTGACGAGCACCGACGACGGCAGGAAGAGGTCCTGTTCGAGCGTCTTCGCGGGCCACCCCAGCGTCGAGAAGGGCACCAGCGCCGACGAGTACCAGGTGTCCAGCACGTCCTCGTCGCGCTTCAGCGGGCCGGTGTAGCCGGCGGCGGTGGCCTTGGCCTGCGCCTCGGCCTCGTCATGGGCGACGAAGATCTCGCCGTCCGTGCCGAACCAGGCCGGGATCTGGTGACCCCACCACAGCTGGCGCGAGATGCACCAGTCCTGGATGTTGCCCATCCACTGGTTGTAGGTGTTGACCCAGTTCTCGGGAACGAACTTCACCTCGCCGCTGGCGACGACGTCGATCGCCTTCTGTGCGATGGACTTGCCGTCCCGGCCCGGCTTGCTGGTGGCGACGAACCACTGGTCCGTCAGCATCGGCTCGACGATCTGGCCCGTGCGGGTGCAGCGCGGCACCATCAGCTTGTGCTTCTTGACCTCGATCAGCAGGCCCTGGTCCTCGAGCGCCTTGACGATCAGCTTTCGCGCGGCGAAGCGGTCCAGGCCGCGGTACTCGGCGGGGATCTCGTCCATCGTGTCCACGACGGTCGCGTCCAGCGTGAAGATCGTCAGCATCGGCAGCTTGTGGCGCTGCCCGACCTGGTAGTCGTTGGTGTCGTGCGCGGGCGTGACCTTGACGACGCCGGTCCCGAATGCCTTGTCGACGTAGTCGTCGGCGATCACGGGCACCAGGCGGCCCGTGAGGGGCAGCTTCACCTGCCGGCCGATGAGGTGCTTGTAGCGTTCGTCCTCGGGGTGGACCATGACGGCGGTGTCGCCCAGCATGGTTTCGGGACGCGTGGTCGCGACGACCAGCGATTCATCGCCCTCGGCCATCGGATAGCGGATGTGCCACAGCGAGCCGTCCTCCTCCTCGCTCTCGACCTCGAGGTCGGAGACGGCGGACTTCAGGACCGGGTCCCAGCTCACCAGGCGCTTGCCGCGGTAGATCAGGCCCTCGTCGAAGAGCTTGACGAAGGTGTCGACGACGACGGGCGAGAGCTTCTCGTCCATCGTGAAGTACTCGTGGCCCCAGGACACCGAGTCGCCCATGCGGCGCATCTGCTGGGTGATGGTCGAGCCGGACTGCTGCTTCCACTCCCAGACGCGGGCGACGAAGTTCTTGCGGCCGAGGTCGTGCCGGCTCTGTCCCTGGCCCTGCAGCTGGCGCTCCACGACGATCTGCGTGGCGATGCCGGCGTGGTCGGTGCCGGGGACCCACAGCGTGTTGTGGCCGCGCATGCGGTGGTAGCGCGTCAACGAGTCCATGATGGTCTGGTTGAACGCGTGGCCCATGTGCAGCGTGCCCGTCACGTTCGGCGGGGGCAGCTGGATGCTGAACGACGGCTTGGCCGGATCGAGCGTCGGCTCGTAGAGGCCCTTGGACTCCCACAGCGGGCCCCAATGGGCTTCAAGAGAGGCGGGTTCGAAGGACTTGGCGAGTTCGGTCATGGGGCGCGCCGCCTTGCGGCGGTGTCATCTGGGCGAGGGACAAGGTGAGCCCACGATTGTAGGGCGGCGAAACCCCGCGACGCCCCGGCAGGGTGCCCGGAGACGGGGGACACCGCAGAGAGGGGCGGAGGTGGGGAAGAGAGGGGCAGAGAGGGGATGCGACCCCACCGAAAGGGAGATGTCGATATCCATGTCGATATCCGACTCCCTGACGCGTCGTGTCAGCAGAGACGCCTGTCGACGCCGCGTTTCGCCCGGTTCCCCCCTTGGAGGCATTCCCTCGGACGGGGCAACGGCGATACAAAACGAAAAACAGCGATACCGCGGTGAGATGCCCTGGCGAGGGGGCATGGGAATCATGGCGACATGGATTCACCGCCCGGACACCCGGGCTTTACCGAGGAATTGCAACATGCATCTGTTTCGACGCTGGAGCCACCCCCATGAACGTCAGCACGCTCACTTCGACCACCCTGGTCGTTTCAGTCCTGTCGGCCCTGTGTGTGACGACGGCTTCTACGGCCCGCTGCCCGTCACCGGCCCCTGGTACCGCTTCGGCGGTTTCGGCGGCTTCCCCTGGGGGTGGGGCGGTCTTGGATACGGCCATGGTCGGGGGCACGGCCGGCATGGACATGGATGCGGGGATGGACGCGGACACGGTCGCCACGGCCACCACGGTCGCCATGGTCACCACGGCGGTCATGGGTGGGACGGCTTCGGCGGGAGCGTGGGACCCGATGCCCACCACGCCGGTCGCGGCGAGAGGCTGCAAGCCCGGGCCCGCGCCTTTCTGGACCTGAGCGACAGCCAGTCCGGACTGCTGGAGCGGCTGATCACCCAGCTCGCGACCTCGCGACGCGCGCTCAAGGCGCTGGCGCGCGGCCCCGAGGTCGCCCGGCTCGTCGACAGCGAGAATTTCCGGCGCGAGGAGGCGCAGGCGCTCTTCGACGGCCAGATCGAGGCGCTGCGGGCGACCGGCCCGGCGCTGGTGGCCGCCTTCGGCGACTTCTTCGACGCCCTGGACTTCGACCAGCAGCAGATGCTGCGCTTCCTGCTGCGGCGCCTGCGCCGCCGGGCGGGGCGCGCCGACGAACGGAGCCGCTGATGGACAGCCGCGATTGCAGGCAGCCGCCGGGGCTGCTGCGGCCGGTCATCGACCGCAACCGCTGCGAGGGCAAGGGCGACTGCGTCGAGGTCTGTCCGTACGGCGTCTTCTCGGTCGGCACCTTGCCCACCGACCGGCGCAAGGAACTGAACCTGTTCGGCAAGCTGCGGGGTTACGCGCACGGCTGGCAGCAGGCCTTCACGCCGAACGCCGACGTGTGCCGCGGCTGCGGCCACTGCGTGAAGGCCTGTCCGGAACGGGCGATCACGCTGGTCCGGCACGGCCACAATGGGCGTCACGATGCATCGATTGCTGCTGATTGACGACGACGAGGCGCTGGCCGCGCCGCTGGCGAGCTACCTGGCCCGTTTCGATTTCGCGCTGAGTGCGGTCACGCGCCCCAGCGCCGCGCTCGCGCGGCTGGCCGAGGAGCGCTTCGACGCGCTGATCCTGGACGGCATGCTGCCGGAGATGGACGGGTTCGCGTTCTGCAAGCGCGTGCGCGGCGGCACGGAGCCCTGGCGCGAAATCCCCATCCTGATGCTGACCGCGCGCGGCGACTTGACCGACCGCGTGGTCGGCCTGGAACTCGGCGCGGACGACTACCTGGCCAAACCCTTCGAGCCGCGCGAACTGGCCGCGCGGCTGCAGACCATCCTGCGGCGCACGCGGCTGGCGCCGGCTGCGGCCGTGCCGGCGACCGTGCTGCGCTTCGCGGGCCTGGAGATCGACACCGCGCGCCGCGTCGTGACCGTGGCGGCGGGGGGCGTCGAGTTGACCAGCACTGAATATGAGCTGCTCCTGATGCTGGCCCGTGAGCCGGGCCGCGTGTTCTCGCGCGACGAGATCCTGAACCGGCTGCGCGGCCAGGAGGCCGACCTCTACACACGGGCCGTGGACATCCTGGTGAGCCGGATGCGCCGCAAGCTCGAACCGCTGGAGGCGCTCAAGACGCTGCGCAACGCGGGGTACTGCTTCGCGCTGCCGGCGGCGGGCGAGGGGGACGCATGAGAGATCCTCGCCATCCGTACGATCATTGGCACGATCCCCGGAGCGGGCCGGAAGGCCACCGCGACGCGTGGCGGCACAGGATGCGGCAGGCCCGTCGCCAGCACAAGCTCGAAAAGCTGCGCCGCTGGGCGGAGATGGAGGCCAAAGGCATTCCGTTCCCGCGCGAGCGCGGCTGGCGCTGGCACATGCGGGCGCGAAACCGGTGGCACCAGCGCTGGCACCGGCACCACGCGCAGTTCAATCACTCGCTGGGCGCGCGGCTGATCGCGATCTTCGTCGTGTTGTCCTGTGCGGTCATAGGCATCCTGTGGGCCTCGATGCAGGTCGAGTACGGCCTGCTGTGGGCGGTGCCGCTCCTGCTGCTGGTGACAGGTCTTGCCTACGGGGGCATCCGTCACATGGTGGGGCCGCTGCGCGAACTGGCGGCCGGCGCGGAGGCTTTCGGGCGGGGCGATCTCGAGCACCGCGTGCCGATCCGTCACCGTGACGAGATCGGCGACCTTGCGCACCGCTTCAATCAGATGGCGGAAGACATCCAGGCGATGCTCGACGGCAAGCGCGCGCTGCTGCTGGCGATCAGCCATGAGTTGAGAAGCCCGCTGACACGGGCGCGGCTGCATGCGGAGCTGGTCGACGAGGGGGCGTCGAAGGCGTCGCTGCTGGACGAGCTCGCCCAGATGCGGGAACTGATCTCCGCGTTGCTGGAGAGCGAGCGGCTGGGCAGCGGCCACCGCGCGTTGCAGGTCGCCGACTGCGACCTCGGCGCGCTGGCGCGCGAGCAGGACCAGCCCGGCGTGGCGCTGCGCGTGGACCGCGACCTGCCGGTGCTGAAGCTTGATCGGATGCGGGTCCAGCTGCTGTTGCGGAACCTGGTGCACAACGCGTTGCGGCACAACGATCCGGAGGTCGGCCCCGTGATGGTGACCGTCGTGCGTGATGGAGACGGCGCGACGCTCACCGTGCGCGATCACGGCGCGGGCGTGCCGCCGGAGGTCCTGTCGCAGCTCGGCCAGCCGTTCTTCCGGCCGGACGAGGCGCGGGCGCGCAGCGAAGGCGGCGTCGGATTGGGCCTCTCGCTGTGCCGGCTCATCGCCGAGGCGCACGGCAGTCGCCTGGTGCTGCGCAACGCGCAGCCGGGATTCGAAGCGGTGGTGCGATTCCCCTGATGCGAATCCCTGATGCAGTTGCCCTGATCTCAGGGCGGCTCACTCATGAAAGTGGCACCTGACGATTCGACTACCGAGACGAGTCGGTCCCCCTGCGAGAACCCGTGTGGCGCCGACGCCAACGATTTCATCGAATCGATTTCATTGATCTTTTCGTGGCCGGCCTGGCCGATGTCGCGAGGAAGATCCATCTCCCGCGTCGTCAGGCGCGGTCCATGTCATCCCGATGAAGGTGATGTTTATGAATTGATCCGATCTGACTGGAGTTGTCCATGTCCTGAATGTCCTTTTCTCATGCCGGTGCGTCCGGTCCCTCCGCCACCGCTGCTGCGGCCCGTTTCCGCGGTCCCGCCAGCTTCCACCCGAGCCTCGACGACGAACTCGACGACGATCCCGGTGCCGAGCTCGCCGCACGGGCCCTGGACTCGGATGCCCGCGCTTTCGCCGCCGCCGCTGCCTCGGTCGCCGGCAGCGGCGAACCTCCCGCGCCGCCGCCGTTCCCGCCGGTTTCCGCGGCGGGCGGATCCGTTGCCCCGGGGCCGCGCCGCACGAGGACGCTGTTCATGCAGCGCCGCCTCATGGAGCTCCGTCCGCTGCTGCGCCTGAACGGCGAGGAGTTCGAAGCCTTCCTCTACCAGTCGCGCATGTACCCGTCGCTGAGCCGTTTCGCGGCGGGCAGCGTTGAGTACTTCGTGCCGCGGCGCGACATCACGGTGGGTCTGGCGATGAAGACGCTGCGCGAACGCATCGAACACGCGGCGGTCATCGCCGAGCTGGTCTGCCGCCTCAAGCGCGACGATGAGGAGGACGGGGCGCTGTGCAACGACGACGAGGCGGTCGTCGCCTCCGCCGCGATCCGCGACGACCTGCGCGAGGCGCTGGGCATGCTCGGGGTCTATGAGCAGGCGATCCGCGACGGCGTGGCGGTGGTGCAGTACCACGAGCCGGTGGCGGACGAGGCGCGGTAAGGCACGGTAAGGCGCGGGTAAGGCGCGGGTAAGTCGGGGCGGAGGAGGATGCGCGCTTAACATCCGCATTTCCGCCCCCGCTGCCCATGAATCGAATCGCCCTCGTCGAGGATCACGTCCGGCTGGCCGACCTGATCCGTCAGGCGCTCCAGGCCGCCGGCATTCCGACCGATGTCTTCCACGCGATGGAACCTGCCTGGGTGGCGCATCGCGATGTCGGTTACGCCGCGCTGGTCATCGACCGCGGGTTGCCGGACGGCGACGGGCTGGCGCTGGTCAAGCGCCTGCGCGCCGCGCATCAAGGAACGCCCTGCCTGATGCTGACGGCACGCGACGCGCTGCATGACCGCATCGACGGGCTCGAGTCCGGAGCGGATGACTACCTCGCCAAACCCTTCCCGATGGAGGAACTGGTGGCGCGCGTGCGGGCGCTGATGCGCCGGTCCGTCGCCGTGCGGCCGCCGCGGGCGGTGTTCGGCGACATCGAGGTGGTGATCGAGGAAGCCTTGCTGGTGCGCGGCGAGGGGTCGGTGGCGCTGGCGCCGGCGGAACTCCAGATCGCGATCGCGCTGGTGCAGCAGCAGGGGCGCACGGTGCGGCGCGCGGCGCTGGAGGCGGCGGCCTGGGGCTTGTCGGAGGCGGTGACGCCCAACGCGCTCGACGTCGCGCTGCATCGGCTGCGCAAGAAGCTGAGCTCGCTCGGGTCGGAGCTGCGCATCGTCAATCTCAGGAATCACGGGTATGCGCTTCAAGATGCGGTGGCCGAATAGCCTGCGCAACCGCGTGCTGGCGGTGCTGGCCGCGAGCATGGTGCTGAGCGCGGTGCTGGTTGCCCTCGCGTCGACCGTGCTGTGGGAGCCGTTCACGCGCTGGGTGCTGCGTGACCAGATCGAGGACAACGGCCAGCAGATCGCGGAGCATCTGAGCTTCGACGCGCAAGGCCGCCCCATCGGCATCGACGAGACGAAGATCGAGCCGTGGATGTTCCGCAGCCTGAAGGACGAACTGATGCTGCGCGTGGCGGACAGGGACGGGAACGTGGCCTACTCGTCGGACGGCCCTCGGGTCTCGATCGCGCCCGATGGCAAGCGCTTTGAGCCGCGTCGCCAATCTTTCGTCTTCACGCGCGACGGCGTCGCGATGCACGGGGCCACCGTGCCCTTCGATCACGAGGGGCGACGGTGGTACGTCCAGTTCGCCGTCACCGATCGGATGGTGCTGCAGATGCGGGAGTCGATCGGCCTGGACGTCTTCCGCCAGGGCGTGATCGCGCTGGGCGCGACCTTCGTGCTGATCTTCCTGATCACGATCCATGTGGCGCTGCGGCAGGCCTTGAAACCGGTGCGGGCGGCCTCCGGCGCGGCGCGGCGCATCGCGCCGAGAACGCTCGCCGAGCGTCTGCCGACCACCGACCAGCCGCGCGAACTGCGTCCGCTGGTCGAGGCCTTCAACGCGGCGCTGGACCGGTTGCAGGGCGGATTCAAGACGCAGCAGGAGTTCCTGTCGAACGCCGCGCACGAGCTGAAGACGCCGCTGGCGCTGATCCGCGCGCAGGTGGAGCAGGCAGAGGCGGGTGCCTGGCGCGACCAGATCCTGGACGATGTCGACCGCGTCGCGCGTCAGGTGCAGCAGCTGCTGCTGCTGGCCGAGGCCAGCGAACAGCGCAACTATCGCGTCGAGGCGATGGATCCGACGCCGGCGTTGCGAGAAGTGTTCGACTTCATGGAGCGCGTGGCCGCGCGGCACGACGTGACCCTCGGCCTGCACCTGAGTCCGTCGCTGCGCCACTGGCGCGCGGATCGCGGGGCGCTCTTCACGCTGTTGAAGAACCTGCTGGAGAACGCGATCCAGCACAGCCCGCGGGAGAGCGTGGTCACGCTGTCGGCGGGACCGGACGGTTTCTCGGTCATGGACCAGGGCCGGGGCGTGGAGGAAAAGGACCTGCCACGCATCTTCGAGCGCTTCTGGCGCGGCGCGGACCGGCGGGAGCAGGGCGCTGGGCTGGGTCTGGCAATCTGCACCGAGATCGCCGCGGCCCACGGCTGGCGATTGAGCGCGCATCGGCGGACGCCAGGGCCGGGGTTGGAGGTCCGGTGCGAGATGGCGCCGACGACCGATGACGCAACGGCCCATGACGCAACGACCGATTACGCAACGACCGCCCCCTCGGCGGACGCTATCCTGTCCACATGCAGCACGCCCATCGACACCACCAGCGATCCAACGCCGTCAGAGGCGCGACGACCCTCGCGGTCATTCTCTGTCTGACCGCCTGCCAGAGCCTCCCGCCTGAGCGAGCTGACGAGGAGTGGGCACAGCGGGCGGACGCCGTCTCCGTCTTCAACACCGAACAGGACGCGATCGCGGTGGCATCCGGCCATCCGGGAGCCGTGCCTCGCATGATCGTGGTCGAGTCCGCACTGGCCGTGATCGGGCGGCGCTCCTGCGACGCCCAGGCGGTGCAGGTCAAGGCGCCGGATGGCGCGAGCGGATGGTCGGTGGTGACCTCGCTCAAGCAGCCCGGGCCTTGCGCGCTCCCTGCCGCGCGCGGCTGACGGGGCCGCACTGCCTCCACAAGGCAGGGCGCACGCCGGGCCGCTTCATGGCTATCATCCCCGCGATCAAGGAGACGACATGAAGACACGCTTCTGGCTGGCGCTCACCGCGACCGCGCTTCTCTCTCTGACTTCCCTGTCGGCGGCAGCCCAGGAGGTCACGCTGACGCGGCTCGACTGCGGCAACGGGACCAACGATCCTCGGCGCTTCAGCGACACCTTCGCCTACACCGAGACGAGCAAGCCCTTCACCTTCAGCTGCTACGTCATCCGGCACGGCTCGGACGTGATGGTCTGGGACACCGGCTACCTGCCGGGCTCCGTGCCCAACGCGACCAACAAGCCGCTGGGCGATCTGCTCAAGCAGATCAAGATCGATCCCGCCGATGTGAAGTTCGTCGGCATCAGCCACTTCCACGCCGACCACACCGGCCAGGTGAGCCTGTTCAAGAACGCGACGCTGCTGATCGGCAAGGCCGACTGGGAGGCCATCAACGCGACGCCGCCCATGGCCGGCGCCAACGCGAAGGGCTTCACCGAGTGGATCGCCGAGAAGCGCAAGGTCGAGCCGCTCAGCGCGGACAAGGACGTCTTCGGCGACGGCACCGTGATGGTCCTGCGCGCGCCGGGGCACACACCGGGCCACAGCATCCTGCTGGTGCGCCTCAAGGAGATGGGCCCGGTGATCCTCAGCGGCGACTCTGTCCACTTCCACGAGAACTACGAGCACGACGGCGTGCCCGGCTTCAACGACGACCGCGCGCAGACGCTCGCCTCGATCCAGCGCGTCAAGCAGATCGAGAAGAACCTGAAGGCGACGGTCATCATCCAGCACGACCCGCGCGACATCGGCAAGCTGCCGGCATTCCCGGCCGCGGCGAAGTAGCCCGCCACAACGCGAAGACCATCGGGCGCCGGGTCAGATCCCGGTCGCCCCTTGCAGACTGACCCGCTGCCGCCAGGCATGGTCCACCTGACCCTCCTGCGCGCCACGGTGCTGGCCGAAGTAGCGCGAGGGGCATTCGCCGTAGCAGCGCACCCAGACCTTCGCCAGGTGGGCGGAGTCCGCGAACCCGGACGCCTGCGCGATGGCGGTGAGCGCTCTTCCACTGCCGAAGAACATCGCCGCGCGCTGGATCTTCACCGCCAGCGCGTACTGCCGCGCCGAGATGCCCAGGGACTTCAGGAATCCGCGCGAGGCCTGCGCGGCGGACATCCCCACCGGCGCGCCCAGCGTCGCCAGGTCCTGCGCCGGATCGAGCCGCAGGCCGGCCATCATCTGCAGCACGCGCGGGTCCAGCGGCTGATGCGGTGAGACGCTGTCGGCCACGCTGCCCACGAGCATCTGCACCGAGGCCTGCAGCCTTCTTCCGCTCAGCGCATAGGACGCGAAGGCGGACGCGCAGTCCAGCAGTCCGGCGAAGTGCTGCTCGTCCAGCACGCGCACCGGCGCGCGGTCCGACGAGCGGCTGAAAGTGTTGTAGCGCGGGTGCGAGGGCTCCAGGTCGATCAGCACGACCGGCGCTCCGCCGGAGTCGATGGCGCGCGTCGAGAAAGGGCGCACCGCCACCAGACGGCCTGACCACTGCTCCCCGTCGACGCTGACGCTGAGCGGCTGCGGCGTCAGCGCGCAGGCCAGCGTGACCGAGTGGCGCCGCACGCGCGAGCGCACGGCGCCGCTCGCGTAGATGAAGCTGTCCCCCAACAGGCCCAAACGCGGGCCGACGAAGTTGCCAGACGTCATGAGGACATGCTGCGACCGGCGGCGTCGTCGCGTCAAGGCGGAACCGCGCCGCGCTCCTGGTCATAGCGCAGCTGCGCGCGCATCGCCTTCTCTTCCATGCTGCGCGCGGTGGAGGTGTCCTCGCGCATGAGCTCCAGGATGCGACGCGCGACCGCGTCGTCCTGAGCGAACATCTCCCGGGCCGCTTCCGCGCCGAAGTGAGCGGCTCGAAGCGCCTGCATCGTCTGCAGTTGCGTGAGTCCTTCCTCGGGCACCAGCGGCGCCTGACCCGGTGGGAAGGCGGCGGCTTGCGCAGTCTGGTAGGCCTCGAACTGAGCGACCAGTTCGCGGGCTCGCGCCGCGGCCGGCGCCGGCAGATCCGCCACTTCCGCGTCCACGCGTGCGGCCAGGGCGTCGCCTTCGTTGAGCGCCAGCAGCGCCTCGGCGCGCAGTCGCATCGGCTGGTCGACGACGAGTCTCCCGCGGGCATCGGTGCGGAACACCCGACGGGAGGGATCAGCAAGACCTGGCCCCGGCGCCGAGGATGCCGACGCCGGTGACGACGTTGACATCGCCACGGGCGGCCAGGCGCCGACGCCGACTTCGGACGCCGACTGCGCGTTTGCGTTCGCGGTCGGGGCGGTGGCCGGCGCGGAGGCTCCGGCCAGCCGCGACCAGGGGAAGGCCGTCTTCGGGTCATCGCCGGCTGCCGGCGCATGAGCCCCGGCGGCCAACCAGACGAGGAGCGCCACGGCACCCAGGCCGGCGGCAAAGGCCAGTGCGATGCGCCGGCCCCGGTGACGATCGGATGGGTGCGACATGGCGTCCTCCCTGCGGCTCAGTACGGGCAGTTCTGGTTGTAGCGATCGAAGACGAGGGCGGTGGCGTAGGCCGAATGCGCCGCGCCGCACAGGAACGGCGAGTAGCGCGTGTCCGCATCCACGAAACGCTTCATCCAGGTCACCCCGTAGCGGCCGATCGGCGTGCTGGTGCTGTTGGGCGTGAAGTGGGTGGCGCCGTTGAGTTCCGCATAGGCCTTGAAAGTCGAAGCCGGCAGGCTGGCGTAGAAGGGCCGCGCATGAGCGGCGACGGACGCCACCGTGTCGCCGTCGGCGCCGACGATGAGCGTCGGTACCCGCACCTGGGTGAAGCTGGTGCTGAGGTTCCACGGCGTCAGCGGCAGCGCGGCCTTCAGCGTCGGGTTGTCCTCGGCGGCGATCAGCGCGCCGCCGCCGCCCATCGAATGGCCGGCCACCGCCAGCCGGGTGCTGTCCACACGGCTCCGCACCGTGCTGCTGGCGCTGTTGACCACGTGGTTCAGCGCCGCCATCAGCTGCGTGGCGCGGCTGGCGGGCTGGTCCAGCGTCGTGTTGGTGTTCATCGTGATCACGACCAGACCGTGGGTCGCCAGCCGGCGGCCCAGCCAGGCGATGCTGGACTGCGTGGCCGTGAAGCCCGGGCTGATGGCCACGACGCCGTAACGCCCGGCGGTGGTGGGGTAGTAGATCGTGCCGCCGCCGAAGCCGCGCGGCAGCGTGACGGTGCTGGTCGAGACTGCGAACGATCCCGCGGTGGCGTTGAGGCTGGCGGAAGTGGGATCCGGGCCGATCTGCGCCGAGGCGTGACCCGCGGCGAAGGTGGTGAAGGCGACGCACAGGGCGGCGGCCCGCAGGGCGGTCCGCAGCGGAGCTCTCTGAGTCATGGTGTCTCCCTTGATGAGGCGCCCGTGCCGCGAGATGCGACAGGGCGGACCCAGTCTAGGAAGCGCACCGTCGGAGTGCCTTGTACGCAGCCGGGGGAGGAACCCCCTAGGATCGTTCAGGGAAAACCCGGGAGGGTCCTGTGTTTCAACCCGCCGAGCGCTTGCGGGCTGCCGCGGCGGCGCGCGCCATGTGCAGCTTGCGGTAGCTGTCGATCAGGCGGTGATGTCGATCCAGCCCTTCCAGCTTCATGCTCGTCGGCGTCAGGCCGTAGAAGCGCACGCTGCCGTCCGCTGATCCGAGCACGGCGTCCATGCGCTCGTCGCCGAACATCCGACGGAAGTTGGCCACGTAGTCATCGAGTGCCAGTTCGTCGTCCAGCAGCACTTCCAGCACCACGTTCACGGCTTGATAGAACAGGCCGCGCTCGACGGTGTTCTCGTTGTATTGCAGGAAGGCGCCGACCAGTTCCTGCGCTTCCTCCAGCTGCCCCAGCGCGAGATGGATCAGCAGCTTCAGTTCCTGGATCGTCAGCTGACCCCAGACCGTGTTCTCATCGAAGTCGATGCCGATGAGCGTGGCGATGTCGGTGTAGTCGTCGAGCTCGCTGTCCTCAAGGCGCTCCAGCAGCGCCGCCAACTGCTCGTCGTCCAGCCGATGCAGGTTGAGGAGGTCGGCGCGGAAGGCCAGGGCCTGGTTGGTGTTGTCCCAGATCAGGTCCTCGACCGGGTAGATCTCCGAGTAGTCCGGCACCAGGATGCGGCAGGCCGTCGCGCCGAGCTGGTCGTACACGGCCATGTAGGACTCCTTGCCCATGTCCTCGAGGATGCCGAACAGCCTGGCGGCCTCCTCGGCGTTCGAGTCGGCGCCCTGGCCGGAGAAGTCCCACTCGACGAACGCGTGATCCGCCTTGGCGCTGAAGAAGCGCCACGACACGATGCCGCTGGAGTCGATGAAATGTTCGACGAAGTTGTTGGGCTCGGTGACGGCGTTGCTGGCGAAGGTGGGGCGGGGCAGGTCGTTCAGACCTTCGAAGCTGCGGCCCTGCAGCAGTTCCGTCAGGCTCCGCTCCAGCGCGACCTGCAGGCTCGGATGCGCCCCGAAGGAGGCGAACACGCCGCCGGTTCGCGGGTTCATCAGCGTCACGCACATCACCGGATAGACGCCACCCAGCGAGGCGTCCTTCACCAGCACCGGGAAGCCTTGTTCCTCCAGGCTGCGGATGCCGGCCACGATGCCGGGGTACTTGTCCAGCACGGCCTGCGGCACGTCGGGGAGGGCGATCTCGCCTTCCAGGATCTCGCGCTTGACGGCGCGCTCGAAGATCTCGGACAGGCATTGCACCTGTGCCTCGGCCAGCGTGTTGCCGGCGCTCATGCCGTTGCTGACGTAGAGGTTCTCGACCAGGTTGGACGGGAACCAGACCACCTCGCCGTCGGAGCGGCGCACATACGGCAGCGCGCAGATGCCGCGCGCCACATTGCCGGAGTTGGTGTCGATCAGGTGCGAGGCGCGCAGCTCGCCGTCGGGGTCGTACCAGGCGAGGCAGCGCTCGTCGAGCAGTCCTTCAGGGAGGGCATCGTCCGGGCCGGGCTTGAACCAGCGCTCATCGGGGTAATGCACGAACTCGGCGTTGGCGATGTCCTCGCCCCAGAACACACCCGCGTAGAAGTGGTTGTTGTTCAGGCGCTCGATGTATTCGCCCAGGGCCGAGGCCAGGGCGCTTTCCTTGGTGGCGCCCTTGCCGTTGGTGAAGCACATCGGCGAATGCGCGTCGCGGATGTGCAGCGACCAGACGTTGGGCACCAGGTTGCGCCAGGAAGCGATCTCGATCTTGATGCCCAGGTTCGCCAGGATCGCCGTCATGTTGGCGATGGTCTGCTCCAGCGGCAGGTCCTTGCCCGGGATATAGGTTGCCGCGGTCGCATCGGGATTCAGCGTCAGCAGGGCCTGCGCGTCGGCGTCGAGGTTCTCGACCTCCTCGATCACGAATTCCGGTCCTGCCTGCACGACCTTCTTGACGGTGCAGCGGTCGATGGAGCGCAGGATCCCCAGGCGGTCCTTCTCGGAGATGTCCGCGGGCAGCTCGACCTGGATCTTGAAGATCTGCTGGTAGCGGTTCTCCGGGTCGACGATGTTGTTCTGCGAGAGGCGGATGTTCTCGGTCGGGATGTCCCGGGTGACGCAGTACAACTTGACGAAGTAGGCCGCGCACAGGGCCGAGGAGGCCAGGAAATAGTCGAACGGGCCCGGCGCCGAGCCGTCGCCCTTGTAGCGGATGGGCTGGTCGGCGATGACCGTGAAGTCGTCGAACTTGGCTTCCAGGCGAAGCTTGTCGAGAAAGTTGACCTTGATTTCCATGCGATGACTCGTCTGCGGGTTATCCAGCATTATCGCGGGCGGCCTCCGCGACCCTGGGGAGACGAGGGCGGCGGATAGGATGCCCGGATGAGCTCCCCCGAGACTCCGGGCACCCCCGACATCCCCGTCACGCGCCTGCGCGACCTCGCGCGCCTGCGACGCGTGCGCGACCGCATCGACCGCGAGTACGCCCAGCCGCTGGACGTCGACGCGCTCGCGTCGGGCATCGGCATGTCGGCCGGCCACCTCAGCCGGCAGTTCCGGCTGGCCTATGGAGAGTCGGTCTATTCGTACCTCATGACGCGCCGCATCGAGCGCGCGATGGCGCTGCTGCGCCGCGGCGATCTCAGCGTCACCGAGGTCTGCTTCGAGGTCGGGTGTTCCTCGCTGGGCACCTTCAGCACGCGCTTCGCCGAGCTGGTGGGCGTGCCGCCCAGCGTCTACCGGCGCGACTCCGCGGCCGAGGCGGAGGGCTTGCCGTCCTGCGTCGCCAAACAGGTGACGCGTCCGATCAGGAATCGAGAAGCGCCGGAGAAATCGTCCCCCTAGACTGCGTTCCAAGGGTCCGGAACCCGGCGGCGACGGCCGCCAGCCCCGCTGAAAAGCAGCCATCTGGAATCACTCATCTGGAGACAAGCATGGACATCACCATCCACTCGACCTTCCTGCCGCACACGGACCCCGAGGAATCGCTGGCCTTCTACCGCGACGGCCTGGACTTCGAGATCCGCAAGGACGTGGCCTTCGGCGGCAACCGCTGGATCACGATCGGGCCGAAGGGCAGGCCGGACACGTCCATCGTGCTGTTCCCGCCGAACGCCACGCCGGGCCTCACCGACGAGGAGAAGCGCACCATCGCCGAGATGATGGCCAAGGGCACCTACGCGATGCTGCTGCTCGGCGCGAAGGACCTGGACGAGACCTTCCAGCGGCTGCAGTCGCGGGACGCCGAGATCGTGCAGGAGCCCACCGACCAGCCCTACGGCGTGCGTGACTTCGGCGTGCGCGACCCGGCGGGGAACATGATCCGTATCCAGCAGCTCAAGCCCTGACCCCGGAGACCCGCATGCCCAGCTCCACCGATCCGAAGAAGAAGCCCCTGACCGGCGCCGCCAGGCACGCCGCGAAGTTCGCCGCGAATTCCCCGGCGAAGAAGACGGTCAAGCCGGCCGTCAAGAGCACTTTCCGAAGCGCCGCGCCCAGCGACGACAACGTCCCCGGCGTGAACGCCTCCAAGATGATCGATGCTCGCATCGCGGAGCTTGCCGACTGGCGCGGCGAGATGCTCGCGCGGCTGCGCAAGCTGATGAAGCAGGCGGTGCCGGGCGTCGAGGAGACGTGGAAGTGGCGCGGCACGCCGGTGTTCGAGCGCAACGGCCAGATCTGCACCGGTGAAACCTACAAGGACGTCGTGAAGATGACCTTCGCGAAGGGCGCGAAGCTGGCGGATCCGGGCAGGCTCTTCAACTCGAGCCTGGACGGCAACGCGCGTCGCGCGATCGACATCCGCAAGGGCGAGAAGATCGACGAGCAGGCGCTGAAGGCGCTGTTCCAGGCGGCCGCGGCGCTGAACGACGCGGCCGCGAAGCCGAAGAAGGCCAAGCCGACGGCTTGAGGCCGCCGGCTCGGTGCTTCGGCCTTCAGCTGTCCGCCGTCCGTTCAGCCCTGCTGGCTCGCGAAGGTCCTGCGGAACTCCGGTGCCGCGTCCTCGCGGGTGTTGACTTCGAGCATCAGCTTCCCCGGCATCCAGCAGAAGAAGCGCGAGCCTCGCGCGTGCGAGATGAGCTCGGTCTCCATCGGCACGCCCGCATCGACCATGTCGGCGTGGATGCGTCGGAGGTCGGCCATCGTCGACACCTCGACGCCGATGTGGAAGTTGCCCGGCCACGTGATGTCGCGATCGCGGGCGTCCTCGATGACGATGTCGAGGGCGTCCTTCTTCACGACGCGGCTGCGGCCCATCGCGAGCACGGCGAAGCCGAGGAAATGCTCGAAGAACGCGGCGGTCGCCGGAACGTCGTGCGAAGGGAAGCTGAGGTGATTGAGCGTGGAACGAACCGTGGTGGTGTGCGTGGTCATGTGATGCCTGTGCGCAAGCCGGCACGACGCTGCTGCGTCGGACTGCCGGTGAGGTTGCGCGTTGGCTGACGTAAACGCTTACGGCTCGGTGCGGGTCATGAAGACCGCGGAGCGATGCCATCGTAGGAGCGGCGAGTGAGCCGGGTCAAGAGCATTGCCCCCACGAATCAGGGCGGCGTGCGATCAGCGGAACTGCTCGTTCATCGAACCCGCGAGCCGGATCAGCCTCGCAGGTAGTTGTCCTTCACCCGGATGTAATGCTCGGCGGAGTACTTGAGGTAGGCGATCTCGTCCGTGGTGAGTTCGCGCACGGGCATCGCGGGCCGGCCGATGTAGAGGTGGCCGCTCTTGAGTACCTTGCCCGGCGACACCAGGCTGCCGGCGCCCAGCATCACGCGGTCCTCGATGACGACGTCGTCCATGACGATGCTGCCCATGCCGATGAGGCATTCGTTGCCGATGCGGCAGCCGTGCAGGATGACGGAATGTCCGACGGTCACGTGGTCGCCGATGATCAGCGGCGAGCCTTCCGGCTTCTTCGGGTTCTTGTGCGAGACATGGCCCATGGTCAGGTCCTGCACGTTGGTGCCGATGCCGATCACAATGCGGTTCACGTCGCCCCGCAGCACGGTGTTGCACCAGACCGAGCTATCGGGACCGAGCGTGACGTCGCCGATCACCTGGGCGGATTCATGGACGAAGACGCGCTCGGCGAGCACCGGGGCAGTATCGAGGTAGGGAGACAGCGGCATGGCGGGCGAGGGCGGGCAGCGGAAGAAGAAGGACATTGTCGCGGCGGCCAAGAAGACCGTCGCGAAGCCGGCTGCGAAAACCGCCGCCAAAACCGCCACCAGAGCCCCGCGCGAGAAGCGCCACCACCACTACGTCTATGTCGTCGAGCTCGCCGACCAGGTCTGGAACGAGCCGCGCTTCCGCAAGGCGAATCCCGATTACCGCCTCGGCATGCCCTTCGTCTATGTCGGCATGACGGGGCTGGATCCCGACCTGCGTTTCGACAAGCACAAGGCCGGCATCCAGTCCAACCGCTTCGTCTTCGACTACGGCCTGCGCCTGCTGCCGCAGCTGTACGAGGTCTACAACCCGATGCCCTACGAGGCCGCGCGGGAGATGGAGGTCGAGCTCGCCATCGGCCTGCGCGAGGCGGGTTACGGCGTCTGGCAGGCCTGAATGGCCGCTCCGGCGCTGTTTCGGTACAGCGCTGCGGCATGATGCGTCGGCCCTTTGCCCAGGAGCAGCGATGAGCGTCACGACCCACCCCGCCGCCACGCCCGTGGCCCTTCCGACCTACGACGACGTCGAGGCCGCCGCCCGTCGCATCGACGGCCATGCGCATCGCACCCCGGTGCTGACCTCGCGCACCGTCGACGAGCTGTTCGGCGCGCAGGTGTTCTTCAAGTGCGAGAACTTCCAGCGCATGGGCGCCTTCAAATTCCGCGGCGGGTTCAATGCGCTCTCGCGCTTCACGCCGGAACAGCGGCGCTTCGGCGTCGTCGCGTTCTCGTCGGGGAATCATGCGCAGGCGATCGCGCTCTCGGCGCGCCTCCTCGGCATGCCAGCCACCATCGTCATGCCGAAGGACGCGCCCGCCGCCAAGATCGCCGCGACGCGCGGCTACGGCGGACAGGTCGTCCTCTACGACCGCTACACCGAGGACCGCCAACAGATCGGCCGCGATCTTGCCGAGAAGCACGGTCTGACCCTGATCCCGCCGTTCGACCATCCCGACGTGCTGACGGGGCAGGGCACCGCCGCGAAGGAGCTGTTCGACGAGGTCGGCCCGCTCGATGCCGTCTTCGCGCCGCTTGGCGGCGGCGGGCTGTTGTCGGGGACGGCACTGTCGACCCGCGCGCTGTCGCCGAAGGCGAAGTTGTACGGCGTCGAGCCCGAGGCGGGCAACGACGGCCAGCAGTCCTTCCGCAGCGGCACGATCGTCACCATCGATACACCGCGCACGATCGCGGACGGCGCGCAGACGCCGCACCTCGGCGACATCACCTTCGCGTTGATCCGCCAGCACGTCGACGATGTCCTCACCGCGAGCGATGCGGAACTGGTCGATGCGATGGGCTTCTTCGCGTCGCGGATGAAGATGCTGGTCGAGCCCACCGGCTGCCTCGGCTTCGCTGCCGCGAAGGCGATGAAGGACCAACTGAAAGGCCAGCGCGTCGGCATCGTGATCAGCGGCGGGAACGTCGACATGGCGCGGTTCTGCGAACTGGTCGGCGCGCGGACCACCGTCGATACTCCGACGCCATGACACTTCGACCGAAAGCCTTCTTCCGCGTACTGGTCCTGACTGGCCTGGCCATGGCCGCCGCCTGCCAGCCCGCGCTGGCCACCTGCACCGTGACTACGCTGCCCGACGGCTGGGCCGCCGGATCGGCGCGCTGGGATGGCCTCTGCGCCTCGGGACAGACCAATCTGGCCGACGGCTTGGGCGTGCTCAAGGAGCAGCAGGGCGCCGCCGTGAAGCGCATGTTCCTGGGTCGCGTGGCCAAGGGCGAACTGGCGCTGGGCGTCGTCGACATCCCCGACCAGGGCTTCATGGCCGGGCGCTTCGCGCAGGGCAAGCTCGTCCCGTCCGAAGACCGGGCGGAGATCCTCCAGGCTTTCGATGAAGCCGCCAAGGCCGCGTCCGCCGCCGCGGACCGCTTCGAGCAGGCGGGCAACGCCGCTTCGGCGAAGTTCTATCGCGCCAAGGCCAGGGCGCTGCGCGAGCAGATGGACTGAGCGCGCGGCGGTTCGAACGGCGATCCCTGCTGACAGGCAGTGCCGCGGCCCTCGCTACAGTCGATCGCATGACCGACAGCCCCCGTGCCTGGATCCGCCTGCCCTCCGGAGCGGCGCTCGACCTGATCAACCCGTCCCCCGACGCCTGGACCGACGAGGACCTCGCGCTGCGCCTCGCCCGCACCTACCGCTGGGGCGGGGAATCCATCTGGCCGTGGCCCTTGTCGGTCGCGCAGCATTCGCTGCTGGTGCTCGCGCTCCGTCGTGGATGGGCAGAGGAGGGCGGCGAGCCCTTGTCGTCGGCGCTCCAGCGCGCCGAACTCCTGCACGACGCGGAGGAAGGCTTCCTCGGGTTCGACTGCATCTCGCCGCTCAAGCGCGTGCTGGGCGAACCGTTCCGGATCGTCGGCGACCGGTTGATGAGCGCCATCGCCGTCCGATACCGACTGCCCGCGTGGACGCCGGACACGCACGCGACGCACAAGCGCGCCGACAGCATCGCCGCCGCGACCGAAGCCGTGCGCTGTACGGGCTGGTCGGAGCGCGAGGTGCGCGAGGTGCTTGGGATCACGCATCCGGTGCTGGAGGCGGATCCGCTCCAGGCCGCGTACGGCGGCACGCCGTGGGAGCCCTGGCCGGCGGACATCGCGGCGGGCCGGTTCCTGGAAGAGCTGCGTCGGCTCAACGCCTGACCCCGCCCGTCGCTCGTCAGATCTGTCGCGCGATCGACCGCCAGGCGGCCTCGGCCAGCACCGCCGCGCGGTCCGCCGGGCTCGCCAGCCGGCGCCCCGCCAGCCACGAGCGGCTGTACCACTCCGCCGCGCCCAGCACGAGCGCCGGGATCAGTTCCTCCGGCAGCGGCATCACCCGCCCGTACTTCACGTCGCGCGCGAAACACGCGTCGATCGGCGCGTATCGCGCCGAGATCCGCTTGCGCAGTTCGTCCCCGAAAGGCCCGCCCGCGACCACCTCGCGGGCGATGAAGTAGAAACGGGCCAGATCCGCATGTTCGGTGATCCAGACGACGTACGCGGTGATCAGCGCGTCGACCACCGCATGGCTGTCTTCCAGCCCCTCGGTCCGCTGCGCGATCGCGCGGCTCTGGTCGTCGACCGCCGCGAACAGCAGCGCCGCGACCACGCCTTCCTTGTTCTTGAAGTGGTGATAGATCGTGCCCACGCTCTGCCCGCTGGCCGCGCGCAGGTCGTCGATGGTCGTGGATTCGATGCCCCGGGCGTTGAAGGCCGACAAGGCCTGTGCCAGGATCAGCCGCTTGGTTTCGGCCCGGTCTTCCGGGTAGGCGGCCTTCAGGACCAGCTCGGTCTTCGCGACGGCCCTGGCGGTCTTCGTGGGCATGATTAGAATAATCTTCTAGAGTTTTCCGCGATCTCGCCGGACGATCCCGTCCGGCAATCCAGCCAACCTGGCGACCGCGCTGCGATGAGCCGCGATCATCCCTCAAAGAACATGGTGTTCACGCACGCATGAAGCCTTCCTTGCTGCCCGTCCTGAATGCCCTCGGTGTCCTGGACAACCCAAACCGGCAATTGCAGGCCGCTCCCGACGATCGTCAGGCGATGGCCTATGCCAGCAGCGCGCAGCACGTCGATGCGCGTTCGCTGGCCGATGCGCTGGCGTCGGGGCTGTACGCCGTCAACGTGACGTTGGGGCATGTCGCCGGCAGCGACGATGCGCGCGCCGCGACGGAACGCGACATCGCCGGTTGGGACGCCTTCATCGCCGCGCAGCCACAATTGCTGAAGGTGCGCACGGGCGAGGACCTCGCCGCCGCGCGCCGGGAGGGCCGCATCGGCGTCATCTACGGGTTCCAGAACACGGAGATGCTGAGCAACGACGCGCAGGCGGTGGATTACTTCGCGGACCTGGGCGTGCGGGTGGTCCAGCTGACCTACAACGGCCGCAACGCGGTCGGCTGCGGCGCGACGGTGCCGGAGGACGACGGCCTGAGCGCCTTCGGGGCCGAGGTGGTCGAGCGGCTGCAGCAACGGCGGGTGCTGGTCGATCTCAGCCACAGCAGCGAGCGCACCTGCCTGGACACATTGCGGCGGGCCGGACGTCCCGTCGCGATCACGCACACCGGCTGCCGTGCGATCGCCGATCATCCGCGCAACAAGAGCGATTCGGAGCTGCGGCTGCTCGCCGAGCGGGGCGGCGTCGTGGGGCTGTACTTCATGCCCTACCTGCGCCTGAGCGGCCAGCCGCACGCCGAGGATCTGATCGCCCATCTGGAACACGCCATCGACGTCTGCGGCGAGGACCATGTCGGTCTGGGCACGGACGGCGGCAGCACGCATTACGACGACATGGCCGCCTACCGCAAGCACCTCGAGGACGAGGTCGCGCTGCGCCGCAGCCTGGGCATCGGCGCGCCGGGCGAGACGGCGGACGTGGGGCTGTTCCTGCCCGACCTGTGCGGGCCGGACCAGTACCAGCAGCTCGCGCGGCTGCTGTCGGCGCGGGGACACCGTGCGGCGCGCATCGAGAAGATCCTGCACGGCAACTTCCGCCGGCTGATGACGGAGACCTGGGAATGACGATGAAGCCGATGAAGCGAATCACGCGACGGGTCGCTGCTTGCGCCATGGCCTGCGCCGCGATGGGCGTGGGGCTCTGGGCGCCGATCGCATCCGCGCACGACGACCTCGAACGCCAATGGGCGCCCACCGCCGCCGATGCGCAGGCGGCGCAAGCCGCCTTGCCCGCGCCGCAGGTCCTGCCGGGCGCGAAGGCGCTGCTGTCCCAGATCCAGATCCATGGCATGACGGTCGGCCGGCAGGTGCTGAGCCGCCAGGGTGACGAGGTGCTGGTGGACTACGCGTTCAGCGAGCGCGGCCGCGGGGACCAGCTCCGCGCGAAGTGGACGCTCGACGCACGCGGCCTGCCGCTGCGCTACGAGGCTGAAGGCAACGACTACTGGAAGGTGCCGCTCACCGAGCGCTTCGACCGCGCCGACGGCAAGGCGTCCTGGAAGAACCGCGTGGAGCAGGGCGGCGCGGCCTGGCCTGAGGCGGGCGCCTTCTACCTGCCCGCCAACGCACCGCCGGAGTTCACAGGCGTGCTGGCCCGCGCGCTGCTGAAGGCGCCGGGGCAACGACTGGCCCTGCTGCCGGCGGGCGAGGCGACGCTCACGAAGGGGCCGACGATCGCGGCGGGCGGCCGGCGGCTGACGCTGCATCTGATCTCGGGCATCGACTTCACGCCGGTGGCGGTGTGGCTGGACGAGCGCCAGCAGACCGCCGCCGTGATCGACGACTGGTTCGAGGTGCTGGAGGCGCGCGACGTGCCGGCGCTGGCGCGGCTCTCCGCAGCGCAGCGCGACGCGGACAAGCGCTGGTCCGCGGACCTGGCGAAGCGGATGACGCATGTGCCGCAGGGCGATCTGCTGATCCGCCATGCGCGGCTGTTCGACCCCCGCGACCTCGTGGCGCGCGAGGACATGCGGGTGCTGGTGCGAGGCGGCTTCATCGTGCGCGTCGAGCCGGACGACGGTTCGACGGCGCCGGCCGGCACCGAGGTCATCGAGGCGGCAGGCCGTTTCCTGATGCCGGGGCTGTGGGACGTGCACCAGCACTTCTCCGGCACCGATGGTGTCTTCGACCTGATTGCCGGCGTGACCAGTGCGCGCGACATGGCCAACGACAACCTGCCGCTGATCGAGCGCGTGAGGCGTTTCGACGCAGGCACCGAGCTCGGCCCGCGCGTGGTGAAAGCCGGAATCGTCGAAGGCGTCGGCCCGCTGGCCGGTCCGACGGACGTGCGCGTCGAGACGGTCGAGCAGGCGCGCAAGGCCGTCGACTGGTACGCCGATCGCGGCTACGAGCAGATCAAGATCTATTCGTCCTTCAAGCCGGAGCTGGTGCGCCCGATCGCCGACATGGCGCATGCGCGCGGGCTGCGCGTCAGCGGGCACGTCCCGGCGTTCATGCGGGCCGGGCAGTTCATCGACGCGGGCGCGGACGAGATCCAGCATCTGAACTTCATCGTGCTGAACTTCTTCCCCGAGGTCGCGGACACGCGCGGCAAGGACCGGTACACGGTGATGGCGGAGAAGCTGCTGCAGCTGGACCTCGACAGCGCGCCGGTGACCGGCTTCATCGCGGAGCTGCGGCGCCGGCACACGGTGCTGGACCCGACGGTGGCGATCCTGGAGGGCTTGTACTCCGGCGCACCGGGCGAGCCGCCGGCGGCGCTGAAGGGCATGGTCGAGCGCTTCCCGCCGATCGTGCGGCGGCGGCTGCTGTCCGGCGCGGTGGCGGTGCCGCCGGGCAAGGAGGAAGCGTACCGTCAGGCACTGCCGCGGTTGCTGCAGCTGATCAAGCGGCTGCACGACGGCGGCGTGACGCTGATGCCAGGAACGGACGCTTTCGCGGGCTACACGCTGCATCGCGAGCTGGAGCTCTACGTGCGCGCCGGCATTCCGAACGCCGAAGTACTTCGCCTGGCGACGCTGACGCCGGCTCAGGTGCTCGGCGTGGCCGGCCAGCGCGGCGAGATCGCGGCGGGCAAGCAGGCCGACATGGTGCTGCTGGACGGCGATCCGCTGAGGGACATCGCCGCGCTGCGGCAGGTGGTGAAGACGATCAAGGCGGGCCGGGTGTTCGATCCGGCGCAGCTGGAAGCGGCGATGGGGATGACGCGCTGACGGTGGCGCGCCGATGTCGATGCGATCAGCATGTGCGTGCTCCTCGCGGAGTCATTCAAGTTTCCATCAGAGAATTGATCCCATGGAATACACCAGCAAGTTGGTCTACCGGAACTCATCGCACAAGGCGGTGCTGCTGATTCTGGAGCCGTGGGCGGAACAGCATCTGTTGGGCCCCGGTGAATGCGTGGAAGTGGCCGGAAGGGGTGGTGCAGAAGGTTCGGCGTTTGAGCTCGAACAACTGGACGATTGCCTGATCATCTACGCGTGGCCGGGTTCGATCGCCGACATCATTCCGCTGGAACCCGTCCTGCGGTGAACGCGCATTGCGCGACACACACGAAGAAGAGTGACCATGCATACGACTGAAGATATCGACGCCTACGTCGATGAATGCCACGCACAAGGCCTGACGATCGTGGAAACGATCAAGGCGGTGGTGGTCAAGTTCTCGATCGGTTTGCGGGAGGCCAAGGAGGTCGTCTCCTCACGACCCTGCTGGAACGAGATCGTCCGTGCGTCGGAACCGCTGCAGCGTGAAGCGATCGCCATCGTGACGGGTGAGGTCGAGCGATTCAACAGCGGCCTCGTCCTCCCCGCCAGCGTGCCGTTCCCGGAAGGCACGGCCTTCGGATCGTTCGTGTTCCTGTCGGGTCAGCTGGGCAATAAGCCCGGCACGCTGGAACTGGTCGAAGGAGGCATCCGTGCCGAGGCGCTGCAGACGCTGCGCAACATCGAGACCTCGCTCCAGGCGCAGGGACTCGGTGTCGAGCACCTGATGCGCTGCACCGTGATGCTCGCCGACATGGCGGAGTGGGGCGTCTTCAACGAGGTCTACCGCGACTTCTTCGGCGACCGGCCGCTGCCGGCGCGCAGCGCGTTCGGCTGCAACGGACTTGCGCTGGGCGCGCGGGTCGAGGTTGAGTGCACCGCCGTCCGCCCTGCGCCTTGACGCTCGCGTGGCACTTTACTGCGCCGGGCGGAAGACCAGCGCCGTCGGGACGCGCGTGTTGTTGTTGAATCGATCGGATGTGACCAGCACGACGTAACGCTGGTCCCTGAGCGTGTAGCCCTCCGGGCAGACGCGACCCGTCGACATGGGGCCGGATTCCGTCGCGTTGCCGACCTTCCGCTCGCAACGGCCTTCGACATGACGCGTCATGACGCCGCTGTTGATCGCGCCGGTCGCCGCGTCGATCGTGAAGCCGGCCGGCAAGGGCGCGTCGTTGTCACGCAGTTCGACCTTGACGCCGGTCAGGCAGGCCGCCGTCATGCCGCGGGGCTGCGGTGTCCAGGTATTGCGCTGGTTCAGCGAGTAGGTCAGCGCGTCCTGCGCCACCGTGTCGGTGACCGGGATGCTGGGTGTGAAGTACACGTCGGCACGCTCGCCGGTGACCTCGCAGTCGTCACCGCCTCCGCCGCAGCCGTTGAGCAGTGCGGCGACAGCCAGCGCCGCCAGAACGGCCATCACGCCGCGACCCCAGGACTTCGAATTCCGCGCCATCACTCAATCCCCGACTTGTCGTGTTTGTTGCTGAAGGGGCGGAATGCTAAAGGGCGCGCGTGTGGCTTCCGCGCGAAAGCTTCCCCCGCGTCGGGGGGAATCGCTGTGATGGATGCCGCAGTGGCATCGCTACCACTGGAATCGACGCCGAGCGAAGGCCGCGCGGCTGCCTCGCGATGCGGCGCTGACCGGCGTCGAAGCGCTCAGAAGCCCTTCATGTCGTACCGCACCCCGACCCACGCCTGACGGCCCAGACCCTGGTACGAATAGACCGGCTGCACATCGCGATCGGCGGCGTTGAGGACCTTGGCCTCCAGGCGCCATTGCGGCAGGAAGCGCCAGGTCGCGCGCACGTCCACCACCGTGTACGCGCCGAGCTGCGCACCCACATCTGGCCGCGCACCGACTTCCGTCAGCGACGCGCCGAGGCCCCACACGCCGGTGTCATAGTCGACCGAGATGCTTTCCTGATGCGCCGCCCGACGCGGCAGGCGCGAGCCGGTCTGCTCGTCCCTGGCGTCGAGGAAGTCCACCGTCGCGCTCAGGCTCAGGTTGCCGAAGCGGTGCGCGCCGCTCAGCGTCGCGCCTTGCAGCTTGGCTTTCGCGACGTTGTAGGAGCATCCGAAATACCCCGGCGGGCATTGCGTGCCGTCCGGATCGGGGTTGTAGCCGATCAGGTTGTCGACCTTGTTGCGGTAGACCGTCGCCGAGGCGCTGCTCGCGCCGGAACGCCAGTTCACGCCCAGCTCCACGCTGCGGCCGTCCTCGGGCTTCACCGCCGTGCCGTAGAACGGATAGTCGGTCTCGTTGAAAGTCGGCGCTCGGAAGGTCTTGCCCGCCACCGCGCGGACCTTCAGCATCGAGGTCAGCGCGTAGCTCGCGCCGATGCTGCCCGTCGTGGACTTGCCGTAGGCGTTGTTGTCGTCGTGACGCAGGCTCGCTTCCAGCGAGGCCGGGCCGAACTGGCCCGAGTAACCCGCGATGTAGGCGTCGTTCTTGCGCTTCAGCGTGTTGGTCGTGACGCCGTCGGCCTGCTCGGTGAGGTGCTCGTAGGCCAGCACCACCTGCTGGTCGGGCGAAAGGCGCAACGCGTTCTGCCACGTCGCCTGATCGCGTTTGGTCGTGAAGCGCGCGGGATCGGGCGCACCGCTGTGCGAGTCGTCCAGGCCGTGGCTGACCTGCACCGTGGTGGTCCAGATCGGCGAGAGCGTGCCGCGGTAATCGGCGCTGACGACGCGGGTCGTCAGGCGGTTGCGGAAGTCCGGCGTCGGATCGCTGAGGTAATCCGGCGGACCGCCGAAGTTGGCGCTGTCGTATTGCGCGTTGAGCTTGCTCTGCGTGGCGGTGACGCCGATGCGATGGCCTTCCGCCGGCGTGAATCCCAGTCGCGCCGAGCCCGTCGTGCGGCGGAAGCCGTCGCGATCGGGGTTGTAGTAGCCGTTGACGTCGTTGGGTCGGATCGAGGAGGTGCCGTCGCTGGTCTCGCGGCTCAGGCTGGCCGCGTAGTCGAAGCCGCCCTGTGCGCCGCTGATGCCGACGTCGCCGAGACGCGAGGCGTATTCGCCGATCGCCGCATTGGCCGTGAGGTTCAGCGGGCCCTGACCCTTCTTCGTCGTGATCTGGATGACGCCGCCGACCGCGTCCGCGCCATACAGGCCGGAGGCCGGCCCGCGCAGCACCTCGATGCGATCGATGTTGGACAGGCTCATCGATTCGAGGGACGCCTGGCCCAGCGTCGAGGAGCCGACACGCACGCCGTCGATCATCACCACCGTGCCGGTGGTGTTGGCGCCGCGCAGCAGGTAGCCGCCGCTCTGGCCGGGGCCGCCGTTGCGCGTGATCTGCAGGCCGGCGTAGCGGCGCAGCAGCTCTTCGACGCTGCCGGCGCCGCTGTCTCGGATCGTGCCCGCATCGATGAGGACCACGTCGGCGACGCTCTTGCTCAGCGCCTGCGGCTCGCGGGTACCGATGACGATGACGGGATCCAGCGAGGACTGCGCGAACGCGATCGACGGGACGAGGGACAGGGCGGGCAGGGCGACCAGCGCGGTCGCGGAAGCACGGGCGACGGCGCGCAGCGTGGCGCGGGGAGAGGAGGCTTGCATGTCGGAACTTCGGAAAGCAGCGGCAGACGGCCGCTTCCCCGCGGCCGCATGCGGAATGGACGCGCCATCCTTCAGGGATGCCCTGGAGGGACGGCGACGATCCGCCTGTTGGCCGGTATCCGGGCTGTCGGAAGAATGAACCCGTGTTGCCTTCCCGGACGACCGTCCAGTGGTGTTCAGACACGAGCCGCGCGCCCTCAACGTGGAGAAGAGGCGCGCCTTCCGCTTACCGTTGCGGGGGCAGCTCAGGTTGGGGCAGCGACCGCACGGGTGCGGCCCCTCCTGATTCCCGTTGAACTGCGCCGGCAGGGAGCCGGGCGCGAGCACCAACGGGCGGGATCATAACGGGAGGGCCCTCGACTTCGCGTCGCCTGGCGCGGGCTCTCCACGATGCATGGGGCATCCCTCCGGGAACCCCAAGCATCATTCCGGCCCCAGTGAGGCTCGATGTGCGCGGGCCTGAGCCTTACATGAACAGGTGCTCGCCAGCGTTCTCGCCGCCGAGGACCACGTAGTTCACCTTGCGAAGATCGCCGAGGGCGCGCCCGCCGGCATAGGAGATGGAGCTCTGCAGGTCCTCCTCCATCTCGCGCAGCGTGTCGGCCAGGTGACCCTTGACCGGCTCGAGGATGCGCTTGCCTTCGACGTGCTTGTACTCGCCCTTGTTGAAGTCGGACGCGGAGCCGTAGTACTCCTTGTAGCGCTTGCCGTCGACCTCGACAGTGTGGCCCGGCGACTCCTCATGACCCGCGAAGAGCGAGCCGATCATCACCATCGCCGCACCGAAACGCACGCTCTTGGCAATGTCGCCGTGATGGCGGATGCCGCCGTCGGCAATGATGGGCTTGGTCGCGACACGGGCACACCACTTCAAGGCCGACAGCTGCCAGCCGCCGGTGCCGAAACCGGTCTTGAGCCGCGTGATGCAGACCTTGCCCGGCCCGATGCCGACCTTGGTGGCGTCGGCGCCCCAGTTCTCGAGATCGATGACGCCTTCGGGCGTGCCGACGTTGCCGGCGATGACGAAGGTGTCGGGCAGCTTGTGCTTGATGTGCGCGATCATGCGCTGCACGGCATCGGCGTGGCCGTGGGCGATGTCGATGGTGATGTAGTCCGCGCCCAGGCCTTCGGCGGCGAGGCGGTCGATGAGGGCGTAGTCCGCTTCCTTGACGCCGGCGCTGATGGAGACCAGCAGGCCCTTGTCGCGCATGGTGCGGGCGAAGGCGACGGCGTCCAGATCGAAGCGGTGCATCACGTAGAAGTAGCCGTTGGCGGCCAGCCATTCGGTGATGTTCTCGTCGACGACCGTCTTCATGTTCGCGGGCACCGCCGGCAGCTTGAAGCGGCGGGGTCCGAATTCGACGGAGGTGTCGCACTCGCTGCGGCTGTTCACGCGGCACTTGCGCGGCAGCAGCAGGATGTTGTCGTAGTCAAAGATTTCCATGGTCCAAAGTCGCAAAGTCGGGCTGCGTTGATGCAGTGCACGCCCTGGGCTGCGAGCGCTTGACTTGGGACCCGGCCAAAAAAAACCGAGTCCCAAAATTTGGGCCCGGTGACCCATTCTACGCGTGCTGCCGGAAGTCCGCGCCGCGCTGCGGTGCAGCATGCATCGATCCGGGGCTTTTGGGCGCAGTTCGCTAAACTTCGCCCCCTTGGCCCTTCAACGGGCGACATCAGAAGACAAGCCACATGCATTCCGTCGTCATCAGCGGCACCGGTCTCTACCAGCCCCCGCACGTCATCACCAACGCCGAGCTGGTGGACTCGTTCAACCGCTACGTGGACCTGCAGAACACCGAGCACGCCGAGGCCATCGCCGCCGGCACGCGCGAGGCGCTGGTGCACTCGAACGTGGAGTTCATCGAGAAGGCGTCGGGCATCAAGCAGCGCTACGTGATCGAGAAGGACGGCGTGCTAGATCCGACGCGCATGTACCCGCGCTTCGAGGAACGCGCGGACGACCAGCTGTCGCTGATGGCGGAGATCGCGGTCGACGCGTCGCGCAAGGCGCTGGCGGCCGCGGGCAAGAAGCCCGAGGACGTGGACGCGGTGTTCTGCTCGGCGGCGAACATGCAGCGCGCCTATCCGGCGATGGCGGTGGAGATCCAGCAGGCGCTGGGCGCGGGCGGCTACGGCTTCGACATGAACGTGGCGTGCTCGTCGGCGACCTTCGCGCTGGAGCAGGCGTACAACGCGGTGCGCTCGGGCGCGTCGAAGTGCGTGCTGATCGTGAATCCGGAGATCACGTCCGCGCATCTGGAGTGGAAGGACCGCGACTGCCACTTCATCTTCGGCGACGTATGCACGGCGATCGTCGTCGAGCGCGCCGATCTGGCGACGGCGCCGGAGCAGTGGGAGATCCTGGGCACGAAGCTGGCGACGCAGTTCTCCAACAACATCCGCAACAACTTCGGCTTCATGAACAAGGCCGAGGACAGCGATCCCGAGGCGCGCGACAAGACCTTCCGCCAGGAGGGCCGCAAGGTCTTCAAGGAAGTGGTGCCGATCGCGGCCGCGCACATCGAGAACCACCTGGCCGCGTTGCACATCCAGCCGGGCGACGTGAGCCGCTACTGGCTGCATCAGGCCAACCTGGGCATGAACCAGCTGGTCATCAAGAAGCTGGTCGGCGGCGAAGCCGGCGCGGAGATCGCGCCGCTGATCCTGGACACGTATGCGAACACGGCGTCGGCCGGTTCGGTGATCGCGTTCCACGAGCACCGCGCCAACCTCAAGCAGGGCGACCTGGGGGTGATCTGCTCGTTCGGGGCGGGGTACTCGGTGGGCAGCGTGATCGTCAAGAAGCGCTGAGCGCCATGCCGGCACGCGGGCTGGCCCAGGCGACTCCCGAGGAACGGGAGCGTCGCCCTGTGGCGATCACCGCTTGTCGTCCCAATCCGCCAACGAGATCGCGGCGCGCAGGTCCTGCATCTCCTCCTCGGTGCCGTAGGCGCGCAGCGTCATCGACCGGTGCGTCGAATAGACGCCGATGTCCAGGTACTTGCCCGCTTGGCCGTTCGGCAGCTGACCGTTGCAGGACGCATAGGCGGCCTTGTTGAAACCGCGCACGCGCATGCCGCCGATGAACGGCCGCGCCGACGCGTCGCAGCGCAGCCAGCTCCGGTCGGGCGTGAAGCGGTAGGCGCCCAGCACCGGATCGTTCATCAGTGAGAAGTCCTTCTCCATCGCTTGCGGCGTCGCCCGCAGGCCAACGAAGGTGATCGTGCCGCCGCTCGTGCTCGTCATCCGGGCCAGGCCGAGGCCGGCGTCGCTGGCCCAGGTCGGCGGCAGGGCGATCCACATCGGGCCGACGCGCCATCCGGTGCGACCCTCGGTGGCCGCCGCCGGCTCCGGCTGGATCACCGGCGGATCAAAACGCACGGGCGACGCCTGCCTGGCCTCCAGCACGAAATCGAAGTTCTGTTCGGCGAGGACGGGATACGGCCGGCCGTCGTAGGTCGCGGGGTTGAACGACATGCGGGCGGCCGCGTCGGCGAGCATGTCGCGGAACGCCTGGGGCGGATTCCCGGGCACGTCGAAGTGCCGCACCTTGCCGTCCGTGTCGATCAGCATCGACAGGCTGAGCTTCCAGTGGCCGGTCAATTGCGCCGCGTCCGGCGTCAGGTCGGGCCGCGCCAGGTAGATCGGTTTCGGCCCGACCAGCAGCGCTGGATCGACCTCGTCCACGTTGAAAAGCGCGTCCACGCGTGTCGGATAGTCCGCCCGGATCATCGTGTCGTGCCCGACCAGCGAATTGCGGCGGTCACCCGCCGGGTACTTCGGCGTCGGCGTGACGGCCGGGTCGCGGAACTCGAAGGTCATCGTCAGCGTGCGGGACGCCGTCGGGTCGCAGCGATAGCCCTGCATGGCCTCGCGCACGGCGGCCAGGTGCTCCGGCCGCCCCTGGACGAGGTCGACCTGGGTCACGCGTCCGCCGGCGAAGCGCGCCTGGACGGTGACTTCGCCGAACACGCCCTGGCCCTGCGCGTCAAGCGGGGGCGCGGGCTTGGGGGTGGTCTCGCAGGACAGCCCCGTTTCGGTCGACAGCCCGGTCGCTTGCGCCATCGGCGCGAGGGTCAGGACGCCCAGCCCCAGCAGGGCGAGGAACGGGCGAGGTGCGGAGTCCAGGACTTGGCACCATCGTGTCGTCAGCCGGAGCTTCAGGGCCACAGGTCGTCGAGGCCATGGACTTCACGCGTGCCGTTCGCAAGCTCTTCCAGCATGGCTGCCGGCGCATGGCCGCTTTCCCCGGGCGGCATGAACAGCCACTCGCAGCCGTCGTCGTAGGCGGACAGCCCGAACTGCGTCATTGCTGAGAGGACAAGGCGCTTGAATCGATCGTCGATCACCGGCCGGTGAAAGGCAATGCAGGAAGCGCCTTGTTCATCGTTCCCGATGACGCTTGCATCGTCCGCAAGTTCGTCTGGAAAGACGAACTCCCCCGCGAGTGCATCGTTTCCGGGAGTGCCGTACTGCGACAGGAAAGCGATGAGGGATGCAAACGGAACGGGCACGTCCGCACCCTCGTGGAATCGCTGCAGATAGACAGTGAAGCTCATGGAGGGTGATTCTGGCAGTCCGCCTTGTGGCACGACAGTCGTGCGCCAGGCAGCCCCGTCACGCAGGGCATCACCCCGTCGAGTCACTCGATCTCGAACCGGTACTCCCGTTCGGCGACGGACGGGTAGGGGACGCCGTCATAGGTGGCAGGCCGGAAACTTGATCGCCTCAACGCGCGACCGACGATGTCGAACACCGCCTGCGGCGCATCGGAATGGAACACGATGTCCGACGTCTTGCCGTCGGTGTCGACAAGGAAGACCGCCAGGACATGGAAGCGCCCCCTGAGGTGGGCGCCTTCTTCCGGGCTGATCTCCAATTGGCCTTCCCGGACGATCGCGACGTTCTTCAATCGTGCGGGATCCGTCTCGGCCAGGTTGAACAAAGCGTCGATGCGCGTCGGAAAGTTCGAGCGAATCGAGCGGTTGTGGGCCTCGATCACGTTGCGCGGATCGCCTTTCGGATGCGAGAAGGTCATTGGGACCTTGGGATCGACCACGCTGAGCGTCATCGTCAGCCCACGCGGCGGGGCCGCCTTGTCGCAGCGGTACTGCCGCAGCGTCTCCTGCGCCGCCGGGAGCAACTCGGCCCGACCCGACACGAATTCGACCTGCTCGACCTGACCTTGCGCGAAACGCGCGTTGACCGTGACATCGCCGGCGACGACCTTGCCATCCGCATCGAGCACCGTCAGCGGGCGAGCCGCCCGCTCACACTTCAACCCAACATCCGTAGACAGCGCCGCGGCGTGCGACAGGGGCGCGGCGAACCCGGCCAGCAGGCTGATCGACAAGGCGCGGCGCGCGGCGAGCCTCGAAGCACGTTTTCGGAGCGCGTTCACGTTGCCGGTCCCGAAGCGGGAGCCGTGGGGCCGGGCAGGGCATCCGCCGGGCGACCCCGCGGCGGAGTTGCGGTACGTGTGGACCCATGGCCGCCCATGCACATGGGCGCGAGGTTATGACCGTCGAGACCGCAGACGAGGCCGTGCTCCTTGTCGTCGCGCTCCTGCACGCGGACGACCTGGCCGTCCTTCAAGGACACGCGGACGTTGTCCTTGAAGTCGGTCATCTTGACCAGGGGCACGATGAGGAACACACCGTTCATGGTGCCTTCGCTGGCGGGTCCGGCCAGGCCCTGGCCCCTGAGGAGATAGGTCCAGACCTCGAGATCACCTTCCTGCCTGATCTCCACGGGCTTGCCGAGTCGGGCTTGAACGTCTTCCCGGGTCTTCAGGTCGGTGCGGATGTCCACGTAGTCCGCGCTGCTCACCGCGATGCCGACGCATCCGCCGAGCAGCGTCAGGCTGGCGACCAGCGCCGTCGCGAGCGTCAGCCGACGCCATGCGCTCGCAGATGCGCGCGCGTCGTTTCCATGTGCAACTTGCATGTGCACTTCCTCCTCTTCAAGACGCGCGGAGACTACAAGCGGTCTGGTGCCGATCGCATCGGGGTTCGCCCGGCCAGCAGCGATGGGCGCGATGTCAATCGCCCCATCGTTCATGTCATCTTGATGCGGTCGCGGCGAGGACGGTGGCGTGTCGATCCTGCGCGCTGCTTCGCTACTTGGGAGTGTCTTGGTCTGCCGCTGCGGCGAGGTCCCCATCGACCTCGGCCCGCAGATCGTCGAGCGACGCGCGGACCGCCTGATCGACCTCCGCCTCCATCGTGGTTTGCCGCCCTTCATCGTCCGTCGACGTGCCGAGCGCTCTCAGAGACCGGCTGTCAGCGCCGATCAGGCATTCGGCAGGTAAAAGAACTGGAAGCCATGCGCCGCGAGTCGCTGGAAGTTGTCGACGTCGTCGTCCCCGAACTCCTGCCGGAGCAGTGCCAGATCCGCTGTCTCTGGGCGCAGGTGGTGTTTGCCAAGTTCCATGGCGCCGACCTCGAAGGCTTTGGCGAGTAGATGGCTGGCGCTGCTGGTGCACGCGACGAGGACGTTGGTGACGACGGTGGCTCCGGCCGTCACATCGGCGTGGGCGGTCGGACCATATTCCAGCGCCGAAGCAATGTCCTTCGAAAACGGTCCGATGGCGATGAGTTGCGCGTCCAGTCCCATGACATTCCTCAGTGTCGAGCCGTGCGGCGCCGCGCGGCCAGAGCGAGCGCAATGCCGATCGCCGCGACCAGTGCTGGCAGCCACACCCACAGCAGTTCCGATTGCAGCACCTCCCACCCGCGTCCGCTGAGCACGCGTCGCAGGCTGAGCGGCGATACCTCGATCACCTGCGCGGCGAAGAAGACGCGTTCCTCCGAGAACGGCCACCACAGCGCGACGCCATGACCGCCGTCGGTCAGCATGTCCAGCAGGCCGTGGGAGAGCCCGGACAGGGCGACGAAGGCGAAGGCCCAGCATCGCGACGCCTGCAGCGTCTTCGCGGACAGGAGCGCGATCAGCCCCATCAGCAGCGCGAAGACCAGCGAATGCGAAGCGCCTCGATGCCCGAAGGCATCCGCATACGGAATGCCGATACGGAAGGCGATGACATCGAGGTCCGGAATCACCGTGGCGATGATGCCGGCCATCAGCAACCGGTTGGAAACGAGCGGTTTGCCGAGACCCAGGCGGGCGGCGACAGGGATGACGGCGTGGGTAAGGATGGTGGGCATGTCAGGACATCGCCAGCACGATGACGACGCCGATGATGGCCCACAGCAGCAGACCCAGCGCGGACGCCAGTCCCGCCTCGGCGATCCAGTGACCTTCCGGCTGTTTCTTGATCCTGCCTCCGCCGCGCTCGGGGAAGCTTCCGCCCATGAGGGGTTCGACTCGCAGGCGTCCGAGCGTCAACACGGGCAGTAGCAACCAGGCAGTGAAGTACCCGATCGTGTCGGTGACAAACGACAACAGGATCAAGAGCAGATCAGTCATGGCAACGGACGCCGGTGTCCACGAGGCTCAAGTCGTTCAAATGCATCGCGGCGCTCACCGCCCGCTCGCCTCGATCCTGATCTCGTCCCTTCGGCAGGTCCCACCGCCGCTGCCGCTCGGCTGGTCGCCGAGCAGCTGCTTCAGCGTTCCGCCGGCCTTGTAATCGCGCGGCAACTTCACCTGGATCTCGGTGAGGTACTGCCCCGAGCACATCAGCTTGACGCTGTCGCGGTACGCGTCGCTGCCGGTCTCCGCCTTCAGCTTCTCGTAGAAGGTGTTGCGCGAGATCGCCCCGCCGATGTTCTGGCGGATGTACCTGCCCGCGCTGGAATCGTTGAACTGCTTCACCAGGTCGACCGCGCGCCGGAAGTACGCGTCCGGATTGAGCGTCGTCTGGCAGGTGCCGTGCTTGCGCCACTCGTGCTCGCCGAAGCCCTTCTCGTAGAGGAAGTTCGGCATCCACGGGCCGATGTACGAGATCGTCTCCTTCGAGAGATTCATCGGCGCATTGCTGCAATCGCCGTAGCTGATC
Organism: Rubrivivax sp.; assembly: GCA_004210455.1. Taxonomy (GTDB): domain Bacteria; phylum Pseudomonadota; class Gammaproteobacteria; order Burkholderiales; family Burkholderiaceae_C; genus Roseateles. The sequence goes on along the minus strand of SEFA01000003.1, from coordinate 24,156 downwards.
CCGCATTGCTGGCGGTTGGGCCACAGGCCGTGCAGCGTCAGGTTGGTCACCTTGAGCTTGCCGTCCTCCATCGCCTCGCACTCGGGCTTGCCGCGCCGGCCGCCCGCCGTCCATTCGCAGAAGCCGGGCTGCCACGACATCGCCAGCACGAAGCTGTCGTACTGGTCCGGCGTCTTGCACATGCCTTGACCACCACCGCTCGTCGTCGATGACCCCGTCTCGTTGTTGACCGACGGCCCACGGGCGCGGGTCGGGTTCGACGGCGGCGGCGGCGGCGCGCCTCCGCCCGCAGCCGCGCCGCAGTCGTTCTGCACCCAGCGCTCCGGCGGTCGCGCCCCGGGCACCTGCACCCGCGTCCAGCCCGCGTTGTGCGATTCCAGGATCGTGTAGCCCGTCCCCGGCGACAGTTTGGCGCCGTCGGGGTTGGTGCTCTTCCTGAAGGACTGGAAGGCCTCGCAGGCGCGCGACGCGGTGAAGGTGCCGCTCGCGGGATCGGCCCAGGCCGAGGGGAGGGCGCTGATCACCAGCGACAGGGCGGCGATTCGGAGAGCGAGGCGCATGGTGTCGATCGATGCTGTCAGGACAGCCGGCTTTGTACGTCATCTGGGCGTTGCGGGGAATGAGCCCGTGGCTCACATCCGGCAACCCGCTGGCTCAGAAACCGATCGATACCCCAACGCCCAGCACCCAGTCCGCCGTCTGCTTCGTCAGCCCGCGGTTGATGGACGCGTCGAGCTGCAGCCGGCGGTCGACCAGCCAGGTCACTCCCGTGCCTGCCGAGATGCTCCGTCCGCCGTTGCGATTGGAGGCGAGTTGGTCGCCCGCGATCTCAACATAGCCTTTCCACGCCTCCGCGATTGGCCAGCCCAGCGACGCGCCGAGAATGCCTCCGACGAAGTGCTTGCCGCTGCCGTCATCGCGGCTGTCCCGATACAGTCCGCCGATCAGGCCGGCCGACCAGTCGCGCAGCAGGTCCCATTCCGCCGTCAGCCGCAGCGACGGCCGCCAGCCCTGACCCCGGAACGCCGAGGAGCCGCTGTCCATGTCGACGTTCAGCAGCCAGGCGAGTCCCGGCGTGTTGCGCTCCGCGTCGCCGTCCTGCACGTGCCATTTCACGCCGAGCGCCGAGTCGGCCCAGCCGCTGATCTTTGACGTTCCGCCGCCATCCGTGGCCCGCAGGCGCTGGTGGCCGTCGGTCTCGAGGCGGAACTCCCAGTCCTCGGCAAAGCCGAAGCGCAGCAGCGTGGGCGTCGACCACAGGCGGCTGCGCACGCCGTCGCTCCTGTCGCGCTGGTAGCCGAGGCCGGTCTCCAGCAGCGCGCGGCCCTTGCCCACGGTGCTGCTCGATTCGACGATGCCGGGTTGATCCGGCTCGATGGCCTCAGCGGCTTCATCCGCCGCGCGCGCGGCGCCCACCGCCGCCGTCAGCAGCGCAGCAACGATCACCCGCGTCTTCGTCATGGCCAGAGCTCCTTGTCGCCCGCCGCTCACTGTCCGCCGCTGCGTTCGCCGCCCATCCACCAGGACGGCGGCACGCCCGAGGCACGCCCTGCGGGCCCCGAGGCCGCGTCCGACGCCGCGTCCGGGGGCGGCAACGGCGGCGGCATCGGGCCGATGGTCTTCAGGCCCGCGTCGCCCGCGTATTCGCTGAAGACCCAGTCCGGACCGAACGGACCTTCCTCCTGCACTAGACCGCCGTCCTTGGGCGGCTGGATCTCGGCGGGCTTGATGTCCTTCAGCGCGACCTGCATGTAGTCGATCCACGCCGGCAGCGCGATGCCGCCGCCGGACTCACCCGCGCCCAGGCTGCGCGGCTGGTCGTAGCCGATCCACACCACCGTCGCCACGCGCTGCTGGAAGCCCGCGAACCACGCGTCCACCGCGTCGTTCGTCGTGCCGGTCTTGCCGTAAAGGTCGTAGCGCTTGAGCGACGCGCTCGCCTTGTAGGCCGTGCCGCGGATCGCCACCTCGCGCAGCAGCGAGCCGGTGATGAACGCATTGCGCTCGCTGATCGCGCGGCGGTCGTCGGTGAGCTTCTCCGGCTCCGCCTGGAACAGCACCTGGTTCTGCGCGTCCACGATCTTCGTCACCAGCAGCGGCTTGAGCAGATAGCCGCCGTTGGCGAAGACCGAATAGGCGCTCGCCATCTGCAGCGGCGTCACCGAGCCCGAGCCCAGCGCCAGCGTCAGGTTCTCCGGCTGCTTCTCGACGTCGAGACCGAACTTGCCCGCCCAGGTCCGGCCGCGCGCCGGCGTGAGCTGCTCCAGCACCCGGATCGTGACCATGTTCTTGGACTTGGCCAGCGCCTGGCGCAGCGTCATCGGACCGTCGAAGTTGCCGTCGGAGTTGCGCGGGTTCCAGTCGCCGACCGAGATGGGCGCGTCGTCGACCAGCGTCGCGGGGCTCGCGCCGAGTTCCATCGCGCCCGAGTAGATGAAGGGCTTGAAGCTCGATCCCGGCTGCCGCCAGGCCTGCGTCGCATGGTTGAACTGGTTGCGGTTGAAGTCGAAACCGCCCACCAGCGCCAGGATCTTGCCGCTGTCGGGCTCGACCGACACCAGCGCGCCTTCGGCCTCCGGCGACTGCGTCACCACCCAGGCGCCCTTGGGAAACGCCTTGGTCGGCGCGCCGCGCAGCACGCGGATGATGGAGCCGCGCTGGATGCGCAGGTCCGCCTTGGCCTTGGGCGACAGCGCCGATTGCACCGAGCGCAGGCCTTCGCCCTGGATCTCGATGTCGTCCCCGTCGGACAGGCTCGCCTGAAGCTTGTTGTTCGCGACCTGGGTAACGACCGCCGTGCGCAGGTCGTCGTTGTCCGGATGCTCGTTGAACACCTGCGAGATCGCCGTGTCCTGTTCCTGCGCGTCCATGCCCTCGGGCAGGTCGACGTCGCCCTCGGGACCGCGCCAGGCCTTGCGGCGCTCGTAGTCCATCAGCGTGCGGCGCAGCGCCTTGTACGCGGCGATCTGGTCGTCCATGCGCAGCGTGGTCGTCACCCGCAAGCCGCGGTTGTAGGCGTCCTCGCCGTACTGGGCGTGCACCACCTGACGCACCATCTCCGTCGCGTACTGGCCGTAGGGCAGCCGCTGGTCCTGCACGGTGCGCAGCTTCAGCGGCTCTTCCCTGGCCTGCTTGGCCTGCTCCGGCGTGATCATGCCGACGTCCACCATGCGCATCAGCACCGTCGCCTGGCGGCGCTGCGCCAGCTTGAGGTTGGTGATCGGATTGGCACGGTACGGGCTCTGCGGCAGTCCGGCCAGCATCGCCGTCTCCGCCGTCGACAGCTCCTTCAGCGACTTGCCGAAGTAGGCCTGCGCCGCCGCCTCGAAACCGTAGGCCCGCTGACCCAGGTAGATCTGGTTCATGTAGACCTCGAGGATCTTGTCCTTGGACAACTGGCTCTCGATCTTGAAGGCCAGCAGGATCTCGACGACCTTGCGGGTGTAGAGCTTCTTCTTCGTGAGGTAGAGGTCGCGCGCCAGCTGCTGCGTGATGGTCGACGCGCCCTGGCTGCGCGAGGACGAGAACAGGTTGACCCAGAACGCCCGCAGCATGCCCGGCACGTAGACGCCCTGGTGGTCGTAGAAGTTGGCGTCCTCCACGGCCAGCAGCGCCTGCTGCATCTGCTTGGGGATCTGTTCCAGCGGCAGGTAGCTGCGGCGCTCGGTGCCGTACTCGGCGAGCAGCTGTCCGTCCTCCGAGTAGACCCGCAGCGGCTGCTTGGGGTTGTAGTCGGTCAGCCGGTCGAGGTCGGGCAGGCCTGGCCAGATCACGGCGGCCGCGCCGGCCACCAGCAGCGTCAGCGCCAGCAGGCCGGCGCCCGACCAGACGGCGATGCGCTTCCAGGTGGGCAGCTGGCGCAGCGAATCGCGCAGCGGCGCCGTGCGGCGCCAGAGCGCCAGGAAGAAACCGGCCAGGGCGCGGGCGAGGTTGCGGGCGAATTGGGCAATCTGCTGCATGCGGGGCGCACGAGTTCAGGTCGGCGGATTATCGTCAGACATCCGGGGCTGTCCCGGGCCCGGTGCGCACGGCAACAATCCGTACACAGAAGACACACGGCCGACCCACGGTGGAGGACATGGCGGGATCTGGCCGGCAGGGCATCAACCGTGCCCGAGGTTCAAGGTCAGGAAGACCAGCGCATTGAGCGCGAAGTGCAGCAGGATGGCCACCTCGATGCGTCCGCTCAGCGTGTAGGCCAGACCGTAGCCCAGACCGGCCAGCATGGCCAGCGCCACGTAGGCGGTGCCGCCGGCGGCATGTGCCAGCCCGAACAGCAGGGCGGCCAGCAGCACTGGCAGCCAGCCGTTCATGGTGCGCAGGTCGGTGCCCAGGCGGCGCGCCAGCAGGCCCTGGATGACGCCGCGGAAGGCCGCTTCCTCGGCCACGCAAGTCAGGAACAGGTTGGTCGCCAGGAACAGCCCCGCGTTGTCCGGCCAGCGCAGCGTCGGCTGGCCGAGGCCGCCGATCGCGGCCGCCAGCCAGGGCAGGGCGAGCGTCGCGACCAGCACCGCCCAGAGCGCCCGGCCCGGCAGGCCGGCCGAAGGAAGCGGGGATCCCCCCTCGGACCGCCGGCGCTGCTGCGAGGCCAGCACCGCCAGCATCAGCATGCCGGCGACGCCCTTGTCGAAATTCAGGTATTTGAGCGTCGGCGGCTTCGCGTCGGAGGTCGTGGCCAGGTAGGTCGGATTCAGGAAGCCCGGCAGCAGGTGCAGTGCCAGCGCGAAGCCGATCACCAGCATCAGCAGCATCAGCACCGCCTCGCGGCGCGGACGGTGCCGAGCCTCGATCGCCATCCAGGCGAGGGCGGCCAGCGCGGCCACGGGCACCATCGCGGCGATCGTGAGCTGCCCGTGCACCAGGCCGGCGGTGACCGCCATGATCAGCAGGGACAGCCAGGGCCAGGGCGCGCGCACCGGCAGCAGGGCGGCGGCAATCGACAGGCACAGGAGCAGGTGGCTGAGCGGCATCGGAATCCGGGGACGGCGTCGGGTTGTCGGAAGGCAATCGCGCCGCAGTATCCACGAAGCGACGACGACGGCTTTCCGGACGGTCTCCGCGGCGGCGTGGCGGCACTCAGCGGCGCCTTATTGCCAGGAGAAATCATGTACGCCCGTGCCGCGCCGTTCCCGACGATGGAAGCGATGGAAACGACGGTCCGGAATAGCCTGTCTGAAGGCCTCGCGGGCGCGGTGCTGCATGTCGGCGACCGCCACCGCACGACGGACGAGCGCGCGTATGGATACCAGCGACGTTATGACGGCATGGTGCTGCGGCCGGAGCCGGAACGGATGTACGCGGACTCGATGGCCGATCTGGCCTCCCTGACCAAGGTCTTCGGGACGCTGCCGCTGATGCATCAGCTGGTCGACGACCAGACGCTCCGGATCGACGATCCCGTCGCCCGCTACCTGCCCGCGCTGGACACGGGCGACAAGCGCCATATCCGACTGCGCGACCTGATGGGACACACCGCATTCCCCGACGGCGTGGCCTTTCACGATCCGGCGCGCGCCGGCGATCTCTATTCGCTGGATCGGACGAAGACCATGCAGTTGCTGGGCCGGGTGACGATGGACGCGCTGCCGGGCACCCGCACGGCCTACAGCGACCTGAACTTCATGGCGCTGGGGGCCGTCATCGAGAGGGTGACAGGACAGCGCCTCGACGACGCGGCGACGGCACGGATCTACGCGCCGATGCGCTTGTCGCGCACCTGCTACCAGCCGCTGCGGCACGGGTTTGCGGCACGTGACTGCATGGCTTCCGAACGCTGTGGCAACACCCGCGACGGACAAGTGAGCTTCCCCGGCATCCGGACCCATACGCTGCAAGGCGAGGTCCACGACGAGAAGGCCTTCCACGCGATGGGCGAGGTGTCCGGCCATGCGGGCTTGTTCTCGACGGCATCGGACCTCGGAAGACTGTGCCGCCTGATGCTGAACGGCGGGCGCCACGGGGATTTCACGCTGTACTCGCCGGAGACCGTGGCGCTCTTCCGCGAGACCTTCAACCTGGACCGCAGCTTCGCGCTGGGTTGGCGGCTGCCGACCGAGGCGACCTCCCACCTGTTCCGCAAGCTGCTGCCGCGGCATCGCCAACCCGGCGAGGTGGTGGCACATACCGGCTGGACCGGCCAATGCGCCGTCCTCGACTTCGCGAGCGGTCGCTACCTCCTGTTGCTGACCAACAAGAAGCACGGTCTGGTCGATCCCGTTCGGGCGGGCCATCTGAACACCTTCCGCGGCGACAATACCCCTGCGGGCCGGTACGGTCCCGTGGTTGAGCAGTTCGTCGAGGGCGTGCTGCTCGAGACCGGCGAATCATCGGCACCGCCGCCCGGGGCTCGCGGCGAGCGCTGACGGGGCCCCGGGCGCGGGTCGGATCCGGCCGGTCGCCGCCCCGCGCACCCGGTCCGCTGAGGTATCGTCCCGCCCCATGCATGAGATGACCTTCTACTGGCACGACTACGAGACCTTCGGACGCGTGCCGCGCCGCGACCGGCCGGCGCAGTTCGCCGGCATCCGCACCGACGCCGAGCTGAACGAGATCGGCGATCCGCTGATGGTTTATTGCCAGCCGCCCACGGACTCGCTGCCTGATCCGGAGTCCTGCCTGTTGACGGGCATCCTGCCGCAGACCTGCGCGGAACAGGGGCTGGTCGAACACCGTTTCGCCGCCGACATCCACGCCGAGCTGTCGCGCTCCGGCACCGTCGGGCTGGGCTACAACACGATCCGCTTCGACGACGAGGTGACGCGATTCCTGTTCTGGCGCAACCTGATCGATCCCTACGCGCGCGAATGGCAGAACGACTGCGGGCGCTGGGACCTGCTGGACGTCGTGCGTTGCGCCTACGCGCTCCGCCCGGAAGGCATCGAGTGGCCGAAGCACGAGGACGGCCGGCCGTCCTTCAAGCTGGAGCACCTGACCGCCGCCAACGGCCTGGCGCACGAGGCGGCGCACGATGCGTTGTCCGACGTGCGCGCGACGATCGCGCTGGCCCGGCTGATCAAGGAGAAGCAGCCGCGGCTGTGGGACTTCTGCCTGAAGCTGCGCCGCAAGGACGCCGTCTGGGCTGAGATCGGCACGAACCGGCCCTTCCTGCACGTGTCGGGCATGTACGGCACGGACCGCGGCTGCATCGCCCTGGTGTGGCCGCTGGCGCCGCATCCGACCAACAAGAACGAGCTGATCGTCTGGGACCTGGGCAGCGACCCGGCCGAGCTGTTCGCGCTGGACGCCGAGGCGATCCGGGTGCGGATGTACACGAAGCAGGAGCTGCTCCCCGAGGGCGTGACCCGGCTGCCGATCAAGACCATCCACGTCAACAAGTCGCCGATCGTGATCGCGTCGATGAAGATCCTCTCGCCGGAGATGGCGGCGCGCTGGGGCCTGGACCTCGCGCAGGGGCAGGCGCATGCGCAGACGCTGGCCGCGCGTGGCGGAGAGTTGTCGCGGCTCTGGTCGCAGGTGTTCCTGCGTCCGGCGGGCGAGGGCGGCGTGGATGTCGACGAGGACCTGTACGGCGGTTTCGTGTCGAACGACGACCGCCGTTCGCTGGAGCGCCTGCGTGAGCTGTCGCCCGAGGCGCTGGCCGACCGCGTCGCGCAGGGCAAGGTCGACTTCCAGGATGCCCGGCTGGAGGAAATCCTGTTCCGCTACCGCGCGCGCAACTTCCCGGACAGCCTGACCGGTGAAGAGCATTCGCGTTGGGAACAGCACCGCGCCGCCCGCCTGTACGGCGGCGAGGGCGGGGCGCAGACGCTGGAAGCGTTCTTCGAGCGCATCGATACTCTGGCCCAGACGGCTGAGGAGTCGGAAGACGAGCGCGCTGGAGAAATTCTCTCTGCGCTCTATGACTGGGCCGAACAGATCGCGCCGCCGCCCCCCTGAAAGCGGGGCCGTTGTCTGACGAGGCCCGGGAACCGGGTCCTTTCCGGGCTTTGCAGCGCGGGCCAAAACGGGTACACCTTCGGCATACGCCAGGAGACGACATGCAATCCCAACACGACGCCGCCGATCCGACCGCCGCCCGCATGCGGGCGATGCTGGTGCGGGCGCCGCTGGCCGTGGCCTTCGTGGCCGCCGGCAAGTTCGAGGTGGTCAGCGAGCACTTCAACCACCTGTTCGGCCACGGCGACGAGACCGACCTGACCGGCACCGACCAGCGCGCCTCGGTGGTGTCGGATTCGGCCCATCAGGCGCTGCAGGTCCGCATCGGCACCGCCTTCGGCGCGGGACGCCCGCTGGACGAGGAGGTGGAATTCGTCCGCCGCGACGGTTCGCGCTTCTGGGGCCGGCTGCAGGCGACGCCGGTGCACTGGGAACAGCCGGCCGGCGAGGCGATGTGGATCCTCGAGGACGTCACCGCCGCCCGCCAGCAGCGGCTGCAGCCGACCTGGTCGGCCAAGCACGACGACGTCACCGAACTGGCGAACCGCCGCGAGATCGAACGCCGTCTGGCCGAGCACGTCGGCAGCCGGCGGCATGAGCCGGTGTCGGTGCTGTTCGTCGACGTCGACAAGTTCAGCGAGATCCAGCAGGGCATGGGGGCGGAGGTCGCCGACCACTTCCTGTACGGACTCGGACAGATGCTGATCACCAAGGTGCGGGCGTCCGACACCGTGGCGCGGCTGGAGGACGACCACTTCGTCGTGCTGCTGCCGGACTGCGACCAGCATTACGCCCAGATCGTCGCGGAGAAGATCCGCTCGTCCATCGCCGGCTACCGGCTGCGCTGGGGCCTGCACCGTGCGCGCGTGAAGGCGAGCCTCGGGGTGGTGCAGCTGCAGACCTCGCTGGATACCGTGGATGCGGTGCTCGGTGCCGGGCAATTGGCCTGCACCGAAGCCAAGGCCGCCGGCGGAGACTCGGTCCGGGTGTTCATCTCGAGCGGGAGCTACGAGGAACTGGCAGGGGCGTGAGGCCCCCCAACTTCGCAACGCCAGGCGCGGCCCATCACAGGGCATGAGGGCTCCCTCCAGGACCCTCAAGCCCTATTCCGGGCCCATCAGCAGCGATGCCCTCGTGAGAGGGGGCATGGTGATCGGGAGATCGGTCCGGCTCAGTACTCGAACGAGGCGTTCACGCTGACCGTGCGCGGCGAGCCGAGCACCAGGTAGCCGCTGTTCGGGAAACCGCCCGAGGACGCCCAGTAGTTTCGGTCCGCGACGTTGTCGACGCGCGCACGCAAGGTGACCAGGTGGCCGCGGACGTCCATCGCGTACCGCGCGCCGATGTCCACGCGACCCCAACCCGGCACGCTCAACGTATTCGTCGCATTGGCGTAGACGCTGCCCGTGGCGATCGCGCGCGCATCCAGCGACAGCCCCTGCACACCCGGCACGTTCCATTCGGTGCCCAGGTTCAGCATCGTGCGCGGCACGCCGATGACGCGCTTGCCCTCGGTGTTGGCGACGCCGGTGCTCTTCTGCTCGGCGTCCAGCCAGGTCAGGCCGCCCAGCAGCTTCAGGCCGGCCATCGGCTCGCCGAAGGCGGTCAGCTCGATGCCCTGGTGACGGTCCTCGCCCTGGGCTTCGAAGCCCAGCGTGCTCGTCACGACGCCGCGCGGCTTGGCCGTGGAAAAGAACGCCAGCCCGCCGCCCACGCGACCGCCGTCGACCTTCATGCCGACTTCCTTCTGCTTGGACAGGTAGGGATCCAGCACCTTGCCGATCGCGTTGGTCGCGGTCGACGGCGCCGAGTCGCCTTGCGTCAGCCCCTCGATGTAGTTGCCGTAGACCGAGAGCCACTTGCTGAACTTGAACACGACGCCGCCCATCGGGCTGGTCTTGCTGCGGTCGTACGGCGCACCCGGCACGCCGGTGTTGTAGGCGTAGGTCCGCAGGTCCAGCGACTGGTGGCGCGCACCCAGCGTGATGCGCAGCGCGTCGTCCAGCATCACCAGCGTGTCCGCCATGGCCACGCTGCGCAGGCGGGTCATGCCGGTGGTGGCGGGATCTTCCAGCCGGTTGCTGACGGAGATCAGCGCGGGCAGCGGCGCGGCCCCTTCGCCGTAGAGGCTGCTCGGGATCAGGCGCGGCGTGGCGGCCGTGGTGGAGACGCCGAAAGCGGCGCGCTTGTCGAGCCGGAAGGCGTTCGCCGACACCACCAGCTCATGCTTCACCGCGCCGGTGGTCAGCAGGCCGCGCAGGCCGACTTCGCCGGTGCGGACGCGGTCCTCGCGGGTGTTGTCGAAGCGCGAGGTCGTGCCGGCGCCGGTCGCGGCGTTCGTCAGCGAGAGATTGGCCAGCGAGTTGGCCTCGTCGCTGCTGCGCGCGCCGGCCGCGAACCACGCGGTCCAGCCGCTTCCCAGCAAGGGCTGCAGCCAGCGGTCCAGGTCCACCTCGCCGCGCAGTGTGCCGAAGAGGTCGCGCTCGTTGGAGTAGGTCCAGGACTGGGCCCAGTTGGCCTCGCTGTCCGGCGCGGCCGGCACCGCGGTGACCGCCGCGCCCAGCGTGACGTTGGTGCGGGTGCGCTTGAGCTTGTGGTCCTGGTAGCCGATGTCGGCGGACAGGCGCACGTCGCGGGCGCGCCAATCAAGGCCGACGGAGGCCATGCCGAGGTTGACGCTTTCCTTGTCCACGCTGGTGTCGCCGGCCCGCGAGGCCAGGTTGACGCGCACGCCGGTGGCGTTGTCCGGGCCGAAGCGCCGGGCGACGTCGACCGCCAGGATGGTCTGCCCGCCGCTGGCGCTTCCGACCGTCATCTGTGTCAGGGGCTGGCTGGGTGCGCGCTTGGGCAGCAGGTTGATCGAGCCGCCGATGGCGTCGCTGTTGGGCGTCGAGCCGTTGAGGAAGGCCGAGGCGCCGCGCAGCACTTCCACGCGTTCGAAGAGTTCGGCCGAGATGTACTGGCGCGGCAGCAGGCCGTAGAGGCCGTTGTAGGCGACGCTGTCGGAGTTCAGGATGAAGCCGCGGATGAAGTAGCTTTCCTGGAAGTTGCCGAAGCCCCGCGCCAGGCGCACGCCGGGGTCGTTGAGCAGCACGTCGCCGACGCTGTGGGCCTGCGTGTTCTGGATCAGCTCGTTGGTGTAGGAGGTGGTGCTGAACGGGGTGCTCATGATGTCCTGGTTGCCCAGCAGGCCGACCCGGCCGCCGCGCGCGACCTGGCCGCCGGCGTAGGACTTGATCAGGCCGCCGCGCGACGCGTCCGCGCTGGCTTCGACGACGACCTTCTGCAGTTGGGTCGTGGCGCTCGCCGCCGACGCCGCCGTTTCAGGGGCTTGCGGCGCCGACGGGGCCGACTGGGCAAATGCGCCACCGTGCAATGCGGCGGTCAGGGCGAGCGCCAGCGGCGCGAGGACGGGTCGGAAGGCAGCAGACGACATGACGTTGAGAAGAGTTCGCAGATAAGAATTACTCTCATTATCTGGATGAGCTTCTCGTTAACCCGACCCGAAAGGGGGAGGTCGGCGAATCCGCAACAGGTTTTGGGCGATGTCCGGACGGTCGATCGAAAGAATTGGTCGGGGAATCCATTTCTTTTCTAAAGATCGCCCGGAAAGTGCCGATGACGGCGGGAAGACCGGTCGCTTGAGGCCGGGATCCTGGGAAGCACGCCATGTCCAACGTCAGCCTGTCGACCGCCTTGTCCGGCATCTCCGCCGCCAACGAGCGCCTGCGCGCCTCGGCGAACAACGTCGCGAATGTCGCCACGCCGGGCTATCGCCGCGAGCGCATCGAAGCCCAGACGGCCCAGGACGGCAACGGCGTGACGACGAAGGTCGAGAAGCTGCCGGAACCCGGCGCCGACCTGGCGGCCGACATCGTCGAACAGAAATCGGCGACCTATGCCTTCGTCGGCAACCTTCGGGTGCTGCAGACGCAGCTGCGGGCCGAGGGCGCGCTGCTGGACATCCACGTCTGATCTGTCCGCCCTCCTGACCAACGGCCGCTTCAAGCGGCCGTTGTCGTTTCTGAACGCTCGACGCTGAGAGCAATACCTGACCCTGATGACGCTCCAGTGATCCCCTCAAGGCTGGGGTAGATGCACAACGTCACTGGCGCCCCTCGGGTTTCGACTTCGAAGCGCCGGAGCAAGCTCGCGCTTATCGCAGGCTTGCTATCCGGGCTGATCGGGCCGATCGCCCACGCGCAGACGCTGCCGCCTCCGCCGGTCTCTCCGGCTCCGGTCACGGACTACGAGTACGACGCCAACGGCAATCCGACCAAGGTCATCAGGGCCAAGGGAATCTCGGGTTTCAACTTCGCGACGACCAACGCGTACGACAAGCTGGACCGTGTCAAGACCAGCACGGACGCGCGCAACGGCGTGACGAAGCTGGGCTACGACGGCATCGATCAGCTCAAGGATGTCACGGATCCCCGCAACCTGGTGACGAGCTATCAGCGCAACGGGCTGGGCGACCTCACGCAACTGGCAAGCCCTGACACCGGGACAGCCAACAGCACCTTCGATGCGAACGGCAATCTGCTCACGCGCATCGACAGCCGCAATGTGCAGGGGACCTACACCTACGACGCGCTCAATCGGCTGTCCTCGGCGATCTATACGCAGAGCGGTCAGACGGCGCTGAACTACGCGTGGACGTATGACCAGACGGGCGGGGACTTCACCAACGGCGTCGGGCGGTTGACGACGGCGACCAGTCCGTCGGGCAACACCAAGTACGGCTACGACCCGGAGGGCCGGCTGATCACGGCGATCCAGACCGTGGGCACGACGGTGCTCACCACGCGCTACGGTTACAACGACGCCGGACGGGTCAACCGGATCACCTACCCGTCGGGTCGCGTCGTCACCATCCAGTACGACGCCGGCCTGCCGGTGAGCATGAGCCTGGCGCCGAATGCATCGGGCACCGCGCAGCCGTTGATCAGCGACATCCAGTGGGAGCCGTTCGGCCCGGTGCGCAGCTGGCAGATGCAGATGACCAGCGGGACGAAGCTGCAGGAGCGCGTGTTCGACCAGTACGGCCGCCTGGTGCGATACCCGTTAGGCGCGGTGGTGCGCGACATCACCTACGACGCAGCGGATCGCATCGTCAGCTACACGCACCTGGATGCGACCTCCGGTCAATCCACCGCAGCCGCGCAGGCGATGAACCAGAGCTTCGGCTACGACGAACTGGGCCGGCTCACAAGCATCATCACGCCTGCCAATTCTTGGGCGATCACGTATGACGCCAACGGCAATCGGACGAGTGTGGCGATCAACGGCGCGTCGCGCGGCTACACGACCGCGACCACCAGCAACCGGCTCACGAGCATCTCCAATCCCGCGCGAGGTTTCGGTTACGACGCGGCCGGCAACACGCTGAGCGACACGGGAATGGCCTATACGACGACGTATCGGCTGGACAACCGGCTGGGCACGCTGAGCAGATCGGGTCTCACAACGACCTACCAGTACGACGCCGGTGGCCAGCGGGTACGCAAGGAAAACAGCGCGGGACTGCGCAACTTCGCGTACGACCAGGACGGGCACCTGCTCGGCGAGTACAACGCGACGGGCCCGGTGCAAGAGTACGTGTGGCTGGGGGATACGCCGGTGGCGGTAATCTCGGGAACGGTTACAGCACCGCTGCCGTTGCTCGTGTACACCGATCACTTGAACACGCCGCGACTGCTGGTGGACAAGAACGACGCTGCGCGGTGGAGGTGGATCAGCGAGCCGTTCGGGACGGGGCAGCCGGAGCAGGCGCCAGCGGGTCTGGCGCAAGTGGTCTTCAACCTGCGCTTCCCCGGGCAGTTCTTCGACAGCGAGTCGGGACTGCACTACAACTATTTCCGGGACTATGACGCGACGTTGGGGAGGTATGTTCAGAGTGATCCGATTGGGCTGGATGGCGGCATAAATACATACTCATATGTAAGCGCAAATCCCTTGGGTTCCGTCGATGGATTGGGTTTGGCGCCTGGAGTGCGAATATGTGTTAATGGGGTCTGCCCACCACCGCCACCGCCAGTAAGTAACCCTGATGATTCTAGGCCGGTCACGCCGGAATCCGATTTTACAAAGCCGAGCCCGCTCTTGCCGAGATGGAATTGGGATGGAGTAGTTTGGCCGGATTGGATGGCGATGGCAACAAAGCCCCCACGCGTAACAGACCCGGCTGCCGCTGCGGAGCATAAGGCATATAAGGATGCGTACAATCAGCCACCACCCCCGAATCAGAATCCGTGTGAAAAACTTAAGTGGCAATTGGCGCGCGAGAAGGCGTTGCTTGCGGCGCGAATGGCATGGGACGCAAAATGGGGTGCGCACCACCCCGAAGCTATTATTCAATCAGGCAATGCAATTAAGAATATCGAAGCAAAGATCAGAAACACACCTGGATGTACATGCCCATGAAAACTGATTCAAAGGTAGTTAAAAAAATTCAAGATAAATATCATTATCTTGTTAATTATGGTTCAAGTGACCCGAACGAGCCAATTGATCCGCTCACTTATGTGGATTCTGGAGGGGATAGTCTACTGCACATTGCTGCGCAACTTGGTGATCTGGAGACGATCTCGTCCTTGATTGATGCTGGCATGGCTATAAATAAGGCGGGAGATATGGGGAGCACGGCTTTACACTATGCATATGATGGCAAGCATCAGGAAGTTGTTGATTTTCTATTGACGAAAGGTGCTTCAACTGAATTGAAGAATGATTTTGGAAAATTGCCGGGAGAATAGGGTTTCTATCTTTGAGTCGCGTTTTGTCTTGGCGGATTTTTGGCTTCATGCAGGCGATCGGCATCTTGCAGAGGGTGCTGGTTGCTTCGGTCGGCCAGGGGTGAAGGGTCTTACTTCAGCGTGTCCGCAATCAATATTGCCTTCCTCCTTACGGTGAAGGATCGCAGGGCAGAAGCGCTGGATGCACTCCGGCATCTGGATGCCTCCGAGTGCACATACTTCCACGGCGTGGGTGTGCTGAACAAACTTGATTTGCCCTCGGATGACTGTCTGAGTTGGCAAGCCGACGAGGACTGGCCAGCCTCGGATTCGATGGAAAAGGTCGATCGATGAGGTGCGCGTCGCCCGCTGGTCGACTCCACTTTCGCGTGCCCGACGCGCTCGTTCAGCTTCGTTTCCTGACGCCTTTTTCAAGCCGTTGCAATGACGGCTCCGACGGTCTTTTTCAGATCGTCTTTACAGCGTCCATCCCCCTTGCCACCGGGCTCTGCGGCTAGAAGCGCGTCCATGAGCCAGGCTTGCTATGCGGTGACGGGCTCACAAGTTCACGGTGACTGCGCAGGCGATGAACCAGAGCTTCGACTACGACGAGCTACGGCTGGCGCGACTCGAAGGGGAATGTTTGGGTGCCGACAGGTCAAGGGGACTTGGCGCACGGTGGTCCTCACTGGGACGTGCAGCTTCCCGGAGGAGGTTATGTCAATGTTTACCCAGGTGGAACACAGCGATGACCGAGGTAAAAAAGATCTTGCTTGAGGCGACAGGTGTGCGCTTCTACTCGCAATACGATGAGGCGGTTTTTTTTAAATGGCTCCGCGATCTGCCTTGCGTGGTGAACTTCGAAGGACGTGGTCTTACGGTGTTCATTACAGTCCGACTAGAAGCTCTCGATGAGGATGCTCTGAGAGATTTGCTAGCGCTTTTTCATCGATACGGCATCGAAAAGCGCCAGTTGGCTCAGTTTGACCGTGCGGAGTTCTCGGACTGGTTTCGAAGTCCGGTCGCATATTGGTACTCTGAAATCTTCGATTGAATCGATACAGCCAATAACCCGGTGTTGCGGTTCAGGCTTGAGATCGCTCTGCTCAGGGCCTCAACTCAAACAGCGACGACCCGTCCCCGTTGTCCTTGACCCGCGTCACCTGCGGCGTGTCCTTGAGGTGGGCCGTCGCGCCGTTGCCGGACACGAACTGCATTGCCACGCCCGGCACCGGGCAGATGCGCCAGGACGAGGTCGCGACCGCCGCGCTCAGTGACGGCTGGGCCGCCAGGAAGTGGGCGAGGGACTCCCGCGTCTCGTCCGGAGCATCGACGACGACCTTGTCCGCCGTCAGGGCCGGGAAGTGCCCGCCGCCGTAGGCGCGGTAGTTGTTCGTGACGACGAGGAAGTCCGCGCGCTCGTCCAGCGGCTGGCCGCGCCAGGTGAGATTCACGACGCGCCGGCCGTCTCCGACGCGCTTGCCGTCCTTGTCGAAGCGCGCCGGTTGCGTCAGGTCGAGCTCGTAGCGCAGCGCGCCGTCCTGGCCCAGCATCATGTCGAAGTTGAAGCTCGGGTAGTTCGTGTCCACGACGTCCTGCCGCGCCGGTCCTTGCGGATCGATGCGGCGGAACTGCCCGGCGGACATCTCCAGCCAGTCGCGCACCTGGGCGCCGCTCAGCTTCACGACCTTGATCGTGTTCGGATAGACGTAGAGGTCGGCGACGTGCTTGATCGCGACCGGACCGGCCGGGATGTCGGTGTACTGCGTCCAGCCCTGGCGGCCGCCGGACTTGAACGGCGCGGCGGCGCTGAGCATGGGCAGCTTCTCCAGCGCCGTGCCCTGGACCGCCTTGAGCGCATAGGCCAGTTGCGCCTGCGCGACCAGCCGCACCGCGGTGCCGTCGAGCACCTGCGAGAAGTAGCTCTGGATCGGCTGGTCCGCCACCGCGACCTGGCTGCGGACGTAGTCCAGCGTCGCCTGATGCTCGGTGGCGATGACGGCGGCCGGCATGGCATCTGCCTCCACCAGCGGCTTGCGCGCGGCGCGATCGAAGATGGGGCGCAGGCTGGACTGGCTGTCCGCCACGTGCCAGGTCTTGCCGGTCTGCTTCAGCGTGAGATCGACGATGCCGAGGTGGTCCCCCCAGCGTCCGGGCATCACCGCCGGGGTGCCGTAGAGCCGACCCTTCGCCAGGTCCACGCCCGGATAACCCGCGAAGCCGGGGCCGGGGAACTCGGTGTGCGCATGACCGAGCAGCAGCGCGTCCACGCCCTTCACGCGGGCGAGCTGAGCGGCCATGTTCTCGGACAGCTTGGGCAGCTCGGTCTTGTCGATGCCGGTGTGGGCGATGACGACGATCAGATCGGCGCCGCGCTTGCGCAGGTCGGCCACCTGTTCGGCGGCGGCGTCGACCATGTCGCGCACCCGCACCTTGCCGGCGAGGTTCTGACGGTCCCACTCCAGGATCTGCGGCGGCGTGACGCCGACGACGCCGATCTTGAGCGCGTGGTCCTTGCCGGTCTCGTCGCGCATCGTCCGCTCCAGCATCACGCTGGGCGTGAACGCATGACGGCGGCCGTCGGCCTCCATCACGTTGGCGTTGAGGTAGGGGAAGTTGGCGCCGGCGATGGCCTGGCGCAGGAAGGGCAGGCCGTAATTGAACTCGTGGTTGCCGAGGTTGGCGGCGTCCACGTCCAGCAGGTTCAGGATCTTGTAGGCGGGATGGACGTCCCCGGCCTTCAGCGGCTTGACGCGCGCGACGACGTCGCCCAGCGGGTTGCCCTGCAGCAGGTCGCCGTTGTCGAACAGCAGGCTGTTGGGCGCCTCGGCACGGGCGCGGTGGATCAGCGTGATCGTCTTGGCCAGGCCGAACTCCTGGGCCGGCCGGTCCTGGTAGTAGTCGTAGTTCAGCAGGTTCATGTGGATGTCGCTGGTCTCCAGCACACGGAGCTTGAGCTCCGCGGCGGACAGCGGCATCGAGAGCCCGCCGAGCACGGCGAGCGCGGCGAAGGCGAAGAGCGTCGTGCGCATCGGGATCAGGACCAGTCCGTGCCGGCGACCAGCACGGCGACGGCGCGCTGGAAACCTTCGGCGTCGATCGCGTCGAAGCGCGCGGGCTCGGGGCTGTCGAGGTCGAAGACGCCGCGCAGCGCGCCGCCGGCGACGACGGGCAGCACCAGTTCCGAACGCGAGGCCGCGTCGCAGGCGATATGGCCGGGGAAGGCGTGGACGTCCTCGACGAGCTGGACTTCCTGCGTCCGCGCGCAGGCGCCGCAGACGCCGCGGCTGAAGGCGATGCGCACGCAGGCGACCTTGCCCTGGAACGGGCCGAGGACGAGTTCCTGGTCGTTCTTCGGGTTGACGAGGTAGAAGCCGGCCCAGTTCAGCGTCGGGACGGCGTTGAAGACCAGCGCGGAGAACTGCGCCAGGTTGGCGAGCCAGTCGCGCTCGCCGTGCAGCAGGGCCTGGGTCTGGGCGACCAGCGTGTCGTACGAGGCGCGCTTGGCCTCGGCGCCGGACATGTCCAGCATCGGTGTGGGTTCGAAGCTCATGGGGCGGGATTGTGGCGGAGGTCATGCCGGGCGGTCGTCCGTCACAGCGAGAATGCGCCCCGATCCAAGGGAGATACCAGGGAGCTCGGAACGATGAACGCACGAGGGATGACCGCGCGAGGGAAGGCGGCGCTGCTGGCTGCCGCGGCGAGTTTGACGATGGCGGGTCAGGGCCGTGCGCTTGCGGACTCGGCCCCGCCCGCCGCAGCGCCCGCAGCCTCCAGTCCAGCCGCCGCCGCGGCTCCGGCTTCGCCGCTGCTGGGGCCGGACGAGCAGGTGGGCTGGGTGACGCAAGCCGAATGGTCGCGCCGCTGGTGGGAATGGGCGCTGTCCTTCGAGGACGACATCAGCCCCGTCGCCGACCGCTCCGGCGTGCAGTGCGGCAACCGGCAGTCGGGCGACGTGTTCTTCCTCGCGGGCACCTACGGCACGGCCCGCACCGTCCGCACCTGCCGGGTGCCGGCGGACAAGTACCTGTTCTTCCCGCTGATCAACTACGTCGTCATGCCAAACGGCGGCGCCGTGCGGAGTTGCATGCAGATCTCGACCACGGCGGCGCGGGTCACGGATGGCGCCGAGATGCTGGTGCTGGAAGTGGACGGCGTGCGCTACGACGGTCTCCAGCGCCACCGGCAGGCCAGCCCGGAATGCTTCAACGCCTGGGCCCGGCATCCCAGCGGGGCGCGGCTTTTCCCGACGGCGTCGAACGGCTATTACGTGATGCTCAAGCCGCTGCCGCGCGGCCGGCACACGATCAATTTCGGCGGCGCGCTGCCGCGCATGTCCCAAGCCGTCAGCTACACGCTGATCGTCGAGTAGGCCTCGTCAGGCTTCGTCAGGCCGCTTCGGGCTGCGTCGGGCAGACTTCGCCCAGCACGCCCAGCACGCCCAGCACGCCCAGCGGCAGCACGCACAGGGTGACCCCGTCGAGCGTGAGCGCCAGGCCGAGCTGTCCGCCGACCTGGACGACGCTCGCGGCGCCGCCGCTGGCGGCAGGTCCGGCGGGTGCGGATCCGGTCGGGGATGCCGCCGCCATCGCGCTGATCGGCGGCTGTCGGAGCATCGCCCACAACGCGCGCGGATCGCGCAGGCGCAGGCATTCCAGGTATTGGCGGAAGACGGCGTCCTCACCGGCGTCCGGCTCGACTTCCGGCTCGGCGTCCGCCCGCCGCGCAGCCAGTCCATCCGGGCCTGCAGCCGCCTGATGCAGTCGCGCCAGCGCTCGGCGCAGGCGCTGACGGCTGGTCGCCTCGGACTGATCATTCGCGCGGGCGATCTCCGCGTGTTCGACCTCGAACACCTCGTGCAGGAGGAGGGCGGCGCCGTCCATCGGCGTGAGGTGCGAGGCCATCAGTCGCAGCGCCAGCGCGACTTCTTCCGCCAGCGTCGCCACCGCTTCCGCCGAGGGCGCCATGGAGACGGGCCATGTCGAAGTCCATGTCGAGCTTGACGTCGACGTCGATTCCGGCGGCTGGTCGTGCGCCGCCTCCAGCCACTGCCGCATCCAGTCCCGTCGCCGCAGGCGATCGATGGCCAGGTGGCGCACCACGGTGAGCAGCCAGGCCTGCGCGGCGTTGAGCTCCGTCGGAGCCGCCTCCAGCGCGCGGACATAGGCGTCCTGCACCGCGTCCTCCGCGTCGGTCGGGCCCAGCAGGCGGGCGGCTGCGCGAACCAGGCCGCGGTGGTCGGCATCGATGAGGGGATGAGCGCTGTCGTCGTGCATGGGGAGAGCTTGCCACAGGCGACGACAAGGCATCTGCGGCGTCTCTGTCACGCGAGGCGCCGCTCGTTCGTCAAGGCAGCAGTTCAACCACGAGGAACCGCCCCATGGAGCATCCGACCCCCGCCGCCCCGTCCAGCGTCACCGAGCCGCGCACCTCCTACCTGGAGGAGAAGGCCTTCAAGGCCCGCACGCTGCTGATCTTCGGCACCGTCACCGATGTGCTGGCCGCCGATGTCACACGCCGACTCATCGCCCTGGACGCCGAGAGCGCCGATCCGATCGACGTGCTGGTGAGCTCACCGGGCGGTCATCTCGAATCCGGCGACGCCATCCACGACATCGTGCGCTTCATCGCCGCGCCGGTGAACATGATCGGCACCGGCTGGGTCGGCAGCGCCGCCACCCACCTGTACCTCTCGGTGCCGCGCGAGCGCCGCTACTGCCTGCCCAACACCCGTTTCCTCATTCACCAGCCCAGCGGCGGTGCCGGCGGACCGGCAAGCGACATCGCCATCCAGGCCCGCGAGATCATCAAGGCCAGGGAACGCATCGCCCGAACGATCGCGCGAGAGACGGGGAAGTCGCTGGAGGTCGTCCTCGAGGACATCGGGCGCGACCGCTGGCTCTCCGCCGAGGAGGCCGTCGCGTACGGACTGGTGTCCCGGATCATCGAGCGCAAGTCCGAACTCCGGGGCGGTTGAGTCCTGCGGCAGCAATCGCCGGACAGCCGGGGGCGGGTCGTGCGTTCAACTCCACAGCGCGGGCTTGTTCACCATCAGGTAGAAGACGACGAGCACCGCGAGGAAGGCCGGGTAGCCCAGGCCTTCCCACCAGCGCGCGTAGCGCCAGTAGAGCGCCGGCAGCGGCTGGCCCGCGGCGAGCGCCGCGTCGGCCATCTGCGACAGCCGGATCTGCAGCCACACCACCGGCAGCCAGCATGCGCCCGCGATCACGTAAAGCGCGATCGACAGCGCCAGCCACGGCGTGTCCAGCGTCCACCCAGCCGTCATCGCCATCCACACGCCGGTGACCGGCTGCACGATGATCGCCGGCGTCGTGAACCACAGGTCCGCGCGCTTGACCAGCCGCGCGACCACGGCCTGCGCCGCGATCGAACCGCTGCGGTTCGCGAAGAACAGGTAGAAGGCCGAGCCGAAGCCGGTGCCCGCCAGCAGCACGCTCGACACGATGTGCAGCCACTTGATCACGAGGTAGGTGTTCATTGTTTTTCTCTCAGGCCGGTGCGTCCTCGTCGAGGATCAGCAGCAGGATCGCCACCGGCAGGTTCTTGGTCAGGCAGCCCAGCGGGTCCAGCCACAGCGAGGGCAGGATGAGCGTCGCGACCGCCGTCATCAGCAGCATCGTCCCACCCGCCAGGCGGTAGACCCAGCGCCGGTGCCAGCGCCACATCGCCGCGCCGAGCAGCAGATCGACGAGCGCCCCCGCGACGATGACCGGTGCGATCCAGGCCTCCGGCGTCTGCGCGGCGAGCATCAGGTCGCGGCTGCGGCCGTCGAGCTCGATCAGGCTGGCCGCCCCTGTGGCCAGCCACAGCGCGATGAGCCCGCCGCGCGCGACCACGCGCGTGCGGCGATGCCGGAAGTTCACACGTCCGATGCCCATGCAGCCTCCACGAATTGTTCGATAGGCACCGCCGGCCGCCCGAGCACGCGCTCGAACGCGGCGGCGTCGCCGATGTTGTCCTGCTCCAGCAGGGCGAGGCTTTCGCTGCTCCAGGGCTGCCCGCTGACGAAGTCGCCCAGACGGGCGCTCCAGCGACTCGGCGCGTCCGGGAGCGGGATGACGCGGGCTGGCTGCAGGTCGCCTCGGCCCCCTCTGCCGCCTTGACCGCGGAGGCCGCCCTGGCCGAGTTGACCGCGCTGGCGCCGCAGTTCCCCGATGAACGCCGCCAGCGGCAGCGCCCGCGGTCCGACGGCGGTCACGATCTCCGGACCGCCGTCCTGCAGAAGGCGCAGCACCGCCAGCGCGACGTCGGGCACCGCGACCGGCTGCACCTGGGCCTGGACGGCCGCTCGCGGCAGCACCAGCACCGGCAGCCGCGCGAGGTTCATGAACAGCGCGGCGCTGGCCCCGCCGCGGCCGAAGACGATGCTTGGGCGCAACACGGTGGCGTCGAGCCGGCCTTCCGCACGCAGATGCAGCAGCACCTCGTCGGCGGCGCGCTTGGTCGTGGCGTAGCGGGTCGGGCTGTGCGCCACGCCGTTCGCGGAGATCTGGACCACCCGCGCCACGCCCGCGCGGGCGCAGGCCTCGAACAGCGCGGCGGGCGCCTGGTGATGCACGGGCTCGAGCTGGCGGCGCGGCGTGTCGCGCAGCAGGCCGACCGCGTTGACCACGGCATCGAAGCCGGTCACGCGGGGAAGCCAGGCCTCGGGCGTCAGGTCTTGCTGGAAGTCCTGCGTGCGGGACGTGCCCGCGGTGACCGCGAGTCCGGCCTCGCGCAACGCCCGGACGACGTGTCGCCCGACGAAGCCGCTGGCGCCGCAGACCAGCACCGATCGGGGCGTTGCCGTATTCACGATGCTGCTCCCGCGGCTGTCGACGGGTGCGGGGCGGCGGCCGTGGCCGCAGCGGTGACGGAACCGGCTGCCGCGGCCGCCGGGGCGGACACGCGCGCGCGCTCCCGGAGCATCGCCTGCACGTTCGACCAGACCTGGTTCGCGACGATGGCGACGCTGACAAAGATGCCGGCGGTCACCAGCCACAAGGTGCGGCGCAGGAAGTCGCTCCAGTTCACGTCGGGCTGGTCGCCGTTGCCGAAGGTCAGCATCAGCAGCACCGAGCCGCACAGCGCCAGCACATTGGTCACGCGCCACCAGAATTCGGCGCCGCCGCGGGCGTCGCAGATCATCGTCAGCACCTGCAGGAGGATCGTGCGCAGGTAGCGCAAGGCCAGCAACGGTGCGGCGGCAGCGATCAGCAGGCTGAGGGGCAGGGTCCAGGGGGTCATCACATCACTCCTTGTGGTTGAGGGAACAGGCGGCATCGCGGCATGAGGTTCCCCGGTTGATCGTCTGTTTGATATTTCAGTAGAGACAGAAATTCGAGATCAAAAAAAGGGACCCGATCAGGTCCCGTCGCCGCGCACGAAACGCTGCACGCTGGCGCCGAGCTTGAGCACCTTCTCCAGCGTCGCTGGCGAGAGCCGCATCATCTCCTCCGACCAGGCGCCCAAGGTCTGCATCAGGCGCAGGCATTCGCGGACGCGGTCCTGGGCGTCGGGGGATTCGTCCTGGAAGCCCTTGTCCTCGACGAGGTCGGACAGCATGCGCACGGTCGGATCGAACTCGCGATGCTTGCGTTCGCGGACGATGGTGCGCAGCAGTTCCCAGACGTCGGCGGTCGTCTCGAAATAATCGCGCCGGTCGCCCAGCACGTGGGTCACGCGGATCAGGTTCCAGCTCTGCAGTTCCTTGAGGCTGGTGCTGACGTTGGAGCGGGCGACGGACAGCGTCTCGGCCAGTTCCTCCGCGTTGAGCGGCCGGCCGTGGAAATAGAGCAGGGCGTGGATCTGCGCCACGGTGCGGTTGACGCCCCAGGCGCTGCCCATCTCGCCCCAGTGCAGGACGAAACGTCGGGCGGTATCGGTGAGTTCCATGGCGTTGAATGTATACGGACAGAAATTTCTGTCAATACAGAAATTGAAGATCGACAACCGGCCAGTGAACCGGACCGCCGGAACCGGGAGTGGCCACCGCCGCAAGCTGCCGGCCGGCAGGAAGCTCAGGCAACGGTTGAGGAGTGCCGCCGCGCCGCGTCGTTTCGATACTTTCCGGTTTGAACCTGGGAAGACGGCATGACGGGCAAGACGGCGAGACAGGAGAACGCGACGAAGCCGGGCAAGCAGCACCGGAAGAAGGAACGCGCCGAAGACGAAGCGGATCACGCATCTGAACACGCTGAGCAGCCCATTGAGCAAGCGCTTCCACCACAGGCCGAACACGCCGAACAGGCCGGCAGCGACGGTGCATCGGAAGAGGAGGCCATGGCCTGGGGGACAACGTCGGTCTTGGCCTTCTCCGGTCTTGCGGCCGCTTCAGGAGGAGGAGCAACAGAGCCGGCTGCGAAGCCGCCGTCGATCCCGATCCCGCCGAAGCAGATTCCGCTGACGCAGATCCCCGCCGTGGTCGTGACTCCACCCGAGGCGCCTCCCGTTCTCCCGACCACGTCGACGACCGATTCCACTGTCGAGCCGATTCTCAAGCCGCAACCTGAGTCTGAACCACCGC
>SEFA01000141.1 GCA_004210455.1 Rubrivivax sp. | reverse complement strand
TCCCGCTTGGTCGAAGGCGCAGCCAGCGGTCTGGGAACTTTACGAGTCCCATTCGACCCAAACGGCTGCTGGACATCCAATCCTGGCATCTGCGGCGCCTGATACCCCCAGGGAGAAGCCATGCTATTGCCGTCCCTAATACCCTGACCTTGCCCCTGGCCCTGTTTGGATGATGCACGCCGTTGTTCCTCGACTTCGCGGTACTGTTGCAGACGCAATTGCCGCTTTTCTTCCTCGGCAGCTCTTCGTCCGCTTCGCGTCTTGGCGAGATTGAGGAGTAGGTCGACGGGCGTTTGATCGCCTTGTTGGTCGGCAGTGCCGGGTTGCTCCACCAGCCGCCGTCGCGCATCGCGCGGGCT
Organism: Rubrivivax sp.; assembly: GCA_004210455.1. Lineage (GTDB taxonomy): Bacteria > Pseudomonadota > Gammaproteobacteria > Burkholderiales > Burkholderiaceae_C > Roseateles. The sequence continues at coordinate 7,421 of SEFA01000141.1, read as the reverse complement.
GCGGCGACGATGCGGCGCTGGACCTCGTCGAAGTCCGCGTCGCTGAAGTCCAGGCTGAAGATCAGCCGGCCCGTGCCCACCCAGCTCAGCGCCAGGCCCTGCTCGCGCAGGAAATACTGAAGCATCCAGTTGTAGCGCGACGGCTCGGTGTAATAGAGCGTCCAGATCGACGACATGTTGGCCGCACGCAGCGGCAGCTGCTCCGCTTCGAGCGCCGCGTTCAGCCGCGCTCGCCGGCCGTCCTGCTGCTCGTCCTGCTCGTCGAGCTGACGCAGGCGCTCCGGGTCCTCCAGCGCATCGAGGAAGACCGACATCGCACCCATCACGTACGGATGCGTGTTGAAGGTGCCGCGGGCGAAGCAGACGTCGGCGGGGCGCTCGTCGCGGAAGCGCTTCATCCACGCCGCGCGGCCGCAGACGACGCCGACCGGCAGGCCGCCGCCCAGCGTCTTGCCGTAGGTCACCAGGTCCGCCTGCACGCCGAAGTAGGCCTGCGCGCCGCCAGCGCCGAGGCGGAAGCCCATGAAGACCTCGTCGAAGATCAGCGCGATGCCGCGCTCGGTGCAGACCTGGCGCAGCTCGCGCAGCCAGTCGGCATAGGCGGCCTTGTCGTAGGACGCGCGCCGGGAGCTGTCGACCAGCGAGCCGTCGCCCGGCGCCGGCTTGTTCGGATGCAGCGCCTGCAGCGGATTCACCAGCACGCAGGCGATGTCCCGCCGCGTGTGCAGCACCTGCAGGCTGCGTTCGTGCATGTCGCGCAGCGTGTAGGTCCGCTCGGCCGGCAGCGGATTGCCGGGGCCCGGCTGCGCTTCGTCCCACCAGCCGTGGTACGCGCCGCAAAAGCGCACCAGGTGCGTCTTGCCGGTGTGGTACCGCGCCAGCCGCACCGCCTGCATCACGGCCTCGGTGCCCGACATGTGGAAGGACAGCTGGTCCATGCGCGCATGCGACAGGATGCGGCGCACGTTGTCCTCGACCAGCGGGTGGTAGACGCCGAGCACCGGCCCCAGCGCATCCACGCGCGCCGCGCCTTCGGCGATGCAGCGCCGATAGAAGGCGTAGCCGAACAGGTTCACGCCGTAGCTGCCGGCCAGGTCGATGAAGCGTTCGCCGTCGAGGTCGGTCAACCAGTGGCCGTCGCTGGCGACCATCACCGGGCCGAGCGGCAGCTCGCGCTGCGCCAGCGGGCTGAACGAGGGCGGCACCCGGTAGCTGCTGGTGAACTGCAGGTCCGGCAGCGACGGCTTCATCGACTGCGTCGCGGCGGTGCTGCGCGCGTGCCGCGTCTTCAACGTGTGCGACAGCGCGCTGAAGCTGGAACGCCGCTTGGTGACGATGTCGGCGGGCGCGTCGTCCGCGCTGAAGAAGTGCGCATCGTCGAAACGCTGCGTCGGCATCAGTCGCGCCAGCCGCACCGCCATCCGCGAGTGGCCCGCCAGGGACGGGTGTTTCGCCCGCGAAAGCTGCAGCCGGCGCACCGCCGTCGGGGCGTAGCAGAGCGCCAGCAACCCCGCCGCGGCCGCGGCGACGGGCAACAGATCGAAGGTGAAGAATGTCGTCGACATGGGCATGGGCCTCCGGAGCCTCGTTCTGCTGTCACACAGCATTGGCAAATTGCGGAGATATGTATCCGACCCAATTGACACGTTCATGAAACTGGCCCGCTGGCGCGATCGTCTGACGCAGCAGGAGGAGTTGAACTTCCTTCTTACCAACCGCGTGCCCCGCCTGGCGCTGACGCGCTTCATGGGCTGGTACGCGCGGATCGACAGCCCCGCGCTGACGCGATTCAGCGTCGCGGTCTGGCGGATGTTCACCGACCTGGACCTGAGCGAGGCCGAGCCGCCAGCGCATGGCTACCGCTCGCTGCGCGACGTGTTCACGCGCCGGCTGAAGCCGGGGCGTCGACCGGTCGATCCGGCGCCAGCGACGATCGTCAGTCCCTGCGAGGCCATCGTCGGCGCGCACGGCCCGGTCACGCGCGGCATGGCGCTCCAGGCCAAGGGCATGGACTACCGCATCGCCGACCTGTTCGGCGACGCCGCGCGCGCCGCGCCCTACCTCCATGGCACCTACGTGACCCTGCGGCTGACGTCGGCGATGTACCACCGCTTCCACGCGCCGGCCGACCTGCGCATCCAGCGCGTCACCCACATCGCGGGCGATACGTGGAACGTCAATCCGATCGCGCTCAAGCGTGTCGAGCGCCTGTTCTGCCGCAACGTGCGCGCCGCCATCGAATGCACGCTGCCCGACGGCACGCCGATCGCGCTGGTGCCGGTCGCGGCCATCCTGGTCGCGAGCCTGCGCCTGCATGCGCTGGACCTGACGCTGCGCCCGGACCATCCCGGTCCGCATCGCTTCGACGTCGGCCACGATCACGTCCGGGGCGAGGAGATGGGCTGGTTCGAGCAGGGCTCGACGATCATCGTGTTCCTGCCGCCGGGCGTGGACCTGTCGGCGAGCCTGCAGACCGGGGAGCGGGTCCGCATGGGCGAAGCGATCGCGCATCTACCATCGACGGATGGCGATGAATGACACGACGCAGCTCCCGGGTGGATTGGCCGGTTCCTTGGCAGGTGCCTTGGCCGGCTCGCTGACCGGCCCCTACGGCGGGGACGAGCACGGTCTGATCTGCGGCTTCTGGATCCATCCGGACCGGCCCACCGAGACCTTGCCGACGCTGGCGCAGGCGCAGGCCCGGCTGTCGCAACCGGACGGCGGCTACCTGTGGCTGCACCTGAATCTGGCGCATGCCGGCGCGCTGCCCTGGCTGCGCCGCAACGCCGCGCTGGCCGAGAGCTTCGACGAAGCGCAGCAGCAGGGCTCGCGCTCCTCGCGCATCGAGCGGGTCGGCGAGCACCTGTTCGCCGTGCTCAACGACGTGACCTTCGATTTCGCCTTCGACGTGGGCGACGTCTCCACGCTGTGGATGCAGGTGAGCGAGCACCTGGTGCTGAGCGTGCGGCGCGCGCCGCTGCGCTCGGTCGACCGCCTGCGGATGGCGATCAAGCGCGGGGATCGGCCGCGGTCCAGCGTCGCGCTGCTCGACCATCTGCTGCGCGACCAGGCCGACGAGCTGCAGCGCATCGTGCGTCAGGCCACCGAGCGCGTCGACGACATCGAGGACGCGCTGCTCGCCGGGCGCCATTCGGGACACGGGTCCGAGGTCGCCGCATTGCGCCGGCTGATGGTGCGCCTGCAGCGGCTGCTCGCGCCGGAACCGAGCGCGCTGCTGCGCATGCTGTCGAATCCGCCGGAGTGGGTCGCGGAGCAGGACAAGCAGCAGCTGCAGCAGGCGAGCGAGGAATTCGCGCTGGTGCTGCGCGACATCCAGGCGCTGCAGGAACGCATCCGCGCGGTGCAGGACGAGACTTCGGCGCGCGTCGCGCAGGAGAACAACCAGACGCTGTATGTGCTGACGATGGTGACGGTGCTGGCGCTACCGATCAACCTGATCAGCGGCCTGTTCGGCATGAACGTCGGCGGGCTGCCGCTGCTGGCGCATCCCCACGGTTTCTGGGTCGTTGTCGGATTGATCGTCCTGCTCACCGGACTGGTCACGCTGATCCTGCTGAAGGCGACGGGGCGGAGGAAATAGCCGCGATGGCCGCGATGGCCGCCTTGGCCGCCGCATGGCCTGCCGTCCGTTTCAGAGCCCGAGGAACGCCGTCAGTTCGTCCAGGTAGTCGTCGAAGTCGGCCAAGCCGTGATCACTGCCCTCCAGCAGCTTGATCCGACACGATGCGTAGCGCGCGTGCATCTCGCGCCAGTCGAGCACTTCGTCGCCCTTGGCGATGACCGCGATCATCCGTTCCGGGTGTGCCAGCGCGCCCACGTTCAGCGCGACGAGTTCGTCGACGAACGCTGGCCTGAAGAAGAAGCGCTCTTCGGGGTCCTGCCAGCAGGTCTGTTCGCCGATGTAGTGCGCGAGGTCCCGGGCCGGGTCGACCGCCGGGTTCAGCAGCACGGTCCGGGCGCCGGTGCGCTGGGCCACCCCGGTCGCATAGAAGCCGCCAAGCGAACTCCCCATGACCGCCATCGCCTCGCGCGGCCAATCCCGGATCAGCGAGTCGATGAGCGCCATCGCCTCGCGCGGTGACGGCGGCAGTTGCGGGCAGGCGAACGTCAGGTCCGGACGGTGTTCGGCTGTCCAGCGCGCCATCCGCAAGGCCTTGGCCGAACGCGGCGACGACCGGAAGCCGTGCAGATAGAGGAGATGGGTGCGACGCGGACTCATGGCCGGGCAGTGTAGGCGCCCCCCCTGCGCCGGGTGGTCGGGTCACTTCCGGCACGGGTGGGGCGCCGTCGGCGTGGGCGATCATCGCCACGGACACGGCTCGCGAGGGCCGCGCACTCGTTAGTGCGCATTGACGCGCAGGCCCCGGCCCCGCACATTGCCCGCTTCACCGGGGCCCTGCGGCGACACGACCGCGATGCCTGCTTTCTCAACACGGTCCGGCCGATTGCGGACGGACCCACGACCACATCGATCCATGATCCACAGGGACACGATCCAACTGACGGCCATTGCCGCCGCGGCGCTGCTGCTCACCGCCTGCGCCACGACCGGCCCGACCGGCGCCGCTTCGTCCGCGCCGACCGCGCAGGCAGCCGCCGCGCCGGCCGGCGCCGCCTCCGGCGCGCCGGGCCAACCGGGCGCCTCGTCGCCGATGACGGCGCCGCGTCCCGCCGCCGATCCGACCGCACCGAAGCCGTTCGCCGAAGTCAGCCGCGACGCCAAGCGCGACGACGGCCTGTTCCCCCTCCTGCGCAAGGACGAGAAGGTCTGGCTGGAGATCCCGCGCGCGATGCTGAACAAGCCCTTCCTGTTCACCATCAACATCACCAGCTCGATCGGCGAGCGCGGCTTCTACGCCAGTCAGATGGGCCCGGAGATCCTGGCCGAGTGGCGCCGCGTCGGCAACTCGATCCAGCTGGTGGCGCTGAACACGGCGTTCCGCGCCGAGGGCGGCGGCAAGCGTGCCGGCGAGGAGGCGTTCTCGCCCAGCCTGCTGGCCGCCGGCCCGGTCGCCAGCGCCGACCACCCCGAGCGCAAGGCCTTCCTGGTCGACGCCAGCCTGCTGCTGAGCGACATCCCGGGCATGTCCACGCGCCTGGAAATGGCCTATCGCCTGCCCTACAACGTCGATCGCGGCAACTCGTACTTCGAGATGACCCGCGCCGACGCGCAGCTCACGACGCTGAACGCCAAGGTCCACTACTTCACGCCGCGCATCCCGGCGCCGCCGCTGGTGGCCCCGCCCGTGCCGGTGCCGACGCCGCCGCAGGCGCTGCCGGATCCGCGCTCGATGTTCATGGGCTTCGTCTACAACTTCCGCGCGCTGCCGGAAGAGAAGATGGCCACGCGTCGCGCCGACGGCCGACTGGGCCACTTCACCGAGTCCTTCACCGACCTGAGCGACGACGCCCGGCCCAATCCGCGCGTCCACTACATCGCGCGCTGGCGCCTGGAGAAGAAGGACCCCGCCGCGGCGCTGTCCGAGCCGGTGCAGCCGATCACCTACTGGATGGACAAGAACATCCCGCCGAAGTACCGCCCCGCGGTTGAAGCCGGCATCCTGGAATGGAACAAGGCCTTCGAGAAGATCGGTTTCAAGAACGCGGTCGTCGCGAAGCAGCAGCCCGATGACGCGGACTGGGACAACATGGACGCGTCGCACGCGTCGATCCGCTGGTTCGTCGGTTCGGACGTGGGCTTCGCCATCGGACCCAGCCACCTGGACCCGCGCACCGGCGAGATCCTGGACGCCGACATCGGCATGAGCGACGTGTTCGCCCGCGGCGGCCGTGCGTTCATTTCCGAAGACGCGCCTCGCGGTCTGGCCGGCGGTCAGGTGTCGACGCTGGCGGAAGAGGCGCAGGCGCTGGCCGCGCTGAACCAGGGCTGGCGCGAAGGTCGTAACGCGACCTATTGCACCTATGCGCATGACGCGGCCGCCGAGATGGACTTCGCGCTCGACGTGCTCGAGGCGCGCGGCGACATCGCGCCGGACAGTCCGGAAGCCGACGCCTTCATCCAGGCGCGGATCAAGGACGTGATCATGCACGAGGTGGGTCACACGCTCGGCCTGAAGCACAACTTCAAGGCCTCCACGCAGGTGACGCAGGCGCAGCTGAAGGACAAGGCCTGGACCGACGCCAACGGCTTGTCGGCCTCGGTGATGGACTACAACGCGTACAACATCCCGCTGGAGGGCGAAGCGCCGACCACCTACAACAACACCACGCTGGGGACCTACGACTACTGGGCGATCGAGTACGCCTACAAGCAGGTGCCCAAGGAGCAGGAAGAGGCCGAGCTCAAGCGCGTCGCGGCGCAGAACACGCTGCCCGGCCACGCCTATGCGGACGACACCGACGCCGGCGGCTTCGGCCCGTTCGACGGCATGGATCCGACGATCAACCGCTTCGACCTCGGCGACGACCCGATGGCCTACTTACGCAAGCGCCTCAAGCTGACGCAGGAGCTGTGGACGCGCGTGCAGAACCGGACGCCGGAAGCCGGCGACGATCCGCTGCGTCAGCGCCGTCAGCTGGCGGGCGGTTTCAACCAGCTGGCGCGCGCGTCGGACCTGGTGGGCAAGTACGTCGGCGGCATGTACACGCACCGCGACGTGCCGGGTTCGTCGGTCGCCGCGATGCGCCCGGTCGATCCCGCCAAGCAGCGCGAGGCGCTGCGCTTCCTAGCGCAGGGCATCTTCAGCGCCGACAGCTTCCGCTTCAAGCCGGAGTTCCTGACCTCGATCACGACCGACTATGTCGAGTTCATGCGCGCGGGCTTCGTGAACATCCCGGCGGCGGTGGCGCGGGTGCAACTGGGCTCGCTGGACCGCCTGCTCCAGGCGCAGACGGCGATCCGCCTGATGGAGCTGCCGGCCTACGTGCCGGTGTCGCAGCGCAAGGGCCTGATCACGATCGGCGAGGTCTACGGCACGCTCCAGTCCTCGATCTGGAGCGAGCTGAAGACGGGCGCGGAGATCGATCCGCTGCGCCGCAACCTGCAGCGCGAGTACCTGCGCCGCATCCAGGCCAACCTGACGAAGAGCGGCGCGGCTTCGGGCCAGTTCGCCGATGCCTACGCGGTGCTGCGCCTGCACGCCGTGCAGCTGCAGAGCGACCTCCGCGCCGCTCAGGGCAAGGGCTCGATCGAGACTCGCGCCCACCTGGCCGAGAGCCTGGACTTCCTCAGCAGCGTGCTGAAGGCGACGATGACGCGGACCTGATCGCGGCAGCGATCATTTGATCGCTCCTTCCTTCGTCTATGAAAAAGGCCGGCTCATTGAACTGACCCCAAGAAGTTGGACAGTTAAGAAGCTAGGCGCCCAAGGCCTGAGCTCGGTATGCCACCGGGCTCAGGCCTTTCAGCTTGAGCTTGATACGGTGGTGGTTGTAGTAGT
>SEFA01000140.1 GCA_004210455.1 Rubrivivax sp. | reverse complement strand
CCCCTCCACACCCTTGAGCCCTGTCCCCTCGCCCGAGGGCTTGCCCTTCGCGTATGCCGGCGGCTATGCGCCGCAGTGCGGCGGGATCCACGCGCTGAGTCGCGCCGCCGACGGCCGCGTGCATGCGCGTCTCGCGGCCGCCGTGCCGGGCAGCCCGACGTGGCTGCATTTGGCCGACGGCGGCCGGCGTCTGCACGCCTTGCTGGAGGACGGGAACGAGCTGGCGACCTTCGATGTCGGCGTCACGGACGGCGCGCTGACGCTGCTGTCGCGGCATGCGACGGGCGGCGCGCTGCCGGTGCATCTGGCCGTCGACGCGCAGGCGCGCCACGCCTGGATCGCCCACTATGGCGACGGCACGCTGCGCCGCGCGGCGATCGACGCGCAGGGGGCGCTCCAGCCCACCGACCACGTCCTGGTGCCTCGACCCGGTGCCAACGACGCCGCGCAGGCGCATGCGCACATGGTCCGCCGCCACCAGCGGTGGCCGTTGATGCTGGGCAGCGATCTCGGGCGCGATCTGCTGAGGGTGTGGCGACTCGAGGCGTCTTCCCAGGATCCGGTGGAGCGAGCCGGCCTGTCGCTTCCGTCAGGCTCAGGACCGCGCCACTTCGTTTTCCATCCTCGCGAGGACGGGCAGCTCTATCTGCTCAACGAGCAGGCGAACGCGCTCGACTGGCTGGGCCTGGACGAATCGGGACATCTCACGCATCGGCTGCGCCTCAGCAGCCTGCCGGCCGGCTTCGAGGGCTTGAGCTACGCGTCGGACCTGCTCATCGCGCCGGACGGCCGTCGACTGTTCGCGCTGAGCCGTCTGCACGATGCGATCGCCGTCTTCGATCTCGACGAGTCCGGTCGACCGTCGTGGCGCGGTGAGACCTGGGCGCAGGGGAGCTACCCGCGCAGCGCGAGCGTCAGTCCGGACGGACGTGAGCTGTGGGTCTGCCTGCAGCGCAGCCACCAGATCTGCGTGTTCGACATCGATGGCGCGGCGCTGCCGCGCTTCGACGGCCGTTTCATCGCCATGCCGGGCGCGGCCTGCGTCGTGTTCCGTTGAACTGCCGCTCGCCCGCTCGCCCGCTCGCCCGCTGGCCTCTTGCCCCTCTCCCGCACTGCGGGAGAGCGCCTACCCTGGGCAGATCGGCCTGTGGCAGCCAAGACGTACTTTGCTACATACAAGGGGTTGGTGTGAGGGGCGTGGGACGCGGGAACGGCCGTCCCGGCGCTCAGCCGAACTGCCGTCGATAGCGGGAAGGCGCCGGCAAGCCCATCAACCGGAAATGCCGTCGCATCGATTCCGGCGAGCCCAGTCCGGCGAGGTCGGCGACCGTCTCGACATCGAGCGTGTCCCTGGTCTCGAGCAGTTCCTTCGCGATGCCGACGCGTTCCCGGGTCAGCCATTCGAGCGGCGGCAGTCCCGTGGCGTCCTTGAAGCGGCGCTGCAAGGTGCGGGGACTCATCGCGGCACGGCGGGCCATGGACGCGACGGTGTGCGCCTCGCGGGGATGCGCGCGCAACCAGTCCTGCAGGACGGCGATGGGACTGGACGCCCCGGCCGGCATCGGCCTCGGCACGAACTGCGCCTGACCGCCTTCGCGGTGCGGCGACATCACCAGTCGCTGCGCCACCGCGTTGGCGACGCGCGGCCCGTGGTCGCGACGCACCAGATGCATGAGCATGTCGAGTCCCGCGGCGGATCCCGCCGAGGTGATGAGCGCTCCCTCGTCGACATAGAGCGCGGAGGGATCGACCTCGATGAGCGGGAACTCCCGGGCGAGCCGTTCGGCATATCGCCAGTGGGTGGTCGCGCGTTTCCCGTCGAGCAAGCCGGCATGCGCCAGCACGAAGACGCCGGAGCAGATCGTGCACAACCGCGCGCCGCGCGCGTGGGCGGCCCGCACGGCCTTGAGCAGCGGCTCGGGCGGGCGCTCGGCGGCGTCGCGCCAGCCGGGGATGACGATGGTGTCGGCGCGTCGCAGCATCGCCAGCGTGTGCGGCGCCTCGACACGCACGCCGCCGGTGCCGCGCAGCGGACCGGGTTCCGCGGCGCAGATCGCGTGCCGGTACCAGGCGACGTCCAGTTCCGGTCGTTCGAGCGCGAAGAGCTCCACCGCGCAGCCGAATTCGAACATGCAGAGCCGGTCGTAGGCCAGGATCGCGACAAGATGAGACATGGCGCGATCTTACCGATCAACGGCGTTCCGGCCACTCGTCGGAAAGGGCGGCAGTCCCCACACTGACGGCCAGTCATCCACGCCATTGAAAGAACCGACGATGAGCTCGCACATTTCCGCCGTCCCCGCCGCGCCCAGCGATCAGGCGCTCGCACACTTCGAACAGGCGTTCGCTTTCGAGACCGACTGCTGGGACGTGCACGACGCGTTCGCGCGCGGCGTCGAGGATTTCGTCCTGCTCGACGTGCGCAGCCACGAGCTCCACGGGCTCGGCCATGTGCCCGGCGCCGTGAGCCTGCCGCACGGGAAGATCACCGAGGGCAAGATGGCCGCGTATCCGATGGACACGCTGTTCGTCGTGTATTGCGCCGGACCGCATTGCAACGGCGCGCACCGCGGCGCGATCCGGCTCGCGAAGCTGGGGCGGCCGGTCAAGCTGATGATCGGCGGATTGACGGGCTGGATCGACGAAGGGTTCGAGGTGGCCCGCGTCGCCGCGTCCGAACCCGGTGCTCAGTGAGACGACACGAACGTCTCGTCGTCCTGTTCCGGGATGGCGAAGGATGCCTTCAATCGCGCGACCTCCGCCTGCGGCGTCTGCCCGAAGAGCCGGCGGAACTCTCGGCTGAACTGCGAAGCGCTGGCGTAGCCGACGCGATCCGCGGCCGCCGCGGCTGTCATGCCCTTCTGGAGCATCAGCAGCCGTGCTCGGTGCAGGCGCGTCGACTTCACGTACTGCATCGGCGTGGTCTGCGTGATCGCCTTGAAGTGCGCGTGGAAGGCGGCGAGGCCCAACCCTGCCTCGCGCGCCAGTCGGGACACGTCGAGGCGGTCCGCGTAGTCCGCATGGATGCGCCTGAGTGCCAGGGCGATGCGGCCCAGGTGCCCTCTCTCGCCGAGCACGCTGCGCAAGGTGGTCCCCTGGGGCCCGCCGAGGACGCGGAAATACAGCTCCCGCAGAAGCGCGGGGCCGAGCACCGCCGTCTCGACGGGATCGGCCATCGCTTCGAGGAAGCGCAGCAACGTGGCCTCGATCCGGTCGTCCATGGGCGAGGCTTCGAGTCCGAGGGGCTCGGCCGGCTCGATGCCGTCGACGGTCGCGCCGCCCTGGTCGATCGCCAGCGCGACCTCGGCGGCCAGCGCCGCGTCGAGCCGCAGGTAGGCGGCGAGCAGCGGCGCCTCCTCGCTCGCATCGGTCGCCATCGTGAACGGCACCGGCACGGCCACCACCAGGTAGTGGCGCGCGTCGTAGACGATGGTCCGATCGCCGATGAAGCCGCGCTTGCGGCCCTGGAAGACGAAGACGATGCCCGGCTCGTACAGCACCGGGGTGCGGGCGAGCGGGCGGTCGCTGCGCAGCCATCGCACCGATTCGATCGGGCTCACGGTGTAGCCCTCGTTCGGAGCGAGGCGGAGCAGGAGATCGCGGATCTGGCGCTGGCGGGTGGCGTCGGGCATGGGATGCGCCGCATTGTCGTCCGCGTGAGGTCAGCCTCGCGAGGGCGTGGAGGAATAGGCAAGACCGGCAGGGCGATGGATCTGCACAGACGGGCCATGGATTCCTAGCATTCCCTCCCATGAACACGACCCATGCTTCGCCTCCGCAGTCGTCGGAGCGATCCGGCAAGACTTTCCTCATCACCGGCGTCAGCAGCGGCTTCGGACGCGCGATCGCGGACCGGGCGCTGTCCGACGGTCATGTCGTCGTCGGCACGGTGCGCAACGCCGAAGCGGCGCGCGAATTCGAACACCGCTGCCCAGGCCGGGCGCACGCACGCCTGCACGACGTCACGGCGCTCGACCTCGCCGCACCGCTGGTGGCGGCCATCGAAGCGGACATCGGTCCCATCGACATCCTCATCAACAACGCGGGCTACGGCCACGAGGGCATCCTGGAGGAGAGCCCGATCGAGGAGTTGCTGAACCAGTTCCAGGTGAACGTCTTCGGCGCGGTCGCGATGATGAAGGCGATCCTGCCGTTCATGCGGGGCCGCCGCGCGGGCCGCATCGTCAACACGACGTCGATGGGCGGCTTCATCACGATGCCGGGCATCACGTACTACTGCGGCAGCAAGTTCGCGCTGGAAGGGATCTCCGAGGCGCTGGGCAAGGAAGTCGCCGGCCTGGGCATCAGCGTCACGGCGATCGCGCCGGGATCGTTCAGGACCGATTGGGCGGGCCGATCGATGGTGCGCTCCGAGCGGGGCATCGCCGACTACGACGCGATCTTCGACCCGATCCGCGCGCGGCGTCAGGCCGTGAGCGGACGGCAGCTGGGCGACCCGGCGCTGGCGGCGGCGGCGATCGTGGACCTGGCGGTCGGCGCGGCACCGCCGCCCGCACATCTGCTGCTCGGCAGCGATGCGCTCGGGCTGGTGCAACAGAAACTGGCCTCGATGAGCGAGTCGATCGACGCGTGGCGCGCGGTGACCGTCAGCACCGACGCGCCGCTCGAATGACGGTCACTTCACCGGGATGACGGTCGCCCGGTCCACCGGCACCGCCGTCACGCTGTTCTGCGGCGAGCCCTCGATCACGCGGTCCGAGTAGGTCAGGTAGACCAGCGTGTTGCGCTTCGCGTCGACCATGCGGACGACGCGCAGGCGCTTGAACACGAGCGAGGACCGTTCGGAGAACACTTCCTCCTGCTTCGGAAGCGGTTTGGGGAAGCTGATCGGGCCGACGGCGCGGCAGGCGATCGAGGCTTCGGACTTGTCTTCGGCCAGGCCGAGGCCGCCCTTGATGCCGCCGGTCTTGGCGCGAGACACGTAGCAGGTCACGCCGTTCACCGCGGGGTCGTCGTAGGCGTCCACCACGATCTTGTGGTTCGGGCCGACGAACTTGAACACCGTGCTCACTTCGCCGATCTCCTCGGCGCTCGCGGCCATGCAGGCGGAGGCGACGAGCGCCAGCGCCGCGGCGCCGAAGGACAGGATGGCGGGGCGGGGCGCGCGAGCACGGCCGGAGATGACGGACGGGCCGGCCAGGCTGGACGGGTCGGAAGGACGAGGGCTACGCATGCTGAGGGCTCCTTGGATCCGCCGTTGTAGCACGCGACGCGTCGACGAATTGCGAAGGGATCCAGCGGTCCCGCAGGGCCAGGAACGGGAGCTCCACCAGGCGGTAGAGCAGCCAGCCGCCGAGCAGGCAGGCCGCTGCGATCACCGGTACCGTCCAGCCTGATCCCCGCATCAGGCCGAGCGCCGCCAGCGGCTTCAGCAGCGCGTACGCGACCGGCTTGTGGGTCAGGTACAGCGCATAGGACCAACGGGCCAGGGCATTCGCGCCCGGCACCCGGACGCGCGCCATCGGCCCCCGCGGCGCGAGCGCCGCCAGCACCATCAGTCCGAAGCTCCAGGCCAGCGCGCTGTAACCCCAACTGCTCATCGCGTGGCCGTAGCCGTAGTCGGCGATGTAGTAGAAGTGCAGCATCAGCGTCAGCATGCCGAGGCTAGACGCAATGCCGATCGCGAGCAGCGTCTTCGCGCGTTGCATCAGCGCCGCCCAGAGGTCAGCGTGCCCGTGCTTGAGCAGCGCGACGGCGACGCCGGGCAGGAACTCGTCCAGCCGCGCGAGGCTGCCGTAGTACAGCTGCGGGTAGTAGCCGAGCGACGGGTCCTGCGTGCCGTACAGGCGCCACAGATGATCGCGCCAGAGGATCGCCGCGAGCGTCAGCACGCCGATCAGCGACCACGCCAGCGTCCGGCGGCGCTGTTGGAGCGCCGCACCGAGCATCAGCGCCGCGGGCAGCACCAGGTAGAACTGCTCCTCGATGCACAACGACCACGCGTGCGAGAACGCCGTCCCCGGCGTCAGTGCGATGTTCTGCGTGAAGCTCAGGAAGCGCCACAGCGGCGGCGGTTCGCGTCCGCCCGTCACCTGCGGGAACAGCCAGTAGAGCGCCAGCACCACATAGAAGTTGGGCAGCGTGCGCAGCAGGCGTCGTCCGTAGAAGCGCGGCAACGAGAGCCGGCCACCGCGCTTCATCCCGCCCATCAGCTGGTTGGCGATCAGGTAGCCGCTCAGCACGAAGAACAGGTCGACGCCGGTCCAGCCGATGCCGCTCAACCAGCCGAAGGTCGGCGTGCCGCTGACGAAGACCTGATAGTGGTAGGCGAAGACCAGCAGGATGGCGGCGGCGCGCAGCGTGTCCAGGCCGTGCTGGCGCGGCGAGCCCGGGGCGGGGAGGGGAAGAGATGACATGGGCGGATCGTCGATGAAATCTCCGGCCGCACGACGAGGCGCCGAGGGAAGTCGCGTTACGCACGTTACGCGCGTCACGCGCGTAGCGTGCATGCGAGCCTCAAGCGCGGTGCCGTTCGCGGCTGTCCGCCGGCGCCTGTTCCCGCTCGGTCATGCCGTAGTCGCGCAGCACGGCAGCGACGCGCAGCCGGTAGTCGGCGAAGACACCCGCGCGGCCCTCCGATTGCGCGCCGCGATGCGCTTCGATGCGACGCCATTCGCGCACCGCCTCTTCGTCGCGCCAGAAGGACAGTGACAGTAGCTTGTCGGGATCGGTCAGGCTCTGGAAGCGCTCGATGCTCAGGAATCCGTCGAGCTGCTGCAGCAGCGGCTTGAGTTCGGCCGCGAGTGCCAGATAGCGCTCGCGCCCCTCGGTGCTGGGAATGACTTCGAAGATGACGGCGATCATGGCTGGGGCTCCTTTTCAAGGTCGTGCAGGTCGTGCAGGTCGTCCGGGTCGGGCAAGTCATTCAGGAACTGTGGAATGTCCATGTTGGGCAGCGACAGCGGCGCGGCGGGCTCCGGCAGGCGGAGACGGGGCTGTTCGGAGAGCCAGAACAGCGCCGCGTGCACGCTCGTCAGTGCCAGGCCTTGCCCGGGGCAGCGATGGGCGCCGTCGCCGAAAGGGTGGTCGGTGCCAGCCAGCGGAACGTTCACCGGTGCAGCGGGCTCCTGCCGCACATCGAAGCGGCGGGTCACGCGAACGGCGCCGCCCTCGCGGGCGATGCGCTGCAGGTCCTCGCGGGAAGGCACCTGACCGGAGGCTCGGCCGGTTGACCGCCACTCGAGCATCGCGTGACCCAGCAGCGCGGCGCCGGCCTCGTGGCCCTGCCAGATCAGCGCCAGCCGGTTGGCGGTGAACGTCGCCCGGTCGGTCCATCGCGACGGGGCCGCATGACGCAGCAAGGTCCATTGCAAGGGCGCATCCGGCGAACGACGCTCCGCGTCGTCGAGCGCGTCCAGCAGTGCCGTCACCGCCTCGCCGCCCTGGCGCACCGCATCGGCGTCGGCATCGGCGCCCAGGCCGGCAGCCATCGCGCGCAGGGCCGCATGCAGCCGGCGTTGCGCGTCGACATCAAGCATCTCGATGCCGAGCAGGCTCGCGACCGTCGACGCCGGCACGGCCCAGGACCAGTGCGACCAGCCGCCCGCCAGCGCGATCGCGGCCTGGCGTCGCGCGTGGGCGCGGATGTCGTCATCCGACAGCGCCGACAACGCGCGCGTCAATGCCGTTTTCTCCGGAGGATGCGCGTCATCGTCGCGCTGACGAAGCCACCGCGCGAAGACGTCGGCCAGCGGCCCGCCGCTGCGCGCGCACGGCGGTGGCAGCGGCTCGCCGGGTGGCCGCATGCGCAGCCCGGGATCGAGCAGCGGCGAATGGAAGGGACAGGTCGGCGGGGGCTGCAGCGGTGGCA
>SEFA01000070.1 GCA_004210455.1 Rubrivivax sp. | reverse complement strand
CCATTCCGGCCCCACCCCCACTCGCTGACCCCCAGTTCTTGGCGTGGCTCACGGATCGGGGAAATCACAGATCCCGGATTTTCCGGTTTCCTCGAATCGCGGAAGTAAGGAAACAAGGAAGGCCGACGCCTTGTGAGGGTCTCGACCATTGCCTAGCATCGCGCCCATGCGCCTTCTTTCCATGAACATGCGGCGATCGTCAGCTGAATCCCCCCTCACCTCGATCGCCACCACACTGTCGACAGCCCTCGCACTGGCGACCTTCGCGTCGCTCGCAGCACCGATGCCCACGGCGAACGCCGCGCCGGCCACCGACCGCTCCGCGACCGATGAAGTCCAGGTGCGACTGATCAGCGCCTCCTCCCAGGTGGCACCAGGACAGACCGTGCTGCTCGCGCTCGAACAACGCATCGCGCCACACTGGCACACGTACTGGAAGAACCCCGGCGACTCGGGCCAGCCCACCAGCATCGACTGGAAACTGCCCGCGGGCGCTACGGCCAGCGACATCCTCTGGCCCGCACCCAGACGCTTCGACGTCGGCCCCATCACCAACTACGGCTACGAGGACAAGGTCCTCCTGCTGACCGAGGTCCGCCTTCCTCAAGACCTGGCCCCCGGCTCGACCGCCACCGTGAACGCCGACGCGAACTGGCTCGTCTGCCGCGAGGAATGCATTCCGCAACAGGCGACGCTGGCGCTGTCCCTCCCCGTAGGCGCCACCGCGAAAGCCTCCACCGACGCATCGGCCTTGTCTGCGGCGCGCGCCGCGCTACCCGGGAAGGCATCGTTCCCTGCTGCCGCCCGGATCGAAGGCAGAGATCTCCTCGTCACATGGCCCGCCTCTGCCGTGCCCGAGGTCAAGCAGGCCCTCTTCCTGCCGCAGGACTGGGGACGCATCCAGCACGCAGCGAAGCCGCAGCTCGATCGCGTCGGCGGCGACTGGCGGCTGCGCGTGCCGGTCGGCGAGGACCCGGCCACTGCGGGCAAGCCGATGAACGGACTGCTGCTGGTCGACGGCAAGGCGTGGGAAGTCAGTCTCCCGGTCACCGGCGTCGCAACGGCTCCGGCACCCGGCCCCACATCGACCGTTTCTTCGACGGCAACGTCCGCAACGCCCGCGATGCCGGGATCACCGGCGCTGTCGTCCGCAGGAAGCGGCGCGGCCGACATCGGCCTCTGGACGGCGATGGGCCTCGCGCTGGTGGGCGGCCTGATCCTGAACCTGATGCCATGCGTGTTCCCGGTGCTGGCGATCAAGGCCCTCGGTTTCCTGCAGGGCAAGGCGAGCGATCACCGTCGGCAGGGACTGGCCTACACCGCCGGTGTGCTGGCTGCGTTCACCGCGCTCGGCGCAGTGTTGCTGGTGCTGCGCGGCGCGGGCGGGAGCGTGGGCTGGGGGTTCCAGTTCCATTCGCCGCTGTTCGTGCTGCTGATGGCGTGGCTGATGTTCGTGCTGGGCCTGTCGCTGGCGGGCCAGTTGCAGATCGGCGCGGGCTTCGCGGGCATGGGGCAAGGGCTGGCGAGCAAGCCGGGACTGGCCGGCAGCTTTTTCACCGGCGTGCTGGCGACGGTGGTCGCGACGCCCTGCACGGCGCCGTTCATGGGCGCGGCGATGGCCTACGCGCTGGCGCAGCCGGCGATCGAATTGATGGCCGTTTTCCTGTCGCTGGGACTGGG
Organism: Rubrivivax sp.; assembly: GCA_004210455.1. Lineage (GTDB taxonomy): Bacteria > Pseudomonadota > Gammaproteobacteria > Burkholderiales > Burkholderiaceae_C > Roseateles. The sequence goes on along the minus strand of SEFA01000070.1, from coordinate 29,328 downwards.
CCTGGCGCTGCCCTACCTGGCGCTGGCCTGGTGGCCGGCGCTGCAGCGACGCATGCCGCGTCCCGGCGTCTGGATGGATGTGCTCAAGCAGGCGCTGGCGTTCCCGATGTTCGCTGCCGCGATCTGGCTGGTCTGGGTGATCGCGCAGCAGGCGGGACCGATGGGCGTGCTGCTGGCACTCGCGGGCATGGGCCTGCTGGCACTCGCCGCGTGGATCCGATCGGTGAGCCGGAACGCCTCGTCGCGCTGGCAATGGACCGGCGCCGGCGCCGCGATCACGTCGCTGGTCGCCGCGGCGGCGCTGTTGCCGACCTTGTCGGCGTTGAGCGGCCCGGACCCGTCCGGCACGTCGACGTCGGACAGCGCCTCCCGGGGGGCTGCCGTGGATCACGAGCCCTACTCGCCCGAACGGCTCGCCCAGTTGCGCGCGCAGGGCAAGCCGGTGTTCGTGAACCTGACGGCGTCGTGGTGCATCACCTGCCTGGTGAACGAGCGGGTCGCCTTGTCCACGGACGAGGTGCGCGAAGCCTTCGAAAAGCAGGGCGTGACCTACCTGAAGGGCGACTGGACCCGCCAGGATCCGCGCATCACCGAACTGCTGAAGCAGCACGACCGCAGCGGCGTGCCGCTGTACCTGTTCTATCCCGCCGGGACCGGAGGCGCCGCGCAGGTGCTGCCGCAGCTCCTCACGCCCGGCATCGTCACCACAGCCTTGAAGGCTGGCACCTCTTGAGCCGAGCGCTCAGGCCCTTTCCTTCCAACGCCGTTTTCATCCTGGAGACCTTGTCATGAATATGCCGATGACTTTCACGACGTCCTCTTTCCGCGGCGCACTGTCGCGCCGTGGGGTGCTCGCCGGTGCCGCGCTCGCGGCGACGATGGCCATGACCGGCCTGGCGCACGCGCAGGCGACCATCGACCAGCCGGCCCCCGCGTTCAGCGCGACGACGGCCGACGGCAAGACGGTCACGCTGGACAGCTACAAGGGCAAGACGGTCGTGCTCGAGTGGACCAACCACGATTGCCCCTTCGTGAAGAAGCACTACGGCAGCGGCAACATCCCGGCGCTGCAGAAGGAAGCGACGGCGCAAGGCGTCGTGTGGCTGCAGGTGATCTCGTCGGCACCGGGCCAGCAGGGCCACGTCGACGGCGCGACCGCGACCAGGCTGAACAAGGACCGCGGCGCGGCGCCGACGCAGGTGCTGCTCGACCCGAGCGGCCAGTTGGGCAAGGCCTACGGCGCGCAGACCTCGCCTCACCTGTTCATCGTCAATCCTCAAGGCGTGCTGGTCTACAAGGGCGGCATCGACAGCATCGCCACCGCGAAGGCCGATGACATCGCCAAGGCCGATCCGTACGTGAAGACGGCGCTGGGCGAGCTGGCCGCCGGCAAGAAGATCACGCACGCAAGCACCAAGCCCTACGGCTGCTCGATCAAGTACGGGAGTTGAGCCGTCGCCCTGATGGGGGAGCGCGGCGGTCCGGCCGCCGCCAGCCGTTACAGTCCGTGCACAACAGAGAGCGGATGGGATGACGGACAGACGAGCGTGGGAGGCGACCGACCCAGGGGCCTGGCGGGCGGAGCAGACACTCCACCAGGGCCGTCGCAGCGAGGTCGTCCGGGTCGGCGATGGCCAAGGCGGCACGGCGTTGCTCAAGCGCCTGCGCGATCCGCGCGCCGATCCCGCCGCCGTGGCCCGGCTGCGCCGCGAATTCGAGCTCGCGCAGCGCCTCGACCCCGCCTTTGTGCTGCGTCCCGCCGGGTTCATCGACCATGAGCGCCGGCCGGCGCTGCTGCTGCCCGATCTCGGCGCCGAAACGCTGCGCGACCGCCTGCGCCGAGGCACGCTGCGCAACGACGCGCTGATCCGCATCGCCCTCGACCTCGTGGATGCGCTCCAGCATCTGCATGGACAAGGCCTCATCCACCGCAATCTCGGTCCGGGCCAGATCCTGCTGCTGTCGGGCGCCGGCATCGAGCCGCGCAGGGCGCTGATCGCGGACCTGGGCCTGGCGGCGGAGATCGAACGCGAACGGCCGCTGGTCCAGCGGGCCGAACTGATCGAGGCCTCGCTGGCGACGCTCGCGCCGGAGCTGACCGGCCGCATGAGCCGCGACGTCGACTACCGCGCGGATTTCTACAGCCTCGGCGCGACGCTGCTGGAGGCGCTGACCGGCGCACCGCCGTTCAATATCGACGACCCCGCGCGAGCCGTGCATGCGCATCTGGCGCTGGCGGCGCCGATGGCGACGACGCGCAATCACCAGGTTTTCGCGCCGCTGTCGGAGGTGGTGGCCCATTGCCTGCACAAGGAACCCGAAGGCCGCTACCAGAGCCACCAGGCGCTGCGGCACGACCTGCAGCTGTGCGAGGCCGCGCTGGAACAGGGGCGCGGACTGCCCGGCTTCGAGCCAGGCCAGGGCGACGCCGCCGTGCGTTTCCAGACCAGCGGGCGGCTGTACGGCCGCGAGTCGGCGCAGGCGCAACTCGGCCAGGCTTTCGAGGAGGCCGCGTCCGGTCAGGCGGGCGGCGCCGGACTGGTCGCCGTGGCGGGTTTCTCCGGCATCGGCAAGACCGCCCTGGTGCTGGCCGCGCAACGCAGCCTGCTGGCGCAGCGTGGACATTTCGCGGCGGCCAAGTTCAACCAGTACGGACAGGACCGCCCTTACGGCCCGCTGCTGCATCTGCTGCTCCAGCGCGCCGCGCAGGTGCTGACGCTGCCGGCATCGCAGCAGGCGGTCTGGCGGGACCGGCTGCGCGAACGCCTGGGCGCGAATGCCGCGCTGCTCGCGCAGGCGCTGCCGGAGATGACGCCGCTGCTGGCCCTGGACGCGCCGTTGATGCCGGTCGGGCCGGCGGAGGCGGAGAACCGTTTCCTGCGCGCCGTGAGCCAGGGCTTCGCCGCGCTGTCACGCGAAGGCGAGCCGCAGACGCTCTTCCTCGACGACTGGCAATGGGCCGACCGCGCCTCGCGCCGTCTGCTGCGCGAATGCCTGCACGACGCGACGCTGCGCCATACGCTGTTCGTCGTCGCCTACCGGGACAACGAGATCCCGCCGGGTCATCCGATCGCGCTGGAACTCGCGGAACTGCGACAGCAGCTCGGCGAGCGCTTCATGCCGCTGCGCGTCGGCCCGCTGGGGCTGGCCGACACGCGCCACCTGCTGGCTGACAGCCTGCACCGGGACCCGGCCGACGAGGACGCGGGACTCGATGAACTCGCCCGCCTCTGCCAGACGCGCACGGCGGGCAATCCGTTCTTCCTCCGCCGGCTGCTGGAGGACCTCGTCCGCCGTGGCCTGATCCACTACGACACCGCCGCTCAGCGCTGGGACCATGCGCTGGAACGCATCGCGGCCACGCGCACGGCGGACAACGTCGTGGCGCTGATGCTGCAGCAGCTCGAGCGACTGCCCGACACGACGCGACAGGCGCTGAGCGTGGCGGCGCTGCTGGGCGCGGGTTTCAGCCTCGACAGCCTGGCCACCGCGCTGGACGCGCCGGCCGATCTGCTCGCCACCGACCTGCTGCCCGCGCTGCAGGCCCAGCTGCTGGTGCCGGCGAGCGCGCTGTACCGCTATGCGCCGCAACTGCAAGGACAGGCCAGCGAGTCGGTGCGATATGCCTTCGCGCACGACCGTGTGCAGGAGGCGGCGCTGCAGCGCATCGCCGCCGACCAGCGACCCGCCCTGCAGCTGCGCATCGGCCGGCTGCTGCGTGACGGCCATCGCGCCGCGCATCCGGACCCGGAGGTGCCGCTCCCCTACACCGTGCTGCATCACCTGAACGCCTCGCGCCTGCTGCTGAGCGGGCCGCAGCACGAGGCCGAACGCCAGGCGCTGGCCGGATTCAACGCGCAGGCCTCCCGGCAGGCGATGGACGCGGCGGCGTTCGAACCGGCCGCGGACTACGCCGAACTCGCGCTCGAACTGGCGCCCTGCTCGCCGCATCGCGCGGCCTGGCTGCATCACGCGGCCCGCATGGCCTACCTGGCCGGCCGGCCGTCGCGCATGGACGCGCTGCTCGAATCGGCGATCGCGGATGCCGAGGACAACGCCCAGCGCGCGCGGCTGCTGGAGGTCCGCATGGAGGCCTTCTACGCGCAGGGACGGCTGGCCGACACCGTCGACCTCGGGCTGGAGCTGTTCCTGCTGCTGGGCGCGGAGCTGCCGCGCGCCGGCGGTCCCGACGCGATGGCGCAGGTCATGCAGCTGCTGGCCGACCTGCAGCAGGAGATCGCCGGGATCGGCCTGGACGCCCTGGCCGCGCGCGCGCCGATGCGCGACGAGCAGCGGCTGCTGCTGATCTCGATCGCCGCCAAGATGACCGCCGCCGCCTACATCGTGCGGCCGGCGCTGCTGCCGCTGCTGACGCTGTTCCAGGTGCGGCTGATGGTCGACCACGGCCATGTGCCGCAGGCGCTGTCGGCGTACTCGGTGCTGGGCCTGATGTGCGCGGAGTTCCTCGGCGACTACCGCTTCGCCCACGACCTCGGTCGCATGTCGACGCAGCTGGTCGAACGTCACGGCTGGATGCAGGTCTTCGCGCATGCGGGCTTCTCGTTCCACGCCTTCCTCAGCCACTGGGTGCAGGGCCTGCGCGTGAGCATGGTCGGTCTGATGCAGACGCATCGCAACGGGCTGGAGTTCGGCAACCTGCGGCATGCGGGCCTCGGCCTGTATGTGCACGACGTGCATGCGCTGCTGTCCGGACTGCCGCTGCCGGCGCTGGAGGATCAACTCGTCACGCACGGCCAACGCCTGCGCGCGATGCGCCAGCCGGTGGCGGCGGATTATGAGGACGCGCTGCTCGGCCTGGTGCGCGCGTTGCGGCTGCCGCGACTGCCGCAGGACGGATTCGACGGCGTGGAGGCGCTGGCGCGCACCTACGGCGAGCGCCAGGACCAGACCGGTCTGATGTTCCTGCACGGCTGGCAGGCGGTGCTGCATTTCATCGCCGACCGCCCCGAGCCCGCCCTGCGCCTGTCGTTGGCGGCGCGCGCGCTGTTCGCGGCCGGGCGCGGCATGCACGCGCAGTCGCTGCTGCTGTTCATCGCGGCCTGGGCGGCGCAGCGTGTCGCGCTGGCCGGTGGTCCGCGCGACCAGGCGCTGGAGGACGACGCCTTGCGACGCCTGCAGCGCTGGCGCGATGCAGGTCCCGGGCATCTGCAGGACCGGCTGGCGCTGCTGCAGGCGCAGCAGGCGATGCTCGCGGGCGAGCCAGAGGAAGCGATCGATGACCTGCTGGCCCAGGCGCTGACCGCCGCGGAAGGACCGCTGGGAACGCCGCTCGACCAGGCGGCGGTGTTGCGCGCGCAGATCGACGCCTGGCGCGAGCGTGCGCCGGAGCGCGCGGACCAGGCGCGTCTGCGACTCCAGCAGACCTGGAAGGCATGGGGCGTCACGGCGCTGGCGGGCGAGGCGATGTCGCTGCCGCTCGACGGCAGGGACGCGGCGACGGACCCCGCGGCCGACGGCGACGAGCCGGGCGATGACATCCGCGATGAATTGCGCGACGACATCCGCGCCGACGCGGCCGACCTCAGTTCCCTGACCAAGGCGGTGCAGGCGATCAGCAGCCAGCCGGATCTGCCGCGGCTGCTGCGGCGTCTGCTCGAGGTGGTCGCCGAGAACGCCGGCGCGCAGCGCGCGGCGATCGTGCTGGCGAGCGGCACGGCCGGAGCCGCCGGCGCGATGCGCTGGGTGCTGCAGGCGGAGGCGACGCTCGGGGATTCGCCGAGGCTGCACCTGCTGGAACAGCTGCCGCTGGAGCGCGCCGGCCAGCAACTGCCGCTGAGGCTGATGAGCCGCGTGCTTCGCGAGGGCCAACGCGAATTGATCGTCGACGCGCGCGGCCTGGCCACCATGGAGGACTACTTCCAGCGCCACGCCGCGCCGCCGCGCTCGGTGCTGGCGCTGCCGCTGCTCAAGCAGGGGCAGACGGTCGGCGCGCTGTACCTGGAGAACGCCGCCGCGGCGGGCGTGTTCACCGCAGCGCGCGTGAGCTTCCTGGAGTTGCTGTGCGCCAACGTCGTCAACGCGGTGGACAACGCGCGGCTGGTGGCGGAGCTGCAGGAGCTCAACACCACCTTGGAGCGCCGTGTGGCGCAGCGCACGCGCGAGCTCGCCGACAGCGAGGAACGCCTGCGGGCCGTGCTGGATCACGCGCCGATCCCGATGGTCGTGACCCGCGACCACGATTCGCTGATCGTCTACGCCAATGGACCGTCGGCGGCGATCGCGGGACGCACGCTCGATGAAGTCGTCGGCAAGCCGGCGATCAGCTTCTACCGCGAGCCCGCCGAGCGGGACCGCATGCAGGTGAAGTTCAAGGAGCACGGCCGCTTGCAGGGCGAGGAGATCTGCCTGCTGGCGGCCGACGGCAGCGAGCGGTGGATGCTGCTGTCGATGGTGCCGGTGGTGTACGACGGCGCGGCCTCGGTGCTGAGCACGCTGGTGGACTTCACCGACCGCAAGCGGCTGGAGATCGAGCTGCAGCGGCTGGCGACGACCGACGCGCTGACCGGCGCGGCCAACCGGCGCTGCTTCCTGGAGCACGCCGACGCGGAACTGGCGCGCAGCCGACGCTATGGGCTGGAGATGTCGCTGGTGATGATGGACGTCGACCATTTCAAGCGCATCAATGACACGCTGGGCCATGCGCGCGGTGACGCCGCCCTGTGCCACCTGGTGCAGCTGTGCGCGCAGATCGTGCGCAAGCAGGACCTGCTGGGCCGGCTCGGCGGCGAAGAGTTCGGGCTGCTGCTGCCGCAGACCTCGCTGGAAGATGCGACCCATCTGGTGGAGCGCCTGCGCCACCACATTGAGACCAGCGGGCTGGCGCCGCAGTCGGGTGCGCCGCCGGCCGCGCTCACGGCGAGCTTTGGCGTGACGGCGCTGCGAGCCGAGGATCTGCGGATCGAGGAACTGCTCGGTCGCGCCGACCAGGCGCTGTATCGGGCCAAGGACGGCGGACGCAACCGCGTCGAGCGGCAGTCCTGATCGCCATCGATCAAGGTTCGATCAAGGTTTGATCAGGGATCGATCAGGGATCGATGCGGGACGGCTTGGCGCGTTCGCGATAGAACGCGTCGAAGCGGGCCGCGTAGTGGGCCTTCGTTTCCGGGGTGAGCCAGCGCATCAGGCCCTGGCGCAGGTTGGCGGCGCCTTCGGGACGTCCGTAGGCCTTGTCGATGCCGCGGATGGCGGCCAGTCCCCACGGCGTGCGCGGGCAGGCGATGCCGGCCATCACCAGATCGCCGGCGTCGTGGATGGGGACGGCCACCAGTTCCGCCGGATTGCCGGCCATGACCAGCGCCATGTCCAGGTCGACGGAGTAATCCGCGCGCTCGAGGCTGACCATCTGGAGCAGGCGCGCACCGAAGTCCTTCGGCGAGTAGAGCGACACGGCACTGCCGGCGGGGCGCGCCGCGATCTGCGCATCCAGCGCGGGACCGTAGCTGCGACCGTCGATGAGCGCGCCGCGCAGCGAGGGGTCGGCCAGCAGCTTGGGCAGCAGCACCTCGCCGGCGGCATTGCGCGGCAGACGCTTGACGCGGTCCCGCCGGACGATGAGCCCCGGCGGCGGCGTGAGCTGCGTGTTGATGAAGTACGCGAACTTCTCGCGTTCCGGCGTGCGGACCATGTTGGCGCGGCAGACTTCCTCGCCGCTCTCGATCATCTGCCAGCTGCGCTTGGCGTTGGCGAAGACGATCTCGTGGCGGACGCCCGGCCACTGCTTCTCCAGGTAGGTCGTCACGCGTCCGGTCACGCCGCTGGCGTCGGAGCCGGTCATCTGCGGGGCGTGGTCGGAGGCGAGCCAGGTGATCTTGGTGATGGCGGGAGCGACCGGGGCGGCTGCGCCGGGGACAGGCGTTGCGCCGGCCGCCTGGGCGTGTGCGCCCGTCGCCGTCAGCAGCAGGATGGTGGTTGGCAGCAGGGCAGTCAGGCGCAAGCGGATCGAAGAGAAGAACGTCACGGGCGACAGCATACGAGGATCGCTGTCGGTCCCTGTGGCCGGGTGTCCCTGCCCCGTCGCCCGGAAGGGGTAGTGGGTCGTGCCGGACCTGTCCTGGCGGCGGAGCGAAAAAAAGCCCCGCCGGCTTGTGGCCCGCGGGGCTGCTCGCACAGAGCGAACGGTCTTGTTGCCTTTGACGCCGTGGATAGGGCGCCCGAGACCGACCGAGGAGACAAACGTTGAAAGGGTGAAGCGCGGGTCCGTCGGGACTCAGCGCACCGCGCTGATCTGGTCGAAGACGCCGCCGTCGTCGAAGTGGGTCTTCTGCGCGTTGCGCCAGCCGCCGAAGACCTCGTCGATGGTCACCAGCTTCACCGGCGCGAAGGTCTTGGCGTACTTCGCGGCGATCTTGGCGTCACGCGGGCGGTAGTAGTTCTTGGCCGCGATCTCCTGGCCTTCCGGCGAATACAGGTACTCCAGATATGCCTGCGCCGCCTTGCGCGTGCCCTTCTTGTCGACCGTCTTGTCGACCACCGACACCGGCGGCTCGGCCAGGATGGACAGGCTGGGCGTGACGATCTGGAACTTGTCCGGCCCCAGCTCCTTCACCGCCAGGTAGGCCTCGTTCTCCCAGGCGATCAGCACGTCGCCGATGCCACGTTCGACGAAGGTCGTCGTGGAGCCGCGCGCGCCGGAGTCCAGCACCTTGGTGTTGGCGTAGATGCGCTTGACGAAGGCCTTGGCCGAGTCGGCGTTGCCGCCCGGCTGCTTCAGCGAATACGCCCATGCGGCCAGGTAGTTCCATCGCGCGCCGCCCGAGGTCTTCGGATTCGGCGTGATCACGTCGATGCCGCTGCGGGCCAGGTCCGGCCAGTCGTTGATGTGCTTCGGATTGCCCTTGCGCACCAGGAACACGATGGTCGAGGTGTAGGGCGAGGCGTTGTTCGGCAGACGCTTCTGCCAGTCGGCCGGCAGCAGCTTGCCGTGGTCGTGCAGCGCGTCGATGTCGTAGGCCAGGGCCAGCGTGACGACGTCCGCATCCAGGCCGTCGATCACCGAGCGCGCCTGCTTGCCCGAGCCGCCGTGCGAGTTCTTCACCGTGACCGTCTCGCCGGTCTTGGCCTTCCAGTACTTCGCGAACGCGGCGTTGTAGTCCTGGTAGAGCTCGCGGGTCGGGTCGTAGGACACGTTGAGCAGCGTGACCGAACCCTGGGCATGGGCCACGGGCATCAGCGCGGCACCGCTCAGCAGGGCGGCGGTGGCGAGCAGCGAGACGGTGCGACGGAGTGGGTTCACGGGATTCTTCTCATCACGGGGGGGTGGAGGGGAGCGCTCAATGTAGGCAAGCGAACATTCAAAGGGAACGAAGAAGATCTGCTTTGCTTTGCAGATCAGGCGCCGAAGCGGTGCTCCAGCTCGATCCAGCCCTGCCGCCCGTGCGGCGAGTAGTAGCCGACCGGGTAGTACGGCCAGGTGGCGCTGGGATCGCGGCGGATCTTGTCGAACAGGTTGTTGACGATCAGGCTCACGCTGGTCCGCTTGCCGATCTGCCAGGCGGTGCTGGCGTTGAAGTTCCAGTACGGGCCCAGCGTGCCTTCCTGGTCCTCGCGCGTGATGCGGCCGTTGCGCTGCGCCGAGAGCGCATGCGTCCAGTCGCCGGTCTGCCAGACCACGCTGGCATTGAGCCGGCTCGGCCAGTCGCTGAAGTCGGACGTGCCGACCACGTTGCGGTTGTCATCGCCGGCGAACTGCTGGTACTTGAAGCTCTTCACGCGCGTGTACTTCGCGTCGACGGTCCACTTGCCCCAGGTCGCCGTTCTCCACGAGTAGCGCGTGCCGACGTCGACACCCCAGGTCGACTCGTTCGCCGCGTTGATCGGGTTGACGCGGACCTCCGCGACCTCGCCGGGCCGGACCAGCGCATCGGCCGGATTGCGGCGCACGCGGGCGATCGCGTCCACGCAGGTCGGCGACTGGATGTCCTTGACGCCGGTGCGGCAGTCCGATTCGTCGCGCAGCACGCCGTCGGCGCTGAGGTCGGTGACCAGGTCACGGATCGCGATCTTCCACAGGTCCAGCGACACGTCGAAGGAGGAGGCCGGCTGCCACACCGCGCCCACGCCCCAGGAGCGGCCGCGTTCCGATTTCAGGTCCGACGAGCCGGTCCGCACGAAGTTGAAGCCCGGCGAGACGTCGGCGAAGTCGCAGGTCGTCAACGGCTGGCCGGTCTGCTTGCAGCGGTAGTAGTCCGTCGACGACGAGTAGTAGCCCTTGGTCTGCTGCGCAAAGATGTAATTCATGTCCGGCGCGCGGAAGCTGGTCGCGTGCTGCGCACGCAGCAGCAGCGAGGACAGCGGGCGGAACTCGAGGCCGGCGTTGTAGGTCGTGCTGCCGTCGCTGCGGCCGGCGAATTCGTAGCGGTCGTGCCGCGCGGCCAGCGTGGCGGTCAGCTGCTTCGTGATCGGCGCGTTGAGCTCGCCGCCGAGCGCCAGCCGCTCGCGCGTGCCGCGCACGGTCGGCGCGGTGCTCGTGTTGTAGAACACGCCCTGCCCCAGCCGCGGGTCCGCTTCGTTGCGGAAGCCTTGCGTGCCGGCCTCGGCCACGATGGCCGCGCGCACCGGTCCGCCCGGCAACTGGAACCACTCGCCGCTGGCGGAAGCGCTCAGCTGCTGGCTCCAGCTGGCGTTGCGCGTCCAGCTGCGGTCGGTGACGCTGTCGACTTCCTGCGGCGTCAACGGACGGAACAGGCGCGCCGGATCGGCCGAATAGATCGGCGTGCCGTCCGCTTCAGTGCCGAGCTTCTGTCCGAGTAGCAGCTGCTCGATGCCCGCAGTCAGCCGAGGCGTCGTCGTGCGGTTCAGGTAGTACGAGCTGTTGGCGGCGACCTCGAAGGTCCAGGTGCCGGTGAGCTCGCCGCGCGCGCCGACAGCGACGTTGTGCGTTGAGTCTTGCCACTTGCGGTTGAAGTTGTCCACGCCGCCGAGTTCCTCGGGGGCGAAACGCCGCGTCCAGATCTCTAGCTGGCCCGTCGCGGCGTTGCGGAAGTAGCCCTTGTTGGCGATGTCCGAGGTCCAGCTCGGACCGCGCGTGTTGTTCTCGGTCCGCGCCCATCCGAACTGGCCCTCGGCGAACAGCTCGAGGCCGTGGTCGAGCGCGAGCGTCAGCGAGCCCGCGGCCTGCGCGCTGCGGTTGCCGGTCTGCGTGGTCCAGTAGGTCGTCGAGGCGCGACCGCTGCCGCAGTAGGTGCCGTTCTTCGCCGTGTAGGCCAAGACCGATCCCTCGAACAGCGTGCCCGCGCCGGCGCAGCCGTCGGTCGGCGCGAGATAGGCGCCGCCGTTGGCGTTGCGTCGGCCGATGACGACAGTCGGTGCCGCGCCCTTGAGCGTCGTGTCGGCCATGAAATCGCGCTGGCGGCTCCAGATCGGCTGGCGCCCGCTGAGCTCGACGCCCCAGACGCCTTGCAGCCGACCCGCATCGAGGCCGCCGGTGATCTGCGCGCGTGCGTTCTCACCGCCGCCGCGTTCCGTACCGCCGGCGCGCAGGTTCACGGTGACGCCGTCGACATGCTTCTTCAGCACGATGTTGACGACGCCCGCGATCGCGTCGGAGCCGTAGACCGACGACGCACCGCCGCTGAGCACCTCGATGCGGTCGATCAGCGCCGACGGGATGTTGGCGATGTTGACGAAGTTGACCGAGCCCTCATACGCGGTCGGGTAGTCGGCGACGCGCCGACCGTTGACCAGCACCAGCGTGTGGTTGGGGCCGAGGCCGCGCAGGCTGATCGCGTTGGCGGCGGGCGTGAAGGTGTTGCCGAAGTCCTCGCCCTGCGTGAAGCCGGTGTTCTCGGTCAGGCTGCTCAGCGCGTCAGAGACGTTCTTGTAGCCGAGGCGGTCCAGGTCTTCCGACTTGATGACGGTGATCGGACTCGGCCCCTCGCTGTTCACGCGCGAGATGCGCGAGCCGGTGACGACCACCGACGGCAACGGCTTATCCGTGGCAAAGGCCTGCGACGCGGACGCGGCCGCTGTTGGCGCCGCGGGCGCCGAAGCCTGCGCGAATACGGCGGTGACGGGGAAGGCGGCGGCGAGTGCCGCGACCAGTGTGGCCGGTCCGGTATGGCGGGCCACGTGCTCGACGAACTGCTTCAAGAGACTTCCTTGTGGGAGTGAACAGGTGTGAGCCCGTCACTCTAGGAAGCACTCTCGCCTCGATGAACCAATGCTTTCTGCGTTGCTTAGCTGTGCGCCCCGCCTATGCACATGCGAAATTTCTTTCGGCACCCTTCGATGGGACGACGTCGACGTCGATGCGTGCATCGGCGGGTGGGTCAATCCGAGCCGTTGGGCGCGACGCGCGCCTGCTCCACCAGCTCTCGCGACAGCGGCGGCGCGAAGGTCTCGATGAAGGCGTAGACGTAGTCGCGCAGGTAGGCGTCGCGACGCACGGCGAGCCGCGTCAGGTTGTCCGCGAAGAGGTGGCGTGCATCGATGGAGCGCAGATGGCGGTCGCGTTCCTCGTCGTAGGCGATCGCGGCGACGATGCCCACGCCGAGGCCCAGCTCGACGTAGGTCTTGATCACGTCCGCGTCCATCGCGACCAGCACGACGTTGAGGTCCAGTCCTGCCGCGGCGAAGGCGTCGTCGATGTGCGAGCGGCCGGTGTAGCCCGTCTCATAGGTGATGACCGGGAACTCGGCCAGGCGCTCCAGCGTCAGCGGCGTGCCCCCATCGGCTTCAGCCTCCAGCGGATGGCCGGGCGGCACCAGCACCGTGTGGGTCCAGCGGTAGCAGGGCAGCGTCAGCAGCTGCGGATGCAGCGCGAGCGCTTCGGTGGCGATGCCGATGTCCGCCTCGCCGTCGATCAGCAGGCGCGCGACCTGCTGGGGCGACCCTTGCGTGAACTGCAGGCTGACTTCCGGATGCGATTCGCGGAAGTCGCGCACCGCCGGCGGCAGCGCGTAACGCGCCTGGCTGTGCGTCGCCGCGATGCGCAGATGGCCGCTGTCGGCGCGGGCGAAGTCCTCGCCGGCGCGACGCAGGTTCTCGGCTTCGCGCAGCAGGCGCTCGACGATGGGCATCACGTTGCGACCCGGCTCGGTGAGCCCGGTCAATCGCTTGCCGGCGCGGATGAAGATGTCGATGCCGAGCTCGTCCTCGAGTTCGCGGATCTGGCGGCTCACGCCGGGCTGCGAGGTGTGCAGCGCCTGCGCCACCTCGGTCAGGTTGAAGTTGCGGCGCTGGGCCTCGCGGACGGATCGGAGTTGTTGGAAGTTCATCGTGGGCCACATCGATCGGGGGGACACTGCGGGAAAGCAGATTGCTTATGCGGATTGATTATTCGAATCCGCGACCCCGGTGTCCTCCAACAAAAACCGATAAGCATTCCCGCGCCGGATGCCTGTGCATAGAAGATGACTCGCCGTTCCCTGCTGCCTTCGCTCCCGTGGTCGACCGTCGCGCGCCCGATCGCCTGCGCCCTCCTCCTCTGCGCGCCCGCCGCGACCTGGGCGGTCGAGAAGTTCGTCTGGCTGATGCCCGAGGTCGACACGGTGGCGACGCCCGCGCCCGGCGCGGCATCGGTGCCCGTGCGGCGCGGCCTCGCGCAGCCGCTCTCGGACTATCTGACGGCAAATTGGGGGACGCCTGCGAAGCACGAGGTGCTGATCGCCAACGTCAAGCGCAGCTGGCGCATGGTCGAGGACGGCGAGCCCGCCTGCCACCTCGGCGTGCTGCGGACGCCGGAGCGCGAGGCCGTCGCCTACTTCTTCGATACCCACCTGATCCCGCCGCACCAGCTGATGGTGCGGCGCCACGCGCTGCCCAGACTGCCGCGGCTGCCGGACGGCGATGTCGACCTGGAGAAGATCTGGGCCGACAAGCAGTTGCGCGGCGCGGTGGTCGCGGGACGCAGCTACGGACGCGCGCTGGATGCGCTTCTGGCCAGACGGCCGGCCGGCGTGATCGACGAATACACGACGCCGGATTTCGGCGGCAACATGCTGTCGATGATCGCGGTCGGCCGCGCTGACTACACGATCGAATTCGATTTCGTGCTGGCCAACCAGCAGGAGTTCCGCGCCATCGGCGGCGCGGGCGGTGCCGGCGCCGCAAGCGGCAACGGCAAGGTCTCGACCGCCGACCTCGTCAGCGTGCCGATCGAGGGCTTCAGCAGTCCGGTGATCTCGGGCATCGCCTGTCCGCGCAACGCCTGGGGCAAGCGCACCATCGAGCAGGTGGAGCGCGTCCTCTCCACGCCGCAGGCGCGGCAGTTCATGCGGGACGAATTCATCTCCCACCTGAGCCCCGAGGCCAAGGCCCGCTACGGTCCGCGGATCGACGCGTTCTACTTCTACGCGAAGCCGGCGGCCAGCGCGCCGAAGTGAGAGCGGTCGCTCAGGCGTCCGGATCCATCGCCTCGCGCACCGCTTCCTCGGTCAGTTCGGCCACGCATTCCTGCAGGAAGCGATAGGCGAAACCGCGCAGGTAGTGCCCGCGCTTGAGCGCGATGCGGGTGGTGTTGGGCGGGAACAGGTGGGTCGCGTCGATCAGCTGCAGGCCGGCGTCGCGCGCGGGCTCGAAGGCCATCGCCGCGATCACGCCGACGCCCAGCCCGATCTGCACGTAGGTCTTGATGACGTCGGCATCGAGCGCCGACATCACCAGGTCCGGTGCCAGGCCAGCCGCCGTGAAGCTCGCGTCGATGCGCGCGCGGCCGGTGTAGCCCTCGTGGTACGTGATCAGCGGCTGCTCGGCGAGCGCCTCCAGCGTCAGCGGCTGGCGCGTCAGCGCATGCCCTTCCGGCACGACGACCGCATGGCGCCATTCGTAGAACGGGAAGGTGACGAAGGCGTCGTCCTTGCCCAGCGCCTCGGTCGCGATGCCGATGTCGGCTTCGCCCGATTGCAGCAGCGAGACGATCTCCGACGGACTGCCCTGGTGCAGCACCAGGTGCACGCGCGGATACGCGGCCTTGAAGCGCGCCACGACCTGCGGCAGCGCGTAACGCGCCTGCGTGTGCGTCGTCGCGATCGTCAGTTGGCCCTGGTCGGCGCTGCTGAACTGCTGCGCCAGACGCTTGATGTTGCGCACGTCCTGCAGCATGCGGTCCACGACGACCGCCAGCTCCTTGCCGGGTTCGGTCAGCCCGAGCAGGCGCTTGCCGCGACGCTGGAAGAGCTCGACGCCGAGTTCGTCCTCCAGGTCCTTGATGTGCTTGCTCACCCCCGACTGCGAGGTGAACAGCGCGGCCGCCACCTCGGTCAGGTTGAAGTTCTGCTGCACCGCCTCGCGGACGATGCGCAACTGCTGGAGGTTCATGCCGCCTGGTCGATGCCGAACAGGCTCAAGCGCGAAGCCTGCAGCCGCACGTGCTGACCGGCGGAGAGCTGCAGCGCTTCGGCCTGTTCGCGGCTGAGTTCCGCCTCCAGATGCTCGCCCTGCGCGCCGCGCAGTTCGACTCGCGCGGCGGCACCGAAGGCCAGCACGCGTTCGACGGTCGCCGGCAGACCCGGCGCATCCTGCGACGGGATGATCACCAGCTCGTGCGGACGCGCATACGCCTGCACGAGGCCGTGCTGAGCGCCTTCGATCGAAGCGGCGGCGCCCTGTGCCAGCGTCTGGTCGCCGACGCGCACGATGCCGCTGTCCACGCGGCCTTCGAAGCGGTTGACCGCGCCGAGGAAGCCGTAGACGAACGGGGTCGCCGGACGCTGGTAGACCTCGATCGGCGAGCCGACCTGTTCCACGCGGCCGTGATCCATCAGCACGACGCGGTCCGCCACTTCCAGGGCTTCTTCCTGGTCATGCGTGACGAAGATGCTGGTGATGTGCAGCTCGTCGTGCAGGCGGCGCAGCCAGCGACGCAGCTCCTTGCGGACCTTCGCGTCCAGCGCGCCGAAGGGCTCGTCCAGCAGCAGCACGCGCGGCTCGACGGCCAGCGCGCGGGCCAGCGCGATGCGCTGGCGCTGGCCGCCGGACAGCTGCGGCGGATAACGGTCGGCCAGCCAGTCGAGCTGCACCAGCTGCAGCAGCTCGTGCACCTTGCGCTTGATCTCGGATTCCGGCGGACGCTGCTTGCGCGGCTTCACGCGCAGCCCGAAGGCCACGTTGTCGAAGACGGTCATGTGGCGGAATAGCGCGTAATGCTGGAACACGAAGCCGACTTCGCGCTCGCGCACATGCGTGTCCGACGCATCGGCGCCGTCCAGCAGCACCTGGCCGCGGTCGGCCGTCTCCAGCCCCGCGATGATGCGCAGCAGCGTGGTCTTGCCGCAGCCCGACGGGCCCAGCAGCGCAGTCAGTTCGCCGGTGGGGAAGTCCAGGCTGACGTCGCCCAGCGCGGTGAAGCTGCCGAAGGACTTGTGGATGTTGCGGACCTGGATGCTCATGCTTCTTCCTTCACGATGCTGCGTGTGGCTTGCCACTCCACGAGCTGTTTGAGCCCGAGGGTGACCAGGGCCAGCAGGGCCAGCAGCGAGGCGACCGCGAATGCCGCGGCGAACTGATATTCGTTGTAGAGGATCTCGACCTGCAGCGGCAGCGTGTTGGTCTGGCCGCGGATGTGGCCCGACACCACCGACACCGCGCCGAACTCGCCGAAGGCGCGCGCGTTGCACAGGATCACGCCGTAGAGCAGGCCCCACTTGATGTTGGGCAGCGTCACATGCCAGAAGGTGCGCCAGCCGCTGGCGCCGAGCACCGTGGCCGCTTCCTCTTCGTCCCGGCCCTGGGCCTGCATCAGCGGGATCAGTTCCCGCGCGACGAAGGGGAAGGTCACGAACACGGTGGCCAGCACGATGCCGGGCACGGCGAAGATGATCTTGACGTCGTGCTCCTGCAGCCATGGGCCGAACCAGCCCTGCGCGCCGAAGATCAGCACGTAGATCAGGCCCGCGACCACCGGCGAGACCGAGAACGGCAGGTCGATCAGCGTGATCAGCAGCTGCTTGCCGCGGAAGTCGTGCTTGGTGATGGCCCAGGCGGCGCTGACGCCGAAGACGATGTTCAGCGGCACCGAGATCACCGCCGCCAGCAGCGTGAGCTTGATCGCGGAGACAGCGTCGGGCTCGATCAGCGAGGCGAGGTAGGTGTCCCAGCCCTTGCGCAGCGCCTCGGTGAAGACGGCCGCCAGCGGCAGCAGCAGGAACAGGGCGAAGAAGGACAGGCCCAGCGTCAGCAGCGTGTAGCGCACCCAGCGCTTTTCTGCCGTGGCGGGGTTGCCCTGGTAGTGGCCGGCCGGGCGGGCGCGGCCGAGCGATGCGGCGGATCCGGCCATGTCAGCGCTTCCCGTCGAGTCCGTTGCGACGCAGGCTCCAGGCCTGCAGTCCGTTGATGCCCAGCAGCAGCAGGAAGGAGAACACCAGCATCACGACCGCGATCGCGGTGGCGCCGACGTAGTCGTACTGCTCCAGCTTGGTGATGATCATCAGCGGGGTGATCTCGCTGACGAAGGGCATGTTGCCGGCGATGAAGATCACCGAGCCGTACTCGCCCACCGCGCGCGCGAAGGCCAGCGCGAAGCCGGTCAGCAGCGCGGGCGTCAGCATCGGCAGCACCACCAGGCGGAAGGCCTGCCAGCGATGCGCGCCCAGCGAGGCGGCGGCTTCCTCCAGCTCCGTGTCCAGGTCCTCGAGCACCGGCTGCACCGTGCGCACGACGAAGGGCAGGCCGATGAAGATCAGCGCGATCAGCACGCCCAGCGGCGTGAAGGCCACCTTGACGCCCAGCGGCTCCAGCCACTGGCCCATCCAGCCGTTGGGCGCGTAGAGCGCCGTCAGCGCGATGCCGGCCACGGCGGTCGGCAGCGCGAAGGGCAGGTCGATCAGCGCGTCCACCAGCTTCTTGCCGAAGAAGTCGTAGCGCACCAGCGACCAGGCCAGGATGAAGCCGAAGATCACGTTGATGAACGCGCCCAGCAGCGCCGCGCCGAAGCTCAGCCGGTACGAGGCCAGCACCCGCGGCGAGGTCGCCGCGGCCCAGAAGGCCTCGGCGCCGTGGCCGGCGGACTTCAGGAAGACCGCGCACAGCGGGATCAGCACCAGCAGCGAGAGATAGAAGAGCGTGAAGCCCAGCGTCGGAGCGAAGCCGGGCAGCACGCGGCGTCGCTTGCGGGCGGGCGCGGGGGCGGCCTGCGTCGCGGGGAGCACGGCGGTGTTCATCGTGAGGTCGGAGGATCAGCGGAGCGGGGTCGGGAGGGGCGTCGGTGGCGTCTTGACCATCGGTGTCGGCGATGCGCGGACGCGACGTCGATCAGCGGCGCGCGGCCATGATCTGGTCGTAGGTGCCGCCGTCGGCGAAATGGGTCTTGCCGACCTTGGCCCAGCCGCCCAGCGTCTGGTCGACGGTGAAGAGCTTGATCGGCGCGTAGCGCTTCTCATGCTTCTTGAAGATGGCGGCATCGCGCGGGCGGAAGTTGTTCTGCGCGATGATTTCCTGGCCTTCCGGCGTCCACAGGAAGTCCAGGTAGGCCTTGGCCAGCGCAGCGGAACCGCGCTTGGCGGCGACCTTGTCCACGACCGCCACCGGTGCGTCGGCTTCGATGGAGAGGCTGGGCGCGACCACCTCGAAGTTGCCCTTGCCGAACTCGTTCTCGATCAGCTCGGCTTCCGACTCGAAGGTCAGCAGCACGTCGCCGATGCCGCGTTGTGTGAAGGTGGTCGTGGCGCCGCGGCCGCCGCCGTCGAGCACCGGCACGTTGGCCAGCACCTTGGAGACGAAGTCCTTGGCCTGCGCGTCGGTGCCGCCCTTGGCGACGACGCTGCCCCACGCGGCCAGGTAGCCGTAGCGGCCGTTGCCGGTCACCTTGGGGTTGGGGATGATCACCGAGATGCCGGGACGCGCCAGGTCGGCCCAGTCCTTGATGCCCTTGGGGTTGCCCTTGCGGACCAGGAACAGCATGGTCGAGCTGTACGGCGCGGCGGCGTTGGGGAACCTGCTGCGCCAGTCCGCGCCGGTCAGGCCCTTCTCGGCCAGGGTGTCGACGTCGGTCGCCTGGTTCATCGTGACCACGTCGGCCTCCAGGCCGCCGATCACCGAACCGATCTGCTTGGACGAGCCGCCGTGCGACTGGTTCACCGTGATCGTCTGGCCGGTCTTGGCCTTGTACGACGCGATGAACGCCGGATTGATCTGCTTGTAGAGCTCGCGCGCGACGTCGTAGGAGACGTTCAGCAGCGTGGTCGGCTGGTCGGCCGCGCTCGCCAGCATGGACGACCCCAGCAGCGGCACCGCCGCAGCCAGCATCAACGCCTGGCGGCGCGAAGCGGAGAACAGGGGACGGGCGTTCTGGTGGGCGTTGTGCTGGGTCATGGCGGACAGGGCAAGCAGGCGTGGGCCGGCGACGTTGAAGGTCGGGCTGCGAAGCTTGCCAAACAGTCCTTATTCCAGGAACGATTGTTTGGGCATTTGCTTATCTCGCATAACGCATATGCGAGGGCGACGGAAAAGCGCCAGGACCGCGAACGGACACCGCCGGAAGCGCCTCCCCCAAGACCCCGAGGGCGGCCCCCGGTCGCGACCTGGGCTCTCACCATGCCTTCCCGGCGGCCGTACTGCCGCCGCCGGCGGGGGCGACATGGGCGCGCCCCGTGGAACGGAGTCTGGGCGCCGGCCGCGCATGACGCCAATGCGCAATGGGCGCAAGCAGCTGCGCGGCCCTCATATGGGACGCTTCCGCCTGACGGACGGCCCGGGTGGCGCCCTGTGGACAAGTCGGATAGTCTGGGGTCTCGAAGGCGCGGCGACAGTTCGTCGCCGCGCACGCAGAGAACGACATCGGACGAGCGAGGAACCGCCTCCATGATGAATGCCCCGATTCCCGACAACGAAACCGACCGGATCCAGGCCTTGCGCGAGCTCCTGATCCTGGACACGCCCCCCGAGGAGCGTTTCGATCGCATCGTCGAGTTCGCCGCCGACGAATTCGGCGTGCCGATCGCGCTGATCAGCCTGGTCGACGATCACCGCCAGTGGTTCAAGGCCCGCTACGGGCTGGCGGTGTGCGAGATGGACCGCAAGAGCAGCTTCTGCGGTCACGCGATCCATGTGCCCGAGGTGATGGTGGTGGAGGACGCGACGCAGGATCCGCGCTTCGCCGACAACCCGATGGTGCTGGGCGATCCGAAGATCCGCTTCTACGCGGGCGCGCCGCTGGAGGTCCGGCCGGGGGTGCGCATCGGCACGCTGTGCCTGATCGACCGGCGACGACGCACGCTGGATGAAACCGACCTGGCCATCCTGATGAGCCTGCGCGACCTGACGGTCTCGGAACTGGTGGGCCAGACGGTCGAGGAGGGCCAGTGATGCCGGGCTCCCAAAGACAACTGCTGCTGGTCGATCCGCATTCGCTGTTCCGCCGCACCGTCGCGATGGTGGCGCGTCAGTTGCAGGTCGCTGAGGTCCATGAGGCGAGCAGCCTCGAGGCGGCTCACCGCCTGCTGGAGAGCCAGCCGATGGACGGCCTGCTGCTGGACATCGGGCAGGGGCTGGAGGCGCTGGCGCTGCTGCAGAGCGTGCGCGCCGGCGCATTGCGATGCGCGCCGGGAACGCCGGTCGCGCTGACCGCCGAAGCCTGCGATCTGTCGACGGCGCAGCTCTACAAGGAGCTGGATGTGCGAAGGATCATGCTCAAGCCGTTCAAGGTGAAGACGGCGCTGGAAGTGATCCAGGATCTGGCCAAGCCACCGGCGCCTCCCGGCGTCAAGCACTAGCCTCCCGTCCCGTCCCGTCCCGCTCTCCCGGCTGCGGGAGCGGGCGTGATACATGCCGAAAGGTGCCCGGAGGGAGGGCGAGCGAGAATGGCTCACCGCCACCCCCCAAGGCCGGCAGCCCGTGCGACCCACGGCGAACCGGTGCATCGATGAACGTCCAATTCAAGAACTCGGTGGCTCGCGCCACGCCCATCCTGGCGCTGGACCGCGCCGCCTACCAGGCCCTCGCGCCCAAGCTGCCCAAGCGCACCCAGCAATGGCTCGCGACCCTGGGCTTCTCCGCCGCGCCGGACACCTTCGCCCTGGTGCCGGGCGAGGACGGCAAGCTCGCGCAGGTCTTCGCCGGTGTGGCGCACGCCGCCCACCCGTTCGGGCTGTCGGCGCTGCCGCTCGCGCTGCCTGAAGGCGCCTACACCCTGTCGCCCGACGGCCTGCCGCTGCAGGACGAGGCCGCCGCGCTGTCCTGGGAACTGGGCTGCTACCAGTTCGACCTCTACAAGCCGCGCAAGCGCCAGCCGGCGCAACTGCTGATCAAGAGCAGCCCGGACGGCCAGCGCGGCCTGGCGATCGCCACCGCGATGACCGCGGTGCGCGACCTGGTCAACACGCCCGCCGAGCACATGGGCCCCGACGAGCTGTCCAAGGCTGCGGCCGTCGTCGGCAAGCAGCACGGCGCGAAGTTCAAGGAAATCGTCGGCGACGACCTGCTGAAGAAGAACTTCCCGGCGATCCACGCCGTCGGCCGCGCCAGCACCCGCGCGCCGCGCCTGATCGAGCTGAACTGGGGCAGCGACAAGCACCCCCGGCTGACGCTGGTCGGCAAGGGCGTGTGCTTCGACACCGGCGGCCTGGACATCAAGCCCGCCGACGGCATGCGCCAGATGAAGAAGGACATGGGCGGGGCGGCCAACACGCTGGGCCTGGCCACGCTGATCATGGCGCTGAAGCTGCCGGTGCGCCTGCAGGTGCTGATCCCGGCGGTGGAGAACTCGATCAGCGGCAACGCCTACCGTCCGGGCGACGTGATCAAGACCCGCGCCGGCCTGCACATCGAGATCGGCAACACCGACGCCGAAGGCCGCGTGATCCTGTGCGACGCGCTGGCCTATGCCGTCGAGTCCAAACCCGAGCTGATCATCGACCTGGCCACGTTGACCGGCGCGGCCCGCATCGCGCTGGGCGCGCAGCTGCCGGCGCTGTTCACCAGACACATGGACACGGCGCGCGACCTGGTCGACCTGGGCCTGAAGATGGACGACCCGCTGTGGCACCTGCCGCTGTGGGCGCCCTACAAGGAAGGCATCACCTCCAGCATCGCCGACATCGTGAACACCGGCCGCAACGCGCTGGGCGGCGCGATCAACGCGGCGCTGTTCCTGGAAGCCTTCGTTCCGGCCGAACAGGACTGGCTGCACATCGACCTGTTCGCCTGGAACGACATCGCGCGCCCGGGCCGCCCGGTCGGCGGCGAGGCCCAGACGATCCGCACGCTGCTGGCCTATATCGAGGAACGCTTCAGCGCGTGATCACCCGCCCGCGCGCAGCCAGGCGGCGGCGCGCTCCGCGATCATCAGCGTGGGCGAATTCGTGTTCCCGCTGGTGATCGTCGGCATGACGCTGGCGTCGATGACGCGCAGGCCGGACACCCCGCGCACGCGCAGGCGGCTGTCGACGACGGCGCCCTCGTCGTCGGCCCGGCCCATGCGGCAGGTGCCGACCGGATGGAAGATGGTCGTCGCGATGTCGCCGGCCAGCCGGGCCAGTTCCTCATCGGTCTGGAATTCGACGCCGGGCTTGTGCTCGCGCGGCCGGTAGCGCGACAGCGCCGGCTGCTCGACGATGCGCCGCGTCAGCCGCAGGCTGCGCGCGGCGATCTCCCGGTCCTCGGCGGTGCTGAGGTAGTTGGGCGCGATCGATGGCGCATCGGCCGCATCCGCGCTGCGGATCGCGACCGTGCCGCGGCTGGTCGGATTCAGGTTGCAGACGCTCGCCGTGAACGCATTGAACGCATGCAGCGGCTCGCCGAACGCGTCCAGCGACAGCGGCTGCACGTGGTACTCCAGATCGGGCCAATCCTTGTCGGGACCGCTCTTCGCGAAGGCGCCGAGCTGCGAGGGCGCCATGCTCATCGGACCGGTGCGGCGCAGCGCGTACTCCAGCCCGATCCTGGCCTTGCCGAACCAGCTCGACGCCAGCGTGTTGAGCGTGCTGACGCCGTCGACCTGGAAGACCGCGCGGATCTGCAGGTGATCCTGCAGGTTGGCGCCGACGCCGGGCAGGTCCTTCACGACCTCGAGGCCGTGCCGTTGCAGCAGCGCCGCCGGCCCGAGGCCCGACAGCTGCAGCAGTTGCGGTGAACCGATCGCGCCGGCCGCGAGCAGCACCTCGCCGCCCGGGTTCAGGCGGACGGTCTCCAGACCGTGGGGCGTGCGCACCAGCACGCCGTCGCAGCGGACCGCGCCGTCGGCCTGCCTGAACAGCAGCCGCTGTGTGTGCGCGCCCGTCCACATCTCGAAATTGGGACGCCGGTAGCAGGCCGGCCGCAGGAAGGCCTTCGCCGTATTCCAGCGCCAGCCGTTGCGCTGGTTGACCTCGAAGTAACCCACGCCCTCGTTGTTGCCGCGATTGAAGTCGGACGTCGCGGGGATGCCGGCTTCCTGCGCCGCCGCCGCGAACGCGTCCAGCACCGCCCAGCGGAGCCGCTGCTTCTCGACGCGCCACTCCCCGCCGTGCCCGTGCAGGGCCGCGTCGAAACCGGGCGGCCGCTCGGCTCCCTGGTCCAGACGCCAATGATCCTCGTGCTCCCGGAAGTGCGGCAGCACCGCGTCCCAGCGCCAGGCGTCGTCGCCGGTCGCCGCGGCCCAGCCGTCGTAGTCGCGCGACTGGCCCCGCATGTAGATCATCCCGTTGATGCTCGAGCACCCGCCCAGCACCTTGCCGCGCGGATAACGCAGGCTGCGTCCGTTCAGGCCGGCGTCGGGCTCCGTCCTGAACAGCCAGTCCGTGCGCGGATTGCCGATGCAGTACAGGTAGCCGACGGGGATGTGGATCCAGTGGTAGTCGTCGCGGCCGCCGGCTTCGAGCAGCAGCACGCGCTTGGACGTGTCGGCGCTCAACCGGTTGGCGAGCAGGCAGCCGGCGGTGCCGGCGCCCACGATGATGTAGTCGAAGCGGCCCGAGGCGGTCTCGGGCGCCGCGTCGCGGTCGGTGCTTGGGTTGTCTCCGCCCATGTCTCTCTTGTCGTGATGGGTCTGTGAAGACCCATGCTGACCGAGCCGCGGGCGGCCGGCAACCACGTTGTCACCAAGAGCCGATGGCCTCTTCTTCCGGCTGCTCCGCAGTGCGCCCGTTCAGCGCGTACCAGTCGATGCGTCGCGTCAGCGCCATCACCGCCGCCAGCACCGCGAAGAGCAGCGAGGCGCCGACCACCAGCGAGGCCTTCTCCAGGTTCAGCAGGATGAACAGCGCGCCATAGAGCACCGCCACCAGCGCGCCGAAGCCCAGTCCGCGCAGCGCCGTGCCGAGCATGGCCGCGCCGTAGAAGGTCAGCAATCCGATCGCCGCCCCCGCCGCCAGCGCATAGGACAGCGCGAAGCTCAGGTGTTCGGACAGGCTGAGCAGCAGCAGGAAGAACAGCGTCATCGCCAGGCCCACGAGCAGGTATTGCACCGGGTGCACGCGGCGGCGGGCCAGCAGCTCCAGCAGACCGACGCTGACGAAGGTGAGCACGATGAACATCAGGCCGTACTTGATGGCGCGGTCGCTCATCACGTAGGGGTTGACCGGGTCGATCATCGAGAACGCCAGCGTGTCGGCGATCGATGCGTTCTTTGCGTCGCCGGTCGGCGCGGCCGGATAGCCGCCGGCCTCCGGATCGCGATCGATGCCGGGCAGCGCGCGTCCGGCGGCGACGTCGCGCAGCGCGGTGGTGGCGAGTTCCGACACCTGCCAGCTGGCCTCGAAGCCTTTGGCGTCTATCGTGCTCGACACCGGCAGGAAGCGGCCGCCGAAGCTCGGATGCGGCCAGTCGGCGCGCAGCTTGACCTGCGTCGCCGACGCGGCCGGCACCACGCCGAAATCGGTCATGCCGATCAGGTTCATGGCCACGGACAGCGTCAACGGTTCGGTCAACGGCTGTTCGGGCAGCACCGCGTGCAGACCGCGCGGATAGCTGTCGTTGCGGGTGCCGGGGCGCACCGCCAGCGGCGCCTCACCGCGCTTGATGCCGACCACGCGCAGTCCGCGTGAATCGCTGACCGCCACGACGACGCGCGGGGCGTCGCACTGGAGCCTGCCGGCGTGCTCCGCCTTCGGCGTCAGCGCCTCCAGCGAGTGCCAGCGCGCCTGCATCGCCACCTGCGCGGCGTAGGCGTTGATCTTGAACAGTCCGCGCCGGCGCGGCTCCTGGTTGAGCGTGCCGTCCACCGAGAGTTCGGCCGGCATCGCCGACACGATGAAGTCGCGTCGCGCGGTGCTCGGCGCGCCATTGGCGGCGACGATGCCCCACTCCTCGGTGCAGTGGCGTTGCACGACGGGGCCCAGCAGGACCTGTGGTCCCGCCTGCGCCGCGGCGACGCCGGCCTCCGCGGCGCGCTGCCGCCCCTGGCGCTCATCGACGAGCCAGCCGATGCGCATCAGCACGACCATCAGGAGCAGCGTCACGCCGCCCAGGATCACCAGCTTCCACCACAACGCCTTCATCTGCATCTCCTTCTCCTCGCCCCTCGGCGATCCACGGAAGGCGGCAGTCTCGGCAGCGGCGGTGAGTTCAGGACGAAGTTTGTGAGGCGACGGTGAAGAGCGGGAAGGCGAGCCGCACACGCAGGCCGGGCTCGGCCGGCTCGAAGCTCAATTCGCCGCGGTGCAGGCCGGCGATCTGCCGCACGATGGCCAGGCCCAGGCCGGATCCTTTGCGCAGGCTGCCCGGACGGGCCGTCGAGAAGAAGCGCTCGCCCAGTTGGGCGAACGCGCCCGCCGGCACCCCGGGGCCGTGGTCCCGCAGCTCGAAGAAGGCATGGGGACGGTGATCCTTCGCACCGTCCGTCCCACCGGTCGCGGGGGCGATGCCGACCTGCAGCGACAACTCCGAGCCGGCCGGCGCGAAGTCGATCGCGTTCGTCAGCAGGTTGCTGATGGCCAGCGCCAGCATCTCCGGGTCGGCCTGCAGCGCCACCGCGTCGCGTCGCAGCCAGCGCACCGTCAGCCCCTGTTGCGCCAGTCGATCGCCGAGCAGCGCCAGTGCCTCGTCGACCGCGCCCGCGAGCGCCACCGGGCGCGGATGCTCCGGCCCGCGCCGCAGCTCCAGCGTGGAGAGCGCGAGCAGGCGTTCGACCAGTTCCGTCAGCCGCTCGCTCTGCGACACCACCTGGGCGGCGAAGCGTTGCCGGTCGGCGTCCGGCAGGTCCTCCTGGAGCAGCTCGCCGGCGCCGCGCAGCGCGGCCAGCGGGCTCTTGAGCTCGTGCGTCAGCGCGCGCACCAGGTGCTCGAGATGCTCCCGCCCATCGAGCCGCTCGCGCATCGCATCCATCGCCTGGGCCAGATCGCCCAGTTCCCCCGGCACGTTCGGCGGCGTCTGACGCTGGCCGAGCTGGACGTCCTGCGCATAACGCCGCAGGCGCCGCACGGTGAGGATCATCCATGCGGTCACCGCCACGCCGACCGCGAGCGACACCGCCAGCAGGCCCAGGCCGGCGATCCAGATGCGGCGCTCGGCGCGGTAGATGATCTGCTGCACGGCCGCGGCCGGCTTGGCGACGGTGACGACGCCGATCGTGCGCCCGTCCATGCGCACCGGCGCGGCCACGTACATCACCGGACTGCCCTGCCCGTCCCGGCCGTTGCCGAGCGCGTCGGCATTGATGTAGGGCTTCAGCAGTTCCGGCGTCGAGCGCGCGCCGTACTCGCCGCGCAGGGTGCGGGCCACGTCGTTCCAGGCCGAATAGTCCTGGCCGACGGCCGGCGTCGGGCTGGTATCCAGCACGACGCGTCCGGCCGCGTCCGTCACGTAGATCCGGAAGTCCAGCGAACGCTTGCGGGCGCTGAGGATGCGCGCGTCGAGGGGCCGCTCGGCATAGTCGCGCACCCGCTGCGCGAAGCGGGTGCCGGTCAGGTCGCCGCCGGGCGGCATCGCGGCGAGCTCGTCGCGCGCCAGCTCAGCCACCAGGTTGGCGGTGTCCACCATCATGTCCTCCATCACCTCGCGCACGCTGGGCTTGAATTCGCCCAGCACGACGCGCAGCAGGATGAAGGCGCTCAGGCCCGCCACCAGGAAGAAGCCGAGGAAGAGCCGCAGGCCGAGGCGCATCCGCCGTCACTCCAGCGAGTAGCCCATGCCGCGGTGCGTGCGGATCGGGTCGAGGTCGGGCCGGACCTGGCGCAGCTTGGCGCGCAGCGTCTTGATGTGGGTGTCCACGGTGCGGTCGCCGCTGTCCGCGTCCATGCCCCAGACGGCGTCCAGCAGGCTGTCGCGGCTGTGGATGCGTCCGGGCGCCTTCAGCAGGCGCAGCATCAGGCCGAGTTCGCGGCGCGTCAGCGGCAGCAGCTCGCCGTGGAAGCGGACGCGGGAGCCTTCGGCCTCGACGACGAAACCCGCGACCGCGGGCGCGGCCGGTTCCGCCGGCGCCTGGGCGCGGCGCAGGAGCGCCCGCACCCGCGCGACCAGTTCCCGGTTGCTGAAGGGCTTGGCGAGGTAGTCGTCGGCGCCCAGCTCCAGGCCCAGCACCTTGTCGCCCTCCTCGCTCCGGGCGCTGAGGATCAGCACCGGCAGACGCGCCAGCGGGCCCTGGCGGAGTTCCCGGCACAGGTCCAGGCCGTTGCCGTCCGGCAAGCCGACGTCGAGGATCACCAGATGCGGCGCCTGCGCGGCCAGCGCCGAACGCGCCTCGTGCACCCAGCCGCAGGCGCGGACGCGGTAGCCCTCGCGCTCCAGCACGAAGCAGACAGTCTGGGCGATCGCGGGGTCGTCCTCCAGCAGCAGGACCTGGCCCGCGAACGGTGCGGGCGGCGGCGATGCGGGAGAGGAGGATGACGAGGAAGACGACACAGGCGACGTGGCGGCGGAAGACGTGCTCATGCCCGCGATCATCGCGGAGTTGCGGGGCGCCTTGCTCCGGCCAGCCCGCGGAGGTAGCGCAGGCCCTCGGCGGCGCGCGGGCCGTACCAGCTGATCAGTTCGCCATCGACCAGCCGGACGCGGGCGTTCGGGCAGAGCGCCTGCGCTTCGGCCAGATGCGCCTCGCCGAAGCGGTACGGCTCGGAGCTGAGCAACAGTTCGTCGACGTCCGCCAGCCAGGCTTCGTCGCCGGTCACGACCGGATAACGCGCGGCGCCGTGCGAGCCGCCCTCGACCGGCGGCCAGGTCTGCCAGCCCACCTCGGCGAGCATGCGCGCGATGTAGGTGTCCCGCGCCACGGTCATCCACGGCGCACGCCAGATCAGGTACAGCACCCGTCGTCCGGGCGGCTCCAGCGGGAGATCGGCGCGGAAGGACCGGCAGGCGGCGAGCTCGCCGTGCAGCGCCGTGGCGAGGCGCTCCGCCCGGTCGCGGAGTTCGGGGACATCCGGCAGCGGGGCTTCGGAGTAAAGCGCTTCGCTTTCCAGGACATCTTTTCTGCCGGCAGGTTCAGACCTGACCCCCAGTTCGGCGGCAAAAACCTCCACCATCTCGACGATCTGCGCGATCAGGGTGAGGTTTTCTTCCGGTGCGCAGGGGTGAGTCACCACCAAATGGGGGATCTTGTCGCGCAGGGCCTCCACGGTGTCGAGGCGGTTCTCATCCACATTCACCACCACATGGCTGGGGGTGAGCGCCAGCAACTTGGGGAGGTTGACGTCCTTGGTTCCACCGATCTTTGATATTGCTGACACCGCTGTCGCGGGGTGAATGCAAAAACCGGTACGTCCGACGATCCAAGGGCCCAATCCAAGTGCGAACAGCAGTTCCGTCACCGACGGCACGAGCGAGACGATGCGCAGGCGCGGCGCGGCGGGCATCTCGTCCGGAAGGCGGGTTGGTGGGGCGATGGGCGACATCTTGTGCGATTTCAGCAGTGTGGTATCCGCATAGTGGAAAACACCGATCACGAATCGATCGTCTCAGGAGTCTGATTTGCCCCACCAAGATGTCGGAGGCGGAGATTGTTGAGCGCCTTGGACACTGCTCGGGTTTGTGCGCATAAGCTGAAAAACAACAAACAGCTTGACGCGTTGCGAACCGCCAATCCTGTCACACATAATCGGATCGCCTGAATGCAGCGCCTTCGTATGAGTGGTTCACGATGGGTTGAAGCAGCACATTGGGTTATTTGGTTTTGAAAGGGCTTCCCCCATGGGAAACAAGCTATACGTGGGCAACCTCGCCTACAGCGTGCGAGATGAGACGCTCCAGGAGGCATTCGCGCCATTCGGCTCCGTCACTTCCGCCAAGGTCATGATGGATCGTGAAACCGGTCGTTCCAAGGGCTTCGGCTTCGTGGAAATGGCGACGGACGACGAAGCGCAAGCTGCCATCAACGGCATGAACGGTCAGGCCCTCGACGGCCGTGCGATCGTCGTCAACGTGGCTCGTCCGCGTGAAGACCGTCCGGGCGGCGGTGGCGGCTTCGGCGGCGGCCGTTCCGGCGGCGGCGGCTACGGTGGCGGCGGTGGCCGTTCCGGTGGCGGC
>SEFA01000069.1 GCA_004210455.1 Rubrivivax sp. | reverse complement strand
CGTCGATGGCGTCGATGGCGCCAGCGTCGGAGATTGCGGCGAGAGCACCGTGACCGCCTCGGCGGCGCAGGCGGCGAGCGTCGTCTCGCTCCCCGGGGTCGACGCCATCGCCACCGGCATCCCGGCCAGGCCGCTCAACATCGATGCCGCCAGAAGCGGCCAGGCACGGGACAAGGTCGAGCGGACGCCCATCGGATCTCCATCGAGGTGTTGTTCTGGCGCCAGCACCGCGCCTCCAGGCGCTGTCATGGCGATGTGTTTTAGATGGTAGCAAAACTACAAACCAGAAGGATCAGGACTTCCCTTCATAGTTCATACCTTCTATGCTGCGGCGCAAATGCGGCCGGAAGATGGCTTTCAACGCCATTAAAATCTGTACTTTTGCTACAGATCAGACAACAAAATCAGGAGATCGAGAGATGACGCGTCGCCCCAACGCCTTCACCGCGGCCAAGCTGCCGACAGTCGTCGCGATGTGCGCCGCGGTGGCCGCCGGACTGTCGATGACAGCGGTGCGCGCGGCGCCGCCCGCTGTCGCGGCGCCAGTCGATCTCTCGCCGGTCAAGGAAGTGCACGGACGCAGCGCGCTGCCGGACGGCTGGCAGCACGGTGCGTTCATCGAGATCTTCGTGCGCGGCTTCCAGGACAGCGACGGCGACGGCATCGGCGACCTGCGCGGTGTGACACGCCGCCTCGACTATCTGAAGGACCTCGGCATCAAGGGCATCTGGCTGATGCCGATCACCGCGAGCGCCGACCGCGACCACGGCTACGCGACGACCGATTACCGCGCGATCGAGCCGCAGTACGGCACGCTGGCCGACTTCGACGAGCTGATCCGCGAGGCCCACAAACGCGGCATCGGCGTGGTCATGGACTACGTGATCAACCACAGCGCGCGCGAGCATCCGTTGTTCAGCGCGGCAGCGTCGGATCCGGCGAGCCCCTGGCGCGACTGGTTCGTCTGGACCTCGCAGCCCTTGACGGCGTTGAAGGACTGGGACATCTGGGGCAAGACGCCCTGGTACCTGCCGGGCGAGGAAGTGCCGGATCTCCCCGAGGGCGCCAACGCGCCGCCCAAGCCGGAATCGACCGCCCAGTCGCCGGCCGGATCGCCACGGTATTTCGCGGTGTTCGGGCCGCACATGCCCGACTTCAACATGCGCAACCCGGCGGTGGTGAAGTACCACGAGGATAGCCTGCGCTTCTGGCTCAACCGCGGCCTGGACGGCTACCGGCTCGACGCGGTGCCCCACCTGTTCGAGAACAGCGCGAAAGACTGGAACGACCAGCCGGAGAGCCGCGCGCTGACCGGCGAGTTCACGCGGCTGATCAAGCGGTATCCGCATCGTTTCGTCGTCTGCGAGGCGACGGCCGAGCCCAAGGTCTATACCCGCGACGAGATCTGCGGCAGCGCGTTCGCTTTCGGGCTGGAGCGCGCGGTGATCGCGGCGGCCAAGGGCGGCGACGGCTCGGCGGAGGCGGTGGACAAGGTCGCGCGCTTCTTCACCGAGGCGCCGCTGTCCATGGCGACGATGCTGAGCAACCACGACATCTTTGCGGGCAAGCGGGCCTGGGACCAGTTCGA
Source organism: Rubrivivax sp. (assembly GCA_004210455.1). Lineage (GTDB taxonomy): Bacteria > Pseudomonadota > Gammaproteobacteria > Burkholderiales > Burkholderiaceae_C > Roseateles. The sequence goes on along the minus strand of SEFA01000069.1, from coordinate 29,474 downwards.
GGGCGACGAGGCCCGCTACAAGCTGGCCGCCGCGACCTACCTGCTGTTGCCGGGCACGCCCTTCATCTACTACGGCGAGGAGATCGGCCAGGCCGGCGTCGCCGGGCTGCCGGGCGACGCGCCGCTGCGCGCGCCGATGAGCTGGGCTGCCGAGACCGCGGGTGCCGCCGGGGCCGTCGGGTTCTCGACCGGCACGCCGTTCCGGCCGGCCTCGCCCAACATCGCCACGCACAACGCGCAGGCGCAGGCCGCCGACCCCGGTTCGCTGCTGAACTTCTACAAGACCATGCTGGCGCTGCGCAACAGCCAGCCGGCGATCGCGCGCGGCCGATACGAGGTCCCGCTCGCCCAGGGGCAGGTGCTGAGCTTCCAGCGCGCCTACAAGGATCAGCGCGTGCTGGTCGTGATCAACTACGGACGTGATCCCGTCGAGGTGGCCTTGCCACGTCTGCCCGCGAAGGCGCGCCTGCTGGCGCTGCATGCCTCGCCCGCGGGGACGCCAGCTCCGGCCGCAGCGCCGGCCAGGACCGTGACCGCCGATTCGCAGGGGCGCCTCACCCTGACCGCCGCGCCGCTGTCGGTGCAGGTCTTCCGCGTCCGCTGAAGGACGCGCAGGATGTCGCCCTCGCCCACCTCACTTGCTTCACGCGCCTCCCGTGTCTTCCTCGCTTCGAGCCTTCTCGTCATGACCCACGCTCCCGCCGCCGCCGCGACGGCCGCCCCTGCCCCCGTCGCCGACACCGCCCCGATGACGCTGGACCGCGTCGAGCCGCCGGACTGGTGGGTCGGCATGAAGTCGCCCGACCTGCAGCTGATGCTGCACGGCGGCGGCATCGGCGCCCTGCAGGCCGAGCTTGTTCCGGCGCCGGGCGTCACGCTGGCCGGCACCCGGCGCGGCGACAGCCCCAACTACCTGTTCGTCGATCTGAGGATCGAGGCGTCGGCGAAGCCGGGCACGCTCACGCTGCGTCTCAAGCGCGGCGGCAATGTCGTCATCGAACATCCCTACGCCCTGCGTGAGCGCGCACCGGGCTCCGCGCAGCGCGCGAGCTTCGGCCCGAAGGACGCGATCTACCTGGTGGTGCCGGACCGCTTCGCCAACGGCGATCCGTCCAACGACGTCGTGCCGGGCCTCGCCGAAGGCCTGCATCGGGAGGATCCGGGCGGCCGCCACGGCGGCGACCTCGCCGGCCTGACGGCCCACCTCGACTACATCGCCGAGATGGGCTTCACGATGCTGTGGCCCACGCCGCTGTCGGTCAACGACAGCCCGAAGTGGAGTTACCACGGCTACGGCGCGACGGACTTCTACCGCGTCGATCCGCGTTTCGGCAGCAACGCCGACTACGTGCGGCTGGGCGCGGAGGCGAAGCGCCATGGCATCGGCCTGATCCAGGACATCGTGCTGAACCACATCGGCGTGCACCACTGGTGGATGGCCGACCTGCCGACGGCGGACTGGGTCAACGCCTGGCCCCAGTACACCGAGACGCATCACGCGCGCATGTCGCTGCAGGATCCGTACGCGGCGCCCAGCGACCGCCAGCGCTTCAGCGACGGCTGGTTCAGCCCGGGCATGCCCGACCTCAACCAGCGCCAGCCGCTGGTCGCGACCTACCTGACGCAGATGAGCCTGTGGTGGATAGAGACCGCCGATCTGGCCGGCGTGCGGACCGACACCTACAGCTATTCCGACAAGGACTTCCTGGCCGCCTGGTCCAAGCGCCTGACGGACGAGTATCCGAAGCTCAACATCGTCGGCGAGGAGTGGAGCCCGCATCCGGCGGTGGTCTCGTACTGGCAGGCAGGCAAGCGCAACCACGACGGCTACGTGTCGTCGCTGCCCAGCCTGATGGACTTCCCGCTGCAGGAGGCGCTGCTGGCCGGTCTGAACCAGCAGGACGCGCACGACGGCGGCTTCATGAAGCTCTACGAGGCGCTGGCGCACGACTTCGTCTATCCGGACCCCGCCAACCTGGTGCTGTTCGAAGGCAACCACGACACGCCGCGCGTCTACAGCGTGCTGCATGACGACCTCGAGCTGACCAAGATGGCCTGGGCCTACCTGTCCTTCGTGCGGCGCATCCCGCAGTTCTTCTACGGCTCGGAGATCCTGATGACCAGCCCGCGCCATCGCGACGACGGCGCGGTGCGGGGGGACTTCCCGGGCGGCTGGGCCGGCGATGCGGTGAACGCCTTCACCGGCGCGGGGCTGGGCGAGCGCCAGGCCGGCGCGCAGGCGTGGCTGAAGCGGCTGCTGAACTGGCGCAAGGCGGAAACGCTGGTGCACGACGGCGCGCTGATGCAGTACGCACCGCTGGAGGAGAGCTACGTGCTGTTCCGCTACGACGCGGCGAAGGGCCGCGGGGGCAAGCGCCTGATGCTGGTGATGAGCAAGGCGAAGGCGCCGCGCGAGCTGGACCTGTCGCGTTTCCCGGAAATGCTGCGCGACGGCGATACGGCGGTCGACGTCATGACGGGCGAGCGCAAGACGCTGGGGAAGACGCTCACGCTGCCGGCGCGCTCGGTGACCCTGCTGTCGATCGAGTGAGTGTCCGAGTGGGTGTCTGAGTGAGAATCGGCTCCGGTCCCGTCGACTGGAGCCGCTCATGCGCCCTGCCCTCCGCCTGCTGATGCCGCTGTGCGCCGCGTTGGCGCTGTGCCAGCCCGACGGCGCGGCCCACGCCGCCGACTACAGCGGGCCGATCTTTGACGCCCACCTCCATTACAACGAGGAAGCCTGGAACGGCCGCGGAGGACCGCATCCGCCATCGGACGTGCTCGCACGCATGAAGCGCAGCGGCGTGAAGGCGATCCTCTCCAACTCGCGCCCGAACGACGGCACGCACACGCTCGCGCAGTTGCCGCAGACGCGCGCGGCCGGCGTGACCGTCGTGCCGTTCATCCGCCTGTACCGCAACCGGGCCGACTACGACAGCTGGTTCCGCGAGGAGAGCATCTACCGGATGGTCCAGGACGAACTCGCGCGCGGGACGGCGTCAGGGCCGTACCGCGGGCTCGGCGAGTTCCACCTCTACGACAGCGCGAACGCGCGCGGTCCGGTCGCGCAGAAGCTGATGGCGCTGGCGGAGCAGCAGTCGCTCGTCGTGCTGGCGCACGTCGACGACGAGGCGATCGACCTGCTGATGGCGGGCACGCCGAGCAAAGGCCGCGAAGCGCGCCTGATCTGGGCGCACACGGGGATCAACGGCGCGTCGATCGAGCGCGTGGAAGCGCTGCTCGCAAAATACCCGCGGCTGATGGGCGAGCTGTCCTACCGTCCCGGCCTCACCTGCGACGGCGGCAAGCTCTGCGCGGAGTGGCGGGCGCTGATCGGGAAGTACCCGGATCGATTCCTCGTGGGCTCTGACACCTGGGTCAACCAGCGCTGGCAGTACTACGAGGCCACGATGACCGGCTACCGCGTCTGGCTTGGCGACCTGCCGGCGGACGTCGCCCGCCAGATCGCGTGGGGCAATGCGGCCAGGCTGTTCGGACTCGCCGACTGACGGTCGGCGACGGCCTCACACGTAGCAGTTGCACCCCAGGGCGCCCCAGAACGCCTGCGCCGACGTTGCATCGCGCGCCGCGCTCGCGACAGCCGTGTGATCGTGGCCGTGCACGCCGCAGCCGCTCGCGCAGGCGCACTGCGCGGCGTACTGGTAGCGGCGTTCGGCGTCGCTCATCGATGTCGCCACCGACGACTTGCGCGCCTGATAGCCGCCGTAGCGGCGCACCGGCGACCAGTCCGGCATCGCCGGCGGCAGGGCCGGCGCGAGCGACGCGTACGCGCCGCTGCCGTGCACCGGCTTGCCGGCCACCACGGTCAGCACGGACGTGATGTCCTGGATCTGGTCTTCGGGCACGGTCAGGAAGTCGCGATCCAGCACCGCCAGGTCGCCGAAGGCGCCCGGCTTCAGCACGCCCTTCTTGCCGGTCTCGCGCGAGAACCAGGCGCCGTCGGCCGTCATCAGCCGCAGCGCGGCGATGCGGTCCAGCCGACGTTCCTCCGGATACAGCAGCGTGCCGCCGATCGTGCTTCCCGACACCAGCCAGTACAGCGCCTGCCACGGGTTGTAGCTGTTCACCCGTGTCGCGTCGGTGCCCAGCGAGACGGGGATGCCCATCTCCAGCATGCGCTTGACCGGCGGCGTCTCGGCCGTCGCCTTCAGCCCGTAGCGGCGGATGAAGTACTCGCCCTGCATCGACATCCGGTTCTGCACCGCGATGCCGCCGCCCAGCCGTTTGATGCGCTCGAGGTTCTGCGGCGTGACCGTCTCGCAGTGGTCGAAGAACCAGCCGAGCTTGTCGATGGGGTGGTCGCGGTGGACCTTCTCGAACACGTCCAGGCTGCGCGAGACGGTCTCGTTGTAGGTGGCGTGCATGCGCCACGGCCAACCGTTGCCGGCGAGGAATCGCACCACGCCTTCGAGGTCGTTCTCCATCGCCGCCGGCATCTCGGGACGGGGCTGGAGGAAGTCCTCGAAGTCCGCGGCGCTGAAGGCCAGCATCTCGCCGGCGCCGTTGAGCTTGTAGAAGTCGCTGCCGTCGCCGGGCTTGCCCATCTTCGCCCAGCGCTGAAAGTCGGCCAGCTCCTGCTTCGCCTTTTGCGGGAAGAGGTTGTAGGCGATGCGCACCGTGAGGCGGTTCTCCTTGGCGAGCTTGTCGATGATCCCGTAGTCGTCGGGGTAGTTCTGGAAGCCGCCGCCCGCGTCGCCGACCGAGGTCACGCCGAGCCGGTTCTCCTCGCGCATGAAGTGCAGCGTCGAGTTGAGCTGCTGCTCGGGGTCGAGCTTGGGGCCGAGGTTCAGCGTGTTGTAGAGGATGAAGGCGTTGGGCTCGGCCAGCAGCAGGCCGGTGGGTTCGCCGCGGGCGTCGCGTTCGATGATGGCGCCGGCGGGCTGCGGGGTGTCCTTGGTGTAGCCGACGGCACGCAGGGCGGCGCGGTTCAGGAAGGCCTGGTTGTAGAGGTTGAGCACGAACACCGGCGTGTCCGGCGCGGCGGCGTTCAGCTCGGCGAGGGTGGGCATGCGCTTCTCGTCGAACTGGAACTCGTTCCACCCGCCGACCACCCGCACCCACTGCGGCGCGGGGGTTCGCGCGGCCTGGTCCTTGAGCATCTGCAGGGCGGCGCCCAGCGAGCGCACGCCGTCCCAGCGCAGCTCCATGTTGAAGTTGAGCCCGCCGCGGATGATGTGCATGTGGGAGTCGGTCAGCCCCGGGATCACGCGGCGCTTCTCGACGTCGACGACGCGGGTCCTGGCGCCGGCGAGCTTGGCGATCTCCGCGTCCGAGCCGACGGCCATCACGGCGCCGTCGCGCAGCGCGATGGCGGTGGCCTCGGGCTTGGCCGGATCCATCGTCGTGATGCGGCCGTTGCGCAGGATGAGGTCGGGCGCGCCGCCCTGCCCCGACTGCGCGAGCACCGGCCCTGCCATCACGCTGATGCCGAGCGCGGCGGCAGCTTCCATGAAATCGCGGCGATTGCCCTGCGGCGCGTCCTCGCGGCCGGTGCGGATCAGGTCGGTGAACATGGGGAGCTCCTGTGGGATGGCACGGGCGGATTCTTCGCCCGAACGACGGGGATGGCTTCTCCCGAACGGGGGACACGGTCTAGCGCGTCAGATCCACCTGATCGCGGCGGTACTCCTTACGCCCGGCAAGCACCTGGAGTTCCGCTCGGATCTGGCGAGACAAGCGCATCGCTTCATCCGCTTCCTGCCGCGTCACATGGCGACGCGTCGTGTAGTCCGCGTCATTCCGGCACGCGCGCAGCGCCCCCAGTTTCTTCGCCAGCAGCCCCTCTCCTTCGCGCTCGTAATGGTCCTGAGTCCACTGATGGACCTTGGGGTGCCGATCAGAAATGCCTGCCATGTCGCGCGCCCTCAGGAACACGCCATAGTAGGCACGTGACACCGCGCTGCGGTTGCTGGCCTCGTCGCATCGCGTCAACAGATGCTGAGCGACAACGAGGACCTCATCGGGATCGAAAACTGTCATTGCTCTGTCCTCACCTGACGAGATGGCGGTCCTCGAAACGACCGGGCCAAGTACGAATCAACGTCACCCGCCAAAGGCGAACAATCGCCGGCACAGTCGCGTACAGCGCGTGAAACGCCTCGACCTCTGCGTAGGGATAGCCACACACCGGCGGATAACCAAAGAGCGTGAACTGAAGACTCAGGTTGTACTCCTCGGGATCCCGGATCACCCGGACGCTGATCTGTCGCTCTCCGGCGCAAATGGTCAGCTCACGGTCGAGCGTGGCGAAGTCCTCCCGATGCAGATGCGGATGCTTGCAAGCGAACCAATCGATGACGTCGTCATAGTCTTGCGTTCCACGCAAAGCCTGGAGGTCGTACGGCCAATCGCCAGGCGAGCACGGATCCATCCACGGATAGAAGAGATAAGGCGGCTGGGACTTGCTATGCACCCAGACCGGTCGCGCGCGGCCTTCGACAGGCGACTCGAGCGTCGCGACCTGTGGCGCTTCCATGATTTCAACCTGCTGCAACATCGCTACTTCCTTTTCTTCATCGACCCACGTCGATGGAATGGATCCATTGTCGAAATCGAAACGCGTTCTGCCATGACTCAAACTGGTGGGCGGCGGGGGATGTGGAGAGGGCCCTCTTCCGAGGGAAATCTGCTCCTCTACGTGACCACTCGCCCCGCGTTCCCCAGGTTGACATCCCCCCGCCGGGTGACGAAGCTCCCCGGTCATGGACTGGTTCTACGTGCCGATGGTCAAGATGCATGCGCTGCTGGCGTGGTGCAGCATCGGGCTGTTCCTGGTCCGCGGGCTCGCGCATCAATTCGGCGCCGCATGGGTGACGGACGAGCGGCTGCGCACGCTGGTGTTCAGCAGCCACGTGCTGATCGTCGTATCTGGCATCAGCCTGTGGGGCGCCCTGCACCACAACCCGCGCTACGAGCCCTGGATGACGGCGAAGTTCATCGCGCTCGGGATCTACTTCGCGACCGGGCACTGGGCCTTCGGGCGCGGGGAGTTCCGCGTCCTCGGCTACGTGCTGGCGCTGGTCGCGCTCGCGTACGTGATGGCGGTGTCGGTGACGCGTCAGGTCTTGCTAGGACTCTGACGACATCGAGCTGAATGATCGAGCCGGTCGAGCCGATGAGGCCGCGAAGGCCGATGGGGCCGAACACGCCGATGACGCGGTCTTGACGCCTCTCGGTCGCACGGCGCGTAGGATCATCCGATGCCCTCGAACACGCCCATCCACGACGCCGCCCAGCGCGGCTACACCAGCGCCTCCGACAACTACCAGCGCGGTCGCCCCGAGTACCCCGACGCCCTCGCCGGCTGGCTGGGCGAGGCGCTCGGCGTGCGAGCGGGCGCGCGGGTCGTCGACCTCGGCGCGGGCACCGGCAAGTTCACGAAGCTGCTGGCGCGCACTGGCGCGACGGTGACGGCGGTCGAACCGGTCGACGCGATGCGCGCGCGGCTGTCGGAAAGCCTCCCCGACGTGCGGGCGCTCGCGGGCACGGCGGAAGCGATCCCGCTGGCGGACGGCGATGCCGACGTGCTCGTCTGCGCGCAGGCCTTCCACTGGTTCGCGAATGCCCAGGCGCTGCGCGAGATGCACCGCGTGCTGCGCCCGGGCGGGCGGCTCGGCCTGATCTGGAACGTGCGTGACGAGTCGCGCGACTGGGTCGCCGAGATCACCGGGATCGTCACCCCCTATGAGGGTGACGCGCCGCGTTTCTACAAGGGCACGTGGAAGCAGCCTTTCGAGGGGCAGGCGCTCTTCGGGCCGCTGCAGCGGACGGTGCTGCCCCACAGCCATGTGGGGTCGTTCGAGCAGGTCGTGCTGGACCGCATCCTGTCGGTGAGCTTCGTCGCGGCGCTGCCGGAGGCGGAACAGGCGCTGGTTGCGGACCGGCTGCGCGCGCTGAAGGATCGCTACGCCGAACTGCGCGAACCGACGATCGCGTTCCCCTACGCCACCGAGGCCTGGCTGGCGGAGCGGCTCGTCTCGGCGTGACGGCCACCGCGGTGGCGGTGTAGCGGTTCCTGCTGCGCACGATCAGCGTCGGCGACGCTGGCAGTCGGGCGATGTGGTGGAGCAGGTGGAACTCAGACCAGCTTCCAGCCGGCCGACCAGAGCTGGTCGACGGCGGCGGCGTGGAGCTCGCGGCGCAGCGCGGCGGGGCGTTCGCCGGGGCGGGCGACGCGGGGCGCGCTGAGCCACTGCGGGCCGACCTCGCGCGAGAAGCGGGCGCGGCCATGGCGGTCGGCACGCAGCAGGGCCAGACGCCAGGCGGCGTTCAGGCGGTGGGCCTGGCCGTCGTCGGCGAGCGCGCCGATCCAGTCGTCGGCTTGCAGGCGATGGGCGGCCTTGAGCAGTTCGAGGTCGGACGGGAAGCGGGAGAACTCGGCGACCGGTTCGCCCCAGGGGTCGCGCAGCGTGCGCGGGGCCTGGGCCGGCGAGGTGGAGGTCGTAGTGCGAGCGGCGCGGCGGCGGGACAGCAGCGAGTCGAACTGAGCGAGACGAGCGGACATGAAAAAACTCCGAGAGCCCACAGAGATCACCGGCGTTTGCCGGTCCGGGGGCAGTCGGAGCCGCAACGCTTTAGCCGCATTTGTTGATCGCCCGCAAGTAGTTGGTAAATCGGCGATGGCACTGGAGGGCTGGCGCCCGCGAGGTCCGAAACGGATTTAACCACAGGCGCGGGACTTGAGTCGACGGCGCGGCGGCGTTGTTCGCACGCGGGTCGCACGTGGAGGCGCGGACGTAGGAGCGATCGAGGGCGACTCGGTCGGAACCCCTCGAAAGCTCGGATAGAATGCTCGGTGACGGGCCTCCTCGCATGGAAGCGCGGCCAACCGGGTCAGATGGGGAACCAAGCAGCCCTAACCGTTGTGACCAGTGCCGAGGGTAAGGCTCGTCAACCTCATTCAAGTGAAAACCGCCGGGAGGCGGTTTTTTCGTTTGTAGACCAGCAAGACGTGGCACCCGGCTGCATCAGATTGCCCCCAGCCCACATGTAGAACAACGACGGTCGAGGCGTCCATGTCCATCGGCGTGCGGGTAGTACGTGCCACCGGTTAGTTCCAGCAGATGGCACTGCTGCTCGTCGTGTTCAAGAGGGTTCAGCAGCAAAATCGCGTCTACTTCATCCTCACCGCTTATCCGATACCTTGCCCATGCCCGCCATATATACCAAGGGCCAACAGCTCTTTCCGGAATTGGCTGCGTTCATGGGTGGCTACTTCCACCAGGACTTCGACATCAACGGAGACACCCTCGAAGAGGTGGTCGCGGTGTTCGTCGCCGACAGCGATGCGCCGCTCCGCCGGCTGCTCATAGCCGACATCGATGCATTTCTGGACACCGGCGATGACGGTATGGAAGAGCGTTTCCAAGACTACTTTCGCCCGGACATCATCCCGACAGGGTTCCGTCCGACCACAGGCGAATTTCTCCTAGCCATTCGCGGAGAGCTGGAGGCTGCCCAACCTAGGTCAGCCTGACAGCTTGAACGCCTGTCGCATTGGGCGAGCCGCATAGCTGTCACATTTCCGCCTACGGACGCGAGCTGGGTACCGACAGGTCCACCTCATCGGTCACAACCCCGATGAACACTGGGCTCTCGTCGTTCACTGAGGCCCTCATAAGCCACAACCCCCACGCAACTAGGGCGGCTGATACGACTGCGCTAGACAAGGTGTTCTCGAGAAAGTCGGACATATCGTTTTTGAGAGAAAACAGACAAGCAACTATTCTGGCTCGCGCGCGTTACGACGATCACTAACCGCGTGTTTACCCCCCCACGGCCTTATCGCCACGCGATCCATGCGAGAGATGACCACGCTACAGCCCGAGGAACCTCGCATGAGTGATTGGCAACGCCGCCGAGCATGAGAGCATCAGCGACGACCAAAAAGATCAACGTCATCCAAAGTGACGGGAGTAAAACTCGTCATGATGATTCAAGCAAACACTGCCGTGAGATGGTCCATAGCTATAGCGCCGTCCGAGGACGGGAAGTCGGATCATCCGAGCGGAGAGCTGCATGAACCAATCCTTGAACCTCCAACATTTCCTGCACGCGCAAGCCCCTCGGGTTGCCGACGTCCTCGCCGAGCTCGAGCGCGGCCGCAAGCTCACCCACTGGATGTGGTACTTCTTCCCCCAGCTTCGGGGTTTGGGGGTGAGCAGCACGGCGCAGTTCTACGGCATCGAGTCGCTGGATGAGGCGATCGCCTATCTCGACCACGACGTACTGGGACCGCGCCTGCGCGAATGCGTCGCGCTGATGAACACCCACCGCAACAAGACCGCCGAACAGATCCTCGGCTCGGTGGACGCGATGAAGTTCCGCTCGTCGCTCACGCTCTTCGCGAAGGCGTCAGGCGACGAGGCCGTGTTCATCGAAGCGCTAGACCGCTACTTCGGCGGTGAGCCGGATCAGCGCACGCTGGATCTGCTCGCCTAGCCGGCGAGCGCCGCTTCACAGCGTCGGTTCAACCGCTGGCTTCTTGACGAGCTCATCCGCCGGGAAGAGCCGCAGCCACGCCACCGCGGCATTCCACAGCGCCAGCAGCACGAAGGCAAAGACTGGCACCGCGGCCAGTTTGATCGGCGACTTCGTCGCGATCATCGCCACGATGAAGCCCAGGACGAGCGCCCACAGCGTGAAGCGACTTGGGCATGAGCACGGAGACCGGTTGGCGTGGACGGCGCCGGATTATGAGTGTTTCCCGATGTATCGCCCTCCCTCGGCATCTCCCTGCCAGATGACCTTCGTCCATTCCCCTGCCGCCTCCGCTGCCCAGAATGTCCCCTCGCCCATACCGTCTTCGCGAGCCAACGGGAGTTCCATGACCACGAGCCTCAATCCCTTCGATCCGGACATCGAAGCCGTCGCGCGCAACTTCGCCGACCGCGCCGCCGCCGCCCCCGACGAAGCGCTCACGCAATGGCGCGCCGACACCGCCTCGCTCTCCCCCGTCCAGCGTGCCACCAGCGCTCGCCTGGCCGCCTCGCAACTGAGCTGGCGCGCGAAAGCAGCCCTCGGCGGCTCTTCCTCCGGCACCGCCCTGCTGGCCGACTGGGAAGGCGACCGCATGCGTGCGCCGTACGTCCCCCAGCTCCCCCTGCTCACCACCCGCCAGACCTATGCCTACTGCGCGGGCATCGTCCTCCAACGCGGCACCCCGGCCGCGATCAATGCGCTGAAGCAGGGCCGCATGATCCTCGTCGGCCTGCGTCGTGAGACCTCCACCCTCGCCAACCGCGGCCGCGGCGTCTACGACGACCACATCGTCGTGCTCAACGGCGGCGACGGCCTGCGCACCGCGCGCGTCTTCCCCGCCTGCACCGAACCCGGCGCCCAGTACTCCCAACGCGCCGCCCCCAAGGGCACCGGCCGCGTCGACGACCGCTACAACGACGTGATCTACAAACACGCCGAAGGCTTCGACATGAACGGCGACGGCATCAAGGAAGTCGGGCGCCTGCGCGCCGGCACCTACTTCTTCGGCGAAAAACCGAAAGGCCATCTGAAAGCCCGCGCCTTCCAGGCCACCCGTACCCAGACCGCCGAGCGCGACACCGACGGCGACGGCCGCTTCAACGCCATCGACCCCAACCGCATCGACCCCAAGACCGTCGGGACTACGATGTACATCCACCGCGGCGGCACGCAGGCGTCGGGCAACACCTGGTCCGCCGGCTGCCAGACCGTCCCCAACGATGTCTATCCGCGCTTCCTGGCCTCGATGGGCCAGATGTCGTCGTTCCACTATGTCCTCGTCGATGGCTACTGATCACCTCCTGCGCAACGTCGCCCTGCTGCTCGCGACCGCCGGCTTCGCCACGTTGGCGAGCTGCGCGGCCACCGGCGACAAGGCCCCGGCTTCATCGGCTTCATCGGCTTCATCGGCCCCGTCGACTTCATCGGACAAGTCCGCTGCAGTACAGCCTGCCACCCAGTGCAGCTTCGGCGCCTTCGTCGCCGAGACCGACCCCGCCGGACTCAACGTGCGCGCCGCGCCCAACGCGACCGCCAAGGTCCTCGGAAAACTGCCGCCGACCTTCATCGAGCCGTCGATGAACTACGGCGTGCGCGTCGAGGTCGAGGTCGTCGGCGCGCGCAACGGCTGGTTCCTGATCCGCAACGCCCAGGACAACGAGATGCTGACCGACCGCCCCGCGCGTCCGATGTACTCGGGCGAAGGCTGGGTCAGCGGCAGCAAGCTGACCGTGAAGTCGCAGGCCGATAGCGGTCGTGCCCGGCCGGACCTGAAGGCGAAGACGGTGCTGCGCGTCGGCGACAACGAGACCTTCGACAACGACGTCATGGTCGACGCCGCGCGCCTGACCGATTGCCAGGGCAAGTGGGCCCAGGTGGAATTCACCGACCAGCGGTTCCCCGCTTCGGACCGCAGTTCGGTGAAGGTCGATCCCTCCGCGCGCGCCGGTCTGCCGCCAGGGCGGTTCCGCGCCTGGGTCAATCGCATCTGCGCGAGTCAGGAAACCAGCTGCGACGGCCTCGGGGCCGACGGCGACGTCTCCGATTCCAAGCCCTGAACGCGGGCGGTCCGGGGTTGGTAGAGTCGCGGCAACCCCACGACGCCACATGCCCGCCTTCACCCGCCTGCCCTGCCCGCTCCCCGGCGTCGACATCGTCAGCGCCGACAGCGCGAAGGCGTTCCCGCGCCACATCCACGATGAATTCGGCATCGGCCGCATCGATCGCGGCGCGCAGAAGACCGCAAGCGGCCGTGGCATGGTGCAGTCCGCCGCCGGCGACGTCATCACGGTCAATCCCGGCGAGGTCCATGACGGCCTGCCGCTCGGCGACCACGGTCGCGCGTGGCGGATGCTGTACCTCTCTCCCGACGTCGTCAGCGGCCTCGTCGCCGACATCGCCGAAGGACGCAACGCCGGTGACGTCGAATTCCACCTGCCCTCGCTGCACGACGACCGCATCGCCGGTCGCTTCGAAGCGCTCTTCCACGCGATGGCGGCCACGCCGACCGCCGCCACCGACACGCTCCACGTCGACGGCGCGCTGATCCTGCTGCTGCAGTCTCTGCTCCAGCCACGCGCGGCCGAACTCCGCGCGATCCCCGCAGGCATCGCCATCGCCCGCTCACGCCTGGAGGACGACCTCACCGCGGCGGTCAGCCTCGCGGACCTCGCGCGCGAAGCCGGCCTGAGCCGCTTCCAGTTCCTGCGAGGCTTCACCCGTGCCACCGGGCTTCCCCCTCACGCCTACCTCGTGCAGCGCCGCCTGCAGCACGCGCGCCGGCTGATCGCGCTCGGAACGCCGCTCGCGGACGCTTCCGCCGCCAGCGGCTTCTTCGACCAGAGCCATCTGACGCGCCACTTCGTGCGCTGCTTCGGCATCGCCCCCGGCGCCTACGCCAACGCGTTTCGCTGAGTGCGTGAGGCCGACCGGCCAGGGTCGCGGCCGACGTCCACATTGGCCCGCCTGCAATTTCATCCAAGACGCGCGAACGGCGCGCCTCGACGATCCCCTCCCCGCCTTCACCGCACCGAGGTCCGTCGTGCCCTTCTCCTCGCTCTCGAATCCCGAGTTCCTGATCACCTCGCTGATCGTCGTCGCCTCACCCGGCACCGGTGCGCTGGTGACGCTCGCCGCCGGCCTGTCGGGCGGCGCGCGCTCCGCGCTCCACGCCGCCCTCGGCTGCACGATCGGCATCGTGCCGCACATGCTGGCCGCCATCACCGGCCTGGCCGCCCTGCTGCACGCCAGCGCCCTCGCCTTCGACGCCGTGAAATACGTCGGCGTCGTCTACCTGCTCTACATGGCCTGGATGTCGATGAAGGAGCGCGGCCCGCTCGCCGTCGATACCGGCAGCCCGCCGCGATCCCCGCGCGAGATCGTCACCCACGCCGCCCTCGTGAACCTGCTCAATCCGAAGCTGTCCATCTTCTTCCTCGCCTTCCTGCCTCAATTCATCGCGCGCGACGAGCCGCATCCGACGCCGCTGATGATCGAGCTGTCGCTCGTCTTCATGGCGATGACCTTTGTGGTGTTCGCGGTCTACGGCGTCTTCGCCGCGGCGATGCGCGACCGGGTGCTCTCCCGACCGCCGGTACTGCGCTGGATGCGCCGCGGCTTCGCGGCCGCGTTCGTGGGGCTGGGCGTGAAGCTCGCGCTGGTGCAGCGTTGAACGCTCATTGAGCCTTCATTGAGCCGGCATCGCGCCGTCGAAATCGAACAGCTCCACCTTCCTCGGCTGCCCCGAGCGCCGCTCCACCTTGTGCTGCGGCCCGATCGCCTTGCCGGTGCGCGCGTCGATGAGCTTGAGTTCCACCGGCTCGCCCGTCTCCGTGTCGATCAGGCGGACCGGCTTGTTCTTCGGCGGCGCGTGTTTGTTGCCCCAGGTCAGCAGCGCCAGCATCACCGGCCGCAGGTCGCGGCCCTTGGGCGTCAGCACGTACTCGTAACGCGGCGGCTTGTCGCTGTAAAGCCGCTTCTCCAGCAGCTCCCGCTCCACCAGCTCCGCCAGCCGGCGCGTCAGCGTGTTCGAGGCGATACCCAGCTCCGTCACGAACTCGTCGAAGCGGTGGTGGCCGTAGAACACCTCGCGCAGGATCAGCACGCTCCAGCTGTCGCCCAGCATGTCCGTCGCCCTCGCCAGCGGGCAGGCCATGTCTTCAAAGCTCGTGCGGCGCATCGGGGTCTCCTTGTGTTGCGAGGTCCGTCGATTCTCACTGACTTTCATCATGGAAGTTAATTGACGAATCAGGAACAGAGCATTCCGCGTCCTGTTACTTCCATGATGAAAGTGACGTTCCTATAGTCCGCCCCATCGCTCGCCACCCGGCGGGTCCTCGATGCCGGAGTCCTCCCATGACCGCTTCCACACCTTCCGCAGCCGCCACGCCGGCAGCGCCGTCGTCCCGCCGCGCCATCGGCCGCGCCACATTGAAATGGACCGTGCTGACCGCTGTCGTGCTCGGGGTCGCCGCGTACGGCGCGCACTGGTGGACGGCCGGACGGTTCCATGAAGAGACCGACGATGCCTACGTCGGCGGCGACGTGACAGTGATCGGCGCGAAGGTCACCGGCTACATCACCGAGCTGCCGGTCGCCGACAACCAGTTCGTGCACGCGGGAGATCTGCTCGCCCGCATCGACAGCCGCGACTACCAGGCCGCGTTGCAGCGCGCCATCGGCGCCGTCGAGGCGCAGGACGCCGCGGTCGCCAATCTGGGCGCCGCCGCCGCGCTGCAGCAGGCGGTGATCGCCAAGGCGCGTGCGGGCATCGACGCGGCCTCGGCCGAAGAGCAGCGCGCCCGCGACGACTTCGCGCGCTACAGGGACCTCGTCGGCCGCGCGGCCGTGTCGGTCGAGAGCAGCCAGCGCGCCGAGGCGAGCTTCAAGATTGCTCAGGCCGGCACCGCGCGCGCCCGCGCCGAGCAGCAGGCCGCCGAACGCCAGCTCGACGTCATCGCAACGCAGAAGCGCCAGGCGCAGGCGGCACGGGACCAGGCGCGCGCGGAGCGCGATATCGCCCAGCTCAACCTCGGCTACACCGAGCTGCGCGCGCCGCGCGACGGCTACGTCGGCAACCGCAAGGCGCGGCTCGGCACCTACGTGGGCGTCGGTACGCCGCTGCTGTCGGTGGTGCCGGCGCAGGGGCTGTGGGTCGACGCGAACTTCAAGGAAGACCAGCTCGCCCGCATGACGACCGGCCAGCCGGTGAGCATCCGCGCCGACGCCTGGCCCGGCGTCGTGCTGCACGGCACGCTCGGCAGCCTGGCACCGGCCACCGGCTCGCAGTTCAGCGTGCTGCCCGCGGAGAACGCCACCGGCAACTTCACCAAGATCGTCCAGCGCGTGCCGGTCCGCATCCGGCTCGATCCCGCCGACGATCGCCTCGGCCGCCTGCGTCCCGGCCTGTCCGTCGTCGTCGAGGTCGACACGAATCACACCGGCGCCGGCACCAAGGACGCCGACCGGAACGCTGACCCGAACGCCGACCGAAACGCCGACCGAAACGCCGACAGGAACGCCAACCGGAACGGTACCGAGCACGGCACCCCGGACACCCGCAAGACGGCGAGCGTGCAATGAGCGCCGCCCTCGCCTCGGCGGACGACGGGGCCGCGTCCGCGCCGCCGCGCAAGCGCCCGCCCTTCTGGTCCGACGTCGTCATCCCCATCGACCAGCTGACGACCCGCGACAAGGTGCTGGCCTTCGCGACGATGTGCGTGGGCATGTTCATCGCGCTGCTGGACATCCAGATCGTCTCCGCTTCGCTGCGCGACATCGGCGGCGGACTCTCGGCCGGCGCCGACGACACGACCTGGGTGCAGACCAGCTACCTGATCGCCGAGATCATCGTGATCCCGCTCTCGGGCTGGCTCGCGAGCGTGATGTCCACGCGCTGGCTGTTCGCGGTCTCGGCGCTGGGCTTCACGCTGACCAGCCTGCTGTGCGGCCTGGCCTGGAACATCCAGAGCATGATCGCCTTCCGCGCCCTCCAGGGTTTCCTGGGCGGCTCCATGATCCCGATGGTCTTCACCACCGCGTTCATGTACTTCAGCGGCAAGCAGCGCGTGATCGCGGCCTCGACCATCGGCGCGATCGCCTCGCTGGCGCCGACGCTCGGCCCGGTCGTCGGCGGCTACATCACCGACGTGCTCTCCTGGCAGTGGCTCTTCTACATCAACCTATTGCCAGGCCTCGTGGTCACCGTCGTCGTGCCGCTGATGGTCCGCGTCGACAGGCCGAATCTCTCGCTGCTCAAGGGCGCCGACTACCTGTCGATGGTGCTGCTCGCAGTGTTCCTCGGCTGCCTCCAGTACACCCTGGAAGAAGGCCCGCGCTGGAACTGGTTCAGCGACGCCATCATCGTCGCCACCGCCTGGATCGCGGGCGCCACGGGCATCGCCTTCATCGCCCGCAGCCTGACCCATGCCCATCCGATCGTCGACCTGCGCGCGCTCAAGGACCGCAACTTCGCGCTGGGCAGCTTGTTCTCGTTCATCACCGGCATCGGCATCTTCGCCACCATTTACCTGACACCGCTGTTCCTCGGCCGCGTGCGCGGCTACGGCGCGCTCGACATCGGCCTGGCCGTGTTCTCCACCGGCGTTTTCCAGGTGATGTCCATCCCGCTGTACGCCTTTCTCGCCAGCCGCTTCGACCTGCGCTGGATCCTCTTCGCCGGGCTCACGCTCTTCGCGCTCTCGATGTGGGAGTTCGCGCCGATCACGCACGACTGGGGCAGCCATCAGCTGCTGCTGCCGCAGGCGCTGCGCGGCATGGCCCAGCAGCTCTGCGTGCCGCCGGTCGTGACCTTGGCGCTCGGCGCGCTGCCGCCGGCGCGATTGAAGCTCGCCTCGGGGCTGTTCAACCTGATGCGCAACCTCGGCGGCGCCATCGGCATCGCGGCCTGCGCCACCCTCCTCAACGACCGCACCAACCTGCACTTCCAGCGCCTGGCCGAGCACCTCACCACCAGCAACGAGTCCATGAACCAGTTGCTCGCGTCGGTGGGTTCTTCGTTGTCGGCCTCGATGCCGGCCAGCGACGCCGCCACCGCCGCGCTGCGCCAGCTCTGGTCGCTCACCTACCGCGAGGCGCTGACGATGACCTTCTCCGACGCCTTCCTGATCGTGATGGGGTGCTTCGTCGTCGCGCTGGTGTTCGTGCCGATGCTGCGCAGGATCGCGCCGCCGGCCGCGCCGTCCGCCGATGCGCATTGATCGCCATCGATGCCCGCCAATCCTTCGATTCCCTCGATTCCCTCGATCCCTTCGATCCTCTCGATCCCCCGATCCCCCGATCCCTTCGTCCCCTGGGAGACCCGCCATGTCGCTCCTGCCGTCCGCTTCCCTCCGTCCGCTGATGCGGCTCGCTCCGCTGGCGCTCGCCGCCTTCCTCGCTGCCTGCGCCCAGATGCCCGGGCCGGGCGAAGGTCCCCGCGCGCTCGATGAGCGCTTCGCCGGTCAGGCCTTGATCGCGCAACATCAGGACGGCGCGGCGCCGGCCACGCTAGGCACCTGGTGGCAGGACTTCGACGATCCCGCCCTGACGGCGATCGTGCAGCGCGTGCTCGATCAGAACCTGGACCTCGCCGTCGCGCTCGCGCGCGTCGAACAGGCACGCGCCGCGGCGCAAGGCGCCGGCGCGCCGCGCTTGCCGCAGGGTTCGTTGCAGGGACAGCTGCTCACCCAACGCCAGTCGCTGAAGAGTCCCGAAGGCTCGCTGGCGCATGGCTTCCCCGGCTACGACCGCAACCAGACGCTGCAGACATTGGGCGTGGGCGCGAGCTGGGAGGCCGATCTCGCCGGCGGCCTTCGACAGGGCGAAGCCGCCGCCGTCGCCGAATGGCAGGCCGCCGAAGCGGCCCGCCTCGGTGCCCGCGTGACCGTCGCCGCCGAAGCGGCCGACGCCTACTTCCGCCTCCGCGGTGCGCAGGCCCGCATCGAAGTCGCCGAGGCCCACCTGCGTACGCAGTCGCAATTGCTGCAACTGATCCAGGATCGCTTCAAGGGCGGGCTCGCCGCGCAGCGCGAAGTGGCCGAAGCGCAGGCGTTGCAGCTTCAAGCGCGCGGCACGCTGCCGCCGCTGCGGACCGAACTCGCGCAGCAGCAGCATCGCCTGGACGTGCTGATGGGCGAGCAGGCCGGCACCGCGGCGGCGACACTGATCGCGGCTCCGCGGCGGTCGCCGACATCGCCGACACCGCCGACTTCGCCGACTTCGCCGACTTCGCAGTCCTCGCAGACTTCCACGTATCGGGTTCCGTCGCTGCCGGCCGACCTCACGCCAGCCACGCTGATGCGCCGCCGTCCCGACGTCATCGCCGCCGAACGTCAACTCGACGCCAGCCAAGCGCGCATCGGCATCGCCACGGCCGAGTACTACCCACGCCTGACGCTCGGCGGCGTGCTCGGCGCCTCGAGCCTGCATGGCGGGCTGTTCAGCGCCGACGCGTTCCAACCGCAAGCGCTGCTCGGACTGCACTGGCGGCTTTTCGACTTCGGACGCGTCGACGCCGAGGTCGCCCAGGCGCGCGGCGCGCGGGCCGAGGTGCTCGCGCAGGTTCGCCAGCGCATGCTGCGCGCCACCGAGGACGTCGAGAACGCGATCGTGGCGCTCTCCGAGCTGGCACTGCAACGCGGCGATCTCGCCCAGGAAGTCCGTGCCCATCAGGTCGCGCGCGACGCGGCCGAGGACGCCTACAGGGGCGGCGCGGCCAGCCTGATCGAAGTGCTGCAGGAAGACCGGCTGCTGCTCGCCGCGCGCGATCAGCTCGCCCAGCTGGACGCGAACCACGCACGCGCAGCGGTCTCGGCCTTCCGTGCCTTCGGCGGCGGCTGGGACGCTGCGGAAAACCCGACGCGCTAGCCGCCCGGCCCACGGCGCGGCCTCGTTAGCATCGGGGCCCTATGAGCACGTCGCCCGCTTCGTCGTCCCAGCTTCCAGCGCCGTCTGCGCACGGCGGCGGCGGCCTGTTGCCCTTGCTGTTCGTCGCCGTCTGGAGCACCGGCTTCATCGGCGCGAAGTTCGGGCTGCCGGACGCGGAGCCGCTCACCTTCCTCGCGTGGCGCTACGCCGCAGTCATCGCATTGATGCTGCCCGTCGTGCTGGTGCTGCGCGCGCCCTGGCCGCGCTCGATGGCGGCCTGCGGCCACATCGCGGTCACTGGATTGCTGGTGCACGGCGTCTACCTCGGCGGCGTGTTCACCGCCATCGCCCACGGCCTGCCCGCCGGCATCACCGCGCTGGTCGTCGGCCTGCAGCCGCTGGTCACGGCGCTCGGCGCGCGCGCCTTCCTGGGCGAACGCATCGCGCCGATGCAGTGGCTCGGCCTGGGCATCGGATTTCTGGGCGTCGGCCTCGTCGTCGCGCAGAAGATCGCGGCGGTCCCCGGCGGCGCGTTGATCACCAAGCTCCTGCCCGCCGTCATCGCGCTGATCGGCATTACCGCCGGCACGCTCTACCAGAAGAAATTCTGTCCTTCCTTCGATCTGCGCACCGGCTCGATCATCCAGTTCGTGCCGAGCCTGCTTGTCACCGCCGCAATCGCCCTGACGACGGAAACCATGCAGGTGAAGTGGACCGGCCAGTTCATCTTCGCGCTGGCGTGGCTGGTGCTCGTGCTGTCGCTGGGCGCTGTCAGCCTGCTGAACGTGCTGATCCGACGCGGCAGCGCGGTCAACGTGGCCAGCCTCTTTTACCTGACGCCGCCGACGACCGCGCTGATCGCTTGGGCGCTGTTTGGCGAGACGCTCACCGGCCTCGCGATCGCCGGCATGGCGCTGGTGGCGATCGGCGTGTGGCTGGCGCGCAGGACGCGTTGACCGCATCGAACACGGCCATCAGGCACGCGGCAATCGCGCTGCCGTCGCACGTACGGCGGCGCCCACGAAAAAGGCGGCCCCTCGGGGCCGCCTTCAGTGATGACAGTGGAATCAGTTGCGGTCGGCACGCGCCGGCAGGGTGCTGTCGGTGGTGTCGTTGTTCATCGTCGACGTGTCCGTCGAGGAACTGCCGGCCGCCGGAGCGCTCATCGGCATCGGATCGGTCTGCGATCGGACGGCGGGGTCCTGACGCTGCTCGGTCGTCGTGTTGTTGCCGTTGTTCTGGCTGCTCGTAGCCGGCTGGGTGTTATTCCAGTCGTTCGTGGTCGCGGGCTGGCCGGTGCTCGGATTGGCGGCCGGGGTCGCGGGGGGTGCCTTGCCCTGGTCGTTGTTGTTGGAGAGCGGATCGTTGGTCTGATCGCGCGCGCCGACGGAGCCGGAGCTGCCGCCCTGGCCTTGCGCGTGAAGGAAGCCGACGCCGGAAGCCAGCGCAATCGCCATTGCCACGGTGGTGATCTTGGAACGAGGGTTCATGGTGGATCTCCTGGAAGCTGTGGATTGAAAGGTCTTGCCGGGGGCACACGGTCGGTTCGCATTGCGTTCTGTCGCATCGCGAACCGTCGCGTCGCCCTTGCAAGGAAAGACTGGCAATCCCGATGCCCGCTAGGTTCTCGCGCGATCCGGTCGATCGAGGTCAGACCTTGAACACCGTGGCCCGCGCGGGAGAAGGCTCGAGTTCATCGAGCACCGCCACGATCGCGACCGGATCTGCCGCAGCCGCCGGGACGACCCGAGCGCCGCGCGGCGCATTCGCCGCGACCGGCGCGACGATCTCCTGAGCCAGCGGCTGAACGAGCGCGCGTGCCTGCGCAGCGCCGCGGGACTCCGCCGGTGTCGCGAGCAGTCGCAGCCGTTGCCCGATGGCATCGAGGCTCTGCGTCGCCGCTTCGTCATCGGCGTCCGCGTCAAAGGGATCGAGGCTGATGCGCTCCGGCGAGAGCCCCAACCCCAGCGCGTGGAAGTAGCTCGCCTCGGTGACGACGCTGAGCTGGCTCGCGATCAGGCGGTGCACTTCCAGGTCCGGCATGTCCATCTGCGCCCCCTGCACGGTGGCGAGCACCGGCGTGCGCGTGATGCCGCCGGCCAGTCCCGCGAGGCGATGCGCATTGGGCAGATGCGCGTGCAGCACCGCCGCCTGCTTGTTGCGGATGAGGCCGACGAGCACTTGGATCGCGTGCCACGGGGGATCGTCCGGCATGGCGACGATGACGATGTCGGCGCCGAGTGCGCGCAGCCGTTCCGCGTAAGGTCCGTCGGCGGGGCAGACGACGGTGAAGCGGACGTTCCCGCCGCTTCCGTGCCGCTCCACCAGTCGCTCCACCAGTCGCGTGGCGCCGAGCCGGTCGGAGGCCGTGGCGAGCGGGCATGCCTCATCGGGCGTCTCGTCCGACGGCACCGCGCCGACGATCTCCACGACATGCAGCGAGGGCACGGGATTCCCCGCCGTCACGGCGGAGAGCGTCGGCGTCGCGCCGGGGCGTCGTTGTGCAGGGCGATCCATCACATGCCTCTTGAAACCGCTCCATGCGGTGACTACGCATGGCAAAGCCCATACCCGCCAGAAGCTCGAAGATCACAAGCGCTTCAACGACTGCAGCACGGTCGGGAGAAGTTCGCTCACTGTCGGGTGGATGCGCACGCCGCCTTCGGTGACGTCGGTGTACGGCCGCTTGGACGCCATGACGTCCAGCAGCGACTGCACCGCCTCGTCGCCGTCGACGCCCAGCACCATCGCGCCGAGGATGGCCTTCGATTCCGCGTCGACGAGGATCTTGATGAAGCCTTCGGTCTCGCCCTTTTCGATGGCCCGGCCGACGCGCGTCATCGGCCGCGTGCCGATCAGCGCGGGACGACCGCTGGCGCGCACCTCCTGCTCGCCGAGCCCGATGCGCGCCAGCGGTGGATCGGTGTACAGCGCGTAGGTCACGACGCGGCCGCCGACGCTTCGATCGGCCCCGTCGAGGAGGTTGGCCGCGGTGACCTCGAAGTCGTTCCACGAGGTGTGTGTGAACGCGCCGCGGCCATTGCAATCGCCGAGCGCCCAGATGTGCGGCACGCTGCTGCGCAGCTGGTCGTCGACGACGATGTTGCCGCGCTCGTCGACGCGCACGCCGGCGCGATCCAGCCCCAGGTCGTCGGTGTTGGGCTTGCGGCCGGTGGCGATCAGCACATGGCTGCCGCGGACTTCGGGCTCGCCGGTCTGGCAGTTCACCTGCACGGCGACGCCCTCCTCCGCCGGCGCCAGCTTCACGCATTCCGCGCCGGTGCGGATGGTGAGGCCGTCGCGTTCGAGGATCCCTCGCAGGGCTTCGGCGACATCGGCGTCCTCGCGCGGCACGAGCCGCGGACCGCGCTGCACGACGGTCACTTCCGATCCGAAGCGTCTGAACATCTGCGCGAACTCCAGCCCGATGTAGCTTCCGCCCACGACGACGAGATGCCGCGGCAGCTCCTGAAGCTGCATGATCGACGCGTTGGTCAGCCAGGGCACCGTGTCCAGGCCCTCGACGCCGGGCTGCGCGGGGCGTCCGCCCACGTTGATGAAGAAGCGGTCGGCGCGCAAGCGACGTCCGTCGACGACGACGGTGTGGGGATCCTCGAAGCGCGCGTGGCCCATGATCAGCTCGACCTTGGGCATGCCGCGCAGCCACTTCTCGACGCTCTCGCGCGACTGGCCTGAGATACGCGCCTTGCGCGCAATGACGGCGGGCAGGTCGACGCCGACCTGCTCCGGCACCCGCACGCCCCAGCGCGCGGCCTCGCGGACGACCCAGGCGGCATGGGCGCTCGCAACCATCGCCTTGGTCGGGATGCAGCCGGTGTTGACGCAGGTGCCGCCGACGCGTGAGCGCTCGATGACGGCGACCCGCCAGCCGGCCTGCGACATGCGCTCCGCCAGCGGGGGGCCTGCCTGGCCGGCGCCGATGACGATGGCATCGAAGGAGTCGGTGGATTGGGGGGATTCACTCACGGCGACGCTCCTGGTGGGGGGATCGTCGCGGAGTCTGCCACCGATGGGGACGACTCAAGTCGCGCCGTGGCGCCTTCGGATCGCGGCCAGGGTGCCACGCTGTTCCAGCAGCAGGATCGCCTGATCGATGCGGGCGCGATCGCGTTCATCGAGTCGCCGGCGGCTCAGCATCAGGCACACCGGCTGCACGCTGTGCCCGAAAGGCTGCCGCAACAGCCGCACGCCCGAGACGCGTGCCTGCGCATGGACATTGAGGTCGTCGCCGAGGATCAGTGCCGCGCGACCGAGCCGCAGCATGTCGACGCCCTGTCGCGTCGTCTGGTACGGCAGCAGCAGGCCTGCGTCGGCGAGGCGCTCGCGCCAGTTCTCGAAGTCGTCGCCGAGGCCGTGCGCATCGACGTGCAACAGAGGGATGCGCCGTTGCAGCACCTGTTCGAAACCCTGCAGCCCGATGAGGCGCGGATCGCGGGGATCCGTCGCGGCGACCATGAAGGCCTCGTTGCGGTAGGGCCGCGTGTACATGACCGAGCGCTCAAGTTCCGGCACCGGCGTGGCCGAGAAGATCACGTCGAACTGGTCGTTCAGCAACTCGCGAAAGCGCCGCTTGCGCCATTGCGGCGTCCCACGGATCCAGCTCAGTTCGAAGCCTGCCTTCGCGCAGATCGCCTGCAGCAGTTCCGCATCGAGACCGCGCATGCTGCCGTCCGAGCCGGGCACCAGATACGGAGGCCAGGATTCCACCAACGCGCGCAGGACACGCGGTCGGGCGCTCCCCCAGGAGAGAGTCCCGCAAGCGAGCGCCATGCCGCCCACCAACGCGCGGCGCCTGGGCCCTCGAACGGCGGGAACGACGGACTGTCCGGATGGATTCATTGTCTCTTGAGAGCCATCTCGGCGGGGATTCAGTCCAGTGTGCGCCTGGCGCCAAGTCACCACAAGGCGGGCAAGACGCGTCCTTCGGGCACTCCCCTCAGATGAGGGCTGGTGCCCGACGACCTCCAGAGAAAGTCACGCGCGCAGGCTAACCACGCGCTTCCTCATCTGGTTTTGTCAATTCACAAAGTGCAAAATTGATACATGAAAGTCGTTCTTGTCGAAGACTCCCCGCTGGTCCGCAAACATCTGTTGGCGGCCCTGAAGGAACAGCCCTTCCTGTCGGTGGTCGGCCTCGCCGCCACCGAGGCGGAGGCCTTGTGCACCGTTGGGCTGACGCGGCCCCACGTCGTGGTGCTGGACCTCGCGCTGGCAGCAGGGTCGGGGCTGGAGGTGCTTCGCAAGCTGCGCCTGGCGGGCTACGGCGGGACCATCCTGGTCCTCAGCAACCGCGAGGCGGAGATCTACGGCCCGCTGTGCGTGAGCAACGGCGCCAACGCCTTCTACGACAAGGGCCGCGAGTTCGAGAAATTCCTCGCCGACCTGAATGTCCTGGCCGAGGCCCCGCGCCTGGCGGCGAGCCAACCGATGAGTTTGAGTTCGCTGCAGATGCGCTGAATCGGCCGGAACTCCCCGCCGACCGCTCGGAAAAAAGAAAACCCGCTCTGGGCGGATTTTCTAAGCGCTTGCCAAGTAGTTGATTCAGCAAGCTATTTTGGAGGAGAGGGGGGGATTCGAACCCCCGAGACGTTTCCGTCCGCCTGATTTCGAGTCAGGTACATTCAACCACTCTGCCACCTCTCCGGTATTCGGTGATCGCTGTGGTTGTTAGCGACTAAGCCTAAGAGTATAGCGAGGTTTTTGCGGCCTTGGCAAGAACTCCGAAGCGTTTGTGCGAAAGACGCTGATAACCCTTCAACCCTTCAACACGTCCTTGCCGCCCAGGTACGGACGCAGCGCTTCCGGCACCGTGATGCTGCCGTCGGCCTGCTGATAGTTCTCCAGCACTGCGACCAGCGTGCGCCCCACCGCCAAGCCCGACCCGTTGAGCGTGTGCACCAGCTCGTTCTTGCCTTGGGCGGTCTTGAAACGCGCCTGCATGCGGCGGGCCTGGAAGGCGCCCATGTTCGAGCAGGAGCTGATCTCGCGGTACGTGTTCTGCGCCGGCAGCCAGACCTCCAGGTCGTAGGTCTTCACCGAGCCGAAGCCCATGTCGCCCGCGCACAGCAGTACCGTGCGGTACGGCAGGCCGAGCTTCTGCAGCACGGCCTCGGCGTGGGCGGTCATCTCTTCGAGCGCGGCCATGCTGTGCTCGGGCTGCTCGATGCGAACCATTTCGACCTTGTCGAACTGGTGCTGGCGGATCATGCCGCGCGTGTCGCGACCGGCCGAACCGGCCTCCGAGCGGAAGCACGGGCTGTGCGCCGTCAGCTTGACCGGCAGTTCGTCGACCGTCAGGACGCTCTCGCGGACCGAGTTGGTCAGCGAAATCTCCGAGGTCGAGATCAGGTACTGCTCGTTCTGCTCGTCGTCGCCGCCGCGCAGGACCCAGAACATGTCTTCCTTGAACTTGGGCAGCTGACCGGTGCCTTCCAGGATCTCGCGGTTGACGATGTAGGGCGTGTAGCACTCGGTGTAGCCGTGCTCCAGCGTCTGCATGTCGAGCATGAACTGCGCGAGCGCGCGATGCAGGCGCGCGACCGGGCCCTTCAGGAAGGCGAAACGCGAGCCCGACAGCTTGGCGCCGAGCTCGAAGTCCAGGCCCAGCGGCGCGCCGAGGTCGACGTGGTCCTTGACCGCGAAGTCGAACGCGCGCGGCTGGCCCCAGCGGCGCACCTCGACGTTGCCGGTCTCGTCCGCACCGGCCGGCACGCTAGTGTCGGGCAGGTTGGGGACGCTCATCAGCATCGTGTTGAGTTCGACCTGGATCACGTCCAGCTTCTCGGCGCCGGCCTTCAGCTCGTCGGCGATGCCGGCGACTTCAGCCATCACGGCGCTGGCGTCTTCGCCCTTGCCCTTCAGCATGCCGACCTGCTTGGACAGCTGGTTGCGCTTGGCCTGCAGTTCCTCGGTGCGGATCTGCACCTGCTTGCGGTCGGTCTCCAGCGTCTTGAAGCGCTCGACGTCCAGGAAGGGTTGGGGGTTCTTGCGCTGTTGGAGGCGCTCGATGACGGCGTCCAGATCCTTGCGCAGCAGGGTGATGTCCAGCATGGTATGTCTTTCGTGTTCTGCGCCGACGGCGGCCCTCGGAAGGGGGCGTCGGCGATGCATGGGGGAGTGTCGGTCAGCCGGAGCTCGACGAGGAGCTCATCCCGAACTGGGCGGCGCCCCTCCGAAGAGGGGGCGGCGCGACAATCAAGATCGGCCGGTCGTGACCTCGGCCATCGACTTGTCACCCAGCCCCATCGGCAGCGGGAAGCGCACGTGCTCCTCGACACCCGGCAGCGTGCGCACGGTCGTCGCGCCCAGCTCGCGCAGGCGCGAGATCACGGCCTGCACCAGCACGTCCGGTGCCGAAGCCCCCGCCGTGAGGCCCACCTTCGAGCGACCATGCAGCCATTCGGCCTGCACGTCCTCGGCGGCGTCGACCATGTAGGCCGGCGTGCCCAGTCGCTCGGCCAGCTCGCGCAGGCGGTTGCTGTTGGAGCTGGTCGGGCTGCCGACCACCACCACCACGTCCACCTGCGGCGCCATCACCTTCACCGCGTCCTGGCGGTTCTGCGTGGCGTAGCAGATGTCCTGCTTCTTCGGCTCGCGGACTTCGGGGAAATGCTGCTTCACCGCGCGCAGGATCTCCGCCGCGTCGTCGACGCTCAGCGTCGTCTGTGTGACCACCGCCAGCCGGCTCGGATCCTTCACCCGCACGTGCGGCACGTCCGACACCTCTTCGACCAGGTAGATCCCGTCGCTGAGCTGCCCCATCGTGCCTTCGACCTCGGGGTGCCCCTTGTGGCCGATCATGATGAATTCATAGCCTTCGCGGTGCAGCTTGGCCACCTCGACGTGGACCTTGGTCACCAGCGGACAGGTCGCGTCGAAGATCTGGAAGCCGCGTTCCTGCGCTTCCTTGCGCACCGCCTGGCTGACGCCGTGGGCCGAGAACACCAGCGTGGCGCCCGCGGGCACCTCGGCGAGGTCCTCGATGAAGATCGCGCCCTTGGCCTTCAGGTCGTTGACGACATAGGTGTTGTGCACGATCTCGTGCCGCACGTAGATCGGCGCGCCGAACTTCTTCAGCGCGCGTTCGACGATCTCGATCGCGCGGTCCACGCCGGCGCAGAAGCCGCGCGGCTCGGCCAGCACGATGTCCTTCATGTTCACGTCCATCGCCGTCATCACAGCACCCCGATCAGCTGCACCTCGAAGCTGACGGGCTGTCCCGCCAACGGGTGATTGAAGTCGAACAGCAACCAGTCCTCCCCCAGCTCGCGCACCACGCCGGCGTACTGGCCCTGGCCGTCCGGCGTTGGGAACTGCACGACGTCGCCGACGTGGTATTCCTCGTCCGGATCGCCCAGCTGGCGCATCAGCGCGCGCTTCACGCGCTGCAGCAGCTCGGGGTTGCGCTCGCCGAAGGCCTCGCCCGGCGCCAGTTCGACGCGGGTGTGCGTGCCCTCGGCCAGGCCGA
Organism: Rubrivivax sp.; assembly: GCA_004210455.1. Classification (GTDB taxonomy): domain Bacteria; phylum Pseudomonadota; class Gammaproteobacteria; order Burkholderiales; family Burkholderiaceae_C; genus Roseateles. Next base: position 1,621 of record SEFA01000069.1, on the reverse strand, counting down.
CCAGGCGCGCCTCGATCGCGGGCGCCAGCTCGCCGGCGCCCAGCGTCAGCGTAGCCGGCAGCTTGTCGGCGAAGGTATTGATCAGGTCCTGGCCGTCCGGCCCGCTCAGCCGGTAATGCAGGGTCAGGAAGGATCCTGGTTGAACGAGGGTCACTAGTCAGGGGGATTTTGGGAATCGAAGCGCGATTTTAGGCTGTAGCGCCACCTTCCTTCCTCCGAGTCCCGACATGACCGTTGTTGCCGCCCCGATCGCCCTGAGCCAGCCGTCCGCTCCATCGGTCATCGCCTCGCTGCCGCCCGAGGCACGCCCTCGCGAAAAGCTGCTGGCACGAGGCGCTACAGCCCTTTCCGACGCCGAGCTGCTGGCCATCCTGCTTCGCACCGGACTCCCGGGAAGTCCGGTGTTGAGCCTCGCGCGCGACGTGCTCGACCGCTACGGCGGTTTCAGGGGTCTGCTTCGCGATCCGGCCCCCTCACTCACGGAAGTCAAGGGTTTGGGGCCGGCCAAGCGCTCTGCCCTGCTCGCAGTGCTGGAAATCGCCCGGCGCACCTTCCGCGAGACGCTCTCCGACGGACCGGTCTTCGAGTCCTCCGAGGCCGTCTACGATTACCTCCGACTCGAATTCGACGACAAGCGCGCCGAATGCTTCGCGGTGATGTTCCTGGACACCCAGCATCGGCTGATCGCCCTGGAGACACTGTTCTACGGCACCCTTTCCCATACCATTGTGTTCCCCCGAGATGTGGTGAAACAGGCGGTGCTCATGGATGCTGCCGCGGTGATCCTGGTGCACAACCACCCCTCGGGCCGAACCGTTCCGTCGCCGCAGGACGTCCAACTGACCCGGGCGATGATCGAGTCCTTGGCGCTGGTCGACGTGAAGGTCCTGGACCATTTCATCGTCGGCGCGGGCCAGCCTGCATCCATGAGTGAACTGGGCCTGATGTGACTGATCGACTGCGCAGCCTGCAAGACCTGCAGACGCTGCACCGAGAACTGAAGCTCCGCCAACGCGAGGAGGAGGAGCGCCGCGAGCGCGAGGCCGCGCTCGCGCGTCTGCGCGACGAGGAAGCCCGCATCTTCGAGCGCACCGTGGGCCAAGTCGTGCCGCTGCCCGTGTCCAACCGCGTGATCCTCAACGCGGGCCGCCCCGAACCGGAGCCGCGCCAGCGCGAGCTCGACGAGCAGATGGCCTGGAAGCAGGCGCTGTCGGACGATTTCGACGTCGACTCGCTGCTGGAGACGGACGAGACGCTGTCCTTCCGCAGACCGGAGGTCTCCGCCGAATCAGTGCGCAAGCTCAGACGCGGCCACTGGGCGCTGCAGGCCCAGATCGACCTGCACGGATTGCGCCGCGACCAGGCGCGCGAGGCGCTCGGCACTTTCATCCACGACAGCGCCCGACGCGGCCTGCGCTGCGTGCGCGTGGTCCATGGCAAGGGCAACGGCTCACCCGGGCGCGAGCCGGTACTGAAAGCGCGCGTGCGCCGCTGGCTCGTCCAGAAGCAGGAGGTCCTGGCTTTCGTCCAGGCCCGCGCCAGCGACGGCGGCAGCGGCGCGCTGATGGTCCTGCTCAACAGCTGAGCGTCGCCGCTCTCCCGCCCCCTCGCCCACACGGGC
>SEFA01000175.1 GCA_004210455.1 Rubrivivax sp. | reverse complement strand
GAGTACGGCGACCTGGTCAAGATGGGCGTCATCGACCCCGCCAAGGTGGTCCGCACCGCCCTGCAGGACGCCGCCTCCGTGGCCGGCATCCTGATCACGACCGAAGCCGCCGTGGCTGACGCGCCCAAGAAGGGCGGCGCCGGCGCCCCCGACATGGGCGGCGGCATGGGCGGCATGGGCGGGATGGACTTCTAAGTCCGACCGTTCAGCAGCTTAGCTGAGACAGAAGAGGGCGCTCCGGGAGACCGGGGCGCCCTTTTTTGGTTGATGAGGAATAGCCGCCAACTCTTGGGGCGTTCCTCGTGACCGTATGCTGCAGCGGCGCCGACGCTGTGATGGGCGAACTCGCAAGTCTGGTGGGGCCTCGCCTAGGCCAAGGCAGACAAAGCGAGCCCCGGCGTGTCTAGGTCGGTTTGGAGGGCAGACCTGCCCGAACGGCTTCCGCTTCCTCGTGAAGGCCTGCTTTGTCGAGGCGGTTGGCAAAGTCGGCCACCGCAGAATTGGAGCCATGCCGGCGGATGATTTCGACCGCGATGTCGAGCATCATCAGGTCGTGATCGCTTAATGAGCCGTCAGGTCGGGGCTTCAGGTCGCGAATGATGCGGTCCATGAACGCGTCGTCTATGGCGCCAAGAGCACGGGGCAGATCATCGACCGCCTTTGCGGCCTCGCGGCGCTGGCTAGCCGCCGGCTGAACGCGGTTGCTGACCGCACGCTGAGCCTCTTGAGGCGTGATGCGCACTACAAGTCGCTCGCCCTCCGCCGAGGAATAGTCCAACTCGACTAAGCTGCCGGAATCGGCCGCGATCTTCATGATCTCCGTCGCAGGCCTAGCGCCCATAGCCCGACTTTGAGCGCGTACGCCGTCGTGCCGCGCCCGATCTAACTGGCCTCCGACCTTGCCCACCAAATCGTAGAGATCGTTCGCCCCACTGATCAGCGTAGCCACAGTTACAATCGCAGCCAGCTTGACCTCGATCGAGCCCGTGTGCGCTTCGATCACCACCAATTCGCCGCCGCCGGACAGACGCCGATAATCATTCGCGATGGCGGCTATCGTTGCGCTGAATTGATCGGCGCGGATCGGTCTCTCGTTTTTGAGGTAGAGCCTAAGCGTGCCTGGGGCGAGCCGTTGCCCGTCCAGTTGTTCCATAGTCATTGCGATCGCCCCCGATGATTTGTCTGCTGACCGTTCTTGGCTGACGGAGCGGCATAGTTTGAAGTTGTATTTCTCATGGTCTGGGGCGTGCCGCCACTGTGAAGGTAGAAAAAAGACCCACCCCTCAGCGGTATTTGGAGGACACCCGCCCCGGCGCGCCTCAAGGACGCTGCGCGCCGCTCGCGCGGCAGGCCCTGACGGCCTGTCCTTGATCCAGGCCGGGTCGGGCGACCGGGGCTGGGCGTGTCGGGCGCGAGGGCGTGCTGACGAAGGATCAGGTCCGTGGGGCGGCGGGCGCCCCTCCACCACGCTTCGCGCGGTCCCCCTCCCCCGTCGGGGGAGGAACGGGAACGCCGGGGCGGTCCGGTCATTTTGAGGTGGAACAGACGGAGCCTGATGATGACCGATCCCGACACCCCGCTGGACGAAGAGCTGGAAGATCTGCGGGAGGACGCCGAGGCGCTGGAGCGGCCGGGGCGGGCGATTCCGCTGCCGAAGGATGACGATGAGGA
>SEFA01000068.1 GCA_004210455.1 Rubrivivax sp. | reverse complement strand
GCCCTGGTCACCGAAGGGATCGCGACCGTCTGGAATCTCTATGACATGGCCAGCACGGGCGTGGATGTCGCGAAGGCCGGATATAGCGCCTACAAGGAACTAGGTGCACTCGACGATATCGTGAAAGAGTTCAAGGGTGTGGGCTCTGAACTTGAGCGACTGGGCCAGCAGGCTAAATCAGATCCGCAGAAGGCCATTGCCGATTTCATGGCGGGCGTTTCGAAGCTCAATCCGTGCATGCGTGCGCGCAGATGTTCCCTGGTGCCGAAGGGGAAGGCGAATGGGCTGTCAGGTGAAGGCTGCTGTCCCGGTCAAACCGGTCACCATCTGATCCCCGACTCCGCCGTCAAGGAAGCGGGATGCACCGGGTACGACTACGAGAAGGCACCGACCGTCTGCGCGGAAGGGACGGGGAATAGCCATGGAGGTTCCCATCAGCGGCTGCACGACGTTCTTGAGCGCCGCATGAACAAGTACATCCGTGACAATCGGTCGACGGCGCTCTCATATGCCGAGTACCGAAAGCACGCGATGATGGCTTTCTACGAGACTTTTCCTGAGTCACGTTGCAGCCGCCAGTGCCTGCAGGCGCAACTGGATTCACACTACAAATGTTCAGGCAAGACCCTGAAGGCTGCATCCGGCAAGGGTGCGACGCCGAAGGTCGAAGAGTAAACGACACATGACTCAATTGTTGGATCTCCTGTCCGCAGAGGACTACGCGAAACGGTTTCAAGGCAGCGGCATTCGGGATTGCGCCGCCATCGATCGAGGCCTGTTTTTCTTCATCAGCTTGCAAGATTGGGACGACGACAAGCCTCGACCTTTCGCTGAAGAACTCCAGACGCGCCTGACGAAGTTGGAACTGAATGCGGAAAAGCGCTGGATCACGACTTTCATGGACGGGTACTCCGGGCTGATGTGTTCCGGACCGAGACAGGGAGAGATCGTGTGCGTCGCGGTTGACGGACGAGGAAAAGTCCTGGCCAAGAAGCTTCAGGGTTCGGATGACGAGCAGGACGTCCCGGGGGGGAAGGGGCAGGGACCTTGCCGCGGGAACATTGCCAAGATCAAGCCATTTGCAGGACGCCTGTACGGCTGTGGCGGCGGGCGCAGTCTGTTCTATCGCAACGGACCGAATGAATGGGTGGAAGTAGGCCCGTTGCCGCCCGACGGTCGCGGTGAGATCGGATTCCAGGACTTTGACGGTTTCAATGAATCGGACATCTACGCCGCCGGCGGCAAGGGCGACGTCTGGCGCTACGACGGCAGCGCTTGGCACAAGGTCGCGTTCCCATCGAACATGTGGATCGAATCGGTGTGCTGCGGCGCTGACGGCCAGGTGTACATCGGTGCGCAATCCGGTACCGTTTATCGCGGTCGCGGCGACCAGTGGACGATGATCCATCAAGGCGATCTGAGCCTGCCGTTCCGCGACATGGTCTGGTTCAAGGACCGTGTCTATGCGACCAATGATTACGGCCTCTGGGAGATCCAGGATGGCAAGGTCCGTCCGAGCGCCGAGCCGATCGAGATCACCAACTGTGCGGGCAACCTGTCCGTCGCCGATGGCGTCATGCTGATGGCCGGTGCGTACGGTGCGGCTCTGCATGACGGCCAGTCCTGGTCGCGGCTCTTCAGCATCGCCGAACTGGCTCGCCAGTCGAAGGCTTGATGAGCTCCGTCGCGACGCGCCTGGCGGAGCGGGCGCCAGTGGTCCCCTCGGTGGTTCGGCGCCATGTAGAGGACGCTGCGTTCTACTGGACGCAACTGGATGTGTCGCTCGATGCGCCGCAACTCGACGCCAATCGCGCGGCGCATTTCGGCGACCTGCTGTGCGCGCACCTGGAAGGCATCCGTGTCGCCGGGCGTGAGGCCGTGGCGTTGTCGCTTCAGGCGCTGGAGCGTTGGCGGAAACCTGGAGAGGCTTTTGTTGCCTTCCTCGCGGCGCTGCAGCTGGAGGAGGGTGACCGCCAGGTGGCAATCGATGCCGTCCTGAGGCAGGTCAAACGGCGACCCGACTTGTTGATACGAGGCGCCGTGTCGGCAGTGGCATGGTCCGATCCAAAACATTCGCGATATTGGCTCGCCACGATTTCCGACGCTTCGGATCCGGTGGATCTGGTGATCGCGCTCCGGGGTTCTGCACTGACGCAGGGATCCGTGGGCAGTCTGGACCGATGGCTGGGTCATGCCCATCCTGCAGTGCGCGCTGCCGCGTGTCGCTGTGCCGGCCCGACGCAGCCTGCCAAGCTTGAGAGCTTGTCCGGCGATGAAGATCTGGGCGTGCGTGCGGAGAGTGCCATCGCCCAGGCTCGTGAGCTCGACAAGGTGGACGTCCAGCGTCGTCTGCTGATCGCCTCGCGACTTTGGCAGTGCGTCTCTGAGCAACTGGAGCATTGCAAGAAGAGCACCGGCTGGGATCGGGTGCAAGCCGATCGGCGTCTGGTGCGGTGGATTCGACATCTCGCCGTTTTGGCACCGGTGGGCCACCCGGGGATGCGGGAGCTCGTCGTTCGACTCCCGAGCCGTGCGGCGTTGACGGCGATGCTTCACCATGGCGACCTTGGTCTGCTCGATCTGGTCGTCAGATTCATGGACGATGAAGCGCAACAGCGATGGGCGGGATGGGTCTGGCAATGTCTGACGGGCATCGACCTGGAAGCTCGAGGCCTGGTCCGTGAAGAGCCTCCGATCGACCTCGATGCCCCGCTGACTGCCAGTCGCAAGGACGCCGATCTGGGATTGCCGCTGCCGGATACGGCGCGGATCTCCGCGCATTCGGCGAGCTTGCAGGCGCGCGCTCAAGGTCAGCGGGTCCTGCGGGGACTGATCGTCGATGAAGCCTTGCTTCATCGAATCATCGATCCGGAATACGGAGCGCCGCAGGGGCTGCGGTTCGTCGCCGTCAATGCGCTCAACGCGGCCCGACCGGACCACGGACTGAATCTTCGCGCGCGACCGGCCCTGCAGCGTCTGGCACTGTGTTCATTGAAAAGTTCCTGATCATGCCGACTTTCGATCCCTGGAACGATGCCGAGAAGCTGGGTCGTCAACTGGCGCAGACGGACTCGGAGCTGCTTGTCGTGATCGGCGCGGAAGGCTGGTGCGAGAAATGCCGGCGCCTTCGCCCCGCGTTCGAGGCGATGTGTCATACCAGCATGCCGGCGCATGTTGCCTGGTTCTGGTTGGACCTTGAGGACCACCACGAGTTTTTGGGGGAATTCGTTCCACCGGACCTGCCACTGCTGCTCCGCTGGCGCCAAGGCGTGTGCGTGCAGGCGGCCATCGTGGAAGGCATCGATCTCGGCGCGCCACAAGCTGAGCGTGTGAAGCTGCAGTCGCTCGTGATCCAGGGCACTCAAGTGCGAGATCCGCATGAAGGCGGTCTGATTGAGCTCCCTCGGCTTTGGACGGAGTTCGCGACTATGTCCTGGGCGTCCGACCCTTCGGGAAAGCTGTGATTGGTCGTGTTCCAGTCTGAAACGCCAATCCTCGACAAGGCTTCCTGGGATCGATTCCTGGAAGGCTTGGCGGTCTCAAGCTTGAACCGCAACACCGAGTTATTGAATTGACCCCGGAGCCTGATGCGCATTGGCCAAGGTGAGAGCGAACGCCTGGAGTGGAGTGTTCCAGTCGAGCGTCTGACGCGGACGTGTGTTCATGCTGTCAGCGATGGCGCCGAGTTCTTCTTGGCTGTAGACGGACAGGTCTGTGCCCTTGGGCAGATACTGGCGCAGCAGCCCGTTGGTGTTCTCGCATGAACCGCGTTGCCAGGGGCTGTGCGGGTCGCAGAAATACACTCGCACGCCGGTGGCCCGTGCGAGATCGGCGTGACGGGACATCTCCTTGCCCTGGTCGTAGGTCAGCGTCTGGCGCATTGGCGCGGCCACCGAGTTGAGTTTGGCCGTGAACGCGGCCAGTGCAGCCTCGGCGGTCGCGTTCTCCATCTTCGCCAGCAGCACGAGGCGGGTCTTGCGCTCGACCAACACGGCCACGGACGACTTGTTGCTGGCGCCCTTGAGCAGGTCGCCCTCCCAATGTCCAGGCATCACACGATCATCGACCTCGGGCGGACGCACGTGGATACTGACTATCTCGGGAATCTGGCCCCACCGGTCGGTGCCGCGGCTGCGTGGCAGACGCGTGCTATTGCCTTGGCGCAGGCAGGCGATCAGCGCGCGCTTGAGTTCACCCCTGGGGTAGGCGTAGACCGCGGTGTAAATGGTCTCGTGCGAGACCTGGCGGTCAGGGTCATCTGGGTACACGCGGCGCAGTGTCGCAGCGATCTGCCATGGCGACCACTTCCAGGACAACGTCGTCGTCACCGCGCCCCACAGAACGGCTCTCGGATAGAGCTTGGTCGGACCTCTGGCCACCCCTCGCCGGGATGCTCTTCGGCGCTGCGCCGCTTGCGATTCGTAGGTGCCGTCCTTGGCCGCGTTGCGGCCGAGGTCACGGCTGATGGTGGCGGCCGACCTCCCCAGCCTTCTTCCGATCTCGCGCACACCGCAGCCCTGCATCTTCAACCCCGCGATCGCCACCCGCTCATCGGAACTCAACTGCCGATACTTCTCTCGTACTTCCATCCCGACACCTTACTTTCGTAGAGGTGTTGCACTTCAGACTTGAGACCGCCAAGCAATTGGATGAGTACTACAAGGATTGTGAGAACGCCAAGCTCCGTGCCCACGATGGCATGGGAGGGACGGAGGCCACTGAATCTGCTGGAGATAACTTCTGATGGGAATTTCAACTGACACTATTTGGCCGCGCATCGCGGGGTACAACATCATCGACTGCGAAGTCAAGGACAGGGACACGCTGTACCTGCTTGGACGCGAGGACTACACCCAGAGAAAGGGGTGGGGCGAATTGCAGGACCCTCCCGCGGAAGTCAAGCTTCCGAAGCGGATCTTCGTTCTTCGACTGACCAATCCCGACGAAAAGAAGTGGGGTCACATGCACCTCACCGGGATGGACACCAGCCGGTGTGCGATGACCTATGCGCCGGAAGAAAAGATCCTGGTAGTCGATTCCGACGCCAAGGTTTGGGCGCAGAACCCGAAGACCAATGGTTTTGAAACGGGCATCCCGTACAAGGCTGACGGCGGCCCCCTCGTCGGGGATATGAACCGAGCCAAATCTTTTGGCCGGGAACTGCTGTTGGGTGGAACTCAACGTCAATTGTTCAGGCGCAAGGATGTATCGAACTGGGAGTTGATCGGGGCGCCGATTCCCGTAGAGGAGGCTGAATTCCGCAATTGCGGATTCCATGACTTCGACCAGTTTTCGGAATCCGACCTCTACGCGGCTGGGGGTAGCGGCGACATCTGGCACTTCAATGGAACCACGTGGCGGCGGTGCAAATTCCCGACCAACTGGGGACTGTCCTCGTTGAAGTGCGCGCCCGATGGGAACGTCTACGTTGCGGCGGGCAATCTCATCTATCGGGGATCCGGCGACAAGTGGATCGCGCTGGAAACGAAGGCATCGATCACTTTGCCCATCCGGGATTTGGTCTGGTACGACGGCGCATTGTGGGCCACCAACGACCACGGTCTCTGGAAGCTTGTCGGGGATGAACTAATCGAAGCGGATGTGCCGTCTGGAGTCAAGGTCTGCGCGGGCAATCTTGCGACCCGCGACGGCGTGCTCCTGCTCGCCGGCTACGGTGGCGCCGCCTTCATGCGCGACGGGCAATGGACGGAGATATTCCATGACCACGAAGTGCGGAAATGGCTCGAGACCAATCGCGACAAGGTCTGGACACCCCCGAAGTGAAGGCGCCAACGCGCTCGACTGAATTCTGGAAATGACGATGGTTCCCGCTCAACCTGACCACGTACTGCCGCGCGTGATCACAACTATCATCCAAGGCCACGCGGAGGATGCTTCGTTCTACTGGGCGCGCCACGGCGATGCGGTACTCGCGACGGAGCACGACTGGCAGAGCTTGCGGCGCATGGAGAACCTGCTCGATGCGCACCTGGAGGGTCTGCGCGTCGCCCAACTCGAATCGGCTCAGGCGCCTGCGCCCATCGGCGATGTCGCCTGGGCGGCCTCGAAGGCCCGGTTGACGCGCTGGGGCACCAGTGACGAGTCGTTCGTGGCGGGCATGCTGGCGCTGCATGCGCTGGAGGCGGGCTCGACGGTTTGGCTGGAAGAACTCCAGACGCTGGCCCACGCGCAGTTCGAGGCCGGACGAGGCGACGGGATTGCTGTCGGGCTTGCGAGCGCGCTGCGCCGTCGTGGCGACACGCTGTCCGAGAAACTCGCCTCGCATTGGTGGCAGCAGGGATCGACGCTCTGGCAACGTGCTGCGCTGATCGCGGCCCATTCGCTGCCATCGCTGCAGACGCCCATGATCCGCGATGGTTTGCGCAAGGGCTCGGAAGCGTCGGTGATCATCGAGGCTGCGAGGATGGCAGGGACGCACGGCCTCGCCGAGACCTTGCCCGCGTTGCTGGCGGTGCTCAACGAGCCGTCGTCGAGCCTGGAGACGAAACGAGTTGCGGCCGCAGCGATCGGTCGCCTGGTCGGCTCGGCCGCCGACGGCGGCGCCGCGTGGCGGCAGGCGGAAGCGGTCCTGATGGATGCCTGGCTCACGGCGCCCGAGCAGGTCACGGACGAGGAACTCGTCGTCTGGCTGTGGCGCGCCGCTCCCGCGACGACCGTGCCCGCGATCGAGCGCATGCTGATCGAAGGCAACAACGATCGCCGGCGGTGGCGTGAGGCGCTCCGGGCCATCAGGCTCCAAGGGGATCCACGCTGGTTGCCCGTGCTGCTGCAGTGCATGGCGCATCAGAGCCAGCAGGACGAGGTGCGGCGTTTTTTTGTCGAACCTTCGAGCAATCTGGCCCGTCTCGCAGGCGACGTCTTCGCGCACATCACGGGCGCTCGAATCGGGCATCAACGCTGGCAAGAGGCACCCGAGGCCCCCGACGATGCCGAGGAGGCGCTTGACAACCCCTACGTGCCGGCTGCGGCGAAACGGGATCCGGACGGCGCGCTGTTGTGGCCGGATGTCGAGGTCCTGAATCGCGAGTGGACGTCGTTGTCGTCAACGCTCGATCCCGCCCGCCGATACCTCGGTGGCGAGGCGGTCACCGAGTCCACGTTGCTTCGCGTCCTGGGCAATGCCAAGGCTTCGCAGCAGCAACGCTGGCAGGCTGCGCTGCTGCTGCAACTTGCGCGCGGCGCATCGCCCTGTTTTGACGTCGGCGCGGCAACACCCGCTCAGGATCGCGCGCTCGCGGCCCTGGGGACAAGCAGCTGGAACTGGTGAGCGAATTTCCGAACCGTTGAATCCCTGGGACCACGCTTCGGAGATCGCGCGACGCCTTGCCCGTCCCGATGCCGAGTTCCTGACCGTGATCGGCGCTTCGGGGTGGTGCAGCCGGTGCCAGGTGTTGCAGCCTCGTTTTGAAGCGCTGAGCTGAGGCCTTCCTCCGCATATCGTGCCGCTCTGGCTGGACCTGGAGGAGCACGCCGAGTTCCTCGACGTTTTCATCCCCCCAGACTTGCCGCTCCTGTTGCGGTGGCGGCAAGGCGCCTGCGTGCAGGCCGCCGTCGTCGAAGGGATCGCACCGGATGCTGTGGCATCCGACCGAGTTCAGTTGCGACCTCTGGAGTTTCAGGGCATGCGGCTGCTGGATCCGAATCTCGGCACGACGCTGGAACTGCCGTCGCGCTGGCGAGCGTTCAAGGGCTGAAGGTCCCTCATGGTCTTCTGGCAAGGGCTCCCGAAATGAACATCTCCTCCTTGATCTCCTTCCTTGGCCATTCCAGCATCCATGAACCGTTCGATGACTTCCTGAAGACGAACGGCGTCAAGAGACGGCCGAAGGACACCGACAGCTATCCCTACGCGATCAAGAGCTCGGTGCTCGGTCTTTCGCTCGGTTTCGAGGACGATCCCGAGGAGCTCGGAATCCAACGCAAGAGCGATGGCGGATTCGTATTCAGCAAGATCAACTTCGATCTCGTCGCAAAGGAGGAAGCCTTTTCCGGCGACCTTCCTTTCGGAGTGGGGCAGGCGCGTTCAGGCCAGGAGGTGAGGGCCATCCTGGGAGCGCCGCGGACTGAGGGCGACAACCCGGTCAGCGACGGCGTCGGGATGTCCTATTTCATCGGGGACTTGGTCTACGTGTTTTCCTATTCGGACCGAGCGGCGACGCGCCTCGCGTTCGCCAGCATTTCCCTGCCGGACAGCTCTGACAGAGAACATGTCTTGGCGCCAGCCGTGCCTGTCAGGAAATTCGTGTGTGAGGCATAGCATGTCGACAAGGCGCATGGATGCCACGCAAGACGAAGACGAATCCAGGTGCGGACAAGGCGGTGCAACCGCAGTTCTCGGCTGAGGCGCTTGAGCAATTGATTCCCGGACCGGTGACGCCGGCCGAGCTTGAGAGCATCTTCCAGCAGTTCAAGAAGGCTGTCTGGAGCGTGCGCTCGGCGCTGAGATGAGCCACCACCTGGGCTACGCGCCTGGGGAGAGCAAGCCTGAGGGCGCGCCCGCCAATCACCGCAATGGCAAAGGTGCCAAGACCGTTCTCACCGACGTTGGCGCGTTGCGCGTCGACGTGCCCCGAGACCGCGAAGGCAGCTTTGATCCGCAGATCATCGGCAAGCACGAGCAGCGTTTCACGGGGTTCGACGACAAGATCATCGCGATGTACGCGCGCGGCATGACGGTGCGGGAGATCCAGGGATTCCTGGCCGAGATGTAGCCATTGAAGAATCAATCAACGGACGACCACGTAAGATTCTGAATTGGCATACGCACCAGGAAGTCTTCTCAATGTTGACTTTGGACCTCGTCAGAGGTGTTGCACTTGAAGCTTGAAACCGCCCCGTGATTGGCATGGACACCACCAAACTCGCCTCGTTCTTGGGGCATTCGACGCTTCATGAGCCGTTCGATGACTTCCTGGTCGCCAGCGGCATCAAGAAGCGCCCCAAGCTCTCCGACAGTCTCCCCTACAAGGTGCCTTCATCGGTGCCAGGTCTTGCCTTGGCGTTCGAGGATTCGCCCGAGGCCAAGGGCATGGCAAGCAGAAGCGAGGGCCAATTCGTCTTCCACGAGATCTACTTCGATTTCAATCCGAGGAAAGATGGCTTCGTCGGCGACATGCCGTTCGGCATTGGGGCGGCTCGCTCGCTGAGCGACGTGCAGGCTGTCCTCGGGATTCCGCGCGTCTTGCGGGATAGCCTCAATCCCAAGTTCCCAGGCGTCTTCGCGAGCTATCTGGTGGATGACCTCGTGATCCAGCTCAAGTACGCGGACGCTGAGGGCAACGTGCTGAAGTTCGCGCGAGTCGGGATCAGGACCGACATCCTTGTCCAGCAGGGCCTCGCCTGAACACTGCAGGTCCAATATCGACCTGACTGCCCGCAGTTGTTCGTGGCTGGCAAGTACGGCTCGGGGCTGCATGACGGCAGGTTATTGGGCCACTTCCTCCTGTGCAATGACCGACCCCGACGACACCCCTCTGACCGACGACGACTGGGCCGAGTTCGTCATCGCCCTGCGCCAGTCGCAGGGCCCGGGTCCGTACCCGCCGGCCACGCGCGAGGAGCTCGACCAGGCCAAGGCCGATCTCCAAGCGGCCCTGGAGCGGCGCCGCGCGGAAGCGCCCGCGCGCGAACTCGCCTGGAACGCCAAGGCGGTCGCCCGTCAGGTGGCCGAGGAACTCGCCGAGCGGGCGAGGGCGGAGGCCCACGCTGCCCGCTGGGCCTCCTTCCAATGGCGGATGGAGTTCCCCTGGAAGGACCAGTATCCCGAGATCACCCTGGAGGACATCCGCGCCTTCGAGGCCCGTAATCAGCTCGAGCTCCCGACCGATTACGCCGCCTTCCTGCTCGAACATCGCGGCTCGCCGCCGATGATGCGGAACCAGTTCGGCGGCTGGGCCGCCGTCGCCATGCCGGTCGACTGGAGTGGCAGACCCGCGAGTTCCTACGGCGACGAGGCCGAACTCAACAGCACCTACAGCCTTTTCGAAGAGAAGGGGACCGACTCGCCCTACCGAGGCGGCTGCAACCTCGACGACAACCTGCTCTGGAACGAGCACCTCCATCCGCCCGGGCTGCTGCCGATCGGCGGTGATCCGGGCAACTCGCAGTTCATGCTCGGCCTGGAAGGCGAGCGACGCGGCAAGGTCTACTTCCTGTCGACCTTCCACATCCCGCATCCGATGTCCCACGACCACCTCGGCTTCGTCGCCGATTCCTTCACTGAATTCCTCCCCGTCGCCCGGCCGATCGACCGTGACTGACCTTCCTCTGGACCTCTGGGCCTTGCTCCCCTTGCTGGTCGCGCAGGCACCGATCGACGCACCCAGGCTGGCTGCCGTGCTGCAGTCCCCGATGGAACAGCGCGACATCGCCAACGAGTGGACGGACGCCTTTTTCGGCGGTCCGGTGCGGCTCGCCGACGGCGTGATCGTCCAGGAGGCCTTCCTGCGCATGCGCAAACGGGACCCCGAAGCGCATTGGGGGCTGGTGTTGCGGATCGCCGGGCCGTGCGTGCTGCGGACCGATGTGCTCCGCCGCCATGAAGGCATGGAGATCACCGGGCATCCGCGGGGCGGTTCGCTCGACGAGGAGACCTCGTGGTCCCGTCGGGAGCCGTGGGGCAAGCTGGCCTTCGGCTTCGCCGAGCGGGAATGGAATTGCCTGAGTTCCGTCCTCATCGCCGGCCCGGCCTGGTGACCCGGCCCGACGACCCGATTACGGGTTATCGTTCAGCCTCATGACCACCACCTCCATCCTGACGCTCCCCGAGCTCCCGAGCCTCCTCGGCCTGACCGAAGTCGACGCTCCGCTCATCGCCGCCGTGCTTGCGCACACCACGCCCGCCGGCACGCCCGTGCCGACCGAGCTCTCCCAGAAGCGCAAGAAGGAGATCCGCGCCGGCTTCGTGCATCTGAAGGAGGCCGGCGTGACGCTGTCCTTCTCCCCGCGCGAGACCCACTCGGTCGACTACGGCGAGCCGCTGGGGCCCGGCACGCATGTGCTGAGCGCGATCTTCTACTACCCCGAAGGCAGTGAGGAAGTCGATCCCTACAAGGGCAACGGCCCCTTCGCGACCACGCCGGTTGACACCCGCGACGCCGCCATCGCCGCCTACGGTGAAGCCGCCGACGGCGAGGAGGAAGAGGGCGTCTTCGAGTGGGAACAGTGGGAAGTCGAGGGCCGCGAGCTCACCGCCGACTACGCCGACGACGGTGCCGTGCTCACCATCACCGTCTCGATGACGCTGCCGATGTAACGGCTCGAACGTGCGCCGCCGCACCCAGCCTGGGTCGTCGGGGCGCACGCGTCACCCACACCGGTGACACGCCTGGGGGCCCGGTATCACCCGTTTACATGGGGTGCCCTCGCGAATGACTTTGGTCGCTTCCGGCGCTCTGCGCACAGGCCTACCGTGACGGACCGATTGCTCAGGTCCGCCCTCACGGTCCGCCCATGGCAGCTCCATTCCGCCTCAAGACCGCCCTCGACGACGATGTCCTCCGCGTCCACGCCTGCGCGTCGCGCGAGGCGTTGAGCGACCTCGGCGAGACCACGCTGACCCTGCTCAGCGAGCGCAAGGACATCCGCGCCTCGGAACTGCTCGGCAAGTCCGCGACGCTGACCATGGCCCTGCGCGACGACGCGCCGCGCCACCTCGCCGGCTACGTCACCCGCTTCGCCCAGACCGGCTTCGAGGGCAAGCACACCGTCTACCAGATGACGATGCGCCCCTGGCTGTGGCTGCTCACGCGCACCGCCGACTGCCGCATCTTCCAGGAGATGACCGTCCCCGACATCGTCAAGGCGGTCTTCGACGACCACCCGGTCGCCCGCCACGAGTTCAAGCTGATGCGCGCCTACCGGCCCTGGACCTACTGCGTCCAGTACCGCGAGACCGACTTCAACTTCGTCGCCCGGCTGCTCGAGAACGAGGGCATCTACTGGTACTTCACCCACGACGAGTCCGGCCACACGCTGGTCCTGACCGACGCCGCCTCCGCCCATGACTGCGCCCCCGGCTGCGAGACGCTGCCGTTCTACGGCGGCACGAACAACGCGCCGCCCGAACTCGAATACGTCGACACCTGGGTCACGCAGGAGAGCCTCAAGCCCGGCAAGGTCGTCATCACCGACTACGACTTCGAGCGGCCCTCGACCTCGCTGGAGGCCAAGCTGGACCGCGCCCGCGACTACGACCTGTCCGACGGCGAGGTCTTCGACTACCCCGGCGGCTACGTGCAGGGCAGCGACGGCGCGCAGTACGTCGAGGACCGCCTCGACGAGATCCAGACCGCCTTCGCCCGCTTCGACGGCGACACCAACGCCCAGGGCGTGCGCACCGGCCACCTGCTGTCCCTGAGCCGCCATCCGCGCGACGACCAGAACGCCAAGTACCTCATCACGGGCACCATCACGCAGATGCGCCAGGCGTCGACCGAGTCGGCCTCCGGCGAGTCCGAGCTGCGCTGCCGCTTCAATGCCATCCCCGCCGACCAGCAGTTCCGGCCCGAGCGCCGCACGCCCAAGCCGATGGCGCCCGGCCCGCAGACCGCGATCGTGACGGGGCCGTCGGGCGAGGAGATCTTCACCGACAAGTACGGCCGCATCAAAGTGCAGTTCCACTGGGACCGCCGCGGCCAGCGCAACGAGACCAGCTCCTGCTGGATCCGCGTCTCGCAACCGTGGGCCGGCAAGGGCTGGGGCGGCGTGTCCATCCCGCGCATCGGACAGGAGGTCGTCGTCGACTTCGTCGAGGGCGACCCCGACCAGCCGCTCATCACCGGCCGCGTCTACAACGCCGAGCAGATGCCGCCGTACGCGCTGCCGGCCGCCGCCGTCATCAGCGGCCTGAAGTCCAAGACCCACAAGGGCGCCGGCTACAACGAGATGTCCATGGACGACACCGCCGGCAAGGAGATGATCACCATCCACGGCCAGTTCGACATGGCCACCACCATCGAGCACGACCAGACCTCCACCATCCACAACAACCGCACCGACACGGTGGACGTGGACGACTCGGAGACGGTCGGCAACAACCAGACGCAGACGGTGGGCGTAAACCAGACCATCAGCGTCGGGGCCGACCGCTCCAAGTCCATCGGCGCGAACGAGACCGTCACCGTCGGCGCGAACCGCACCGAGACCGTGGGCTCGAACGAGACCATCACCATCGGCGCGCATCGCACCGAGACCGTCGGCGCCGGCGAGACCGTGACCATCAACGCCGGCCAGACGGTCACCGTCAACGGCGTGCGCAGCCACACCGTCAACGGCGCGCAGACGACCACGATCTCCATCGCCGAGGCGCACACCGTCGGCGCGGGCCGCATGCACACGGTGGGCGCGGCCGAGGCGATCAACGTCGGCGGCGCGCAGATGGTGTCCATCGGCGGTCTGCAGCGGGTCAACGTCGGCGCGCTGCAGTCCATCGGCGTCGGCGGCCCGCACAAGCTGTCGGCCGCCACCATCGGCCAGACCGCCAAGGGCACCTACAAGACCAAGGCCGGCGGCAGCGCCACGATCGAGGCCCCCTCGATCACGCTCAAGGCCGGCGGCAGCAAGATCGTGATGGACTCGAGCGGGATCACCATCTCCGCGTCCAAGATCACCATCAAGGCCAGCGGCACCGTGGGCATCAAGGGCAGCGGCGGCGTCGCCGTCAAGGGCGCCAAGATCGGAGAGAACTGACATGGCCGAGCAAGCTGACAACGCGGGACCGATGGGCGCGGCCCCCCCGCCCAACCGTCGTCGCGGCGACCCGACCCGCGCGGCCGTCGCCGCCGCGGAACACCTCATGGACCGCGTGCGGCTGGTCGACGCCGGCGTGCTGGTCGGCATGTTCTGCGGCTTCGACGCGCAGGGCCGCTTCCTGGTCCGCATGGCCAAGGGCCTGCCGCCCGTCGTCGCGATGTCCGTCGTCGGCCTGAAGGTGGAGGACGAGGGCGACGAGGTCATCGTCTCGCTCGAACGCGGCGACCCGAGCCGACCGGTCATCCTGGGCCGCGCGATGCGGCATGCGGAACCGGAGGTCGCGCCTCGGGCGGCCCCCGTGGAGACCGAGGTGGAGACCGCGTTGGAAACGGCGGTGGAGGGGCCCGATCCGCAGCCCGGCGTGGCGTTGACGCGCCGCGGCCAGACCGTCACTGTTGACGGCGAGCGCGTCGTGCTCAACGGTGCGAAGCAGGTGGAGCTGCGCTGCGGCGAGGCCAGCATCGTGCTGACCGCCGCCGGCAAGATCCTGATCCGGGGCACCTACGTGCTGAGCCGCTCCAGCGGCGCGAACCGCATCAAGGGTGCGTTCGTCGACATCAACTGACGGTCCTCGACCCCGTCAGGATTCCCCATGTGGCAACTGCAGAACCGCACGCCGTTCGCCGCCGAGCGCGGCTGGGTGCGCGACCGCGACGGCACCGAGATCTGGCTGGTGGCGGTGAAGGCGAGCTTCACGCTGCAGCCGGACGGCACGCCGCGGGTGGCCGACAAGCAGCCCGAAGTGCTGCGCGGCCCGGCACATCGCGGTGACGCGGCCTCCACCAGCCTGACGGCGGACGCGGACCTGATCCGCACCAAGACCGCGACCGACGTCATCGTCGACGGCCAGGCGCATGCGCCCGGCGGTGTGCCGGTGACGGAGCTCGACGTCGGCGTGGCGGTGGGCGGTCGCGCGAAGGTCCTGAAGGTCTTCGGCGATCGCGTCTGGGAGGGCCGGAGCATCGGCCGGCCGGCGCCTTTCACGCGCATGCCGGTCGTGTGGGAGCGCGCCTTCGGCGGCGTCGATCCGAAGGCCGAGCCCGCGACCTGGGACGAGCGCAATCCGCTGGGGCGGGGTTACGCGGTCGCCGGCGACCACGTCGACGGCCGGCCGCTGCCCAACATCGAGGACCCCGATCACCTGATCCACGGCTGGAAGGATCGGCCCGTGCCGGTGGGTTTCGGCGCGCTGTGCAGCCATTGGACGGAGCGCCGCCGCTTCGCCGGCACCTACGACGAACGCTGGCAGCGCGAGCGCCTGCCGCTGCTGCCCGACGACTTCGACGATCGGCACTACCAGTGCGCGCCGCCGGACCAGCAGCACCCGGGCTTCCTGCGCGGCGGCGAGCCGGTCGCGCTGCTGAACCTGACGCCGGGCGGCGGCCAGTGGCGCTTCGCGCTGCCGCGCGTGTTCCTCGGCCTGGAGACCTTCTTCAACGACGGCCACCGCGAGGTCCACACGCCGCCGCGGCTGCACACCGTGATCCTCGCGCCCGACGAGCGCCGGGTCTCGCTCGTGTTCCACAGCGCGCTGCCGTGCCATCCACGTGTGCTCAAGCTGGAAAGCACGCGCATCTGGCTCAAGCAGGATCTGCGCGACGGCGTGCTCGGCGCGCCGGAGCCGGAAGGCATCGATGCCGACGGCCGTCGGACGGAGGCGGCCTGACATGCCTCAGCAAACAAAGGCTCCCGTGTCGCCAAGCTCTTCGGCCTCTTCGGCCCAGCCGGCGCTGCGCGTGCTGGCGATCGGCGCCTTCACGCCGGTGGGCGGCGATGCGCGGTCGACCGCCGCCGCGGTGCGGGCCGGGCTGTGCGGCTTCCGCGAGCACGCCTACATGATCGACACCGCCGGCGAGCCGATGCGCGTGGCGCAGGTGGCAGGCGTCGATGCCGGCCTGCGCGGCGCGGAGCGACTGGTGGCGCTGCTGGCGCCAGCGTTGACGGAGGCGCTGTCGGACCTTCTCGTTCCGACGCGCCCGGACACCGGCCTCCAGGACGGGCGCATCGGCGTCGCCGTCGCTGGGCCGCCGGCCCGTCCGGGAGGTCCCGGCGCAGTGGACGAATCGGCCGACGCGGCCGACGCGACCGACGCCTTGCGCGCGTTGTGCCGCGGCCGCCTCGGCACCCGGCTTGGCCCGTTCCGGTTCTTCGCCAGCGGCCATGCGGGCGGCTTCGAAGCGCTCGACCAGGCGCGCACGTGGCTGCGCGCCGGCCAGGCCGATGCCGTCGTCGTCGCGGGTGTGGACTCGTATCTGGCGCCGGAGACGCTCGAATGGCTCGAAGCCGAGGAGCAGCTCCACGGGGCGGGGCCCTTGAACAACGCCTGGGGCTTCATCCCGGGCGAGGCGGCGGGCGCGCTGCTGCTGGCGACGGCCGGCACGGCGGTGTCGGGCGGCTGGGCCGATGTGCTGGCGGTCGGACTCGGCCGCGAATCGAAGTTGAACAAGAGCGGCGAGGTCTGCATCGGCGAAGGCCTGACGCAGGCGCTGCGCCGCGCGCTGGATGAAGTGGCCGGAGAAGGGGTGATCGACAACGTGGTCTGCGACATGAACGGCGAGGCGTACCGCGCCGATGAATACGGCTTCTGCGGCTTGCGCGTGCGCGACCGGCTGCGCGATCCGACCGACTTCCTCGCGCCGGCGGACTGCTGGGGCGACGTGGGCGCGGCGGGCCTGCCGCTGCATCTGCTGCTGGCGGCGTCGGCCTGCCGCAAGGGCCATGCGAAGGGACCGCTGACGCTGCTCTGGGGCAGTTCCGACGGCGGCGGACGCGGCGCGGCGGTGATCCGCGCCGACGTGGCGGTGCGGGCATGACGATGGACAACGCCCGCATCGAGGCCGGTCTCCCCGCGCCGGTGACCGCCGACCAGATCGAGACCTACCGCGACGAGGCGGCCTTCCTCTGGACGCAGCGTCGCGACGCGCTGGACGCGCCGCATTACTCGGTGCAGCAGTTCGCCGATCTGGACGAACAGCTGGCCGCGCAGATCGACGGTCTGGCCGAAGCCGGCGACGAGGCCTGGCCGCCGTGCCAGGCCGCGCTGGTCAACGACTGCGCGGAGGACTTCTTCGTCGCCGGGGTGCTGGCGCTCAACGGCCGTCCGGACGACTGGCCGGCGCTGGTGCGGCGCGCCAAGGAAGCGCCCGAGGCGGCGCCAGGTCTTGCCTCGGCGCTGGGCTGGGTCGGCGCGAACGAGGCGCTCAAGGCGGAAGCGCTGATGCCGCCGGAGGACTCGCTGAGCCGGCGCCTCACGCTGGAGGCCTACGGCGCGCACCGACTGGACGCGGGCGAGCGCTGGGCGGTGTCGATGCGCTCGACCAATGCCGGCGAGCGCGCGCGGGCGTTGCGGCTGGCGGGCGAGCTCGGACGCGTCGAGGGGCTGGAGCCGGTGCTCGAGCTGATCGGCGACGAGAAGAGCGAGCCGCGTTACTGGGCGCTGTGGGCCGGCGTGCTGCTGGGCGATCGGGGCAAGGCGCTGGCCGCGCTGACCGGCGCCGCGCTGCGGCCGGGCACGCGGCAGATGGATGCGTTCCGGCTGGCGGTGCTCGCGCTGCCGGTGCAGGAGGGCCATCGCTTGCTGGTCGAGGCGGAGACCATGGCGGGCGCGGCGCGGCTGCGCATCATCGGTGCGGGCCTGTCGGGCCAGCTGCGCTACGTGCCGTGGCTGATCGACCAGATGGCCAAGCCCGCGTCGGCGCGCATCGCGCTGGAGGCCTTCTGCCTGATCGCCGGCGCTGACGTGAACACCGACGGCCTGGAAGCGCCGCCGCCGGAGGACCATGAGGAAGGCCCAAACGAGGATCCGGAGGACGACGACGTCGAGGTGCCGGTGGACGTCGCGCTGCCGTGGCCGCATGTGGAGCAGGTGCGGGCCTGGTGGCTGGCGCACCAGTCGCGGCTGCCGACGCTGTCGCCAGACGGGCGGCTCTTCCTTGGCCAGCCGCTGAGCGAAGTGCACTGCCTGCGCGTGCTGCACGGCGGACAGCAGCGGGCGAGGGCGCTCGCCGCGCTGCACCTGTGCCTGCTGCGGCCCGGGACGCCGCTGTTCCCGGTGGAGGCGCCGGCGTGGCGGCAGCGGCGTCTGCTGCAACGACTGGGCGGGGGGGACTGAGACATGCCGGTCACCATCAAGGTCAATGGCACCGTCAACTCGCTGGTGCACAAGTTCAGCAACGGCATCAGCGTCGCGACCATCCCCGACGTCTGCAAGACCCCGAGCCCCGGCGGTCCCGTGCCCATCCCGTATCCCAACATCGCCCAGTCCGTGACGCTGTCCGACGGCACGACGACGGTCAAGGGCGACAAGACGATGGCCGCGATCAAGGGCTCGAAGTTCGCGATGTCCAACGGCGACAACCCGGGCACGCTCGGCGGAGTCAAGTCCAGCACCTTCATGAAGGAGGCGACCTGGATCCTGTACTCCTTCGACACGAAGATGAACAAGAAGAACGCGGCGCGGTTCATGGACAAGATGTTCCATAACCACGAGAACGCCGCGAACCTGGCGGGAGTCATCCAATCGGTCGTGGCCGCCCACAACCTCGACGATGAAGAGGTGAAGCTGGCCAACGAGATCTGCGAAGAGGTCTGCAAGGCCGCGGAGAAGTCGGACAAGGGCGAGAAGCTGGCCGAGGGCAAGCACCACCAGGACGAGATCGCCAACCGATTCAGCCACGGACCACCGCGTTACGAGGCCAAGGACACGTACAAGAATCTGTTGACGGAAGCAACCTGGGGCATGGCCGACAACGTCGCCGATGCGCTGATACCCTGCCTGTCCAAGAGCCGGCTCCTTGGCGGGCTTGCAGGCGTCAAGGCGCCGAGCAGCCAGAGAGGCGCGATCAACACGCTGAGGAAGAATCAAGTCCCGGGGTGGCGACCGGACTTCACGCTGTTGAAGGACAAGACCAAGGGCATGACTGAAGACAATGTGAAGCGATTCTTCGAAGTGAAAATCGACGACAAGCCGACGAAGAACCAGATCCAGGCCAAGGATCGCCTCAAGCAGCGGGGAGAAAGCGGCAAGCTGGTCGAGTTGGACCGAGAGAGTTGCGGCTGCTGAGACCAGGCCGTCGAGACCATTTGCTCGTTTTGAACAGGACAAGAATGAAGCGCAACGAATTTGTCGAAACCCTGCGTGCGGCGCATGCGACCTTGAAGAAGGGCAACGTGCGCCCCTGCCTGGAGATCCATCTTTACGGCACGCAGTCGCGAGGCGCGTTCAAGGATGCACTCGCGGCCGCCGCGCAAACGATCGATGGTCATTTCCCGGGAGCCCTGCGTTACTACAGGACGAACACGATGGGCGCGGCCAAGTCGATCGCACCGGACGCGACGACGCTGATCGAAAACTTCGTCGCATCGGACGAGAAGAAGCCCGCAAAGCTGTCGGGCATTGAATTTTTCGGCGGCGAGAAAGCGAGTGCGTTCGACCTGCCTTCGCTCGACTGGTTTTCGACGAGGTTGACTCCGGGCGACGGCATCCCTCCCACCCGCTCCTACTTGAGGGTCTGTATCCCGCCCGAGGGCGACCTCGCATCGCCGGACGCGCTGAGATCCCTTGCGCGGCGACTGTTGAAGGACTTTCCTCTGTTGGCAGGTCACTGCGGCTGGTCGTACTACACCGGCGGCGGCTTTTCCGATGCCGAGGCCGTCATCGACCGTGACCTGCCAGGTTGGCTGTTGCGCCACCCCGGCGTCACGGTGGGGGCGCCGCTCGGACAAGCCAATCTGATGCTGGACGGTCTGCTGGCGACGTCGTGGTTGACCTTCGTGTCCGAGCCGCTCGCCAAGGCGCATGGTCAGGACCTCTCCGCTCTGGCGAAAGCCGCTTCCGCCCGAGGTCTGGGCAGCGAGATGGTGTTGCCGGGCGTACTGGAGATCCAGGCCGGCCCAAGGCCGGAGACGGGGGACGTCAACCGCCAAGACCTGCTGCCCGCGTACCGTCAGGCCGGCGAGGTGCTGGCAGCGCTCGCGATGACCGATGAGCGGGCAAAGTTTCAGACCATCGCCAACATGGATTTCGAAGCCAAGGTGGCCTGGTACCGCCGATTCTTCGGTGAGGCCTGACGTTCATGCTGACCTTGCCGCACGCCCTGAAGGAGATTCCGACCTCGCTGCGTGCGGAGGTGCAGGACTTCCTGAAGGCCGTCGAGCGAGCTCGGCGGTTCGGTTTCCTGATTGAGGTAGATGGGCAGGGCGTCATGTCTGGCGGTGCCGAAGCGGCCATCGGGATTGAGTGGCTGTCAGGTGGGCTGGGTCTCGTGCTCCCCGGGGGCGCTCATGCACTTGCCGAGCAGGACATCGCTCTGGTCCGCCGGGGTCTGTTGCAGCTGCTCCCCCGCCATGACGATGATTCAGCCCTCGGGCACGCGCAGGTGCTTGCCGCTTCCATGCCTGAAATGGCCGGCGAGGAGGCTGCGAGCTCGCTTCCCACCGTCATCGGCGCGTCATCGACCAACTTCCGTGAACCGTTCCACCTGCACCTCTGGTTTGCCGTGCCGGTTGAAGACCCGGTGCTGGACGCACTGGCTGACGCGCTCGACACGTTTGAGCATCTGGCAGTCGGCATGCGGCCGCTGGATGGCGATGTCTTTGCCGACATTGGCGCGACCTCCCTCTCGCTCCTCGAACCCGACCACGTTCAGATCTGGATCGACGGCGCGTATGCCGATCCCGCGGACTGGCAGCAGCGCGTCGGGCGCATGCTTGGGCGACTGCACCGGCGCGTCCCGCTTCGTGCGGTCGTCTACGACGAGTCGTGATCTCCCCAGAACTCCGGGAACAAGTGGCCGTCGATAAAGACGGCACTCGACTGGTCGACCTCTGCCTTCAGATCGTGATCGTGCTGGACGGTCCGCTGGCACCCGTGATGCCGCGTGTCCAGCGGCTGTACGACGATTTCATGGCCCGCTACGGTGATCGCATCCGCCTTGCCTACGACTATGACGAGAAGGATATGCGCCCGTTCAATCCAGACGAATGGCGGGATGTCGCCCGATGGCTGGACGCGCCATTGAGCCTGGGTAACGGTTCTTTCGGCGCGCACTTCCAGGCTGGCGACCCGCAGGCGGAACAGCGGGCGCCCATGTTCGACGCGGTGCACTATGCACCATCTCCTGAACTGGCACGAGCCGGAATCCGGTTGCGGCTACCGATCGAGGAAGCGGGGCACGGTGGGGACGCGCTGCGAGACCTGTTCGTCGCCCTGATCGACGGATTGCCCCTGCGCATGGCGCTCTGCGGACTGGCGCCCTGCTGGAGCTCGGAGCAGAACGATTCGTCGCGGGCGTTCAAGACCGACACGGTCCCGAAACTGCTGCGTTACCCTGGACTGGACATCGGTGCGTTTACGTTTCATGTCCTGCATGCTCCCGCTGGGCTGATGACGATCCACTGGCTCACTGCGCTCGGACCGCAACTCGCCGACCGTCTGGGCGGCGCGGGCGCGCTGCGCGCCCAATTGCCGCCGCCCTGCGAGGTCGTCAGGCTGCCGGGCGGCAGCGTCGTGTTTCGCGCCGGGCCGGAGCCCGTCGCGGGTGACGTGAATCGCAACGATCGGTTGCCGGCGTACCAAGCCGTGGCGCGAGCGGTGCGCCCGGTCTGGGCGTCGGACGACTACATCGGCACCATCAGCTATCCGGAGATCGAGCCGGAAGTCGGCGATGAATGGGTGGCGCGATTCTTCTGACCGGCTCCTTTGCACACCGAATTCGGTGCAGGAAAAACGCGATGAATGCGGTGTGCTTGTTCGATCTGGAGAAGGGCTCCGCGCCGCTGACGGTGACGGTGGTCGCAGAGGAAAAGTTGCCCAAGGAGCTGAAGACGGAGATCGAAGGCATCCTGCGAAATACCGCGACGCTGGTCAGCAGCCAAGGGCTTTCGCCCGGACGTGACGATGCGGTCCTTCAGATCCTGAGCCTGAGTTTTTCCGCCGATGGGCGTACAGCCGTCGCGGCACTTGCGGCCACCACCGTGCCCGCGGTGGCTTGGCGCGTGCTGGTCGGATTGCTATCGGCTTTCGACACGACGGCCGCGACGATCGACGACGTGCGTATCGAACAGCAGGGCTACACCGGCAAGCCGTATTCGGAAGCGGAGCTGTTTGCTGTGGCATATCCGGGAACCGATGCCATGCCAGGATTCGCTTTGACCAACGCGCACGACTGCCCCAAGGTGAAGCGGTCTGGCAATAGGCTGCTTGTGGCTCGCATGGACA
The DNA here is from genome assembly GCA_004210455.1 of Rubrivivax sp. Taxonomy (GTDB): domain Bacteria; phylum Pseudomonadota; class Gammaproteobacteria; order Burkholderiales; family Burkholderiaceae_C; genus Roseateles. The sequence goes on along the minus strand of SEFA01000068.1, from coordinate 9,461 downwards.
TGTGGGATGGAGACGAAGGCGCGTTCCGCGCGGTGATCAACCAGATGGCGCACTTCCAGCGACTTCACGGCTGCATCGAGTCGGTATCTGTCGAGTAGGCGTCGGGGTACGCGTCGGCCTGCGGGCAGTCGGGGCATCGTGTCCCGCGACCGGCGAGGGGGGCGCATAGCCACTTCAGGTACCGCCCTCGGGTGACTTTCGTTCATTGCCCCCGATCCCCGTGACAGGGACGATGCGCATTGGGCGGCGATCCTCGCCGCGGCGAGGCGTTCGATGTCACGAAAAGAAGGTAACCCCCGCTCGGCCAAGCCGGGCAAGGCGCCGGCGGCGGCCGACGATTCCACGTTCGATCCGGACGCGACACGCATCGTGCCGGCCGGCGCGCCGCTCGACCGCATGCCGCCCGACACCGCCGCGAATCGCGTCACCCCCGCGGCCGCTCAGACAGCCGTGCCGGACGTCGACGCCGACGCCGCCCACGACGACGGCCCCGAGACCGTCCAGCATGAACGCGATATCAGCTTCATCGACCCCACGTTCCCCGACACCTTCTCGATGCGCGCCAGCCGCAAGCCGGCCGACATCCCGCTCGATACCGACAACACCATCATCGCGCCCGCCGCGATGCTGAAACCCTCCGCGAGCGCCGAACCGCCGGCCTCGCCCGCGCCGGTCGCTGCCGCGCCCGCGGAAGCCCCCAAGGCGCCTGCCGACCCGATCGAACCGGTCGCTCCCGCCGCGGCGCCCGTCGCCTCCTCGCCCATCGCTTCGCCCCTGGACACGATCTCGCCCACCGGCAATGAGACCGTCATCGCTCCCGCCGCCGTTCTGAATCCCGTGACCAAGACTCCCCCGCCGGCCGCAGCCACGCCGCCCGCCTCCGCTCCAGCAATTCCTCCCGCGACCCCTCCCGCCGCACAGATCCCGGAATCCGCCGCCACCGGCAACGAGACCGTGATCGTGCCGGCGTCCAGGCTGGTCCCGACCAAGCCGGCGACGACGGAAGTCGAGGCCGCGACGCCTCCAGTGGCGACGCCTGCCGCTCCGGCCGTGGCCGCCCCTGTCGCGACGCCTGCCGCACCGGCCGTGGCCGCCCCTGTCGCGACGCCGGTCGCACCGCCGGTCGCCCCTCCCGTGGCGCCGCCGCCTGTCGTCGCGGAGGCCGAGGAGTCGGTCTTCGGCGCCTCGGAATTCGCGGAAACCGTGCTCGATCCCGACGCGGTCGCCGTCGTGGCGGCCCTGCGCGCGATGCCGCCGGTGCCCGATCCGCTGCCCACCGGCACGCTGCCCGGCGGCGCGCTGGCCACCAAGATCGCGAGCAACGAGGCCCCCGTGCGCCAGGTCGGCCGCTTCCAGGTGCTGGACCGCATCGGACGCGGCGGCATGGCCAGCGTGTTCAAGGCCCACGATCCCAGCATCGGCCGCGACGTCGCGATCAAGTTCCTGCACGCCTCGCTGTGCGAGGACGAGGAATACCACGCCCGCTTCCTGCGCGAGGCGCGCGCCTCCGGCAGCCTGTCGCACCCCAACATCGTCACCGTGCACGACGTGGGCGAGGTCGACGGCCGGCCCTACATGGCCATGGAGCTGCTCGACGGCGAGCCGCTGGCCGACCTGCTCGAACCCGGCACGCCGATGCCCATCCGCGACACCGTCGTGATGGCCATCCAGCTGGCGCGCGCGCTCGACTACGCCCACAAGCGCGGCATCGTCCACCGCGACATCAAGCCCGGCAACATCGCCCGCGTGCGCGGCACGCTCGACATCAAGGTGATGGACTTCGGCATCGCCCACATGGAGTCGACCAAGGGGGAGCAGCGCACCCGCGTCGGCGACGTGCTGGGCACGCCGCAATACATGGCCCCCGAGCAGATGAACGGCGAGAAGATCGACGGCCGCTCGGACCTGTTCTCGGTCGGCATCGTGCTCTACCAGATGCTCACCGGCGTGCGCCCGTTCACCGGCGACAGCGTGGTGAACCTGGCGCTCAAGATCGCCAAGGACGACCCGACGCCGCTGAACAAGCTGCGCCCCGAGATCCCCGCGTCGCTGCGCCGCGTCGTCGACCGCTGCCTGGCCAAGGCGCCCGACAACCGTTTCCAGACCGGCGCCGAACTGGCCGACGCGCTGGTCAAGGTGCTGGGCGAGATCGACGAGGAAGCGCGCAACAAGGGCCGCGCCAAGCTGATCCCGCTGCGCGTGAAGTGGGCGGCCATGATGGCCGGCATCGTCGCCATCGTGATGGCGGTGAGCGGCTCCATCATCAGCCAGCGCCAGAACGCCGCGCTGATGCAGCAGGTGGCCGACTACGGCACCGCGCTGTCGCGCTTCATCGCCGCGCAGAACGCCACCGCGGCGCTGGGCGAGGACTGGGTCTCCGTCGACGTCTCGCTGCAGGAGATCATGAAAACGGGCGACTTCGAGAGCGTCAGCGTGATCGACCGCGCCGGCGTGGTCGCGGCGTCCAGCCTGCCCGACACCGTCGGCAAGCTCTACCAGGCCCCGCCGGGCGAGCTGCTCGGCGACCAGGGCGCGGTCAAGCGGACGCGGTATCACGCCGCGGGCGGCGCGGCGATCCTCGGTTTCGATTCGCCGATCACCTTCCAGGACAAGACCGTGGGGCGCGTCGCGCTCGGTCTGCCGGAGCGGCCGCTGGAGAGCGTCGCGCGGCTGTCGCGCACGCTGATGGCGGTGCTCGCGGTGACGACGGTGCTGGCGGTCGCGATCGCGATGTTCTTCGTCGCCAACTGGTTCTCGCGGCCCATCAAGCTGGTCGTCGAGGCGCTCGACGAGATCGGCCGCGGCCGCGTCGACTTCCGCATCCGCGAGCAGCGCAAGGACGAATTCGGGCTGCTCTACGCCGCCTTCGACCGCATGGCGCAGGCGCTGCAGGACAAGCAGGCGCTGGCGGCCTCGGCCGCCAAGGCCGAGGCGCCGACGACGATCGGACGCAAGTCCGGCGCGTCGGCGGCGGCCGCGGCCATCGTCGCGGCGGCGAAGGAAGCCAAGGCAGCGAAGGATGCCGCCCTGGCGGCAGCGGCGTCATCTGAGCCGCCTCCCGCCGCCGAGCCTACGCTCGCGCACGCGCCCGCCGCCGCTCCCGCTCCCGCGCCCGCGCCCGCGCCCTCCGCCGGGACCGCGTCCGACGAACAGACGCAGCCCGCGCCGCCGGTGCCGCCCTCGACCCCGGGAGCCGCCTGATGCTCTACCTCCGCATGAACTCCCTCTCCCGCACTGCGGGAGAGGGCAGGGGTGAGGCTCGTTCGATCCTCGCCGCGGCTGCTGTCGCCGCGGTGCTCGCGCTGACCGGTTGCGTCGCGCCGCCGACCGCGACGCCGCCGCTGAACGAGCCCGCGCCGGTCAAGGCGCCGGCGACGACGACCAACGGCGAGATCGTCGCCCGCAGCGACCGTCTGCTGATCTACGTCCCGGTCGCCGGCGAATCGCTGCGCGGCATCGCCGGCCGGCTGCTCGGCAGCGAGGACCGCGACTGGCAGATCAGCGAGGCCAACGCCGGCGTCACCAAGGCCGAGCCCGGCCAGCCGCTGATCGTGCCGCTCAAGCCGATGAACCCGCTGGGCGTGCGTTCCGGCAACCTCCAGACGGTGCCCATCCTCTGCTACCACCGGCTCGGCACGGTGGGCGGGAAGATGGCCGTGTCGCAGGGCAACTTCGCCGCGCAGATGGAGTGGCTGGCGAAGAACGACTACCGCGTCGTGAAGCTGTCGCAGCTCGCGGGCTACCTCGACGGCAAGGAACCGCTGCCGCCCAAGGCCGTGGTGATCACCTTCGACGACGGCTACGAATCGGTCTACAAGCTCGCCTACCCGGTGCTGCGCAAGCTCGGCCTGCCGGCGACGATGTTCGTCTACACCGACTTCGTCGGCGCGGGCGGCGACGCGCTGAGCTGGCCGCAGCTGGCGGAGATGCAGGCCTCGGGGCTGGTGGACATCCAGTCGCATTCGAAGTCGCATCGCAACCTGATCGAGCGCACGGCCGGCGAGAACGACGAGCGCTACAAGCGCAACCTCGACACCGAAACCGCCGGTCCGCGCGACCTGATCGAGCAGAAGCTCGGCACCGCCGGCCATGTGCGCCACTACGCCTATCCTTACGGCGACGCCAACGAACTGGTGCTGGACGCGCTGACGCGCCAGAAGTACACGCTGGCGGTGACCGTCAACCCGGGCGGCAACGCCTTTTATGCGCAGCCGCTGATGCTGCGCCGCACGATGATCTTCGGCGACCACGATCTCGAGGCCTTCAAGGCCCGGCTGCAGACCAGCCGCCGCATCGGACCGACGCCATGAAGGCGGTCGTTGCACTGGCTCTCCTGGCGGCCGTCACGCTGACGGCCTGTACCGGCGGCCCGAGCGCCCTGCGCAACCCGGAGGGGGCCGCCGGGGCGCCGCCCTCGGCGTTCGAGCAGGCGCAGGTCCAGCGCGCGCAGGAGCAGGTGAAGGACGGCCAGTTGGCCGACGCCGCCTGGACCTGGGAGGCGCTGACGGTCCTGCGTCCGGACAACGCGGGCTACCGCGACAGCCTGGCCGCGACGCGGCAGCAGATCGACGCCGGCGTGAGCGAGCGCCTCGACAAGGCCAAGGCCGCGCACAAGCGCGGCGACCTGGACGGCGCGACCACGCTGTACCTGACGGCGCTGTCGCTGCAGCCGGACAATGAGCCGGCCGCCGACGCGCTGCGCGCACTCGAGAAGGAACGCAACCAGAAGAGCTACCTCGGCAAGCCGGCGCGGGTGACGCTGCGCAAGGCGGCGCCAGTCGCGGCCAAGCCGGCTGCCGCAAAGGCGCAGGCGGCGAATACGGCTTCGCCGGCAAAGGAGGCGACGCAGGCCGCGGCTGGCGGCGCGGATCCCAACCAGCTCGAGCACATCGCCATGCTGGCCGCGCAGGGCGAGGTCGACGAGCCGATCCGCCTGCTCGAGAAGCGCGCGCCGCAGGACCGGAACGATCCGTCGGCGAAGCGGCTGCTGGCCGACCTCTACGTGCGCAAGGCCGAGAAGCTCGCCGTGATCGACAAGTCCGGCGCGATCATGGTGCTGCAGAAGTGCCTGCGCGTGGATCCGAAGAACGCGCGGGCGACGGCGATGATGCGGCAGCTGATCGACGCCTCCGCGGCGAAGTCGGCGGCGCCCGCGCCGGCCACGGCGGGGACCGCCGCGACGGCGAAGAACAAGGTGGACAGGAAGTGACGATCCCAGCGTCGCTCAGAAAGTCACCTTGACCGACGCCGCGCTCCGCTTGGCTTCGCCATGGAAGACGGCCTCGATGTTGTTGCCGTCCGGGTCCAGCACGAAGGCCGCGTAGTAGCCCGGGTGATAGGGCCGCTCGCCGGGCGCGCCGTTGTCAGTGCCGCCGGCGGCCAGCGCGGTCTTGTGGAACTCGTCCACCGCCGCCCGGTCCTTCGCCTGGAAGGCCAGGTGGTGCCGGCCGGTCAGCTTGCCCACCGCCGCGTCGCTGTCCGCGCTGGACACGAACAACTCGTCGAACCAGAAGTAGTCCTTGCCTTCGCCGCCCAGCGGCACGCCGAGCGGCGGCAGCACGGCCGTGTAGAAGGCCTTGCTCGCCGCCAGATCCCGCACGACGAGGTGCAGGTGGTCGATGAGCCGTCCGCGATGCAGTTCCTGGGTTTCCATGAGCGCTCCCGTTGGCGAGTGAAGTGGAGGGGATGGGCAATCAGCGCGCCGTTCTGTCGACGGTCTCCATCGGCCGGATGCGCCGTGGCTCGGTCGGATCGGCGGCGAGCATCCCCTGCGTCCGCGCGCCGGCCTGTTCGATGAGCGGCTCGATCAGCGCGGCTTCGGGCAGGTTGGCCCAGTAGCGGCGCGGCATCTCGCGCTCCATCATCGCGACCTTCAGCCGTGCGGGATTGAAGATGCTGCGGTAGTAGGTCAGCCAGAGCTCGGCGCCGGCGTCCTGGGGCGGCGCGTCCTCGCGCCGGCCACCCGGTCCGATGTGCAGCATCGACCCGTCCCACGACACCGAACAGCGCGGCGACAGGATCGCCCAGCGCAGGTTGGCGAAGCGCCGGGCGAAGAAGGGCGCGGCGGCTTCCAGCGTGTGGTGCGTCGGCTCGAACCACGCGACCAGTCGTTCGCCGTCGGCGTCCTCGATGGGCACGAAACGGACGAAGGCATGCGTCTTGTGGATCTCGTGGCGGACCTCGCGTTCGAGCCCCTCCGCCCGGCGACGGTCCGCGTCCAGCGTGTCGCGCCAGTAGCCCGGCTCGTTCTTGAGCCGCCACAGCATCCGATACAGCAAGGTGAAACGCTGGGGCTCCGCATGGAGGAGGGCGCTGCGACACAACGAGAGGAAGCTCGCGGGCACGGTGAACGGCGTGGCCTTCGCCGAATCGGTCGATTCGGTCGATTCGGGTGCATCGTCCAACGGCTCCTCCGCCCAGAGCCCGAGATCCTCGCCACCGGTGGTCCAGATGACGTCGCCGGGTGCGACGCCGCGCGCCACCAATAGCTTGGCTGATCGACGGAAGCCCTCGAGGTCGATCGGTCCGTCGAGCTGCACGCGGATCATCAGAACAACCCCATCTGCGTCGGCGCCGTCGTCTTGGACGCGACCGCGATCGTCGATGGATCCGTCGCTCCCGGCCGGTGGCCGTCCACGATCACGAAGGGCAGCACCTTGCGCGCGGGCAGCTTCATCTGCCGCAGGTCTTCCGCGCGCAGTCGCCGGACGCGTCGTGCGGCCAGCAGCTTGTCGACCGAGCCGACGCCCAGTCCCGGCACGCGCAGCAGCATCTCGCGCGGCGCCTGGTTGAGGTCGACCGGGAAGCGCTCCGGATGCGCGAGCGCCCAGGCGTGCTTGGGATCGACGTCCAGCCGCAGCAGGCCGGTGCCGTCGTCGACGATCTCCTCGTGGTCGAAGCCGTAGAAGCGCATCAGCCAGTCCGCCTGGTAGAGCCGGTGCTCGCGCACCAGTGGCGGCGACTGCAGCGGCAGCGCGCGCGCCGCATCGGGGATGGGGCTGAAGGCCGAGTAGTACACCCGCCGCATCCGGAAGCGCCCGTACAGCGTGGCGCTGCTGCGCAGGATGCTGCGGTCGTCGCTCGCGTCCGCGCCGACGATCATCTGCGTGCTCTGGCCCGCGGGTGCGAAACGCGGCGGCCGGGCCGGACGCGAGGCAGCGCCCGGGATCAGGCGGATCGGCGTCGCGGCCGCGGTCTTCTGCGCGTCCTTCGCGTCGTCGATGTGCAGCTTCAGCCGGCCCATCGATCGATGGATCGCGGCGGTGTCCTTCTCGGGCGCCAGTGCCTTCAGCCCGTCGTCGGTGGGCAGCTCGACGTTGATGCTGAGCCGGTCCGCATACCGGCCGGCGCGCCGCAACAGCTCCTCGCTGGCGTCCGGGATGGTTTTCAGGTGGATGTAGCCGCGGAAGTCGTGGTCTTCGCGCAGCACCTGCGCCACGCGCACGACCTGCTCCATCGTGAAGTCCGGGCTCTTGATGATGCCGCTGCTGAGGAACAGTCCCTCGATGGTGTTGCGGCGGTAGAAGTCCAGCGTCAGCGCGACGACCTCCTCGACGCTGAACTTCGCCCGCGCGACGTTGCTCGACGACCGGTTCACGCAGTACAGGCAGTCGTACTGGCAATGGTTGGTGAGCAGGATCTTCAGCAGCGAGATGCAACGGCCGTCGGGCGCATAGCTGTGGCAGATGCCCATGCCCTCGGTCGAACCGATGCCGGTGCCGCCGCGGGAGTCGCGCGTGTCGGTGCCGCTCGAGGCGCAGGAGGCGTCGTACTTGGCGGCGTCCGCCAGGATGGCGAGCTTGCGGGAGAGGTCCATGAACTGCCGGAGAGATTGAATACTGTATGAATATACAGTTTCTCCGACTGGAATCTGTCAGTGACCGCGCGCGATTCCCGGTGATTCGTCGGCGGAAGGCCGCGGTGGGCCGATCACGGTCCTGACGACGCTGCTCAGACCCGCCATGAGGCGTTCGAGCGCCAGGGCCACGCCCACGCTGGCGACGACCGCCGGCACGTACACGACGAAGGTCCACGCCTGGGACGTGCCCAGCAGCGCGCGGTACAGCGCGACCGTGCCCAGCACGACGACCATGTGGCTCAGGTAGAGCTCGTAGCTGAGCCGGCCCATGCGCGCGAGCCAGCGCAGGCCGCGGCGAGGACCCGGCGCATGCGCCCGGAACGCGATGAGCATCGCGCCCGTGCCGACGCACAGCCCGTACATGCCGCTCTTGAAGAGGTGACGATGGACGAGGTCCCCCCAGCCGATGACCAGCAGGACGCAGACGCCGCCGAAGATCGCGAGCGCCCGCGCTTCGCGCGGCGCCGGTCGCCAGCGCTGCGCGGCCAGGGCCGCCAGCACGCCCCAGGCGATGGCGGACATGCCCGGCAGGTAGGCCTTCTCCCACCAGACCTCGTTGCTGACGGGGACCAGCGAGCGCAGCGGGATCAGGCTCAGCGCCAGCACCGCCAGCGCGACGACGAGCAGCCGGCGCGGCAGGGCCAGGCAGAGCAGCGGAAAGCCGACGTAGAAGACTTCCTCGATGGACAGCGACCACAGCACGTCCCACGCCGCCGGCGCCCAGCCGGTGCGGCCTTCATACCAGTTGAAGGTGAAGGTCAGCGCGGCGCCCAGCAGGCCGGCGATCGACTGCCGGGACGACGGCGCGAAGTCCGGGACGCCGAGCGCGGCCAGCAGCGTGAGCCCGGTCAGCACGACCAGCAGCAGCGGCACGATGCGCCGCGCGCGGGCGAGGTAGAAGGCGCCCAGACGGACGCGCCGCAGATCGCCGTCGCGCTCGAGGATGCGCGTCGTGATGAGGAAGCCCGAGATCACGAAGAACATGAACACCGCCTCGTAGCCGTTGAAGCTCACGGCGTCGATCAGGCGACTGGGGAACCACGGGCCGAGCAGACTGGGGGCGAGCGGCAGCCGGAACGGCAGCGCGAGGTGGTGTACCACCACCAGCAGGATGGCCACGCCGCGCAGGCAGTCGATGGCGAAGTTGCGTGGGTTGCGGACGTCCATGAGGGGGCATCAAAAGCGAAGAGGCGCCAAGGCGCCTCTTTCGCATGCGGTCAGGAAAGACCGTGGAGACCGGTGGAACCGGTCACTTCAGCTGATCGGCCTTCGCCTTCAGCGTGACCGCCTTCTGGCGTTCCAGCTTGGCGAGCTCGTTGTCCGGATCGAGCTGCAGGACGTTGTCCCAGCCCTTGATCGCGCCGGCGAGGTCCTGCTTGGCGAACGCGGTGCGCGCGGTGAGCGTGGCCCTGGCGATCTGCTTCTTGCGCACGGCCTCGATCTTGGCGCCGGCGCCCGGCTGGCCCGCGGCCTCGGCGCGACGGTACTCGTCCAGAGCCTTGTCGAAGCGACCCGCGCGGTCATGCGCATCGCCGGCTCGCATCGCCTTTTCGGCGGGCGAGAGTTCCGGCGGCGGCGGCGGGGCGGGCGGAGCGGCCGGCGT
>SEFA01000139.1 GCA_004210455.1 Rubrivivax sp. | reverse complement strand
GCGCTCGGGGGCGCTGGCGGGGGTGGCGGCGTCGTCACCGCCGCCCAGCAGGGAACCGGGAAAACTCATTCCTCGATAGTGACGCACAAGCCCCGCGTCCCGGACGCGGGGCTCCCCACGAAGGTGAAGAAACGTTGAAGCGCCGATCGAGGGCGCGTCAGTCGTGCTGCAGACGTTCCTTGATGACCACGGAGCCGTTCTCGAGCGTCTCGATGACGCCCTTGTCCTCCAGGTCCTTCATGACGCGGCTGACCATCTCGCGCGACGCACCGACGACCTTGGCCATGTCCTGCCGCGACACCTTGCCGCGGATGATCTTCACGCCCTTCTCTTCCTCGGCCATGTCCAGCAGCGTGCGTGCGACACGGCCGTAGACGTCGAGGAGCGCGAGCGATTCGATCTGACGGTCCGCATTTCTGAGGCGCGCGACGAGACCTCGCAGGATGCCGTAAGCCAGGCTCGACGACTCCGGCAGTCCGCGACCGAAATCGGCGCGACCCAGCACCAGCATGTCGGTCTGCACCTCGGCGCGCACCGTGGCCGAGTGCGGCTCGTTGTCGATGAGGCTCATCTCGCCGACGTAGTCGCCGGGCTGCAGCACGGCGAGGATCACTTCGCGGCCGCGGCTGTCCGCGGTCAGGACACGGGCGCGGCCGTTGAGCAGGATGAAAAGCGCGTTGGACTTGGTGCCCTGCTCGACGATCAACTCGCCACGTTTGAAGCGCCGTTTGACGACGCTGTCCGCGATGGACTGGGCCTGGTCGGCGGTCAGCAGGGAGAACAAGGGAACCCTGCGGATCAGATCCAAATTGGACAACATGGCCATGAAGGGGTGCCTCCTGTCGGGGGTTAGGGTCAATCGTGGAACTCAGGATGGCAGAGAGAGCCGCCACCTAGAATGGATGCATTGTGCCAATTTGTTCACGGCTGTTCATAGGGTCAACGCCATAGGCCGCCCACCGGTCCCCTTAGGCTCTCGCCCTTGCCGTCCTCCCTTGCGTCCACTCAACGCGCCCCCATCTCCCTCGCCATGAGCCAAAACACCCGCCACGCCCAACTGTTGATCCTCGGTTCCGGCCCCGCCGGCTACACCGCCGCCATCTACGCCGCGCGTGCCAACTTGAAGCCGCTTCTGGTGACGGGCATGGCGCAAGGGGGTCAGTTGATGACCACCACCGAAGTCGACAACTGGCCCGCCGACGTGATGGGCGTGCAGGGACCGGAATTGATGCAGCGTTTCCAGGAACACGCCGAGCGCTTCCAGACCGAGATCGTCTTCGACCACATCAACAGCGTCGACTTCTCCAAGCGTCCGTTCACGCTGACCGGCGACAGCGCGGTGTACACCGCCGATGCGGTCGTGCTGGCCACCGGCGCCTCGGCGCAATACCTGGGACTGCCGTCGGAGGAGGCGTTCATGGGCCGCGGCGTCAGCGCCTGCGCCACCTGCGACGGCTTCTTCTATCGCGAGCAGGAAGTCTGCGTCGTCGGCGGCGGCAACACCGCCGTCGAAGAGGCGCTGTACCTGTCCAACATCGCCAGCAAGGTGCACCTGATCCATCGCCGCGACAAGTTCCGCGCCGAGCCCATCCTGGTCGACAAGCTGATGGACAAGGTCAAGGCCGGCAAGATCGAGCTGCACGTGTTCCACACGCTGGACGAGGTGCTGGGCGACGCCAGCGGCGTCACCGGCGTGCGCATCAAGAGCACGCAGGACGGCACGACGACGGACGTCAAGCTGCAAGGCTGCTTCATCGCGATCGGCCACAAGCCCAACACCGACATTTTCGAGGGCCAGATCGAGATGAAGGACGGCTACATCCGCACGAAGAGCGGCCTGGAAGGTTTCGCCACGATGACGAGCGTGCCGGGCGTGTTCGCCGCCGGCGACGTGCAGGACCACGTCTATCGCCAGGCCATCACCAGCGCCGGCACGGGCTGCATGGCCGCACTGGACGCGCAACGTTTCCTGGAACAGGAATCGGCCTGACCCTCGCGTTTTCCGCGACCGCGGCACCCAGGGAGGGGCGGCCGCCCGAAGACACCGACCGGCCCGCCTTTGCGCGGGCCGGCCTGTTTCTGCTACACTCTTCGTTTCCCCGCGCCATCAACCTGTGAAGGATCTTGACGCGAGGAAGATGGGATACCGCCACCCTATGGCGAGGTGAGGCCGCCGCCCGCGACTCGACAGCAAGGTCGGGACGATTGGGACGGTCGCCGGATGACCAGTATCGGAGTGTCCACATGGCACGCGTCTGCGAAGTCACGGGCAAGAAGCCCATGGTCGGGAACAACGTTTCCCACGCCAACAACAAAACCAAGCGCCGGTTCCTCCCGAACCTGCAATACCGCCGTTTCTGGGTCGAAAGCGAAAACCGCTGGGTCCGTCTTCGCATCAGCAACGCAGGTCTGCGTCTGATCGACAAGAAGGGCATCGACGCCGTGCTGGCCGACCTGCGCTCGCGCGGTCAAGCCTAATCACTGAACCAGGAGCGACACCATGGCATCCAAAGGCGGACGCGAGAAGATCAAGCTGGAATCCACTGCCGGCACCGGTCATTTCTACACCACCAACAAGAACAAGAAGACCACGCCCCAAAAGCTGGAATTCATGAAGTTCGACCCGAAGGCACGCAAGCACGTGCTGTACAAGGAAACCAAGCTGAAGTGATTCAGCCCGGTCCTTGAAGAAGAAAACCCGCCTCTCGGCGGGTTTTTTCATGGGCGATCGAGACAGGGTCTGCGGCACCGTAGCCATGGCCGCAATGCCACCCCTCCCCTCCCGGTTAGCGAACCGGCGCCAGGCGCGTCTTCCCCAGCAACTCACGCGCCATCCAGTCGTCGATCATCTTCTTCTCGTAGCGCATCGGCTCGGTGTCGAAGTAGCGGTTGCCGCCGCTGTTCTGGTAGTCCATGTCCTTCAGGTCGGCCTTGCCGGACTTCAGCACCTGGCCGTTCTCGCTGAGCGTGTAGGAGAAGCTCATGCGCGGGATCGTCACCGACCGGAGGATACGGAGGCGGTCCGTGCGCACGCGCGGCTCGACCTCGCCCGCCAGGTCGACATCGGTGACATCGATCTTGAGCTGCTTGCCGGGGAGCTCGCGCGCCGCCAGCGCCTTGAAGTGTTCCTCCAGTTGCTTCATGGCGTTGTCGCGATCCACGCCGGCCCAGCCGATGTCGGAGAAGTTCTCCGGCTTGATGAAGTTGACTTCCGCCTGCGCCTGCGCGGCTGCGGCGATCGCGCCCAGGCTCACGCTCGTCAGGCCGAGCAACAGGGTGCGCTTGAAGAGGGTCGAAGCCATCATGTCAATCTCCTTGTCTGAGAGTCCGCACAAATTATGGGCGCCGCCAAGAAAAAAGGCGCCCTGTAGGGGCGCCCTTTGCATTGCTTCATCTGCGGCTCGGTGATGACCATCACCCTGGATGGCCGACGCGGCGAGACGACGAGGGAAATTGTCAGGCGCGCACTGCGCGCAGACCGGTCGCGAAGGCCTTGAGTTCAGCGATGCCGCTTTCCTCGGCCTTGCGACACCAGGCCTGCAGGTCATGGACCAACTGCTCGGCCGACACGTTCGTGCGGGTCCACAGCTGACGCAGCTCTTCGCGCATCGTCACCAATTTGTCGAGCACCGGACTCGCCGCACGGGCGCCGTCCAGCTGCGCCTGATACGCCGCCGGAATCTTCTCGGCGTCGCGATGCAGCCAACGGGTCGCCAGCTTGAACTGATGGAACTTGACGCTGTGCTGCTCGCCCGCCGCCTTGAGCTGGATCAGCTCGGCCTTGCAGGCGCCGCGTAGGCCGCGCGCATATCGCGCCATCACTTCATAGCGATTGGCGATGATGGCTTCCAGCGTGTCCTTGTCGGCCACGGCCTTCAGCTCGCCGGTCTTGATCTGCGGCGCCGTCTTGCGGACCTTCGCCCAGCCGATCATCTCCATCGCGCGGATGTAACCCCAGCCGATGTCGAACTCGAACGGCTTGACCGAGAACTTGGCCGACGTCGGGTAGGTGTGGTGATTGTTGTGCAGCTCTTCGCCGCCGATGATCACACCCCACGGCGAGACGTTCGTCGACGCGTCCTGCGCCTCGAAGTTGCGATAGCCCCAGTAGTGGCCGACGCCATTGATCACGCCCGCCGCCCAGATGGGAATCCAGGCCATCTGCACCGCCCAGACCGCCATGCCGGCGACGCCGAACAGCGCCAGGTCGATGATCATCATCAGGGACACGCCCCACACCGAGCGGCCGCTGTAGAGCTTGCGCTCGATCCAGTCGTCCGGCACGCCGTGACTGAACTTCTTGATCGTTTCCTCGTTCTTGGCCTCGGCGCGATACAGCTCGGCGCCACGCGTCAGCACCGTCTTGATGCCGCGGGTGACGGGGCTGTGGGGATCGTCATGCGTCTCGCACTTGGCGTGGTGCTTGCGGTGGATGGCGACCCACTCGCGGGTGACCATGCCGGTCGTCAACCACATCCAGAAGCGGAAGAAATGCGACGGGATCGGACCCAGGTCGAGGGCCCGGTGCGCCTGCGCGCGGTGCAGGAAGATCGTCACGCCAGCAATGGTGATATGCGTCACCACCAAGGTGAAGACGACGATCTGCCACCAGCTGGCGCCGGTGAGGCCATCGATCATCCACGCCAGGACGGCGTCATGCACAGACATCAATACGTTCATTCGGTCCTAACCCTGCTCGCAAGGAGCCAGTTGTCCACAGGAAGCCCCCATTGTAGGCGACGCTCTCTAGAAATCGCCCGGATGTAAGCCGCTTTCCCGCCGGTCTTTTGACGCTTCACGACCGGAAGGGCCTGAAGACGTGATCGAACGAACGGCGCTACCCGTTCGCATCAAAAACAACTCATCGTTCCGGCACTGAAATCCAGCGGCGGCGGCCAGCAGGCTTACTTCTTCCGTTCCCAGACGGCCGCGAAGAAGCCGTCGCTCTGGTGCCGGTGCGGCCACAGGCGCAGATAACCGTTCTCGGTCAATTGCGCGGCCTGGTCGGCATCCACCTGCGCATGCGTGAGCACATCCTGCGCGGGCATCAGCGTGAAGTCCGCCTGCGCCTCCGTGAAGGCTTGCGCCACCCATTCGTTCTCGGCATCCAGCAAGGAGCACGTCGCGTACACCAGGCGGCCGCCCGGCTTCAGCAGGCGGGCCGCGCTAGTCAGAATCGCGAATTGCTTGTCCTGGAGTTCCCGGATGCTTTGCGGCGACTGGCGCCATTTCAGATCGGGGTTCCGGCGCAGCGTGCCCAGTCCCGAGCACGGCGCGTCGACCAGCACGCGGTCGATCTTGCCGGCGAGGCGCTTGACGCGCTCATCGCGCTCGCTGCTGATCTGCACCGGATAGACATTGGACAGCCCGCTGCGCGCCAGACGCGGCTTGAGCCGGTCCAGGCGATGCCCGGAGACGTCGAAAGCGTACAGTCGGCCCGTGTTGCGCATCGCGGCCCCCAGCGCCAGGGTCTTGCCGCCGGCGCCAGCGCAGAAATCGACCACCATCTCGCCGCGCTTGGCTTCGGTGAGAAGGGACAGCAGTTGGCTGCCCTCGTCCTGGACCTCCACCTGGCCGCTGGTGAAGACGTCGAGCTTCTGCAGCGCCGGCTTGCCTTCGAGCCGCAATCCCCACGGAGAGAAGGGTGTCGGCGCGGACGCGAAACCCTTGTCCTTCAGCGCGGCCTGGACGTCCTCGCGCTTGGCCTTCAGCAGATTGACGCGCAGGTCCAGCGGCGCGGACGCGTTGACCGCGTCGGCCAGCCGCCAGAATTCCTCATCGCCCAGACGGTGCTTGAGCGGCTCCACCATCCAGTCGGGCAGGTTGTGCCGCAGCTTCTCCGGCAACTTGTTGCGGTCGACCTTCGCCACCTGCTTGAGCCAGTGCTGCTCCTCGTCGACGATGGCGGCGCGCAGGAAGGCTTCACTGCCCTCCCAGGCGAGGATCGCCAGGCGCCGCGACATCGGACCGCGGCCCGACTGGGCCAGATGCTGCAGCACCGCGCGCTTGCGCAGCACCGCATAGGCCGTCTCGGCGACGGTGTGGCGCTCGCGCTGGCCGAGGGCCTTGTGCGCGCGGAAGAAGTCGGAAACGAGGGCGTCGGCGGGCTTGTCGAACAGCAGCAGGCTGTCCACCAGTTCGGCGCAGAGTTCAAGAAGGGCATTAGGATGCATCGCCCGATTATCCCAGGCTCCGGGGCGGGACCGCGCCCTGCCCTGCTTCCGCCGCCACGCAATCTCCGCCATGAGCGATTCCCACACGACCCAGGCCCCCTCGACACACGGCGCCGGCGACCCGCTGCCGCCCTTGCCGCAGGCCCCCGCCGGCCGCTACCGCCACTACAAGGGCGGCGAGTACGAGGTCCGTGGCGTCGTCCGCCACAGCGAGACGCTGGAGGCGCTGGTGCTGTATGCGCCGCTCTACAACGACAGCGGCCTGTGGGTGCGCCCTTACGACATGTTCTTCGGCAGCGTCGAGATCGACGGCGTCACCCGGCCCCGCTTCGCCCTCGTTCAGGCATGAGTCCGGACTGATCCGTGGCCGAAGGTTCCATGCCCTTGCTGCACCAGATCAAGCGCCGCCCCCGCCTGTTGATCGGCGCGGCCACCGGCGCCCTGCTGGCCGCCGCCTGGCCGGTCGATCTGGCCTGGCACACGCGCGCGCTGCTGGGATGGAGCGCGGGGGTCTGGACCTATCTCGTGCTGATCGGCTGGATGATGTTCCGCACCGACGCGGACGACGTCGAGGAGCAGGCCAGCGCCGTCGCGGACGGCGCACCGACCGTGCTGGTCCTGGCCATCCTCGGCGGTGCCGCGAGCATGGCGGCGATCGCGCTCGAACTGGCGCAGGTGAAGGAGTCCGGCCTGCTGCAGGCCTGGCCGCACCTGCTGGTGGCGTCGGCGACGCTGACGGGCTCCTGGCTGCTGCTGCCGGTGGAGTTCGGGCTGGCCTACGCGTCGCTGTTCCACAGCGGGCCGAGGGCGCCGCACGGGCTGGAGTTCCCCGGCGACGAAGACGCGCCCGACTACCTGGACTTCTTCTACTTCGCGGCGACGGTCGCGGCGACGTCGCAGACCTCGGATGTCGTCGTCAGCGCGCGTCCGATCCGGCGGCTGGTGCTGGTGCAGGCCATCCAGGCCTTCGTGTTCAACACCGTCGTGCTGGCGCTGACGATCAACTTCCTTGCCGGCATGCTCGGTTGAGCGTCAGCTGAACATCTGCGACTCACCACCGCGATGGAGGACACGGGCGCCGGCGATCTCCAACTGCCCCTCGACGAACCAGCGCACGGCGCTCGGATACATGCGGTGCTCGAGCTTGAGCACCCGTGCGGCCAACGCCGCCTCGTCGTCGCCGTCGAGCACCGGCACCACCGCCTGCGCGACGATCGGCCCATGATCGAGTTCCGCCGTCACGAAGTGCACTGTCGCGCCGGCCACGCGGCAACCGGTCTCGACGGCGCGCTGGTGCGTGTGCAGCCCCGTGAAGGCCGGCAGCAGCGACGGATGGATGTTGAGCATCCGGCCCGCGTAGTGGCCGGTGAACCCGGGCGTCAGGATGCGCATGAACCCGGCCAGCACCACCAGATCCGGCGCGAAGCCGTCGATGACGCGCCGCAGTTCCGCGTCGAAGGCCGCACGGGCCGCGTCGCCCTTGCCGAAGGCCTTGTGGTCGACGACCGCGGTGGCGACGCCCTGCGCCCGCGCGAATTCGAGGCCGCCGGCATCCGGCCGGTTGCTGATCACCGCGGCGATGCGGGCCGGCCATCCCCCGGCGGCGCAGGCCTGGACGATGGCCTCCATGTTGGAGCCTCGCCCGGAGATCAGGATCACGATGTTCTTCATGGGCCGGCAGTGTAGCCAAGGGCATGGGCATGACCGGTGCCGACCGGTCCGCCGCTCCCTACAATCGCCCTCCCGCCGTTGCCGTTCCGTCGTCGCCCGACCGGCCTCCTTCCGAGACCGCCCGCTCCGGCACGGCCACCGCCCCAGCCCTCCGCCAATGAC
>SEFA01000138.1 GCA_004210455.1 Rubrivivax sp. | reverse complement strand
GTCACTTCTGCGAGACCGGTGAGCCTACAGGAGCCGGGTGTCAGGCGCAGCCCGCCACCGGCGCGGGGGCGGGCTGCGCCTGACACCCGGCTCCTGTAGGCTCACCGGTCTCGCAGAAGTGACAGGGAGACCGCCGTGTTTGGCTGGTTCGAAAAACTCGTCGATCCGTTTCCGCAGACCCCGGCGCCTCAGCCGCCGAAGGGGTTCTTCGCCTTCGTCTGGGCCGGCTCGCACGGCATGCGCGGGCTGGTGGCGGTGCTCATCGTCCTGACCGCGGCCATCGGCGCGTTCGAGGCGCTGCTGTTCTCCATGCTGGGCTCGGTCGTGGACTGGCTCAGCCAGGTGCCGCCCGCGCAGTGGTGGGCGACCCAGCAGGACAAGCTGCTGATGCTGCTCGGCATCCTGCTCGCCAGCCCGCTGCTTATCGCGCTGCAGTCGCTGAGCAAATACCAGGGCCTGTCCAGCAACTTCCCGATGCGGCTGCGCTGGAACTTCCACCGGCACCTGCTCGCGCAGAGCATGAGCTTCTATCAGGACGAGTTCGCCGGCCGCGTTTCCGCCAAGCTGATGCAGACGGCGCTGGCCGTGCGCGACTGCTGGCTGATCGTCACGGACATCCTGGTCTTCATCACGATCTACTTCGTGACGATGCTGGGCGTCGTCGGCAGCTTCGACGCGACGCTGCTGATCCCCTTCCTCGGCTGGCTGGCCTGCTACGTCGTGGCCTTGAGCTACTTCGTGCCGCGCCTGGGCAAGGCCGCCACCGCGCAGGCCGACGCGCGCAGCCTGATGACCGGCCGCATCACCGACGCGTACACCAACATCAGCACGGTCAAGCTGTTCTCGCACTCGCACCGCGAAGCCGGTTTCGCGCAGGGCGCGATGCAGGACTTCCTGAACACCGCCTACCGCCAGATGCGGCTGATCAGCGGCTTCGAGATCGTCAACCACGCGCTGTCGATGGGCCTGATCGCGTCGACCGCCGGCATGACGGTCTGGCTGTGGACGCAGGGCCAGGTCGGCATCGGCGCGGTCGCCGCCGCGACGGCGATGGCGCTGCGCCTGAACGGGATCTCGCACTGGATCATGTGGGAGATGGCCAGCCTGTTCGAGAACATCGGCACCGTGCAGGACGGCATCACGACCCTGGCGCGTCCGATCGCGATCCGGGACGCCGCCGATGCCCGCCCCCTGGACGTGACCCGCGGCGAAGTGCGCTTCGAGCATGTCGACTTCAGCTACGGCGGCCGCAAGACCGTGCTGCACGACCTGACCCTGACCATCCGTCCGGGCGAGAAGATCGGCGTGGTCGGCCGTTCGGGCGCGGGCAAGTCGACGCTGGTCAACCTGCTGCTGCGCTTCTACGAGGTGGACAAGGGCCGGGTGCTGATCGACGGCCAGGACATCGCCACCGCCACCCAGGACAGCCTGAGACGCCAGGTCGGCATGGTGACCCAGGACACCAGCCTGCTGCACCGCTCGGTGCGCGACAACCTGATGTACGGCCGTCCCGATGCCACGGAGGAAGAGATGCGCGCCGCCGCCGAGCGCGCCGAGGCGGTGGACTTCATCGACGGCCTGAGCGACCCCAAGGGCCGCCAGGGCTACGACGCCCACGTCGGCGAGCGCGGGGTGAAGCTGTCCGGCGGCCAGCGCCAGCGCATCGCGATCGCGCGGGTGATGCTCAAGGACGCGCCCATCCTGCTGCTCGACGAGGCGACCAGCGCGCTGGATTCCGAGGTCGAGGCCGCGATCCAGCGCAGCCTGTACCGGCTGATGGAAGGCAAGACCGTGGTGGCGATCGCGCACCGTCTGTCGACGATCGCGGCGATGGACCGGCTGATCGTGATGGACCAGGGCCGCATCGTCGAGCAGGGCGACCACGCGGCGCTGCTGGCCCGGGGCGGCCTGTACGCGAAGCTGTGGGCACACCAGAGCGGCGGCTTCCTGGTCGAGGACGAGGTGGACGATGTGGCGGAGGCCGCCGCGCCGGACACGCTGTCGCCTGAAGGCGTCACCGGCATGAGCCGGCCGCCTCATGCCGCCGGAGCCATTGCCGGACATGTGGGCGCACCGTCAACAGCAACAAAGGATTCTGCGTAAGCCAGCGCTGACTTATCTGGCGTGTGACGGACGCCGCACGCCACCCGTTCAAGGGGTCGGGCGGGGTATCCGGTGGCAGGCTTGTATGGAACACTGCGATCGCAGGTCGGACGGGAGCGCCGATCCGCTTGAGCGTCCGCAGAAATCAGGACGGCATAGCATCACGAAAGCTGAGCATATGGACAACAGCAGCGACACCACCCCGCAGTCTTCGGCCACCCCGACCCCGGTCAAGGGTTCCGTCGTCTCGCAACGCCGCCGCCGTTTCATCCAGGCCGGCGTGGTGCCGGTCGGTCTGACGCTGGCCAGCCGTCCCGCGATGGCCTGGCACTGCAATTCCACCTCGGCCTGGGGCTCGGCCATCCTGCGCGACGGCGGCGCCAGCGTGAAGGCGCGCGCCGCCGCGGCGGTGATCAGCAACACGGAGTGCTGGAACGTCTCCAACTGGATCAACAACTCCGTGCGCGGCCAGGTGTCGTCCTCGACCCCCTGGTCCTTCGTCTCCACCCAGCTCTTCCGGAGCAAGGGGGACGATTACGCCAAGAAGAACCTGCTGATCAAGCACGTCTTCCCGTCCGGACATTGGAAATTCGGCAAGGACGTCAAGGTGATGAAGGCGTTCGAAACCGACGGCGCCTCGGGCATCGGCACCCTGGTGCTGGTCGCCCGCCTGAATGCCATGTTCGCCGGTCATCGCGTGGCGGAATGCGTGTTGTCCAACGGCACCGACATGCTCCAGAAGATGGCGTCCTCGGGCCCCGGCATGTTCAAGCCGACCAACTCGACGGGCTCGGCCTGGATCGAGAAGGACTTCCGCCAGTACCTGACGGACAACTACCTCGCCATGCCCTGATGCCCGGGCCGGTCTGGCATTGCCGGCAACCGATCCATGACGTGCTGCTCGCCTGGGAGGGTGAGCAGCACGCTGTCTTTTTCGACCCCGTCAGCGGGGACACCCACCTGATCGGCGCGCTCGGGGCGCAGCTGGCCGAGTGGCTGAGCGCCGAGCCGCTCGACCGCGACCAGTTGCTTCAACGGCTGGCCCACGACGTCGACTGGGACGAGCGGCCCGCCGCCGACGCCCTGGCCGATCTGCTGGACCAGCACCTGCAACGTCTGTCCGACGCCCATCTGCTGGCCCGCCCGTCCGATGCCCCGCCGCACGTGCCGATGCAGGTCGAGGAGCCCACCGCTTGAGGCTGCAGGACATCGGCAGGGACGGCCTGCGGGCCCGGATGCGCGACGGCGGCGTGACGCTGCGGCTGTCGCCCTTCACCGTGCGCATCCGCTCGGACCTCCCCCACCTGGCCGACGACGTCGCGGCGATGTACCGCGACTTCGAGCTCGTCGACGAGGACGACTTCGTCGACTTCCATGTGGCGGTGCTGCGCAGTCCGCATTGGCTGAGCCGGCTTCAGGGCCGCGCGGAGTTCTGGTTCGACGGCCAGCGTTCCTTCACGCCGCTGCCCGCCGCGCAGGCACTGGCGATGCTCGAATGGGGCATCAACTGGTGCATCGCCGCGCACGCCCACCAATTCCTGCTGATCCACGCGGCGGTGCTTGAGCGCGGCGGCCGCGCGCTGCTGATGCCGGCCCCGCCGGGCTCCGGCAAGAGCACGCTGTGCGCGGCGCTGGCCCATCGCGGCTGGCGGCTGCTGTCGGACGAACTCGGCCTGCTGAACATGGCGACGGGCCTGGTCCACGGCATGGCGCGACCGATCAACCTGAAGAACGCATCGATCCCGCTGATCCGGGCCTTCGCGCCCGAGGCGCACTTCAGCGCCTCCATGCCCAACACCTCCAAGGGCACGGTCGCGCTGGTGCGCGCGCCGCAGGACGCGATCGAGCACCGGCTCGTGCCCGCCCAGCCCGCCTGGGTCGTGCTGCCAGCCTGGCGCGCCGACGCTGACGCACAACTGATGCCGATCGAACGCGCCCGGGCGTTCATGGACCTCGCCGAGCAGTCCTTCAACTACGACATCCACGGCCAGGCCGGTTTCCAGGCGGTGGGAAAGCTCGTGGACGCCTGCGAGTGCTACCGTTTCGAGTACAGCCGGCTCGACGAGGCCGTGGCGCACTTCGAGACGCTGCTGGAGGCCTCGCCGTGAACACGCACCGCGCGCATCACCTTCCCCACCGCCATGGGGAACGTCGTCGTCCGCTGCTGGTGCGCGTGCTGCTGCAGCCCGCGATCGCGGTCGGCCTGAGCCTGCGGGACTGGGACCTGCTGCTGCGTCAGGCGCGGCGGTCCAACCTCGCCGGCAAGCTGGCCGAGCAGATGGAGGCCGGCGGCTGGCTCGACGCCCTGCCGGCCCCGGTGCAGCCGCATCTGCGGTCGGCGCTGCTGCTGTCGCGGCGCCAGGTGCAGATGCTGCGGCGCGAAGTCGACCTGCTGCGCCAGACGCTGGCGGAGCTGCCCGGACCGCTGGTCCTGCTCAAGGGGGCGGCCTACGCGCTGGGCGGGCATGCGCCGGCGCCTGGACGCATGTTCGGCGACATCGACCTGCTGATCCGGCCCGAGCAGCTGCCGCGCTGCGAGACGACGCTGCTGGTGCACGGCTGGGAGTTCGACGAGGACCTGGACGCCTACGACCAGCGCTACTACCGCAACTGGATGCACGAGCTGCCGCCGCTGCGCCACAAGCGCCGGGGGACGTCGCTGGACGTGCACCACACCCTGCTGCCGCCGACGGCACGCACGCCGCTGGACAGCCCCGCGCTCTTCGACGCGCCGCGGCCTCTCCCGGGGCTGCCGGGTGTCTTCGTCCTTCCGCCCGAGGACATGCTGCTGCACAGCGCCGCGCACCTGTTCCATGAGGGCGAACTGCCCAACGGCCTGCGCGACCTGTTCGACCTCGACGCGCTGCTGCGCGAGTTTGGCGCGATCGACGGCTTCTGGCCCCGGCTGGCCGGCCGCGCGCGGCGGATCGGACTCTCGCGTCCGTTGTGGCTGGCGCTGCGCTACACGCGGATGCTGCTGGACACGCCCTACCCGGACGAGCTCCCCGGGGATCTCGGTCCCCCGCCGGGCCCGCTGGCCCTGCGCCTGCTGGACGCCTGCTACCGCCGCGCGCTGCGTCCGGACCACGACAGCTGCCGGCTGCCCGGCCATGCGCTGGCCGAGAGCGCGTTGTACGTGCGGTCGCACTGGCTGCGGATGCCCTTCGGTCTGCTCGCGCTGCACCTCACGCGCAAGGCCTGGGGCCGGATGACCGCGGTCCCCGAGGCGCCCAAGGTCGACGCGCCCCGCGACGCCTGAGCGCCCGCCTGCCCGGGCGCGGGCTTTGCCACCATGGGCAGAGCCTTCGCTTATGCTCGCTTCCCATGAACCGACCCAAGCCTTTCTCCATGATCCGCGAGTTCCATCTGGCGGACTGGTTCACCCTGGGCAACGCCTTCTGCGGCGTCGGCGCGCTGTTCTCGGTGATGACCTTCCTCCAGACCGGCACCGTGCAGCACCTGTACTACGCCTGCGCGCTGATCCCCGCCGCGCTGGTCTTCGACGTGCTGGACGGCCGCATCGCGCGCTGGCGCCAGAAGAGTTCCGCCATGGGGCGTGAGCTGGACTCGCTGGCGGACGTGATCTCCTTCGGCGTCGCGCCGGCGGTGATCGCCTACGGCTGCGGCATGCAGGGCCTGTGGGACCGCATCGTGCTGGGCTTCTTCGTCGCCTGCGGCGTGTCGCGCCTGGCGCGCTACAACATCACCGCCGAGACCCTGTCCGGCGGCAACGACAAGGTCGCTTACTTCGAAGGCACGCCCATCCCGACCTCGCTGGCGATCGTGATCGTGCTGTGGGTCGCCGCCTGGCAGGGCGCGATCGGCGAAGCGCTGTGGTTCGGCGTCATCAAGCTCGGCGGCTTCACGCTGCATCCGCTGGTGCTGCTGTTCGCGGTGTCCGGCTCGCTGATGATCAGCCGGATCCGCATCCCGAAGCTCTGACCACGCGGCAACGCCGCTCCCGACGACAAAGGCCACCCGAGGGTGGCCTTTGTCATGTCCGGCGCGCCGGATGCGCCGCCGGGGTTCCCCGGTCCCTCAGGGCCGTCCGCCGACGATCCGGTTGCTGCGCGCCGCGAGCTTTTTCAGGCTCAGCGCGACGGCATCCTCGCCCGCCGCCCGCACGCCCATCGCGCGGGCCCGGCCCGTCTCCGACGGGCTCGCCGCCGGACAGGTGCCGTTGCTGCGGTACTGCAGCGCCGCGGCCAGCATCGCCTCGCTGGTGTCGCCCAGCGCGTGGTTGAAGTCGTCCGCGACCTGGCAACCCTTGACCCCCGTCGTGCCCGTGCCCGCCGGCACGAAACCGTCCGCGTAGTCGCCGAAGCCCTTGTTGTTGGTGCCGACGAACTCGATCGGGAAGTAGCTGTAGCCGCAGTTGTCCTTGGCCGTGAAGCCGTAGGGCTTGCCGCAGGTGGTGCCGCCGACCAGCACGACCTCGACGTCCACGCCGCGCAGGCCGTTGATGAGCGCCTCGCTGGCCGAGCAGGTGCCCGACTGCGCCAGCACGAACACGCGCTTCAGGTTCAGCGCCGGCAGCGGCTGCTCCGAGCTGCACTTGTCGCCCGACAACAGGCAGGACTCGTTGTAGAACGGCGTCTTCGAATCGGCGCTGTTGGTCTCCGCGGTGCGCTTGCTGTTGTAGCGCAGCTGCTCGAAGGTCTTGCCCGACGTGGCCGCGTCGCCCGCGATCATGTAGGCCAGCTCGCTGGCGATGAACAGGTAGCCGCCGCCGTTGTAGCGCAGGTCGACGACCAGGTCGCTGACGCCGCTGGCGCGGAAGTTCTGCATCGCGGTGATCAGCTGCGACTCCGCCGTCAGGATGTGGTCGTTGAAGACCATGTAGCCCACCTTCGCGCCGTCGGCGGCGGTGAGGACCTGGCTGGTCGGCACCGGCGTCTTGGTGATGCTGCCCGCGACCAGCGTGACGTCGCGCGACGCGCCGGCATTCGAGGTGAACACCAGGCGGTGGCTGGAGCCGGCCGCTTCGGGGAACAGCGCGCCGTTGAGCGTGTTCACGCCCGCGGTGTCGCCCACGTCGGCGGCCGCGCCGTCCGCGGTCACCAGCGTGTCGCCGCGACGCACGCCGGCCCGGTCGGCCACGCTGCCCGGTTCCACGAAGGCCACCCGGAGGCCGCGCGGCGGCGTCGGCGACTTCATCGACCACTCGATGCCGTAGCCGACCTCCACGCCGCTCTGCGACAGCGCGTTCCACTCCCGCGTGCTCATCACGAAGCTGAACTGGTCCTTGCGCTTGCCGCTGGCGGTCATTGCCGGCGACAGCAGGTCCTCGAAGTAGGCATTCAGCGCCGTGGCCACGTCGCTGCCGCTGTACGCGCCCGCCGAAGCGTTGATCGAAGGCACGTCCTCGCGCCACAGGTAGGCCTCGTCGAGGTAGGAACGGATCCAGTTCTTCTCGGTGCCGAGGGTGCCGGTGCGCAGGCTGGACGCGGCTTCCGCGTTGCCCGGCGCGCACTGCTGGGCGTAGGCCGGGCGCTGGGCCATCGCAAGGCGGTGATCCTGAAGAACCACGGCATTCTGACGGCCGGCCCCAGCGTGGAGTCGGCCGCGTGGTGGTACATCGCGCTGGAAAACGCCTGCCAAGCCCAGCTGTTGGCCGAGGCGGCCGGCACGCCGACGCCCATCGCGCACGATGTGGCCACGCTGACGCATGCGCAGATCGGCAACCCCGGCGGCGCGCACTACGCGTTCCAGAGCCTGTACGACATCGTCGTGCGCCAGCACCCGGAGGTGCTGCAGTGAACGCACCGCTGAGCTGGGCCGAACTGGCGCGCACGCTGGCGGTGGAATTCGCCTTGCGCCTGCACCAGGCCGGCCTGCTGGCGCTGGCGGCGCCGCGCGCCCTGGGCGGGCAGGGCGCCACCGCTGCACAGCTGGCGCAGGTAGTGGGCGCGGTGGCGCGCGGCTGCCCCTCCACCGCGCTGGTGCTCACCATGCAATACCTGCAGCACCGTGCCATGGGCCGGCCGGCGTCGCCCTGGCCCGAGGCGCTGGCGCGCAAGCTGGTGCGCGAGGCGGTGCTGGGCGCGTCGCTGGTCAATTCGCTGCGGGTCGAGCCTGAACTGGGCTCGCCCGCGCGCGGCGGCCTGCCCGGTACGGTGGCGCGCCGCACGGCTAACGGCTGGAGCATCACCGGGCACAAGGTGTACTGCACGGGCTCACCCATCCTCAGCTGGTTTCTGGTGTGGGCGCGCACCGACGAGGCCACGCCGCGCGCGGGCTTCTTCCTGGTGCCTGCGCATGCGGGCGGGATTCGCATCGACCCGACCTGGGACCACCTGGGCCTGCGCGCCAGCGGCAGCCACGACGTGCTGCTGCAGGGCGTGGCGATTCCGCAAGACCACGCGCTGGAACTGCGCCCCGCCAGCGAAGGCGCGCCCGCCAGCCCTGCGGCGCAGGCCGACATGGCGCTGCTGCTGGGCGCCCTCTACCCC
>SEFA01000067.1 GCA_004210455.1 Rubrivivax sp. | reverse complement strand
GATTTCGTTGCTGGTCAGCAGCTTCTCGTAGCGCGCCTTCTCGACGTTCAGGATCTTGCCGCGCAGCGGCAGGATGGCCTGGAACTTCCGGTCGCGGCCCTGCTTGGCGGAGCCGCCGGCGGAGTCGCCCTCCACGATGTAGATCTCGCACAGCGACGGATCCTTCTCCTGGCAGTCCGCGAGCTTGCCCGGCAGGCCCATGCCGTCCAGCACGCCCTTGCGACGCGTCATCTCGCGCGCCTTGCGCGCCGCCTCGCGCGCACGCGCCGCCTCGACGATCTTGCCGCAGATGATCTTGGCGTCGACCGGGTTCTCCAGCAGCCAGTCGGTCAGCTTGCTCGCGACGATCTCTTCCACCGGGCCGCGCACTTCGCTCGACACCAGCTTGTCCTTGGTCTGCGAGCTGAACTTGGGCTCCGGCACCTTCACGCTGATCACGCAGGCCAGGCCTTCGCGCATGTCGTCGCCGGTGACGTCGACCTTGGCCTTCTTGGCCAGTTCGTTGTCCTCGATGTACTTGTTGATCACCCGCGTCATCGCCGCGCGCAGACCCGTCAGGTGGGTGCCGCCGTCGCGCTGCGGGATGTTGTTGGTGAAGCAGAGGACGCTCTCGTTGAAGCCGTCGTTCCACTGCATGGACACTTCGACACCGACGTTGGTGTTCTGCTCCGACATCTTGTCGCCCTGGGCGTGGAAGATGTTCGGGTTGAGCGCCGTCTTGCCCTTGTTGATGAACTCGACGAAGCCGCGCACCCCGCCGGCGAAGGCGAAGTTGTCCTCCTTGTTGTTGCGCTCGTCGACCAGGCGGATCTTCACGCCGTTGTTCAGGAACGAGAGCTCGCGCAGGCGCTTGGCCAGGATGTCGTAATGGAACTCGGAGTTCGAGGTGAAGATCTCCGTGTCCGGCAGGAAGTGCACCTCGGTGCCGCGCTTGTCGGTCTCGCCGACGATCCGCATCGGGCTGGTCTCGGCGCCGTCGCGCAGCTCGATCAGGCGGTCCTGCGGAATGCCCTTCTTGAACTCCAGCTGGTGGACCTTGCCCTCGCGGCGCACCGTCAGGCGCAACGTCTTGGACAGCGCGTTCACGCAGGACACGCCGACGCCGTGCAGGCCGCCCGACACCTTGTAGCTGTTCTGGTTGAACTTGCCGCCCGCGTGCAGTTCCGTCAGCGCGATCTCGGCCGCCGAGCGCTTGGGCTCGTGCTTGTCGTCCATCTTCACGCCGGTCGGGATGCCGCGGCCGTTGTCGATGACGGAGATCGAGTTGTCCGTGTGGATGGTGATGACGATGTCGTCGCAGTAGCCCGCCAGCGCCTCGTCGATCGAGTTGTCGACGACTTCGAACACCAGGTGATGCAGGCCCGTGCCGTCCGAGGTGTCGCCGATGTACATGCCGGGGCGCTTGCGCACCGCCTCCAGACCTTCCAGGATCTGGATGCTGGACTCGCCGTACCCCGCGCCATCGTTCTGCTGCTGAGGCTGCTGGTCGGGATTCTGCTGAGGATCGGTCATCGAAAAACTCTCTCTTCTCACTGCTGGCCGCGATCGCCGATGCGGCTTCACGGACCTTCAAAAGCGCTGAAGCGGGCCTGGGCCCGCTCGTTCATCTCTCGTGGCGTCAGATTCGCATGGGCATGACGACGTACTTGAAGCCGCTGTGCTCAGGAATGCTGAGCAAGGCGCTCGACGAGCTGTCGTTCAGATCCACGCGCACCATGTCCTGCGACATATTGGCCAGCACGTCCATCAGGTAGGTGACGTTGAAGCCGGTCTCGATCTGGTCGCCGCCGTAGTCGATTTCCAGCTCTTCCTTGGCCTCTTCCTGCTCGGCGTTGCTCGACGCGATCGACAGCAGGCCCGGGTCGAAGGACAGGCGCACCGCCTTGAACTTCTCGCTGGTCAGGATGGCCGCGCGCTGCAGCGCGGCCAGCAGCGGCTGGCGGCCGATCAGCACGTGGAAGCGGTGGTTCTTCGGGATGACGCGGTTGTAGTCGGGGAACTTGCCTTCGACCAGCTTGGTCACGAACTCCATGCCGCTGAAGCTGAACTTGGCCTGGTTGCCGGCGAAGCGCATCTCGATGGGCGCGTTCTCGTCGTCGCCCTTGCCGCCGTCCTTCAGCAGGCGCATCAGCTCCAGCACCGTCTTGCGCGGCAGGATGACCTCCTGCTTGGGCATCTCGGTGTCGGTCTCGGCCTGGGCCAGCGCGAGGCGGTGGCCGTCGGTCGCGACCAGCGTCAGCATCTTGCCTTCGGCCACGAACAGGATGCCGTTCAGGTAGTAGCGGATGTCATGCACCGCCATCGCGAAGTGGACCTGGTTGATCAGGCCCTTCAGCGTCTTCTGCGGCACGTTGAATGCGGGGCCGAAATCGGCCGCTTCCTGCACCAGCGGGAAGTCGTCCGAGGGCAGCGTCTGCAGCGTGAAGCGGCTCTTGCCGCCCTGCAGCGTCATCTTGCTCTGGTTGGACGTCAGGCTGACCGTCTGGTCCGACGGCATCGAGCGCAGGATGTCGATCAGCTTGCGCGCGCCGATGGTGGTGGAGAAATCGCCCTCGTCGCCGTCGAACTCGACCGTGGTGCGGACCTGGATCTCCAGGTCGCTCGTGGTGAGCTCGACCTGGCGGCCCTGCTTGCGGACCAGCACGTTGGCCAGGATGGGCAGCGTGTGGCGCCGTTCCACGATGCCGGACACCGCCTGCAGCGCGGCAAGCACTTTGTCCTGGCTGTCTTTCAACACGATCATGTCAACCTCTCTCCACTGTTGGCTGTACGGGCGAACGCGGCATTTTCGCTGAAGGCGAAGGCGTTTTTTCTCATCCCTTCAGCGTTTGCTCCAGGACGTGCAACTGCTGGTTCAACTCGGTGTTCTTCTGGCGCTCTCCGCCGATCTTGCGGACCGCGTGCAGCACCGTGGTGTGGTCGCGGCCGCCGAACAGCTCGCCGATCTCCGGCAGGCTCTTCTGCGTCAGCTCCTTGGCCAGGTACATCGCGATCTGGCGCGGGCGGGCGATGCTCGCCGGGCGCTTCTTCGAGTACATGTCCGCGACCTTGATCTTGTAGAAGTCGGCCACCGTCTTCTGGATGTTCTCGACCGAAATCTGCCGGTTCTGGATCGACAGCAGGTCCTTGAGGGCCTCGCGCGCCAGCTGGATGTTGATTTCCTTGTGCGAGAAGCGGCTGTAGGCCAGCACCTTGCGCAGGGCGCCTTCCAGTTCCCGCACGTTGGCGCGCACGTTCTTCGCGATGAAGAAGGCCACGTCCTCGGGCATGGGCGCGTTCTCGGCGTCGGCCTTCTTGATCAGGATCGCGACGCGCATCTCCAGCTCGGGCGGCTCGATCGCCACCGTCAGGCCGGCGTCGAAGCGGCTGGTCAGGCGCTCGTCGATGTCCACCAGGCCCTTCGGGTAGGTGTCCGACGTCATGATGATGTGGGCGCGCTTGGCCAGCAGCGCTTCGAACGCATTGAAGAACTCTTCCTGCGTCCGGTCCTTGCCGGCGAAGAACTGCACGTCGTCGATCAGCAGCAGGTCCAGCGAGTGGTACTTGGCCTTGAGCTCGTCGAAGGTCTTGCGCTGATAGTTCTTGACGACGTCGGAGATGAACTGCTCGGCGTGCAGGTACAGCACGCGGGCGTCCGGACGGTCCTTCAGCAGCGCGTTGCCGACAGCGTGGATCAGGTGGGTCTTGCCCAGGCCGACACCGCCGTAGATGAACAGCGGGTTGTACATCTGGCCCGGCGCGCCGGCGACGTGCAGCGCGGCGGTGCGCGCCATCTGGTTGGCGCGGCCCGGCACCAGCGTGTCGAAGGTCAGGCTGGTGTTGATGCGGTGGCGCGTGGCGCTCGGCGGCAGGTTGGCCGGGACGCCGGGGGCGGCGCCGCCCTGGATCAGGCTGGCGGCGGTGGCCGGGGCGGCGGGATTCGCGGCGGCGGCTGCCGGGCGGGCGGCCACGGAGGTCGCTTCCGCGCCCGCTTGTAGGCCCGATGGTGCGGCGCCGGCTCCGCCGCGCAGGCCGTGCTGCTGCAGCACCTGGCCCATCGACAGGCCGGACGGCGAGGTACGGGGCAGCGGCGCGATCGCCTCGCGCGGCGCCAGCGACAATTCCAGGCGCGCCGGCTTGCCGGCGAGTTCGGTCAGGATGGCCTCGATCCGGCCCGCATACTGGCTGCGGATCCAGTCCAGCTTGAATCGGTTGGGGACGCGAAGGGACACCAGCACGGCCTCGTGGCCGTTCTCGTCCTGCTGGGCGACCTCCGCGGGGGGCAGCGGCCGGATCCAGGTGTTGAATTGCTGTTCAGGCAGTTCGGCGGCCAGGCGTTCGCAGCCGCGCTGCCACAGGGCCGCACCTGACAAGTCTGCGCTCATTGTGGAAAACTTATTCTTCGAGCGGCCCGATTGTACCGATCCGGGTCCGCGGAGTCTGGGTTATCCACAGATTTTTTCCCCCGGTCAAGTGCTGGTAATCCCCGTGGCGACTTGCATCCGGATTGACCCTGACGCAAATCTTTGCTGTAATCGCGGGTTTTCCGGACGCCCGGACGTAGCTTCGTGGGCCTCCGCTTTTCGAGCGGCTTCCGGCATCGCCTGATGTCTCCGTCCGCGGCGCCAGAGCCAACAGGCACGGCGCGAGGTGACGGGAAGCTCCCAGATTTCCTAGAGGTTGAACATGAAACGCACTTATCAAGGCTCCAAGACCCGTCGCGCCCGTACCCACGGCTTCCTCGTCCGCATGAAGACGCGCGGCGGCAAGGCCGTCATCGCGGCTCGTCGCGCCAAGGGCCGCAAGCGCCTGGCCGTCTGAGCGACACACCAGACGACCTTGTCAGCACCGTGATCGGCCGCGTCGTACGATCGGCCGATTTCGAGCGCGTGCTGGGCACGCCCAGCCGCGCGCGCAGCGCGCACTTCGCCGTGCACCACCTGGCCGACAGCCCCTCGCTGCCCAAGCGCCGCCCATCCACAGGGACGGCTGACTTGTCCACAGGTGATGCACCGTTTCATCCCCAAGCTGTGGATGAAACGCAGATCGCGAGCGTGGCGCCGACCTCCGCAGCACCGCTTCCAGCCGCACCCGACCGGGCCTGGCTGGGCTACGTCGTGCCTAAACGGCACGCCAAGCGCGCGGTCACGCGGACCCTGCTGAAGCGCCAGATCCGCGCGGTGTTCGCAGGCCTGCCCGAGCTGCCTCCCGGTCTCTGGGTGGTGCGCTTGCGCATGCCTTTTGATCGCAAGCAATTCCCCAGCGCCTCTTCGGAAGCGCTGCGTGCCGCTGCGCGCGCGGAGCTGCTGCAGCTCACCCGCAAGCTGGCGCGACCGCCGGCATCGGCGCCGATGCCGGCTGCAGCGGGCTGACCGGTCCGCCGTTCGGAAAAGCGACCATGGATCCTCGCCCCAGCCTGTCGACGCGATTGCTGATGGGGCTGGTGCGCGGCTACCAGTTGCTGTTCAGCGCCTGGCTGCGCGCGGGTTGCCGCTACAGCCCGAGCTGCTCCGCCTATGCGATGCAGGCCTTGCGGCAGCATGGCGCCGCCGCCGGCACCTATCTGGCGACCGCACGGATCCTGCGTTGCAACCCATTCTGTCTGGGCGGACACGATCCCGTGCCCGACAATCCGCCCCGCCTGTTCACCCGGTTCACCGGACGTCCCTCCGGATGCCGCCCGGGCACAGCCTCTTCAACCGCCAATCCAAAAGCTTCCCATGACTGATATTCGCCGCACCATCTTGTGGGTGGTGTTCTCGGTGTCGCTGTTCTTTCTGTGGGACGGCTGGCAGGTCCACAACGGCCGGCCCTCGTTCATGCATCCAGGCCCGGCGAAGGTCGCCACCGCGCCGGCAGGCCCGGCTTCGGCCGCTTCCGCCGCCGCGCTGCCGGCTGCCGCCGGCGCTTCCGCCGCCGGTGCGACCGCCGCGGCCCCGCCTCCTGTCAAGAACGAGCTGGTCACCTTCACGACCGACGTCGTCAAGGCCACGATCGACACGCGCGGCGGCAGTCTGGTCCGCGTCGAGCTGCTCAAGCACGCCGACGACACCAACGCCAGCGGCCACGTCGTCATCCTGGATCCGATCCGCAACTACAGCGCGCGCTCCGGCCTGCTGAACGTGCCGAACGCGCCCAGCGACCAGACGGTGCTGACGCTGGTCGACGGCCCGCGCGAACTCAAGGACGGCCAGGACGCCCTGACGGTCAGACTGGAAGCCGACCAGGGCGGCGTGAAGCTGGTCAAGACCTACACCTTCAAGCGCGGCGACTACGCCATCGCGGTGAACCACGAGGTGACCAACACCGGCGCCGCCGCGGTGACGCCGCAGCTCTATTTGCAGCTGGTGCGTGACGGCCACATCGATCACACCGGCCCGTCCTTCGCCCCGGCCTCCTTCGCGGGGCCGGCAATCTACACGGACAAGGCGAAGTACCACAAGCTCGCCTTCGACGACCTGAAGAAGGGCAAGGCAGAGTACGAGAAGAATGCCGACGACGGCTGGGTCGCGATGGTCCAGCATTACTTCGTCAGCGCCTGGATCCGCAACGAGGCGGGCCCGCGCGAGTTCAACGTCCGTCCGCTCAACGAGAACCTGTACACCGCCGGCGTGGTGATGAACTTCGCCGCCGTCGCGCCGGGCGCCTCGGCCAAGCTGGACAACGTCCTGTACGTCGGTCCGCAGGAAGAGAAGAAGCTGGAAGTGCTGGCGCCAGGCCTCGAACTGGTGAAGGACTACGGCATCTTCAAGATTCTGTCCAAGCCCCTGTTCTGGCTGCTGGACGTGCTGCATGCGCTGCTGGGCAACTGGGGCTGGGCCATCATCGCCCTGGTAGTCCTTTTGAAAGTGGCGTTCTACAGCCTCAACGCGAGCGCGTATCGGAGCATGGCCAAGATGAAGGCGGTGAACCCGCGCATCCAGGAGATGCGAGAACGCCTCAAGGACAAGCCGCAGCAGATGCAGCAGGAGATGATGCGCATCTATAAGGAGGAGAAGATCAATCCGCTGGGGAGCTGCCTGCCAATTCTCCTGCAGATGCCGGTCTTCATCGCGCTGTACTGGGTGCTGCTCGCGAGCGTCGAGATGCGCGGTGCACCGTGGATCCTTTGGATCCATGACCTGTCGAAACCGGACAGCCTCTTCGGCGTGCTGCCATGGCTGAATGCACCCTTGGGCCCGCTGCCACTGCTCATGGCGGCATCCAGCCTGGTGCAGGTCTGGCTGAATCCCCAGCCGACCGATCCGGTTCAGGCCAAGATGATGTGGATCATGCCGCTCGCATTCAGCGTCATGTTCTTCTTCTTCCCGGCCGGGCTGACCCTTTACTACTTCGTCAACAATGTTCTGTCTATTGCCCAGCAATGGCTGATCAATAAGCGGATGGGCGTCCTCAACAGCTGACCCTCCGGACTTCCAGTCCGCCGCGCCTCCAGGGGCCGGCGACATCACCTTCGGGTGTTGTCGCCGGCCCTTTTTCATTGCTGCATGGAATCCTCGGTCGGCAGCGCCTGCCTTTGCGCCGAATCCAACAGTCGGGCTTTCCTGGATTGTTTGACTTCAATCAAACATGATTTTGACGAACATTTAACAGGGAGATGCTTTTGGACCTGCTGGCTCACGAATGGCCCGCAGTGAACATCCCACCTAAGAGGGGAAATAAAGAAGATTCTTCCATATTTTGCTAATCTGGAAATCGTCAATAGAAAATGCTTACAGGGTAGTCGAACAACACCATCATCTAGGATTGTTACCGGCAGCCGAAACAGAAATTTCGTCAGCCGTTTCATCAATCATCAAGAGTTAAGCAAAATGAACAAGCGTCAATCCGTTTTCCTGGAAAACCTGTCCGACGACGTCGCTCCGGCGACCAAGCAATCGGCTGAGTGGGGCGTGGTCATCACCATCCTGTTCATCCTGTAATTCAGGACGCCCGGCGCGGCGTACCAAACGCCGCGCGGAACACCTGCTGTCTGACAGGCGGCAGGTTTATTCAGCCAGGACATTGAACGTGAAGATCAGCGCGCAACCTGATTACCTGACCCCCGAACGGCTTGTGACTTACCCCAGTCTGGCTCATCTCCTTGACGCGATACATAGCGCCCCCGACGTCGAGGCAGAAAACAACCTGGAAAAATGGCGATCCGCCTTCAACGGATTTCTGAACAGTGGTGAGGCCGAACGACTGGCCGAGGTGATCCTGGAGCAGAACTATCACGACGAAAAATTCCAGGTGCCCTGGATCTCCACGACCTCCGAAGAATGGATCATCGCGGAATCCAGCCTTTTCTCGCTTCGCGTCACCATTCCAAAGCCCAATCGCAAGCAGAGCGTGATCTCCCTGGAGCACGACTGCCTGATCGGCAATCTAGGATTCACGCCACATTCCTTCAGGCGCCACAGGTTTCCGCCGCGAGCCGACCTCCGGGTCTTCGATCCGACCGCCTGCATGAAGCGCGGAGTTGAAGAGACGCTCGCCCAGGGCGAATCCCGCCACTGGCGCGCCGGGACCGACCTCATCGAGAACACCATCCGCGCACCGGTATTGCTGTTGACGCTCTACCCAAAGGTGCCGGCAGCACTGCGCTGGGAATTCAGTACGGAGACTGGCCTGCCGACGCTTTGCATGGCATCGTCGGACACGCCGGTCCGCAAGCAGATGGTGGCGCAGGTGCTTCAGCATCTGATACTCGCCGAGGATTTACCTTCAGAAGATGCCGTCATATTACTGCGCCGCATTGCCCAGGATCCGCATCATTTCGTGCGCTGGAGCGCCATACAAACACTCTGCGCGCTTGACTTCGAGGCGGCCAAACCCTTGTTGATTAGCGCCTGCGACGATCCCCACCCGATTCTCTCCGCCGCCGCCCGTCGGGCGGTGGAGCAGTTGATTCCAACGACCGCCTGAGGAAGCCGATCTCATGGCCCACAGCTTTTTCCCCAGCACCCGGGATACCCTGCCGCTAAAAGAATTCGTCGATTATTGCCATGCCCATGTGAGATACGAGGATGAAGCGAGTATCGCCGAAGCCTCGGATCGTCTCGCCATGCTGGCCAATGACCGCATGCTGCTGATCAATGCGCTTCAGGCCGGCCTGATGCGACACATCGAGCAGCACGGAGAGATACTCGGAGTGTCCAGTCAGTCATTGATCCTGCATGCCGACCGGCAATGCAAGGTCCGGGCGGTCATCTGGAAACCTCCCGTGAACCGGGCCGGATCGGATTCGCACGATGCACGGATCTATTCCTACCGTTTTGCGCACAATCACAATTTCCACCTGCTGACAGCGGGATATTTCGGCCCTGGATATGAGACCGAGATCTACGAATGCGATCCGTACAGCATCCAGGGATATGTCGGCGAGCCTGTGGACTTGAAGCACCTCGAACGGACGACCCTCCCGCGAGGCAAGGTGATGTTCTTCCGCTCGCTGAAGGACGTTCATACCCAACTGCCCGCGGAGGAGTTTTCGATCTCGTTGAATCTGTTGGTGAATGACCCGACAGGTCGGGTGCCGGATCAATACGGATTCGACATCGAGCAATCCCGTCTGACACATCTGATTACCGTGCCGATGGCTGCTCAGATCTCCATGCTGTCCTTCCTGAGCCTGATGAAGGCGCGGAACGCATTGCCGACTGTGATCCGGATGGCGGAGAGCGATGCCCATTGGCGTGCGCGCGTAGCGGCGTACGAGTGCATCCACAACATTGCGCCGGAGTTGTCCTCGACGTTCTGGCGTCAGGCCGAAGACGATCGCCATCCGATGGTGCAGCGCATGGCGAGGGAGCACCTTGAGGCCTTGGCGTGAAGAAGTCCGGGCCGGGGCTGCTGGCACCAGCATGTGTCATGTAATTCCGCACGTCCACTGAAGGAGCCCCCGCACCCCGGGGGCTTTTTTTCGCCTGCGCCGGAGGCTTAAATCGAGGCATGCGGGGATCGCTTCTCCGACCGCTGCCGGGTCACCGGCACGGGCGGGGACCGGAGGCCCGAGGCGCGGGCTCACGAGAGCCGGCGACGACGCCTTCCCCGCGCCATCTACGACAATGCGGGGCCGTGCACGCGGTCCCGCATTGCTCTGCGCGCCACACATCAAGAGCGGCGGCCCGGACGGCCAGCCGCCCCCTCTCCAAGGAGCCCGAGTTGAACGCCGACACCCTCAGCCCCCCGCAGGTGAGTGCGCAGGAGCGCGCGCGCGAGGAGGCGTCCGTCGGCGCCTTCGAGTCCGCCGGCTACCGGCCCAGCGTCGCCGTGCTGCTGCCCTGCTACAACGAAGGGCTCTCGATCCGGCGCGTGGTGGAGGACTTCCGCCGCCATCTGCCCGAGGCGACGATCTTCGTCTACGACAACCGCTCGACCGACAACACCGCGTCGGAAGCGCGCGCCGCGGGCGCCGTGGTGCGCCACGAGCCGTGGCCGGGCAAGGGCAACGTGGTGCGGCGCATGTTCGCGGACATCGACACCGACATCTACGTGATGGCCGACGGCGACGGCACCTACGATCCGGCGATGTCGCCGCTGCTGGTGCAGCGCATGATCGACGGCCACCTGGACATGGTGGTCGGCACGCGCCGCGGCGTCTACGACAACGCCCACCGCGCGGGACATGGCTTCGGCAACCGGCTGTTCAACGGGGTGTACCAGACGCTGTTCGGGCGGTTGTTCACCGACATCTTCTCGGGCTACCGCGTGTTCTCGCGCCGCTACGTGAAGAGCTTCCCGGCGGTCGCTGCCGGCTTCGAGATCGAGACCGAGATGTCGGTGCACGCCAGCCAGCTGCGCATGCCGATCGAGGAGCATCCCACCGAATACGGCAGCCGTCAGGAGGGCAGCGTCAGCAAGCTCAACACGGTGCGCGACGCGCTGCGCATCCTGCGCACGCTGGTGCTGCTGTTCAAGGAGATCCGGCCTGCGCGTTTCTACAGCCTGATCGCCGGCCTGCTGACGCTGGTGGCGCTGGGACTGGGCGCGCCGCTGCTGCTGACCTTCATCGAGACCGGCCTGGTGCCGCGCCTGCCGACCGCGGTGCTGGCGACCGGACTGGTGCTGCTGGCCGGCATCGCGCTGACCTGCGGGCTGATCCTGGACAGCGTCGCGCGCGGCCGGCTGGAGCAGAAACGCATGGTCTACCTGGGACTGACGCAGTTCAGAACGCGTCCGCGGCGATGAGCCTGCGCCTGCCCGGAGCGGGGTTCCTGCGCTTCCTCCTGGTGGGAGGCACGGGCTTCGTCATCGACGCCGGACTGACGCTGCTGCTGATCCGCACCGGCCTGCCGGCCGCGTGGGCACGCGTGCCCGCGATCGCCGCCGCGATGGTCTTCACTTGGCTGGCCAACCGCCGCTTCACCTACCGCGTCCAGGCCCGCCGCAGCGGGGGTGAGGCATTGCGCTACGGCGCCGTCGCACTCGCGATGGCCCTGTTCAACTACCTCGTCTATCGGCTGCTGCTCGACGCCGGATTGGCGGCACTGCCTGCCATCGTCGTCGCCACGGCGTTGCAGACCTGCATCAGCTACGTCGCCTACAAGCGTCTGGCCTTCCGACAAACATGAACCGTCCTTCGATCTCCGTGCCCTTGGGGACGTCCGCCTCGGCGTCGCCCCGCTTCGCGCCGTCGTCCCGGGTCGAGCGCCTGCTGTGCGGCCTGGCGATCGCCATCGGGCTGATCGGCGCCGTCGCCTTCTGGGCTGCGCGCGGCAGCCTGTGGGAAGACGAGGTGATCGCCATCACCCACGGCCTGCAGCCGCTGTCGTCCTTCGTGTCGGAGATGCTGCGCAACGACATCCACCCGCCGACCTGGTTCCTGCTGCTGAAGGGGTGGACCGCGTGGGCGCCGGGTTCGGACGCCTGGGCGCTGGCGAGTTCGCTCGTGCTGGCGCTGGCCGCCGCGTGGACGGT
Organism: Rubrivivax sp.; assembly: GCA_004210455.1. Lineage (GTDB taxonomy): Bacteria > Pseudomonadota > Gammaproteobacteria > Burkholderiales > Burkholderiaceae_C > Roseateles. The sequence continues at coordinate 20,142 of SEFA01000067.1, read as the reverse complement.
CCATCGCGTGACGCTGCGGCACGACGGCCCGTCCGCGGCACTGTGGGCCTGCGCGCTCTATGTTGTGCAGCCGACCTTCGCCTGGTCCGCCGGCACCCTGCGCATGTACAGCCTGGTGCCCCTGCTGGCGGTGCTGAGCTGGCATCTGGGCCGGCGACTGATCCAGGGCGGTTCGACGCGCGTCGGCGTCGTGCTCGTGACGGTCCAGCTGCTGCTGGCCTACAGCCATGCGATCGAATTCCTCTTCGTTGGACTGATCGCGCTCAACGTGCTGTGGGTCGACTGGTCCCGCAGCGACCGCGCCGGTCGCTGGCGCTGGGCGCGTTGGCAGGCGCTGACGCTGGTGGGGATGACCTGGCTGCCGCTGAGTGCGCTCTCCCGCGGGACCGAGCCGCTGCCGCCCAGCCATTGGACGGGACTGTTCCACAACCCGGCGTCGATGATCGCCGGCTGGTCGCTGGAGAGCGACAGCCCCTTCCTGATCGCCGGCGGCCTCGTGTTCCTCGGGATGGCCGCGCTGGCGCTGCGCACGGCGGACGGTCGCCGGATCCTGCTGGGGCTGCCGGTGCTGGGCCTGCTGGCGGCGCTGGGCATCGGCATGTTCGGCAAGCCGCTCTACAAGACGCCGGTGTTCGCGGCGAACCTGCTGCCCTTCCTGGCGATCGCGGCGGGACTCGGTGCGGCACGCCTGGGCGCGCCGGCCGCGCGCGCCGGCGCGGCGCTGCTGCTGCTCTGCCTCGCGGCCACGACGCTGCCCTGGTCGCAGCGCCAGTTGCCGCCGGAGAACTACGCGCCCGCCGGGCGGGCGATCGCCGCGGCGGTGCGTCCCGGCGACCTGGTGGTGGTGCCCAACGTCAGCGTGTACTGGGGCGTGATGCGCTACGCCACGACGCCGCAGTGGGGTCGGCCGCTCGAGATCCTGCCGCCGGACAACGCCTCGTGGCAGGCCCTCAAGCGCAAGCTGGGTCCGGACTGGGTGCGGTGCCTGAGCCTGACGCAGACCGGCGACCGGGTCGAGTTCAACGGCGTCACCTACGTCATCGGCGAGCCGCGCGACCTGGCCCTCGCACCGGGTGGCAGCCTGTGGGTGGTGCAGCGCGCGCGTTATGCGTCCTCGGTGGGATTGACCACCCCCGCGCGGGTGACGGGCACCGAGTGGTTCGGCAAGGAACTGAGCGTGCAGCGCCTGCAGGCCGATCCGACAGGGACGACGACCGTCTCGAATCCCGACCGGCCCTGACGCCTCCTAGGGCTGCGAGACAATCGCGCCCATGCTGTCGCGACATCAGGATCCCATCGCCGCCATCGCCACCGCGCCCGGACGGGGCGCGGTCGGCATCGTCCGGGTTTCCGCCCCTCAAGACCTGACACCGCTGGTGACGGCGATCTGCGGCCGCGCGCTGAAGCCTCGCGAGGCGACCTATCTGCCCTTCCGCAGCGCGCAGGGCGAGGCGATCGACCATGGCCTGGCGCTGCTGTTTCCGGCGCCGCACTCGTACACCGGTGAACACGTGCTGGAACTGCAGGCTCACGGCGGACCGGTGGTGCTGCAGCTCCTGCTCGCGCGATGCCTGGAGGCCGACCCCGCGCTTCGGATGCGCTTGGCCGAGCCCGGCGAATTCACGCGCCGCGCCTTCCTCAACGGCAAGCTGGACCTGGCGCAGGCCGAGGCGGTCGCCGACCTGATCGACGCGAGCACGGAAGCGGCGGCCCGCAGCGCGGGCCGCGCCCTGGCCGGAGCGCTGAGCGGCGAAGTCGGCGGCTTGCGCGACGGGCTGATCCAGCTGCGCATGCTCGTCGAGGCGACGCTGGACTTCCCAGAGGAAGAGATCGATTTCCTCGAACAGGCCGACGCACTGGGCAAGCTGAGGCGCCTGCTCGTGCGTGTCGAGGCCTTGCTCGACCGCAGCCGGCAGGGCGCGATCCTGCGCGAGGGCATCAAGGTGGTACTGGCCGGGCAGCCCAACGTCGGCAAGAGCTCGCTGCTGAATGCGCTGGCGGGCGCGGAACTGGCGATCGTGACGCCGATTCCCGGCACGACGCGGGACAAGCTGAGCCAGACGATCCAGATCGAGGGCGTGCCGCTGCACATCAGCGACACGGCGGGCCTGCGCGACACCGAGGACGAGGTCGAACGCATCGGCGTGGCGCGCAGCTGGGACGCGATCGCGGACGCGGACGTCGTGCTTTTCCTGCACGACCTGACGCGGGTCGGCCATGCGGACTACGAGTCGGAAGATGCCGAGATCCGCGGCCGCCTTGCGAGTGTCGATCCGGCACGCCTCCTGCAGATCTACAACAAGGCCGACGCGCACGCGCCGGCGGCCTTGCCAGCAGGCGCGCTGACGCTGTCGGCGAAGACGGGTGAAGGCCTGGACGCGCTGCGGGGCAAGCTGCTGGAGCAGGTCGGCTGGCACGCGGTGCCGGAGGGCCTCTTCATCGCGCGGGAACGCCACGTCCAGGCGCTGCGCCGCACGCGCGAACACATCGAGCTGGCCTTGCTGCAGGCCGAGGCGCAGCCGCCGGCGCTGGACCTGATGGCGGAGGAACTGCGCCTCGCACATGACGCGCTCGGTGAGATCACCGGGGCCTTCACCGCCGATGATCTGCTGGGGGAGATCTTCAGCCGGTTCTGCATCGGGAAGTGATCGGGCGCAATGCCCGCTGCACAGATCCAGAGCGGCTTCAGTGCCCCTCGAACTCGATCAGCGAGAAGACCTTCAGCCCGCCATCGCGCAGCCGCTTCGAGCCGCCCAGCTCCGGCAGGTCCACGATGGCCGCGCCTTCGATGACCTCGGCCCCCAGGCGCTCCAGCAGCCGTTTGCCGGCCATCATCGTGCCGCCGGTCGCGATCAGGTCGTCGATGAGCAGCACCCGGTCCCCCGACTTCACCGCGTCGGTGTGCATCTCCACCGTGGCGCTGCCGTACTCGAGCTCATAGGTCTCCTGCACCGTCGTGAAGGGCAGCTTGCCCTGCTTGCGGATCGGCACGAAACCGACGTTCAGCTCATATGCGAGCACCGAACCGATGATGAAGCCCCGCGCGTCCAGGCCCGCGATCGCATCGGGACGCGCGTCGAAGTAGCGATGCACGAACTGGTCGATCAGCACCCGGAACGCCCGGGGATTCGACAGCAGCGGCGTGATGTCGCGGAACTGCACGCCCGCCGACGGCCAGTCCGGCACGGTGCGGATCTGCTGCTTCAGGAAGACGATCGGGTCCAAGGTCGGGTCGGCGTGCGTCATGGACGCGATTGTCGCGCTGCGGGTGGGCGCCGGGCCAGCGCCGGGTCAGCGCCGGAGAAGCGCCGGAGAAGCGCCGATGGCGCGGCGGCTCAGGCCGTCTGCTGCTGGCAGATCAGCCGCGCCCTGCCCGCCTGCTTGGCCTCGTAGAGCGCCGCGTCCGCCGTCTGGATCAGGCGTTGCGCGGCGTCGCCGTTCTGCGGAATGAAGGACGCCACGCCGATCGACAGGCTCACCGAGCGTCTCACCGGCGATCCCACGTGCTCGATCGCGGCCAGCCGCACGCTGTCCAGGCAGCGCTGCGCGACGACCTGGGCGCCCGCCAGGTCCGTGTCGACCAGCAGCACGGCGAATTCCTCGCCGCCGTAGCGGCAGACCGATTCACCGCCCCGGCCGGCGCAGCTGCGCAGCAGCGTCGCGACGCGCCGCAGGCAGTCGTCGCCGGAGACGTGGCCGTAGCAGTCGTTGTATTGCTTGAAGTGGTCGATGTCGACCATCAGCAGCGCCAGCGGCCGGTTGGCGCGGGTCGCACGGTGCCACTCCGTCTGCAGCAGCTGATCGAAGAGGCGCCGGTTGCCCACGCCCGTCAGTCCGTCCGTCGTCGATTGCCGCGCCAGCAGCTCGTTCGCGCGCCGCAGCCGCTCCTCCTGACGCTTGCGCTCGGTCAGGTCGGTGACGATGCAGACATACAGATGGATGGTGTCGGTGCGGACCTCCGCCAACGCCAGTTGGAGGTGAAGCGCTTCGCCGCTGCGATGCCGCGCCGTGAATTCGCGCGGCTGGCCGAGCAGGGCCCGCGGGTCCAGCGGCGCATCGGGCGTCGCGCCGGGATCGGTGGACGCCGTTGCCGTTGACGTTGCCGTCGCTGTCGCTGTCGTTGTGGCCGTGCCCAGCAGCATGCCGAGGTGAACGCCCTGGAGTTCCGCCGCGGTGAAGCCGAACAGCAGCTCGCAGCTGGGATTGGCTTCCAGCACATGGCCGCCAGAATCCAGTGTCAGGATCCCGTTGGCGGCTGACTCGATCGTCGCGCGCAGCTGGGCCCGGCTGGCGGCCAGCCGCTGCTGCTCGTGGATCAGGTCGGTCACGTCCATGCGCACGCCGACGATGCCGCCCGACGGGGTCCGCGACTCGTAGATGCGCAGCCACATGTCGTCGTGCACGCGCTGCAGCAGCGGCGTCAGTTGCCGGCCGCGCGCCTGCTTGCGCTCCTCCAGCCACTCGGGCTCGCGGCCCCGCGCCTCGGGGATGCCGCCGCGCGCCAGCGACTCCCGCACCAGGTCCTCGAAGGTGCTCTTGTGCTGGAAGTGCCGCAGCATGTGCGGATAGATCTCCACCAGTCGCTTGTTGTAGGCGATCAGGCGATCCTCGGCGTCGAAGATCTCCACGCTGGCCGGCAGCGCGTCGATGGCTTCCTCCATCGTCCGTTGGGCGAGTTTCGCCCGGGCCTGCGTGCGGGCCAGCGTCGACACGACCGCCACCGCGAGCACCACCGTCAGGACCAGCGAGGCCATCCCGACCCACGCCAGCCAGCCGTCCACCGCGAAGCCGCCGAGGGTGACCGTCAGCACGATGGCCTGCAGGCCGACCAGCAGCGCGAACGCCAGCAACGGCCAGGTGCGGACTTCGGCGAATCGGTTCATCGCGGGAGCGGCGCGCGGGAGGGCGTCCGGAAAAAAGGGTGGCTGATCCTAGCCACCTCGCTCCCCGATGAAAACCGCTCTCCGGGGGGAGAAGCGGCTTCCGGCGACGTCCCCCCGTTGGTGGGGTGCCACGCTTTGTGCGTGACGGTGTACGGGAAGCTCAGCCGCCGCGGGTGATCGGCATGTCGCCGGCGTCGGGCAGGGTCATGTGTCGCGCGAGCTCCAGCTTCGCCAGCGAGTTGCGATGGACCTCGTCCGGACCGTCGGCGAAACGCAGGGTGCGCTGGCCCGCCCACATGTAGGCCAGCGGCGTGTCGTCGCTGACGCCCATGCCGCCGTGCACCTGCATGGCCCAGTCGATAACCTTGAGCGCCATGGTCGGCGCCACGATCTTGATCATCGCGATCTCGGCCTTGGCGACCTTGTTGCCGACCGTGTCCATCATGTAGGCCGCCTTCAAGGTCAGCAGCCGGGCCTGCTCGATGCTGCAGCGCGACTCGGCGATGCGCTCCTGCGTCACCGTCTGCTGGGCGATCGTCTTGCCGAAGGCGACCCGCGAGACCGCCCGCTTGCACATCAGTTCCAGCGCCCGTTCCGCAGCGCCGATGGAGCGCATGCAGTGGTGGATGCGTCCCGGGCCGAGGCGGCCCTGCGCGATCTCGAATCCGCGGCCCTCGCCCAGCAGGATGTCGTCCACGGGCACGCGCACGTTCTTGAGCTCGATCTCCATGTGACCGTGCGGGGCGTCGTCGTAGCCGAAGACGCTCAGGTGGCGCTTGACCGTGATGCCCGGGGTGTTCGCCGGCACCAGCACCATGGACTGCTGCTCATGGCGGCCCGCGTCGGGATTCGTCTTGCCCATCACGATGTAGAGCGCGCAGCGCGGATCGCCGGCGCCGGAGGACCACCACTTCGTGCCGTTGATGACGTATTCGTCGCCGTCGCGATCGATGCGGCACTGGATGTTGGTCGCATCCGACGAAGCCACGTCCGGCTCCGTCATCAGGAAGGCCGAGCGGATCTCGCCGCGCAGCAGCGGCTCCAGCCAGCGGTCCTTGTGGGCCTCGCTGCCGTAGCGTTCGATCGTCTCCATGTTGCCGGTGTCCGGCGCCGAGCAGTTGAAGACCTCCGGCGCCCAGTACACGCGGCCCATGATCTCGCACAGCGGCGCGTACTCGAGGTTGGACAGGCCTTCCGGCGCGCGCGGCGAACGCGGCAGGAACAGGTTCCACAGCCCGGCGGCGCGGGCCTTGGGCTTGAGCTCCTCGATCACCGTCGTCGGGATCCAGGCGTTGCCGCCGCGCCGGTTGGCCTCGATCTCCTCGTGATAGCGCTTCTCGTTGGGATAGATGTGCGCGTCGAAGAACGCGAGCAGGCGCTCGCGCAGCTGTTCCACCTTGGGGCTGTAGTCGAAGTTCATGGGGGTCCTTCAGCCGCGTTGGCTGCGATAGCGGAGGTACTGCGCGTACAGCGCTTCCATCGTGGTGGCCCGCTCGTCCGCATGCAGCGGATGCGACGGGGCGAAATTGCAGACGCGCAGCAGCCAGCCCGCGGGCGAATCCCCGGCCGGCGGCGCGACGTCCAGCACGTTGATGCAGGCCGGCGACTGGACCCAGCTGCCCAGCATCACGCGCTGGCCGCCGGTGACCGCGTGCGACAGGATGGCCGCGTTGACCACGCCGTGCAGCACCAGCAGCGCGCAGTCCCAGTCGGGGTCGTCCTGCAGCCGCGCGACGCCGCCGAGCACACGGTCCAGCAGCTCGCCGACGGTCTCGCCGTTCAGGAAGCGTTGCGACTCCGCGACCGGGCTGCGCTGCAGGCCGTTGAAGGCCTGCGCCAGGTCCTCGTCCGGGATCTCGCCGAGGCGGCCGCCGCGGATCTCCTGCCACTCGGGCCAGACCTGCGGGGTCAGGCCGGATTGGCCGGCGTGACGCAGCACGAGGTCCGCGGTTTCGACGGTGCGCGGCAGGCCCGAGATGATCACGCGGTCGAAGCGCACGCCCGCGCCGCGGAAGGCCGCGCCGGCGGCCTGCGCCTGCGCGATGCCGTCGTCGTTGAGCCTGACCTGCTCGGGCAGGACCGGACGGCCCGTCGCGCCGTCGAAGTAGGTCACCGCGCCATGACGCATCAGGTAGATGCGCCGGCGTTGCGGGCTGCGGGGTTGGGTGTCCAACATGGCGGCGAGTGTGGCGCAAGGTCCGGGACCGCACTGTCACGCAGGCGGCAACCGCGAGCCGGGCCACAATTCGCCCGCCGCGCAAGGCGGCGCCCCGTTGCTGTTCTTCCCGTCTCGTTCTTCCCGTTTCCGTTCTGACGCCTTGGTGACAAGCCTTTCTCCGACGCCCTTCCATCGCCCGCATGACCCGCACGGCCCGCACGCGGCCGGTGACGTTCCGCTGCGCGACGACATCCAGGTCCTGCGGGCGATCGCCGTGCTGTGGGTGCTGCTGTATCACGCGCAGATCCCCGGCGCGTCGGGCGGCTACCTCGGCGTCGACATCTTCTTCGTCATCTCCGGCTACCTGATCACCGGGCTGATCCAGCGCGCGCTGCAGCGCGGCGACTTCAGCTTCCGCGCGTTCTACGGGCGACGCGCGCGACGACTGCTCCCAGCGGCGTACGTCGTGCTCGGTGCCACCCTGCTGATGGCGCCGTGGGCGCTCAACCGCAGCGAGCAGATCGACTTCGTCGGCCAGTTGCTCGGTGCGCTGGGCTTCGCGAACAACGTTGTGCTGTGGCGGCAGACCGGCTATTTCCAGGGCGCTTCCGACCTCAAGCCGCTGCTGCACTTCTGGTCGCTCGCGCTCGAGGAGCAGTACTACCTCGTCCTGCCCGCGCTGCTGGTATTCAGCCCCGCGCGCCTCCGGGCGGGCGTCGCGATCCTCGTCACGGCGGCCAGCCTCGGCCTGCTCCTGTGGTGGCAGCCGATCGACGCCAGCGGCGCGTTCTACCTGCTGCCGACACGGGCGTGGGAGCTGGGCCTCGGATCGTTTGGCGCATTGCTGAGCGCCGCGCGCGAAGGAACGGGCGCGGCGTCCGTACAGCGCATGCAGCCAGTGCAGCAAGTGCGGCGGGCGCTTCGATGGCTCGCGTGGCCGGCTTGGGGCTTGCTCCTCATCGTGCCGATCGCGCCGCAGTGGTTCGGGCAGGCGCATCCCGGGCCGGCGGCGCTCATCGTCGGCATTGCCACGCTGGTCCTGCTGCTCCGCGAACCCGCCGGTCTCCCGCGCGCGGCCGCGCCGCTGGTCCGCATCGGCGACTGGTCCTATGCGCTATATCTCGTCCACTGGCCGCTGATCGCGTTCCTCCACAACGCCTGGGTCGGACTGAAGGCCGATCCGCACGCGCTGTTGGCCTGGCGACTTGGCGCGGTGCTGCTCGCGTTCCCGTTGGCGTGGGCGCTGCATCGCGCCGTGGAGCGGCCGGCCAAGGCGCTGATCACCGGCCGACGCGGTGCGCTCGTGCTCGGCGCCGGCACGGTGGTGCTAGCGCTCGGCGGCATCGTGCTGGCGCTGCACAAGCCGGCGCCGGGCTCGATTGATTTCGTCGAACTGCGCAAGGCCAACTACGGCCTGTCCGCCAACTGCGATGCCGAACAGCCGTTCGACGGCCGCGAGGACTGCCGCACGCGCCCCGGCGCGCGGTGGATGGTGTGGGGCGATTCCTACGCGATGCACCTGGTGCCGGGTCTTGTCCGCGTGGCCAGCGATCAAGGCCTGGTTCAGGCGACGAAGTCCTCATGCGGCCCTTTCCCCGATCTGACGCCGGTGCGTCCGGAACTGGGTCGGGGCAACAGCTTCGCGTCCCCGTGGATCGAGCAGTGCCAGGCCTTCAACGCCTCGGTGCTGCGCTGGCTGGCACGGCATCCGGAGATCGACACCGTGGTGCTCTCGAGCCTGCTGACGCAGTACCTGGACGACTCGACGTACGAACTCCAGCGCACCCGCGGCGGCGATCGCCTGCGAGGAGAAGCGGCCATGCGGGCGGCGCTGCTCGACGATCTGACGTCGACGGTCAGGCGGCTGCGCGCGATGGGCAAACGGGTGATGGTGGTGGCGCCGCCGCCGTCCGCGCCGTTCGACATCGCGGGATGTCTGGAGCGCCGGCAGGCGCGGCGCTGGACGATCGGGGCGACGCCGGGTTGTGTGATCGACGAGGCAGACGACAAGCGCCGCCGTGCCGCCGAGCACCGATTCATTACCGAGCTGGCGAAGTCGGACACGCGTCTGCCGGTGCTGCGCTTCGAACCGCTGCTGTGCGACGGGGCCACGTGCCAGGTGGAGCGCGACGGCGTACCGCTCTACCGGGACCAGGGTCACCTGAGCCGCGACGGTTCGCTCCTGCTGATGCCGGCCGTGATGTCCGAACTGCTCGGCGAACGTCAGATCGCCCTGTCAACCCACCAGCAGGCCATGTTCGGCGCGCGCGAGGGCTTCCGGCGTCCCTGACACGACGAGCGTGTCGCCGCCCTGGAGCACCAGGTCGTCGCTGGCGTCCTTCACCGCCCCGTTGGGCCGGCGCACCGACACCACGCTGACGCCCCATGCCAGCAGGCCGATCTCCCCGAGCGTGCGTCCTTCGAGGATGCTCGCCATCGGCAGGCTGATGGACTGCAGCCGGGCCTGATCGCGTTCTTCCGAGGTGTCGTCGTCCGCGCCATGGAAGTAGCCGCGCAGCAGTCCATAGCGGCGATCGCGGGCATCCCGCGCGATGCGCAGCACCCGACGCATCGGCACGCCGACGAGGGCGAGGGCATGGCTCGCCAGCATCAGCGAGCCTTCGATCGCTTCCGGCACCACCTCGGTCGCGCCGGCGGCGCGCAGCTTCTCGAGGTCGGTGTCGTCGATCGTGCGCACGACGACCGGCACATGCGGCGCATGGCCGCGCACCTCGTGCAGCACCTTCAGCGCCGACGGCGTGTCGTGGTACGAGATGACCACCGCGCTGGCCCGCGTCAGACCCGCGGCGATCAGGCTCGGCAGGCGCGCCGCGTCGCCGAACACGACGCTCTTGCCCGCAGCCGCGGCCTGCCGCACGCGGTCCGGATCCAGGTCGAGCGCCATGTAGGGGATGTGCTCGGTCTCCAGCAGCGTGGCCAGGTTCTGACCGCTGCGGCCGTAGCCGCAGATGATCACGTGCGCGTCGGTCTTGATCGACTTCTTGGCGATCGTCGTCAGCTGCACCGACTGCAGCAGCCAGTCGCTGGCCGACAGCTTCATGACGATGCGGTTGCTGTGCTCGATGATGATCGGCGTCAGCAGCATGGACAGCACCATCGCCGCCAGCACCGGGCTGACCCACTGCGCGGCGATGAGGTTGTGCTGCGATCCGAGCGTCAGCAGCACGAAGCCGAACTCACCCGCCTGCGCCAGATAGAGACCGGTGCGCAGCGCGACGCCGGTCGGCGCGCGGAACAGCTTGGCCAGTCCCGCCACCAGCACGAACTTGGCCAGCGTCGGTACCAGCGTCAGGATGATCACGAGCGGCCATTGGTAGACCAGGGTCTGCCAGTCCAGCCGCATGCCGATGGTGATGAAGAACAGCCCGAGCAGCACGTCGTGGAAGGGGCGGATGTCCAGTTCCACCTGGTGCTTGTATTCGGTCTCCGCGATCAGCATGCCGGCCACGAACGCGCCCAGCGCCAGCGAGAGCCCCGCGTGCTCGGTCAACCAGGCCAGGCCCAGCGTGACCAGCAGCAGGTTCAGCATGAAGAGCTCCTGGCTCTTGCGCCGCGCCACCAGGGTCAGCCACCGTCGCATCAGGTGCTGGCCGCCGGTCAGCAGCAGCACCAGCAGCACGACCGCCTTCAACGCGGCCCAGCCCAGCGATTCGATCATCTCGGCGCCGCTGCCGCCCAGCGCGGGGATCAGCACCAGCAAGGGCACGACGGCCAGATCCTGGAACAGCAGCACGCCGATCACGCGCCGGCCGTGTTCGCTTTCCAGCTCCAGCCGTTCGGACATCAGCTTCACGACGATGGCCGTGGAGCTCATCGCCATCGCCGCCCCGAGCGCCAGCGACCCCTGCCACCCCAGATCCCAGGCCCATCCGAACATCCCGAACAGCCAGCGCAGGAAGAGGTTGCCGGCCATCGTCCCGACGATGGTGACGACCACCTGCAGCAGGCCGAGTCCGAACACCATCGACCGCATGCTGTGCAGCTTGGGGAGGTTGAACTCCAGCCCGATCACGAACATCAGGAACACCACGCCGAATTCGGCCAGATGCTGCACGCCGGGCACGTCGCTGGCGAGCGCCAGGGCGTTCGGCCCGATCACCACGCCCACCACCAGATAGCCCAGGATGGGGGGCAGCTTCAGCGAACGGCACACCACCACGCCCAGCACGGCGGCGATCAGATAGATGAGGGTCAGGTCCAGCGCGGTGAGCATGGCGGGGATGGTAATGGGCCGCATCCCCGGGCAGCCCCGGATGGGACAACTCGGCGCGCGGAAGGCGTGCGCGGCCCGGACTCCGTCGCATTCCACACACAGCCCGGCGCCCGCAGGGAGGGATGCGCCCACCCCGGAAGGGGCTTGGCTTAGGTCACTTCCCAGGTGCAAACTAGCCGCCTTATGCATGGGGCGCATGCCCGCATGTGCACTCGGCTTTGCCGCACGTGGCGGACGGGCAGGGCTTCGGGGTACCGTTCGCGCCACCGAAAAGTTACGGAGCATTTCATGCCCAACCTGTCTTTCGTCTCCCCCACGCGCAACAGTCCCTGGGGCACCTACCTGTCCCAGATCGACGCGGTCGAGCCCTACCTGGGCAAGCTGGCCCGCTGGGTGGAAACGCTGCGCCGCCCCAAGCGCGCGCTGATCGTGGACATCCCCATCGAACTCGACAACGGCACCATCGCCCACTTCGAGGGCTACCGCGTCCAGCACAGCCTGACCCGCGGCCCCGGCAAGGGCGGCGTGCGCTACCACCCGGACGTCACGCTGGAAGAAGTGATGGCGCTGTCGGCCTGGATGACGGTCAAGAACGCCGCGGTGAACCTGCCCTACGGCGGCGCGAAGGGCGGCATCCGCCTGGACCCCAAGACGCTGTCGATGAAGGAGCTGGAGAAGGTCACCCGCCGCTACACCAGCGAGATCGGCATGATCATCGGCCCGACGCAGGACATCCCGGCGCCTGACGTGAACACCAACGGCCAGATCATGGCCTGGATGATGGACACGTACTCGATGAACGTGGGCGCGACCGCCACCGGCGTCGTCACCGGCAAGCCGATCGCGCTGGGCGGCTCGCTCGGCCGCGTGGCCGCCACCGGCCGCGGCGTGTTCGTCGTCGGTCGCGAAGCGATGCGCCGCCTGAACGTGAACCTGGAAGGCGCGCGCGTCGCCGTGCAGGGCTTCGGCAACGTGGGGTCGGTGGCCGCCAAGATGTTCGCCGCCAACGGCGCGATCGTCGTCGCGGTGCAGGACCACACCGGCACCATCCTGAACGAGAACGGCCTGGACATGACGGACCTGCTGGACCACGTGGCCCGCACGGGCGGCGTGGGCGGCTTCAAGGGCGCCGACCGCATCGACAACGAGAACTTCTGGGACGTGAAGTCGGACATCCTGATCCCGGCCGCCCTGGAAGGCCAGATCACCGGTGAACGCGCCAAGCGCGTGCAGACCCGCGTCGTCATCGAAGGCGCGAACGGTCCGACCACCCCGGACGGCGACGCCGTGCTGGCCGACCGCGGCATCATCGTCGTCCCCGACGTGATCGCGAACGCGGGCGGCGTGACGGTCTCCTACTTCGAGTGGGTGCAGGACTTCTCGTCGTTCTTCTGGACCGAAGACGAGATCAACGTCCGCCTGGACAAGATCCTCGTCGGCGCGTTCAAGGGCATCTGGGATACCGCGGAACAGCACAAGATCCCGCTGCGCACCGCCGCCTTCACGGTGGCCTGCACGCGGGTCCTGGAAGCGCGCGAAGAGCGCGGTCTGTACCCCTGATCGTCGACCGCGGGTTTCTCGCGGTTACGGAACGACGGGCGCTTCGGCGCCCCGCTTTTTCTTGCTGAGGCCAAGCGTTGGCCGCCGAGGCATGAGGCTGTCAGACCTCTGGTCTTCCAGCGCTCGCCGGCGTCGTTCAGTCCACTGGACTGAACTCGGTCCGGCTCTCCCCCAGCGGCAAGCGCTGAAACCTCACGCCTCACCGTCCCCAACCAGCGCCGTCCTTCAACGGTGTTGCGACCGAGGACCGCGGGGGAGGGTCAGTGCGTGATCTTGGTGCCGAGCACCTGCAGGAACTGGGCGATCCACGCGGGATGCGCGGGCCAGGCCGGCGCGGTGACCAGCTTGCCGTCGGTGACGGCCTGGTCGACCGGGATGTCGGCGAAGCTGGCGCCGGCGAGTTCGACCTCCGCCGCGCAGGCGGGGTAGGCCGACACCTTCTTCCCGCGGATGATGCCGGCCGCGGCCAGCAGCTGCGCGCCGTGGCAGATGGCCGCGATCGGCTTGTCCGCCTTCGCGAAGTGCTGCACCAGCGGCAGCACGCCCGGCATCGTGCGCAGGTACTCCGGCGCACGGCCCCCGGGAATCACGAGCGCGTCGTAGTCCTCCGGCTTGATGTCGTCGAAGCTCGCGTTCAAGGTGAAGCGGTGACCCGGCTTCTCCGAGTAGGTCTGCGCACCCTCGAAATCATGGATCGCCGTCAGGACGTGGTCGCCGGCCTGCTTGCCGGGACAGATCGCATGGACCTGGTGGCCCACCGCCTGCAGCGCCTGGAAGGGCACCATCAGCTCGTAGTCCTCGACGTAGTCGCCGGCCAGCAGCAGCAGTTTCTTGCCCATCGCATTTCTCCAGAGTCGTTGCAGGAGCGCCGATTCTGGAAGCCCGCGCACGTCAGGGCGATGAATCCGTCATGTACCCGCGTCGGCGTCGCGGGCTCGCAGCCACGGCGCCGAAGCGACAGCGAGCGTCCAGCAGATCCAGCAGGTCCACATCGTGTGGCTGGGGTAATGTGCGCCACGCGCCATCTGGGCGAAGCCGTAGAGCGCCCCCATGCCGACCACCGCGCCGAGCGCGCATCGCGCTTGCCGCGGATATGCCCGCCTCAGCATGAAGAAGAGGCTGAAGAAGGCGAAGGCGGAACTCGCATGGCCCGACGGGAAGCAATGACCGGGACCGCCGTCGCGGATCCCGACGTGCCAGTGCGCGACGTAGTGCGCCACGCCGCCGAACTCGGCGAGATCCCAGGGGCAGCTCGTCGTGCTGCCCTGCTTCATCAACGGGATGAGGATCAGGCTGACCGCTGTCAGCGCCACCGCGCCCCAGCGTTCACGCCGCGTGAGGCCGGGCCACAGCGGGCGGACGGCGTTGATCACGAGCATCACCGCCAGTCCGGTGGCCATCCAGCGTCCGCCCTTGTGGAGCAGACCGGCGGTCATCCAGTGGTCGCGCAGCGCAAAGCCGTGCGCGTCCGCGAAGAGTCGCACGACGGCGAGGTCCCACCCCGCGAGGTCCCACAGCAGCAGCGCGGCCAGGCCGGCGAGCGCGACCAGCCACCCGCGCCGCAGCGCCGGGAGCGTCATCGCCCCGACGGGCGACAGGACCGGCGTCGCGGACGAACCGGCGCCGAGCGGGAGGGAGGAGAGGGGATGCGGCTTCACGGGGCCTGAGTGGGCGCCGCAGCGCTGAAGTCGTCCTGAAGCGAAGCTGAAGGTCGGCTGAAGACCCGCGCCGTATCGCACAGCGGGTCGGGCGCTCGCGCACCATCGCCGCGACTGCTATCTTCCCGGCTCGACGACACGGCCTGAAGGCCGCCCTCACGCCATGCGACTGCTGCTGCTCGAAGACGACGAACTCCTCGGCGAGGGCCTGCGCGATTTCCTGCGCACGGAAGGCCACACGGTGACCTGGGCGCGGCGCCTGTCGGAGGTGCTGCCGCGCCAGCACGAGGAATTCGAGGCGCTGCTGGTCGACTGGCAGCTGCCGGACGGCTCGGGTCTGGACTGGCTGCGCGGCCTGCGCCAGCGCGGCGTGTCGACCCCGGCGCTGATGCTGACGGCGCGCGACCTGCTCGCCGACCGCCTGCAGGGCTTGGACAGCGGCGCCGACGACTACCTGGTGAAGCCCTTCGCGCCGGAGGAACTCGCCGCACGGCTGCGCGCGGTCAGCCGCCGCCATGTGGGCGCGAGCAGCTCGCAGCGCCGGTACGGCGACGTGGTGCTGGACCTCGCCGCCAAGCGTGCGACGCGAGACGGCCAGCCGGTCGAGCTGACCGCCCGCGAATGGGCCGTGCTGGAGGCCCTGGCGCAGCGTGCCGGCCGGCTGTACCCGAAGCGCGACCTGGAGCTGCAGGTGCTCGGCGACGACGCGGAGGTGCTGAGCAATGCGCTGGAGGTCCACGTGTCGAGCCTGCGCCGCAAGCTCGGCCGCGAGTTGATCGAGACCGTGCGCGGCCTGGGTTATCGCCTCGGTCCGGAGGCCGCGTGACATCGCCGGCGCAGGCGACCGCGACCGCGAATGCCGCAGCGGACGCTCCGGTGAACGGTCCCGTCAAGGTGCCCGTGAACGCACCCAGAAATGTGCCCGGGAACGTGCCCGGAGGACCGCGCCGCCCGTCGATCGCCGGCCGCCTGGCGCGCCAGCTGCTGCTGATCTCCGCCTTCTGGGCGCTGCTGGCGGGCGTGAGCGTCTGGCTGGTCGTGCAGGAGGAAGTCGACGAGTTGCTGGACGAGACGCTGCAGGCGTCCTCGCAGGTGCTGGGGCAACTGCTGCGGCAGAGCAGCGCGATGCCGGCCGAGATCGCCGACAGCGACGACCTCAGCACTCATTTCGCCTGGCAGTTCGTGGGCGCGGACGGAAAGCTGCTGCACCGCTCGCCGCTGGCGCCGGTGAACGCCTGGAAGCTGCCGCCCGGCTTCAGCGACTGGCAGGACGACGGCACCGACGGCGACGATTGGCGCGTCCATGTGCGCCCGCTGTCGACGGTCGCCGGACCGGGCTGGCTGATGGTCGCGCAGACCAGCGCGGAGCGGAAGGAAGTGCGCAGCCGCGTGGGGCTCGCGAGCGCCTTCTCGGCCTTGCTGGTCGGCGGCCTCTGCATGATGTGGATGAACCGGCGCGCGCGGGCGGAACTCGCGCCGCTGGCCGAGCTGTCGAGCGCGCTCGCCGACTACGACCCGCTCGACACCCGCCAGCTGCTGCCCGAACAGCACCGCCAGGAACTCGCCGGGATCCGCGCCGCGGTGCTGGACCTCGGCCAGCGCCTGGCGCAGCGCGTGGCCAACGAGCGCGCCTTCAGCGCCCATGCGGCGCATGCGCTGCGCACGCCGCTCGCGGGCATGGACGCGCAGCTCGCGATGGCGCTGCGCGAGGCGCCGCCCGAATCGCGCGCCCGGTTGCAACGCACCCGCGAGGCCGCGGATCGTCTGCGCCGGGTCGTGACCGCGCTGCTGACGCTGTTCCGCACCGGCATGAGCCTGCGCTGGCAGCGCCTGGACCTGATCGAGCTGCTGTCGCTGCTGCCGCTGCCCGACGGCCTGGCGCTGGACCTGCCCGAGGACGAGGCCGCCATCACCGCCGACCCCGACCTGCTCGCCGCGGCGCTGATCAACCTGATCGACAACGCCTGGCGCCATGGCGCCAGGCGGGTGCAACTGCGCCTGCACCGCCAGGCCGACGGCGGCCTGCTGCTGCAGCTGACCGACGACGGCGAAGGCACGGCCGACTGGCAGCGCGTGGATCTCAACGACGCCCTGGAGCGCCAGCAGTACGAAGGGCGCATGGGCCTGGGGCTGATGATGGCCGACCTGGTGGCCCGCGCCCATGGCGGCGACCTGCGCCTGCCCCCCGTGGACGGGGGCTTCGGCGTGGCCATGCGGCTGGGTCCGGCGCCGGACTGAATCGACCCCGGCGGCTACACTTTCGCCCTTATGACGACCCATGCCGCCCTCACCCATTCCCGCGCGCTCGACGTGGCCCGCGCGGCCTTGAAAGTCGAGGCCGACGCGCTGCTCGCGCTCGGTCCGCGCCTCGGCGAATCGTTCGAGCAGGTGATCCGGACCATCCTCGACAGCGCGGGCCGCGTCGTCGTGATGGGCATGGGCAAGAGCGGCCACGTGGGCCGCAAGATCGCCGCCACGCTGGCCTCCACCGGCACGCCCGCGTTCTTCGTCCATCCGGGTGAAGCCAGCCACGGCGACCTCGGCATGGTCACCCCCGGCGACATCGTGCTGGCGCTGTCCAATTCCGGCGAGAGCGACGAGCTCAACGCCATCATCCCGGTGCTCAAGCGCCTGGGCGTCACGCTGATCGGCATGACCGGCGGCCTGTCGTCGTCGCTGGCCAGGCATTCGGACTTCGTGCTGGACTCGCGCGTCGAGCAGGAAGCCTGCCCGCTGAACCTCGCCCCGACGGCCAGCACCACCGCGCAGATCGCGCTCGGCGACGCGCTGGCCGTGGCGCTGCTCGACGCCCGCGGCTTCCGCGCCGAGGACTTCGCCCGCTCGCACCCGGGCGGCTCGCTGGGCCGGCGCCTGCTGACGCACGTGCGCGACCTGATGCGCAGCGGCGACTCGCTGCCCCGCGTCGGCGCGGACATGCCGCTGCTCGACATGATGCGGGTGATGTCGGACAAGGGCCTGGGCTGCGCCGTGCTGGCCGACGCCGACGGCAAGGTCGGCGGCATCTTCACCGACGGCGACCTGCGTCGCCTGATCGAACGCGGCACCGACCTGCGCGGCCTGACCGCCGGGCAGGTGATGCATCCGAATCCGCGCACCGTCGCCGCGGACGCGCTGGCGGTCGTCGCGGCCGACCTGATGGAACAGGCGCGGATCACGCTGGTCCTGGCCGTCGACGAAGAACAGCGCCTGGTCGGCGCGATCAGCATCAACGACCTGATGCGCGCGAAGGTGATCTGATGAGCGGCACGCCCTCCTACACCCCGGGCAACCCGGCGGCGGCGATGCCGGCCGTGGTGCGCGAACTCAAGCCCGCGCTGTCCTTCCCGCCCGAACTGCTGTTGAAGGCGCAGGGACCGGCGCTCGGCCTCAAGGCCGCGATCTTCGACGTCGACGGCGTGCTGACCGACGGCCGCATCTACCTGAGCGAAGCGGGCGAGACGATCAAGGCCTTCGCCACGCTGGACGGCCACGGCATGAAGCTGCTGGCGCAGGGCGGCATCGTGCCCCTCGTGATCACCGGCCGGGACTCGCCGGCGGTGCGGCGTCGGGTGGCCGATCTGGGCCTGCCCCACGCCGTGTACGGCGCGAAGAACAAGCTGGCCGCGGCGCAGCCGCTGCTCGATCAGCTGGGCCTGCATTGGGACGAGGTCGCCGCGATCGGCGACGACTGGCCCGACCTGCCGCTGATGGTGCGCGCGGGCTTCGCCTGCGCGCCGGCGCAGGCGCACGCGGAGGTGAAGGCCGTGGCGCATCACGTGACCGCGGCCGCCGGCGGACACGGCGCCGCGCGCGAATTCTGCGACCTGCTGCTCATGGCCGCCGGCCAGTATGCGCGGCTGCTGCACGGCCACCTCGAGACGCTGGACGGGAGCGGGCACTGATGGCGGCACTCGTTCCGCCGCCGACCGCCCCGCGCCGCCGCGCGCAGCCGCTGGTGTGGCGCCTGCAGTCGATGCTGGCCAGCTACGTGCCGCTGTTGCTGATGGCGGCGCTGGCGGGCTTCACCTGGTGGCTCATCAAGAACACGCCGCAGCTCGAGGCGCCGCGCGAGAAGACCGCGCCCAAGCATGAGCCGGACTACCGGATGAACGGCTTCGAGGTCCAGCGCTTCAGCAGCGACGGGCGGCTCACCGGCCGGATCATCGGCAGCGAGATGCGCCACTACCCGGACACCGACACCCTGGAGATCGACGCGCCGCAGCTGCGCGCCTACGGGAAGCTCGACGAGCTGCTGGTCGCGGACGCGCAGCGCGGCGTGTCCAACGGCGACGGCAGCGAGGTGCAGCTGCTGGGCGACGTGAAGGTCAAGCGCTACCCTGCCGGCGACACGGCGCAGCCGCCCGATCTGGAGCTCTACGGCGAGTTCCTGCACGCCTTCGTGCCGCAGCAGCAGATCCGGTCGCACCTGCCCGCGCGCATCGTCGGCATGGGCGGCGAAATGCAGGTGAAGAGCTTCGTCTACGACCAGTTGACCGGTCGCCTGACCTTCAGCGGCGGCGGTCGCGCGACCTTCGCCGCGCAGCCCGGCGTGCGCCCGTCGCTGCAGCCCGCGAAGGCAGTCTCGAAGGCCGCACAGGCCGCGGAGAAGGGCATGGAGAAGGGCACGGAGAAGGGCGCCGCGAAAGCCGCCGGTCCCGAGGCCGCCACCACCGCGCCCGGAACCAGCGGCGCGGCCGCCAGGCCACCCGCCCGACCTGCCAAGGCCGCCTCCGGCACCGCGACCTTCATCAGCAAGCCATGACCCGACTCGTCTACATCACCGGTGCTTCCAGCGGCATCGGTCAGGCGCTTGCGCTGCAGTACTACCGCGAGGGCTGGAACCTGGCGCTGGTGGCGCGCCGCGTCGAGGAGCTGGCCGACTGGGCCCGGCAGCAGTCCCTGGATGCGTCGCGCTGGCGCGTGTACCGCGCCGACGTCAGCGACATCGAGGCGATCGCGGCGACGGG
Organism: Rubrivivax sp.; assembly: GCA_004210455.1. Lineage (GTDB taxonomy): Bacteria > Pseudomonadota > Gammaproteobacteria > Burkholderiales > Burkholderiaceae_C > Roseateles. Next base: position 682 of record SEFA01000067.1, on the reverse strand, counting down.
TCGTCGCTGCATCGAGGAGCAGGGCCTGCCCGATGTGGTCATCGCCAACGCCGGCATCAGCATCGGCATGGACACGGCGATCTACGAGGACCTGGCCGTGATGCAGCGCCTCTATGCCACCAACAACATCGGGCTGGCCGCGACCTTCCATCCGTTCATCAGCGCGATGCGGGCGCGACGCAGCGGCACGCTGGTGGGCATCGCCAGCGTCGCGGGTATCCGCGGACTGCCGGGACACGGCGCTTACTGCTCCAGCAAGGCCGCCGTGTTCAGTTATTGCGAGAGCCTGCGCGGGGAATGTCGTCCCGACGGCGTGCAGGTCGTGACGATTGCGCCGGGGTATGTCGATACTCCGCTGACGCGCGAAAACCGCTATGGAATGCCCTTCCTGATGCAGCCGGAGGACTTCGCGCGCAAGGCCTATGCGGCCATCGCGGCGGGGGCGCGGGTGAGATTCATCCCGTGGCAGATGGGCGTCGTGGCGCGCGTCATGCGGCTGTTGCCCGGCGCGGTCTTCGACCGCTTGCTGGCGGGGCGCCCGCGCAAGCATCGCCAGGGCGAGACCTGACCCTGTCCTGAACCCCAATAGAAAAGGCGCTCCGAGGAGCGCCTTTTTCATTGCGAGGCGGGAAGATCCCGCCTGCCGTGCGTGGCTCAGTAGCCGCCGCGACCGCCGCCGTAG